>JBKJLC010000036.1:0-5542 GCA_046597055.1 Kofleriaceae bacterium | reverse complement strand
GCGGCCGCCCTGGAGCGGCTCAGCGCGACCGGCGACCTGGCCGCCGCCGCCGCCTGCGATCTCGTGATCGAATCGATCGTGGAGGACGTCGACGCCAAGCGCGACCTGTTCGCCCGCTTGCTCCCGTACCTGCGGCCCCAGGCGATCCTGGCGTCCAACACGTCCACGCTCAAGATCGCGGCGCTCGCCACCGGCAACCGCGAGACCCGCATGCTGGGGCTTCACTTCTTCTCGCCGGTTCCGGCGATGAACCTGGTCGAGCTCGCGCACCTCCCCGGAACCGACCCCGACGCGTTCGAGGCCGCCCAGGCGTTCGTGACCAAGCTCGGCAAGACCGCGGTCCCGGTGCTCGACTCGACGGGTTTCATCGTCAACCGACTGCTGGTCCCGGTGCTGGTCGGCGCGATCGCCGCCTACGAGGCGGGCCTGGCCTCGGCCGAGCACATCGACACCGCGATGAAGCTCGGCTGCGGGCACCCGATGGGCCCGCTCGCGCTCGCCGACCTGATCGGCCTCGACGTCGTCTACGCGATGTCGAAGCTGCTCTACAAGGAGTTCGGCGACGACCGGTTCCGGCCGCCCGCGCTGCTGCGCCGCCTGGTCCAGGGCGGGCACCTCGGCAAGAAGACCGGCCTCGGGCTCTACGACTACGCGCAGAAGCCGGCGCGCGGCAACCTCGAGGCGCTCCGGGTGGTGCCGGCCGACGACGGCGCGCTCGACTTCGAAGCGCTCGACCGCCAGCTCGCGTACGCCGCGGCCTGACCCGCGCGGCGCCGCGGCCGCGTCAGACGTCGCGGTTCTTGCGGTCGGTCGGCTCTTGGTCGGGGTGGTGCCGCACGTACGTGTTGACCACGCCGGCCACCACGCCGGCGACCTCGTCGGGCGTGCACGGCTTGGGCACGAACGCGGCCGCGCCGAGGCGCGCCGACAGCTCGGGCGCCTTGGACGACGACGACACCAGGATCAGCGGCGGCGGCTCGGGCAGGCGCTGCAGCTCGTCGAGCAGGGTGCGGGCGCTGCGGCCCGGGTCGCTGGTGTCGAGCACGACCGCGTCGATGCCGCCCTCGCGGGCGCGCACGACCGCCTCGATCACGTCGGCCTCGGCGAGGACCTCGTGACCGTGGGTCTCGAGGAGCTTGCTCCAGGAGGCGCGGAGGATCGGGTCCTCCTGAACGACGAGGATCGTGGCCACCAGCCCGGACTGTACCATCTGGAAGCGGGGCCGCCGCGCCCGGACGCGGGGCGGCTCGTCAGTCGCGTGCCGCGGAGGTCGCGCGCGCCTCGCCCTCGCTCCAGCCGACCTCCCGGGCCAGCTCGCGGGCCTCGCGGAGCGCGTCGGGCGAGATCTTGAGCAGGGTGCGTCCGGAGCCGGTCCCGTAGAGCAGGAGCTCGGCGGTGCCGCGCCGGTCGCCCATCTTGCGCATCACCTCGACCGCGGCGCGCCGATGCTTCTCGGCCTGGGCCGGGTTGCCGAGCTTGTCGTAGCCGGCCGCGAGCAGCGACTCGGTCCGGGCGGCGCCTGCCCTGGCCCCGGCCCGCTGGGCCCGGGCCAGCGCGATCTCTCCGAGCTCGACGCTGCGCTTCAGGTCGCCGTCGGCGACCGCGATCTGGGCCAGCTTGAGGATCAGCCGCCACAGCTGCTTGGGCCCGCGGCTGCTGCGCATGCCCTCGCCCAGGGTGACCATGTCGATCGCCTCCTCGAGCTCGCGGGCCGCGTGGCGGCCCTTGCCGACCCGGACCAGGATCGACGCGAGGTCGAGGTAGCTCTCGGCGATCAGGTCACCGTCGCCGCTGGCGATCGCCGCGCCGATCGCGCGCTGCAGGTACGGCACCGCGCCCGACGGCTCGCTCTCGGCGGCCGCGAGCTGGCCCGACGCGCGCAGGAGCTGGGCGGTCAGCCGCGAGCCCTGATCGCCCCAGGTCTCGGCCTCGTGCAACACGCCGCGCGCCAGCGCCAGCTCGCCGGTGGCCCGCAGCGCCTCGGCCAGCTTGATCGAGGTGGCGACCAGCTCGGCCGGCGGCAGATCGCCGTTGGCGAGCGCGCCGCGCGAGGCAGCCAGCGCGCGCTGGTAGAGATCGGCCGCGCCGGCGTCGTCGAGCTGCGCGGTCGCGAGGTCGCCGGCCTGGGCGAGGAACAGCGCGGCCTCGGTGCGGTGCCCGGCCGCCTCGTGGTGATGGCCGAGCTCGGCCGAGCCCGCGGCGGTGGTGGCCAGCTCCTCGAGCGCGGCCACGTGCAGCAGGCGACGGACGTGGGCCGGGGTGGCGTCGTAGACCACGTCGCGCACCAGCAAGCTGGGAAAGCGGACCAGGTCGCCCTGCAGCTCGAGCAGGTTGCGGCGGACCGCGCTGCTGAGGGCGTCCTCGAGGCCGAGCCCGAGGTTCGAGGCCCGGCGCACCACGTCGAGCGTCGCCTGCCGGCCGAACACCGCGGTCGCCTGCAGCGCGATCAGGGTCTCGCGGGGGACGGTCGCGACCCGGGCCGCGACCAGATCGGGCAGCGAGGTCGGCGCCTGGTCGACGCCGCCGCCCTCGACCAGGTAGCGGACCAGGTGCTCCACGTGGGCGGGCATGCCGCCGGTGAGGTCGGCCAGCTGCATCGCGCTCGGCACCTGCGACAGGCCGGCCCGCGCGAGCTGCGAGACGATCTGGCCGAGGTCCTCGCCGTCGAGCGGATCGAGGCGGACCCGGACACAGTCAGCCGGCCAGATCCGCGCGTGCTCCTCGTCGAGCGTGACCACCAGCCGGACCGGCCCGAGCGAGCGCTCGGCGAGGCGGCGCAGCACCTCGACCGAGGCGGCATCGATCCGGTCGACATCCTCGAACGCGACCGCGGTCGGCCCACGCTGGGCCTCGGCGCTCACGAGCCGCGTGATCGACGCGATGATCTCGCGGCGGCGCACCGGCGCCTCCAGCTCGGACAGCTCCGACAGGTGCCCGAACAGCTCGGCGAGCCCGGGCACGTCGCGATCGCCGAGGCCACGCGCCAGCACCGCGCGCTCGAGAGCGTTGCGGGCGCACACCGGCGGCAGCTCGAGGATGGTCGCGACCAGCGCGCGCAACGGATAGAACGTGCCGGCCAGCCCGGTCGGATCGGGATCGGCCTGGTAGATGGTGACGCCGGTGGCCTCGCCGACCCGCTGGTAGGCGCTGGCCAGCAGCGACGAGCGCCCCGAGCCGGGATCGCCGACGACCAGCAGCGCCGGGCCGTCCACCTCGCCGAGCAGATAGCTGGTGACCTGGGTCAAGGCGGCGGCGCGGCCGACCAGGAGCCGGCCGAGCGTCGAGGGCCACATCCCCGACGGAGCGCCCTCGGGGACCCCGGCCGGGGCGACCTCGACCGCGGCCGACTCGCGCACCCGTGGCTGTCCGCATTCCGGACAGAAGCGGAACCGCGGGCTCGACCGCTCGCCGCAGCTCGCGCACTCGACGTCGGCGGTGCCGGCGGCCGGGGCCGGCACGCCGAGCTGGGTCGCGAGCGCCTCGACCGCGCGGCGCATCTCGGCGGCGTCGACGAACCGGTCCTGCGGCTTCTTCCGCAGCGCGCGGGCGACCAGGGCGTCGAGCTCGGGCGGCACCGCGCGGGTCTGCGAGGCCGGGGTCGGCTCGGTCCTGAGCTGGCGGGTCAGGACGTCGACCGCGGAGCCGCCGACGAACGGCGTCTGCCCGGTCACCAGCTCGTACAGCACGATCCCGCACGCGTAGAGATCGCTGGCCACCGACGGCGGCGCCCCCGCGATCACCTCGGGCGCCATGTACTCGGGGGTGCCGCAGATGTTGCGGTCGTCGCCGTCGCGCGGCGCGTTGAGCAGCCGGGCGATGCCGAAGTCGACGACCTTGACCTGGTCTTGCCCGGTGCGGCGCTGGTCGACGACCACGTTGTCGCACTTCACGTCCGCGTGGATCACGCCGGCGAGGTGGGCCTCCTCGAGCCCTGCCAGCACCTGCGCGATGATCCCGCACACCCGCGGCAGCGGCAGCGGATGGGCGGTGGTGACCAGGTTGGTGAGCGTGGGCCCGCGCAGGTACTCCATCACCAGGTACAGAAGCCCGTCGGGGCTCTGGCCATAGTCGATGACCGACACGGTGTTGGGATGGTTCAACCGGCTCGCGGCCAGCGCCTCGTCGTGGAACCGCTTCACCAGGCGCGCGTCGCGGGTCAGCTCCTCGGCGAGGATCTTGACCGCGACCGTGCGGCCGAGGGCGATCTGGTCGGCCTTGTAGACCGCTCCCGAGCCCCCGATGCCGATGCACGAGCGCAGCCGGAACTTGTCGTCCAGGATGCGGCCGACGAGCCGCTGCGCGCGTGCGAGCTCTTCTGAAGCCATGGGAGGGAGATGACCGGGTGCCGCGACCGGTCAGGGGTGACTATCCCACGCCTGTCGGTCGGAGCGGGACGCGGGATTGCGGGAGTAACCTTGGTGACGGTCCATCGGACGAGCTCGGCGCGGCAGTGGTTCGACGTTCAGGCGCGCTCGAGGACGAGCGCGATCCCCTGGCCGACCCCGATGCACATCGAGGCGAGCCCGCGGCGATGCTTCCCGCTGGCCAGCTCGTGGGCGAGCGTCAGGACCAGCCGGGCCCCGGACGCGCCCAGCGGATGGCCGAGCGCGATCGCGCCGCCGTTGACGTTCACGCGGTCGGGGTCGAGGCCGAGCTGTTCGATGCAAGGAAGCGCCTGCGCCGCGAAGGCCTCGTTGATCTCGGCGACGTCCACGTCACTGGCGCGACAGCCGGCAAGCGCGAGCGCCTTCTGCGAGGCCGGGATCGGGCCCAGCCCCATCAGGGACGGGGCCACGCCGGCCGCGGCCGACGCGACGTAGCGGGCCAGCGGCGTGAGCCCGAGCTCCTTCATCGCGGCCTCGCTGGCCAGGAGGATGGCGGCGGCGCCATCGTTGAGCCCCGACGCATTGCCGGCGGTGACCGTGCCGTCCTTGGCAAAGGCGGGCTTGAGCCGCGCCAGGCTCTCGTAGGTCGAGTCGGCGCGCGGGTGCTCGTCGGCGACGACCTGGATCGCCGCGCCGGTCTTGCGGTCGGTGCCGGTCGTGATCGGCACCAGCTCGCGGTCGAACCGCCCGGCGGCCTGGGCGCGGGCGGCGCGCTCCTGCGAGCGGGCGGCGAAGCGGTCCTGCGCCTCGCGGGAGACGTGGTGCTCGCGCGCGACCCGCTCGGCGGTCTCGCCCATCGCCAGGGTCTCGTGCAGCTCCTGCATGCGCGGGTTGATGAAGCGCCAGCCGAGCGTGGTGTCGTGCAAAGTCTGGCTGCCGCGCGGGTACGCGGCCTCGGGCTTGCCCATCACCAGCGGCGCGCGCGTCATCTGCTCGACGCCCCCGGCGATCACCAGGTCGGCCTCGCCGGTCGCGATCAGGCGCGCGGCGTCGGCGACTGCCTGCATGCCCGAGCCGCACAGGCGGTTCACCGTGATGCCGGGCACCGACACCGGCAGGCCCGCGAGCAGCGCCGCCATGCGCGCGACGTTGCGGTTGTCCTCGCCCGCCTGGTTGGCGCAGCCGGCGACCACGTCGTCGAGGCGGTCGGTCGGGAC
>JBKJLC010000032.1:0-28315 GCA_046597055.1 Kofleriaceae bacterium | reverse complement strand
TGTTCGGATTGCTCGCGGGTGTCCTGGTCATCGGCGGAATTGTTGCGGTGGTCGCGGCCACACGGGGGGGCGGCGACAAGAAACCAGACTCGGTCGCTGCGGTGACGCCAGAATCATCGAAGGTCGAGACGCCGAAGGTCGAGACGCCGAAGGTCGCCGTCGCCGTCCCGGCGGCAGCGAACGAGCCGGGCATGATCGAGCTCGCCGTCAACGTCGACAACGCGCAGGTCACCGTCGACGGCAGGCCGGTGCAGATCACGGGCCGTACCGCGAAGATTCCGGTCGACAAGGACGGCAGCCACCAGGTCGCGATCACCGCGGCCGGGCGCGATCCGTTCGAGCAGCAAGTCGAGGTCAGCGGTGGAGCCACCGTGAAGCTGGTTGCCACCCTCGAGCGATCGAAGGTCACGAAGAAGCCGCCTCTCGGGAAGGGCGGCAAGAAGCCGCCGCGGGGCACCGGCTCGGGCGCGACCAAGCCAAAGATCGACGACAAGAACTACACCGTGGATCCGTTTGCGAACTAGGAACTTCATGATCAAGCCCCTCATGCTCGCAGCGGTGCTACTAGCGTCGACGACTGCTGGCGCACAACCCAAGCCCGATGCGTCGCCTACAGACGAGCAGAAGAAGGCTGAAGCGAAGGCCCTCTACGAGAAGGGCATCAACCACTACAACCTCGGTGAGTTCGATCCGGCGATCGCCGCGTTTCGCCAGGCGTATGGAATCTCGTCGGCGCCCGGGTTGCTGTTCAACATCGCGCAGGCGTTCCGGCTCAAGAAGGACTACGAGCAGGCGAGCTACTTCTACACGACGTACCTCCGGCTCAAGCCCGACGCGCCGAACCGTGCCGACGTCGAGGCGCGGATCGGCGAGATGAAGACGCTGCTCGAGGATCAAAAGAAGGTAGGCACTAGCCCTCCGGTGGGCACGGTGAACCCCGACGGCGATGTCGGCAACAAGCCGCCACCGACGACGCCGCAGGTCACGCCGACGGCGCCGCCGGTCACCGGCCAGGTCGATCAGAGCAGCCAGGTCGACCAGGTCGACACCGGCACCTCGCCGGTCGAGCATCCGGGAGCGACGATGAAGATGGCAGGCCTCGCGACCGCGGCCGTCGGAGGTGCGCTGGTGATCACCGGGATCATTTTCGGTCGGATGGCGAGCTCTGCGGAGGGCGATCTCAACGCACTCAACATGGGCGGAACGTGGACGCAGGAGAGTCAGGACACGTACGACTCCGGCGATCGTAACAACAAGATCGCGATCATCTCGCTCGTCGTCGGTGGCGCCGCGGTCGCGACCGGCGGTGCGCTGTACTTCCTCGGCCGGTCGAAGGAGAGCAGCACGAGCGTTGCGATCGTCCCCACCAAGGGTGGTACCTCGGTCTCGGTCGGCTGGTCGTTCTGATCGTCAGAACGGATTGATCGTGTAGTCGCCCTTGGGCGGTTCCGTCTTGGGCTTGTCCTTGGGCGGCTTGTCCTTGGACGTCGTCGTCGGCTTCGCCTTCACGAGCGCGAGCTCGAACCTGGTCGTGGTTGCCGAGACCTCGACCTGGGTCGTCAGCGGGACGCGCCCGGGAGAGCTGACTGCAATCGTGTGCGAGCCGTCGGCGAGCGCGACCGTCGCGGCACCGTTAGAGAACGTGATTTCCGCACCGTCGACCGAGATACGCGCGGTCGGTACGTTGACGCGGACCTGCACGTCGCGGGTGGTGGCCACCACGGCGGAGCCGGTCGCGGTCGCGGTCGCGGCCTCCGACAACGGCGATGCCGAGCCGGTCGCGGCCGCGGCATCCGGCGACGGTGGGGCCGTCGCGATCGCGATCGCGGTCCCGTGTTTCTTCCTCGTGACCGCGATGATCGTCGTGGTGATCGGAACACAGAGCGCCGCGACCACAAATGCGATCCAGAGCCCGTGTCGCGACTTCTTGGGCGGCGTCGGTGGCGACCCGGGCTCGTGGTCGATCGAAAGCGGGGGCAGGATCAGCGGCGTCAAGAGCTGATTGCGGGTGCTCGATTGGGGAGTGCGGAGCTCGGACTCGCGACGTCCGCGGGCGAGCCCCGAGCGAAACGTCGCGCCGGTGCCGGGCTCGAGCTGCACGATCCCGGAGGCGAACAGCTCGGCGAATACGTCACGCACCTGGGCCAGCGATGGCCGGTTCGCTGGCTCCTTGTCGAGCATCTGCAGGATGAGCTGTTCGAGCGCGGGCGGGATGTTCGGCACGAGCTCGCTCGGTCGGCGCGGCGCCATCGAGAGGTGCATCAGCACGATATCCATCGCGCTCTCGGCCATGAACGGCATCTGGCCGGTCACCACCTCGAACATCATGCAACCGAGGGCATAGATGTCGGTGCGGTAGTCGACGTTCCGGCCGCGCGCTTGCTCGGGAGACAGGTACGCGGGTGTACCCATCAGCTCGCCCGTGTTGGTCTTGCCGACTCCAATGCCTCGTCCGTCAACGAGCTTGGCGATGCCGAAGTCGAGGAGCTTGACGATGATCATGCCGCCGCGCACCGACGACAGAAACACGTTGTCGGGCTTGAGATCGCGATGGACGATCTGCTGCTCGTGGGCGGCCTCGAGCGCGCCCGCGATCTCGTCGAGGATCTGGATCCCCTCGGAAAGCGGGATAAATGCTCGGGTGAGGCGCCCGCGCAGGCTCTCGCCCTGCAGGTGCTCCATGACGAAGTAGTTGCGACCGTCGGGGAGCTGGCCGAACGCGAAGACGTCGACGATGTTGGGATGGCCGATCTGGTTGATGGAACGTGCTTCCTGGACGAACCGCTGCACGACGACCGGATCGGTGCCGACGTCGGCGCCGATGACCTTGATCGCCGCCTTCTTTCCGATCAGCGGGTGCACGGCGCTATAGACGACGCCCATGCCGCCCTGACCGATCTTCTTTTCGATCCGGTATTCACCGACGACGGTGCCCGACACGAGATCTCCCGTCGGAGTGCTCGGGACCGCGACTCCCACGGCGGTTCCGGGCACGGTGGGACGAGACTCGAGTGGCTCGGCGGCGCTCGGCGGCACGTCGTCCGTGTTCGGGAGCATTCCCATCAGAGTTTTCGCGGGCGGAGGCGTTGGTCTCGCTGCGGGCGCCCTCTTGATCGTCGGGTTCTCCGACGGCCCGTCGTCGTCGTACATGCGTGTCGACTTGCGGGCCAGTGCGGCGAACGGGGCCAGGTCGATGCCGAGCGCGGTCACATCGCGATAGCGCTGCGCCGGATCCTTCGCGAGGCAGCGCATCACGATCGCCTGGAAGGCGGGCGGGGCTTCTGATAGCGGGGGAGGCTGCTCGCGCGAGATCGCGAGGACGAACTCTGCGAACACGTCGGGCTTGAACGGCAAGCGCCCCGAGATGAGCTTGTACAGGACGACCCCGAGCGCCCAGATGTCCGCGCGCCCATCGACGGTCTTGCTCGACCGAAATTGTTCAGGCGACATGAACCCGGGAGACCCGACGACGTTCGAGGTGCCGGTCAGGCCGACCTCGTTCTCTCCCACTTCCGCCTTCGCAACACCGAAGTCGAGGACCTTGATCAGCGGGCTGCCATCGGCGCGGCGCGTGAGGAACAGGTTTCCTGGTTTCAGATCACGATGGATAATCTTGGCGGCGTGCGCCTCGGCGAGCCCGATACATGCCTGTTGAACGTAGAGCGCGGCGGTGGGGATATCGATGGTCCGGACCTTGGTCAGCTTCGCGAGATCGGTACCCTTGAGCAGCTCCATCACGATGTAGGGGACCTTGTCCTCGACCCCGAAATCGATGACGCGACAGATGTGCTCCCCTTTGAGTTGCGCCGACGCGCGCGCTTCGCGGGTGAACCGGGCGAGGGCGTTGGCGTCGCTCGCCGCCTCTTCGTTGAGGAACTTGAGCGCGACCTTGGTTGCGAGCGTGAGGTGCGTCGCCTCGACGACGATGCCCATTCCTCCGCGTCCGATGACGCGCTCGACGCGGTACTTCCCCGCTACGAGCGTCCCCGGCTGCATTCCACCTCAAGTGTAGTCTAGAAATCGATCTGATGGATGCCGCGCTCGAGCTGCGCATCGGAGTTACGCGACCATCTCGGCGATCGCCGAGACGACCTGCGGAACGCGGCGAGCAGCGGTGTCAACGGTGTGCTCGGCCCGCGCATACAGCTTCTCGCGTGCGGTCATCAGCGCGCGGAGCTCGGCGAACGCGTGTGGGTTCTCGGCCATCGGTCGCTGGTCGCCCTGCGCGACGACGCGGTTCCAGTGATCCTCGGCGGTGGCGCGCAGCCACACGGTGCGGCACCGCGAGCGGAGCACGGCGAAGTTCGTCGGGTCGTTGACGATCGAGCCGCCCGTGGCGAGCACCATCGGCGTCGGGGTCGCGAGCACGCGAGTCAGCACCTCGCGCTCGATCCGCCGGTAATACGCCTCGCCGTGGAGCGCGAAGACCTCGCCGAGCGGCAGCCCGGCAGCCTCCTCGATCTGCTGATCCAGCTCGACGAACGCAACGCCCAGCTTCCGCGCGAGCGCTTCACCGACGGCCGATTTACCGGCGCCTCGCACGCCGAGCAGTGCGATCGGCTTGTCGGTACCGGGCGAGTCCGCGACGGCGAGCAGGACCGACGGTGTGGTGCCGAGCGCGTGCGCCACCTCCGCGAACCGCATCAGCGAGATGTTGCCGGCACCGGTCTCGAGCTGCGCGAGGAACCGCTCGGAGACGCCGCTGTGGAGGGCGAGCTCACGACGCGACCAGCCCCGGCGCTCGCGATGCGACCGGACCGCACCGCCGACCGTCGAGAGGTAGCTCGTCGACATGGCTGCATTATAGTGCAGTATTAAGGCTGATGACAAGCAGTAAATTGCCTGGTACGTGTTCGGGATGGATCCGACCCAGTTCGAGACCCACCCGAGCCGTTACAAGCACTGGAAGCTCACGGTCTCTGGTGACACCGCGAAGATGGTCATGGCGGTCGACGCCGATCATCCGCACCGCCCAGGCTACGAGCTCAAGCTCAACTCGTACGACCTTTCGGTCGACATCGAGCTCGCCGATGCGATCCAGCGGCTTCGGTTCGAGCACCCCGAGGTGCGCGTGGTGGTGTTCACGGCCGACCTCGACAAGGTGTTCTGCTCCGGCGCGAACATCTACATGCTCGGACTGTCGACCCACTCGTTCAAGGTGAACTTCTGCAAGTTCACGAACGAGACGCGGCTCTACCTCGAGGATGCGTCGGCCGTCAGTGGCCTCGCCTCGCTCGCGGCGTGCAAGGGCACCACCGCGGGCGGCGGCTACGAGCTCGCGCTCGCGTGCGACGAGACGATGCTGGTGGACGACGGCAACTCCGCGGTCAGCTTCCCCGAGACGCCGCTCCTCGCGGTGCTTCCAGGTACGGGCGGGCTGACCCGGCTCGTCGACAAGCGCAAGGTGCGCCGCGATCGCGCAGACGTGTTCTGCACGACGGCCGAGGGCATCAAGGGCAAGCGCGCGAAGGACTGGGGCCTCGTCGAGGACGTCGTGTCGCGCAGCAAGTGGGACGAGGCGGTCTCCGCGCGGGCCAAGGCGCTCGCCGCCAAGCAGACCGTGACTCGTGGACCGGCGGTGCGGCTGCCGGAGCTGGCGCCAAAGATCACCGACAAGGCGTTCACCTATCGCCACGTCGAGCTGACGATCGACCGCGCCACGCGCACGGGCGCTCTGACAATCAAGGCGCCGACCACCGCCCCGAGCGACCTGACCTCCGCCGACACCTGGAGCCTGCGTGCGTTCCGCGAGCTCGATGACGCGCTGCTGCGGCTGCGGTTCGATCTCCCCGAGATCGGCATGATCACGGTGCGCACCGTCGGCGATCGCGCGCAGGTGATCGCTCACGACGAGGCGCTCGTGAACGCGACGACGGGCCTCGCGCGCGAGATCCGGCACTTCCAGCGCCGCGTCCTCAAGCGCTACGACAACACCGCCCGCAGCCTGTACGCGGTCGCCGATACGGCGGACTCGTGCTTCGCGGGCGTGCTGCTCGAGCTCGCGCTCGGCGCCGACCGGTTCTACATGCTGCTCGACGGCGACGAGAAGATCGGCGTGCAGACGTCGGTCGCGAACGAGGGCTTCTTCACGATGTCGACGGGCCTGTCGCGGCTCGATGCACGGTTCTACGGCGAGCTGGCCCAGGTGGCCAAGATCCTCGCGCGCGGTGCCGAGGGTGTGATCAGCTCGGAGGAGGCCGAGAAGATCGGGCTCGCAACGATCGCCGCCGATGACATCGACTTCGCCGACGAGCTCCGGATCGCCGTCGAGGAGCGCGCGTCGCTGTCACCCGATGCGCTGACCGGCATGGAGCAGTCGCTGCGGTTCGTGGGACCGGAGACGATCGAGACCAAGATTTTCGGCCGGCTCTCGGCCTGGCAGAACTGGATCTTCACCCGCGCCAACTCGACCGGCGAGCAAGGCGCACTCACCCTGTACGGCCAGCCGGAACGTCCCCAGTTCCAGTGGAAGAGGACCTGATCATGTCGAGCGTACTCACCGACGAGAAGATCCCGAACAACGTCAACCTGTCGGGCGACAAGCGGCTGCAGCGCGCGCTCGAGGCGTGGCAGCCCCAGTTCATCGACTGGTGGAGGCAGATGGGGCCGGTCGGCTGGATGGAGAAGGACATCTATCTTCGCACCGCGATCTCCGTCGAGACCGACGGCTGGGCGAACTTCGATTACGTCAAGATGCCGGACTATCGCTGGGGCATCTTCCTCGAGCCCAAGCAGGAGGGGCGGGTCCACGGCTTCGGCGACTCGATGGGCCAGCCGGTGTGGGACGAGGTCCCCGGCGAGTTCCGCAACATGCTGCGCCGGCTGATCGTCACCCAGGGCGACACCGAGCCGGCGTCGGTCGAGCAGCAGCGCGACCTCGGTCGCACCGCGCCGTCGCTCTACGACCTGCGCAACCTGTTCCAGGTCAACGTCGAGGAGGGCCGGCACCTGTGGGCGATGGTGTACCTGCTCCACACCTACTTCGGCCGCGACGGTCGCGAGGAGGCCGAGCAGCTGCTCGCGCGTCGCTCGGGTGACCGCGACCGGCCGCGCATCCTCGGTGCGTTCAACGAGCCGACCAGCCACTGGCTGTCGTTCTTCATGTTCACGATGTTCACCGACCGCGACGGCAAGTATCAGCTGTCGGCGCTGTCGGAGTCGGGCTTCGATCCGCTGGCGCGCACCTGCCGCTTCATGTTGACCGAGGAAGCCCACCACATGTTCGTCGGCGAGACCGGCGTGCAGCGGGTGGTGAGGCGCGCGTGCGAGCTGATGAAGCAGGGCGACGGCGACGTCCGCCGCCAGGGCGGCGTCGACCTGCCGACGCTGCAGAAGTACATGAACCTCTGGTACACGCTGTCGCTCGATCTGTTCGGCGGCGAGATCTCGTCGAACGCGGCCGATGCCTACGCGTCGAGCCTGAAGGGCCGGCACAAGGAGGACCGCTACCAGGACCACCGGCTGCTCGAGGGCACCTACTCGATGGACGTGGTCGAGGACGGCAACCTGATCCGCAAGGACGTTCCGATGCGCACCGCGCTCAACGAGGTGCTGCGCGCCGAGTACATCAAGGACTGCCAGCGCGGCATCGACCGCTGGAACAAGACGATCAAGGACGAGGGCGTCGAGTTCACGCTGGTGCTGCCGTCGAACCGGTTCCACCGCCAGATCGGCATCTACTCGGGCCACGCGTTCGCGCCCGACGGCGCGCCGATGTCGGCCGACCAGTGGGGCGCGCGCCGCGACGAGTGGCTGCCCACCGACGCCGACGAGGCGTACGTGAAGAGCCTGATGCAGCCCGTGATCGAGCCCGGCCAGATCGCCGGCTGGATCGCGCCGCCGGCCAAGGGCATCAACGGCTTGCCGCAGGACTTCGTCTACGTCCGGTTGTAGCCGGCGGTGAACCGCGGCTCGACCGGCCGCGGCCGGAGCCGAAAATGAAAACGAGGACGGCTCGTCGCCGCCCTCGTTCGCCGTATCAGCAACGGTCAGGAGTGAGTGATCACTCGCCGCCGCCGCACGGATCGGCGCCGTCGGCGCCGCCGCACGGGTTGGCCGGATCGGCCGGAGCGTCGCCAGCGGGCATGTCGCCAGCGGGCTCGGTGGTGGTCTCGGCGGCGGGCGTGGTCGCCGCGTCCTTCTTCTTGCCGCAGCCGGTGGTGGCAAGGGCGGCGAGGCCGAGCGCAAGAATCGCAACCTTCAGAGTACGCATGGTCTGTCTCCTTCGTGACTGTTACGGCCCGCCGGGGGTGCCCCCGGGTCGGCCAGATCGAGTGCGTGGAGGCCTCAGGCCACTCGCACGGCGCGCACCGTAGCCCATGCTCCGGAGCCCTCGCCAGGTCCGGTCCGCCGAAAACGCCGCGCGCGGATCGGCTCGCAACCGCGGTCGCGACGTCGACAAGTGTCGCTAGGATGCGACGAATGAACGAGGTCCCATCGGTCGCGGGCGCCGCGCCCGATCCGCGCGCCCTCCGCCGCGTGATCGTCGCGTCGAGCCTCGGGACGCTGTTCGAGTGGTTCGACTTCTACCTCTATGGCTCCCTCGCGGTGTTCTTCGGCGGCCTGTTCTTCCCGACCGGCAACGAGCGCACGACCCTGCTCGCCAGCCTCGCAACCTTTGGCGCCGGCTTCGGCGTGCGGCCGCTCGGCGCGCTGGTGTTCGGGCGGATCGGCGATCGGGTCGGCCGCAAGTACACCTTCCTCGTCACCATCGTGACGATGGGGCTGTCGACCGCGCTGATCGGCTTCCTGCCGACCTACCAGACGATCGGGATCGCGGCGCCGATCCTGCTGGTGACGCTGCGCCTGGTCCAGGGGCTCGCGCTCGGCGGCGAGTACGGCGGCGCGGCAACCTACGTTGCCGAGCACGTGCCCGACGATCGCCGCGGCTACTACACCAGCTTCATCCAGACCACGGCGACCCTCGGCTTCTTCCTGTCGCTCGCGGTGATCGGCGGGTGCCGGCTCGCGCTGGGCGGCGACGCGTTCATGGCGTGGGGCTGGCGCATCCCGTTCCTCGCCTCGTTCGGGCTGCTCGGCGTCTCGCTCTACGTGCGCCTGCGCATGGCGGAGTCACCGCTGTTCGCCAAGCTGAAGCGCGATGGCCAGGTGTCGGTCAACCCGCTGCGCGAGAGCTTCGGCAACCCGCGCAACCTGAGGTTCGTGCTGCTGGCGCTGTTCGGCGCGACCGCCGGTCAGGGCGTGGTCTGGTACACCGGCCAGTTCTACGCGCTGACCTTCCTGCAGAAGCCGCTCAACCTCGACTGGCGGCTGGCCTACGCGCTGGTCGCGGTGGCGCTGGCGCTGGGCACGCCGTTCTTCATCGTGTTCGGTCGGCTCAGCGATCGCATCGGCCGCAAGAAGATCATGCTCGGCGGCTGCCTGCTGGCGGCGCTGACCTATCTGCCGATCTTCATCGGCATCAACGCGCTGGCCAACCCGACCGGCGCCGCCCACGTCACGTCGCTGCCGATCGCCAACTCGGTGGGCATCGTCGCGCTGCTGTGGGTGCAGATGATCTACGTGACGATGGTGTACGGACCGATCGCCGCCTTCCTGGTCGAGCTGTTCCCGACCGCGATCCGCTACACGTCGATGTCGCTGCCCTACCACCTCGGCAACGGCTGGTTCGGTGGGTTCCTGCCGCTGATCGCGACCGCGGTGACCACCTCGGCCTGGGCGCACGAGCACTTCGGCAGCGGCGCCCGCTACACCGGGCTGATCTACCCGATCGTCGTGTGCCTGGTGACCTGCGTGGTCGGCGGGCTCCTGATCAAGGAGACCAAGGACCACCGGATCGACACGCCGATCCGGTGACCGGTCGCGCGCCGGGCCGAGTGCGCGCCGCGCTGGCGGTGGTCAGATCTCCCGGTGTCCCTGAGCCCATCGTTCCGGTGTCCCTGAGCCAGGGCGAACGCAAGCGAGCCCGCCGTCGAAGGGGCAGCGCGTCGAGAAACGCTGGCGGCACGCGCGGCCGGCCTCGCCGTCGGCGAGGCCGAGGTCCCGGCGCTTGCTCGATCCGGGGTCTCCGGGCGTGACGCACGCCGGTGCCATTGCCCCAACCCGCCGTCGCATGGCACCACTCGGCCGTGGAACTTACGAGCCCGCCTGAGACCTCGTCCCCGCCTCGGCTCGCCCTCCGTGCTGGTCTCGAACACTGACCCCTGCTCGGCCGATGCCTGAGCGCAGCCCGTCGCGGCGTGCCGGGCTGCGCCCGTCAGCGCTGCGCTAAGTTAGCGCTCGACCTTGAGGCCCTTGACCAGATCGACCAGCGGGCCGAGCCCGTCGCGCGCGGCGTGGCGCAGCGTGTCGGAGTGATCGATGGTCGCGGCAAAGGCGGGGCCGACCGTGTAGTAGGTCTCGACGAACAGCTCGCCGAGCACGCTACGGCGCAGGACGCCCTCGCGGAACGCGCGCAGCATCGAGACCTCGTTGGCGAGCACCGAGCCGTAGGCGGCGGTCGCGACGAAGCAGGCGTCGACCTCGCCGGTCGGGCGATCGGGCGTCGTGAACTGCGTGATCACCAGCGGCCCGAAGTTCTTGCAGTCATCGTAGGCGCGCACCGCGACGTAGTAGTTCGTCTGGGGCAAGAGGCCGGGCAGCTCGAACAGCTGGACCTGGCCGGGATCGTCAGGCTCGACCGACTCGCCGATCATCGCGGCGTCGAGCAGGTTGGCCTCGGTGATCGGCGTGCCGGCGCGCAGGCGCACCTCGTAGCCGGAGACCTTGCCGAGCTCGCCGTCCTCGCCCGGCGCGACGAACGACAGGGTCGCGGCCCGGTCGTCGACCTCGACCGCGCGCAGCTCGCCGGCCGAGCCCGGCATGGCGACGTCGAACTCCGGCCGTGACACCACCCGGACCCGGAAGGTCTCGCCCGCGGCGGCCTGGAGCAGCAGGCGGGCGGCGCCCGAGCCGGGGGTCGCGGTGTCGATGGTGCTGTCCGGACTCCGGACAGTGCCGTCCTGGCCATCGGGGTCGCCGTAGCCGCGGTAAGTCAGCGCCGTGCCGGTCGAGGTCTCGGTCCCGATGGTGATGGGCACCGAGTACACCACCGACGGCTGGCCGCGATACGGCTCGCCGTAGAGGTTCCACGGGATCCCGACTGGCGCCGGGTACGCGGTCGGGTTGTAGGTCGCGTTGTGGTCGAACTCCTTGGCGACCTCGAGCCAGACGACGTAGTCGCCGGTCGGCAGGTCGGACGGGATCGGCCAGGTGATCTGGAACGGGAGATCGGCGACCGGGGTCGCGCCCGAGACCTCGTCGAACGGGTTCATGTCGTCGAACATGCCGACGATGCCGTCGTCGATGCCGGCGACCCGCGCGATGTCGGCGCGCGGCGGGTACCGGCTGGTGCCGGCGGCCTCGACCTTGCCCTTGTCGGTGAAGATCGGCGACGCGCAGGTGCCGGTGTCCCAGCCGGCCTCGTCGGACCGGAGCGGCCGACAGAAGTGGATCTCGGACGACGAGTGGTTGAAGGGGTGGGACAGGTTGCTGTCCTCGGTGTTCTGGAAGACCAGCTTGGGGAACAGCTCGCCGTGGCGGTGCGACCAGACCGGGAACGTCGTGATGCGGCGGCCGTAGGGCCACTTGGGACCGCTGTTGAAGTCGAAGCGGCCGGGGCGATTGCCGAGCCCGTGGCGGCCGACGCCGTCGGTCACGTAGAGCGTCTTGACGAAGTTACCCCCGGTGTCCTCGAGCCAGGCGACGATTTGCAGGCGGTCGGCCGGCTTGAAGTCGATGTCGACCACGCGGCATTGCTGGGGCTCCGCGGCCACGACCGGGGTGGTCGGGAGACCGAGCGCGGCGATGGCGGCGAGGACGGCAGGCAGGCGTCGCATCTGGGGCCATTGTCGTCAGGAAGCGGTCCGGCTCCAAGCGATAAGCATCACAGCATCTTGCACATCGTGATGTCTGCCGATGTCCGATGCTCGCGGCCCGCAAGTGCGCGTACCGACGTCGGTCCCGGGTGCTACCGTCCGGCGGTGGCACGCGGTCCCGGCTCCGAGTACCTCGTTCTCGACATCGAGACGGTCCCCGACGTGGCGCGCTGGTCGCGGCCCGAGACCCCGCACGGGGTGGAACCACCGTTCCCGCCGACCTGGGCGCACCGCATCATCGTGGTTGGTTGCCTGTGGTTTGGCGCCGACTACCGCCTGCGCCGGATGGGCGTGATCGGCGAGGGGCCGGGCACCGACACCGACGAGCGCCACATCCTGATCGAGCTGTCGCGGTTCGTGGGCCGCGCCAAGCCGGTGCTGGTGACCTACAACGGCCGCGCGTTCGACCTGCCGGTGATCGCGCTGCGGTCGCTGTCGCACGGCGTGCCGCTGGCCTGGTACTACCAGGAGCGCGGCGTGCGCTACCGGTACAGCGAGGAGGGCCACATCGACCTGTGCGACTGGCTCGCTGATCACGGCGCGACCCGGTCCGGCAAGCTCGACGCGGTGGCGCGGTTGATCGGCCTGCCCGGCAAGGTCGGCGTCGACGGCTCGCAGGTCGAGGGCTTGTTCCGCGCGGGCCAGCTCGCCAAGATCCAGCAGTACTGCCTGGCCGACGTGGTGCAGACCGCGTTCCTGCTGCTGCGGTTCCGGCTGCTCCAGGGCGTGCTGGCCCCGGCCGCGTACGTCGAGGCCGCCAGCGCGCTGCTCGACGCGCTGCAGGCGCAACCGCGGGTGGCCGAGGTGGTCGCGCAGATCGATCGCGCGCAGCTCCTGGCCTGCGCCGACCCGGCGCGGCGCGGCGCGGCCGCCGGCGTCTGACCGATGGCCCCGCCGGCGATCGCGGCCCTGCGCGGGCGCCGGCTGGGCACCCGCTTCTACCGGCGCGACCACGCGGTGGTGGCGCGCGCGCTGCTCGGCTGCGCGCTGGTGCACGGCGAGCGTGCCGGGGTGATCGTGGAGACCGAGGCGTACCGAGGCCCCGACGATCTCGCGTCGCACGCGCGGTTCGGGCCGACCGACCGCAACCGGGTCATGTTCGGCCCCGGCGGCATCAGCTACGTGTACCTGTGCTATGGCGTGCACGAGATGTTCAACATCGTCACCAGCGTCGACGGTGATGCCGGCGCCGTGCTGGTGCGCGCGATCGCGCCGCTGGTCGGGCTGCCCGCGGAGCCGACGGTCGGGCGTGGGCCCGGCAAGGTGACCCGCGCGCTCGGCCTGTCGCGCGCGCAGCACGGGCTCGCGCTCGATGGCGACGCGCTGTTCATCGCCCGTCACGCGCGGGTCGCGCCGGCGACGATCGCGACCGGGCCCCGGGTCGGGGTCGACTTCGCGGGCGCATGGGCGGCCGAGCCGCTGCGGTTCTCGATCAGCGGACATCCGTCGGTGTCGAGGCGCTGATGGCGCGCGTGACCTTCCTGCCAGCCGGGACCGTGGTCGAGTGCGCGACCGGGACCAGCCTGTTCGACGCCGGTGCGCAGGCCGGCATCTCGATCGAGACCGCGTGTGTGGGCAAGGGCACCTGCGGGCTGTGCCGGGTCAAGGTCGTGGCCGGCGCCGACGCGCTGTCGGCGTACTCCGAGGAGGAAGAGCGCCACCTCGGCAACCTCTACCACCTGACCCGGGTGCGGCTGTCGTGTCGGACCCAGGTCACCGGCGACGTCACCGTCGAGCTGGCGCCGCGACGCAAGCCCGGCAAGCGCTGACGCCGGTCGTCAAGGCAGGCGCGCGGTGTAGACGCGGGTCTCGTCGGCGACCACGTCGACGTCGATCGTGGTGGCGCGGCCGGTCGGCTCGTTCTTGATGCGCAGCCGGTGCTTGCCGACCGGCAGGCGCAGCGCCTTGCTGGGCGCGCGGCCGATCTTCTTGCCGCTCAGGTAGACGTCGCCCCACAGCGCGCCCTCGGCGTCGACCACCGACAGCGAGATCACGCCGGTCGGGGTCGGGGCCGCGCGCAGCGTGCGCTCGACCCGCGTCGCGCGAGCCGAGACCAGGTCGATCGGGAACGTCAGCGACACGTGGCCGGGCTTGCTCAGCACGAGCCGGGCGCCGCTGCGGGGCGTGAGCCGGCCGGTCGAGGTCGGGGTCAGCCCGAGCGCGACCCCGTCGAGCCACGCCTCGACCCCGGCCGGCTCGGTGACCACGACCAGGCGGGCCAGCGCCGGGGCCAAGGTCGCGCGCAGGCGCAGGGTCTGGCCGGCGCCGACCACCACGCGATCGTCGATGTACGGCTCGTGATCGGCGAGCTCGATGCGGACCGGGATCGTGCCGGCCGGCACCTCGAGGGTCGCCGGCGTGGGGCCGAACGCCATGCCGGCCGCGCTGCCGTGGGCGCCGACCGGCACGGTCTCGACGATCAGCACGGCCGGCGGCGGCGGCGGCGGCAGCACCACCGCGGGGTCGGGGCTGACCCCCGCGCTCCGCGGCGGCGGCGGATCGGTGCGGGTCATCAGCACGGCGCCGGCGATCGCGCCGCCGGCGGCGAGGATCGAAAGGACGATGATCGGGAGGCGGCGCCGGTGCGGCGCGGGCTCGGTGCGCGGCACGACGATCTGGGTGAGCGACGCGCCGCTGCCGCTGGTCACCAGCCGGGTCGGCGCCGGGCGCGCGGCGGCGGGCGGGGTGCCGTCGCTGGCGCGGGCCGGCATCGCGGGCGGACCACCGCGCAGCTCCCAGGGCACCCCGGCGATGGTGGTCTCGTCGAGTTCGAGGCGGCTGATGCCGTCGCTGTCGATCGACTGCAGCAGCACCGGCCGCGACTCGTCGATCATCGCGACCCGCGAGGCCGGGTCGCTGCGCAGCCCGTCGTCGGCGCCGGTGCGCGCGCGGCGCTGCGCGATCGTCACCGCGGTGAGCCGGTCGTGGTCCTCGACGCTGACCGAGGCGGTGCGGCGCTCGGGGTCGCCTTCGGTCTTGCGATCGCCGCGCGCGGTCTGCCGCACCACCGACGGCTCGGCGATCTGGTGGAGCTGGGCCCGGATGATGTCGTCGAGCCGGCGGCCGGTCGGGGTCGACAGATCGACCACGTAGGAGACCGCCTCGGCGACGTCGAGCGCGGTCGCGACGATGCTCGACTCGTAGGTCAGCTCGGTGAGCGCGCGCAGCATGACCGCGGGCCGCAGCGGCCGGTCGCTTGGCTTGCGGGCCAGGGCCTGGTGGAGGATGTCGTCGAGCCGGGGCGGGATGCCGCGCCGCATCGCCGACGCCTTGGGCAGCGGCATGTCCTCGATGTTGCGGATGATGTCCTCGGCCTCGTCGCCCGGGAACAGCTTCTCGCCGGTGAACAGCTCGTACATCACGGACGCGGCCGAGAACATGTCGCTGCGGGTGTCGAGCGGCTCGCCCCGGGCTTGCTCGGGCGACATGTAGCGCCACTTGCCCATGACCTTGCGGCGGCCGGGCGCGCCGGTCTTGCCGGGCTGGGCGGCGACCGCGATGCCGAAGTCGGCGATCTTCACCTCGCCGGCCTTGCTGAGCAGGATGTTCGACGGCGAAACGTCGCGGTGAACGACGCCGTGGGAGTGGGCGAAGTCGAGCCCGCGGGCGAGCTCGATCGCGATCTGGAACGCGGCCGGCAGCGGCACCTTCTCGTGGCGCTCCTTGAAGCGGCGGAGCAGCGCGGCGAGGTCGAGCCCGTCGACATACTCCATCGCGATGAACAGGGAGCCCGCGAACCGTCCGAAGTCGAAGACCTGGACGACGTTGGTGTGCGACAGCTTGACCGCGACCTTGGCCTCGGCGATGAATCGCTCCTCGAACTCCGGGTCGCGTGCCAGCTCGGGCAAGATCCGCTTGATCGCCAGCGTCTTCTCGAACCCGTGAGCGCCGTACGCCTTGGCCAGGAACACCTCCGCCATGCCCCCGACCGCGATGCGGTCGAGCACGTCGTATCGCTCCAGGCTCTTCTCTGGCACCTCCGCCATCGGGGACGTGACCTATAATCCTTCGGGTATGGACGCCGCGACGACGCAGCGCCGAGCGCATGATGTCACACATGGCTGGCGCCGTGCTCGTCGGTTGACCGTGCTCCTCGGGGCGGCCGCCCTCGGGCTCGGGATCGGCCCGGCCGCCGCCGACGAGCGCCCGGTCCTGGTCGTCGACGCCACCGAAGATGGCCGGGGCGCGGCCGCGGTCGCGCGGATCTCGGTGGCGCTGGGGCCCGACCCGGCCCTGGCGCCGGTCGCGGCCCGGTTCACTGACGCGCTCCGCCAGCCGACACCCACCGACACGGGCGGCCGGGCTGCGGCCGAGGCGGCGCTGGTCGAGGCCCGCGAGCTCCTCGGCCGGTTCGCCTACCGCCAGGCCGCTGACCGGGCCCGCGCGGCGCAGGACGCGGTCGCGGCCGCCGCCGGCGATCCGCGGGCGCGCAAGCTGCTGGCCGACCTGGTGTTCGCCGAGGGACTCGGGATCGCCGGCGAGGCCGGGCTGCAGGCGGCGGCGCCGACCTTCGCGCTGGTGCACCGGCTCGACCCGGGACGCGTCCTCGACCGGGCCCGCTACCTGCCGGACCTGGTCCAGGCGTTCGCCGCGGCCGGCGTGCCCCGGACCCCTTCGGGGGCCCTGCTGGTGACCGCGTCGGGCGCGGCCGAGGTCCTGATCGACGGGGCCTCGGTCGGGGGCGAGCCAGCCCGGGTCACCATCGTGGCCGGACCTCACATTGTCACCGTCCAGGGCGAGGACATCGAGCCGCGCGGCCGGCGGGTCGAGTCGGCGGTCGGTCAGACGGTGAGCGTCCCGCTGACGGTGGTAATCGCAGCCGACCCGGTCCGGCTGGGACGGGCCCGCGATCGTCTGGTGGCAGCGCCCAACGACCGGGTCCGGGCCGACGCGGTCGCCCGCCTGCTGGGGCTGGTCGACGCCCGCGACGCGGTGATCGTGACGACCGACGCGACCGGCGAGCTGGTCGCGCGGCTGTACACCGCCACCGGCGGGCTGGGCCCGGCGCGGACGATCGGCGACGACGTCGCGGCGGTGGTGCGCCCGTTGCGCCCGCTGCCGCGGCCGCGGCCCGAGCCCGGGCTCCGGCGGCCGACCAATCCGGTGCCGCCGGTGGTCGAGGGCCCGTGGTGGCGGCGGCGCTGGGCCCGGGCGACCTTCGGCGCGACCGCGGGGCTGATCGTGATCGGCGTGGTCACCGCGATCGTCACCCGCGCCCCCGGCACCAGCACGCTCGACGGGGTCGACGTCGAATGAGCGGCGCCACCTGGCTCGGGCTCGCGCTGGTCGCGGTGGTGGCCGGCTGCGGCCCCGCCGACGACTCGTTCCGGCTGCAGCTCGGCTGGCGCGACGACCAGCTGTGCCCGGCCCGCGCGCCCGAGGCCGAGCGCCGGTGCGCATCGATCCCGATGACGTGCGACGCCAAGGCGCGCATCCGGGTGGTCGACGCGGTCGATCCCGACCGGCCGTACTACACGGAGTGCTTCGATCTGCCGGCCGGCGGCGACGCGTGCAAGCTCGGCGAGCTGCAGATCCCGCGCAGCGAGATCCCCAACACGATGGTCAAGGTCCAGATCGCCGTGTGGGCGGCCGACGCCCTGCAGCCCGGCGACGTCGACGAGCGCGGCTGTCCGGCCACCGCCGAGTTCGTCAACGGTGTGCCCAAGCTACAGAACCCGCTGCCGGCGATCGGCGGCGAGGCCTACTTCGACGTCGGCCACGACCGGACCGCGGAGGTCGAGCTCGGCTGTCCGAGCACCGCGTCGCTCGACTGCCCGGACACCAGCGTGACCGTGGTCGCGACGCTGTACGACTTCGACGTCGTGCGCCAGACCGCGCGCGACGTGCCCCGGCTGACCGTGAAGCTCGGCGTGCCGATCGACCAGGGCGACGGTGTCCGGACCATCAACAACGCGCAGCTGGTCGAGCTCACGCCGACCGCCGGCGAGGAGCCGACCTGGCGGCTGCGGCTCGATCAGCGGCCCGAGGGCGTGCAGTGCCTGTGGGTCCTGTACCAGGCGCCGCAGTCGACCGCCTCGCTCACCTGCTTCGAGCCGGTGGTCGATACCGGCGGCGTGATCCACGCGCGCGGCTTCGTGGTCAAGCCGACCGACGTCACCGGGGTGCTGCGCAGCATGAGCCTGCCGTTCTTCCCGCCCGAGGGCCTCGTGGTCGGCCTGGTCGTCGACGACGTCAACCTCCAGGTCGAGGGTGCGGTGGTGACGCCAGACCCGCCGACCTCGCTCCATTATCCGTCGCCGCTGTTCCCGCCGCTCGAGCGCGATCGCACGTCGGCGCTGGGCATGTTCGTGTCGCGTGACACCCCGTTCGACGCTGCGTGGAGCGCGATCGACGCGCGCGGCTCGACCGATGACGGCACCGCCCGCGGCGGCCTGGTCGCGGAGCACGTCAGCGTGGTGCTGGTGCGGCTGGCCGCGCGACTCGCGTCCGAAGCCGATGCCGGCCTGATCAGGCCCGGCGACGCCGGCGTCGACCCGCCGTGAGAGAGTCGACCCCGCGATGAGCGAGACCTGGTACCGGATCGCGTTTGCCGACGACGGAGGCGTGCGCCTCGCGGTCGCGCCCGGCACTCACCTCGGCGAGGCGATCGCGGTCGCGGCGGCCCGGCTCGGGCGCGATCGGACCGTGTGGCCGGTGGCGGCGGCGCCGGCCACGCCCGGCGAGGTGCCCCTGGGCGAGTCGGTCGGCAAGGGCGTGGTCGTCGAGCGCGGCGCGCCGGGCCCGCTCGATCGGTTCCGGTTCCCCGGCGGCGTGCTGCCCGTGCTCGGCGAGGCCGGGCCGGCGGCGGCGATCGTGCCCGGCTGGAGCTCGCGCGACGAGGCGGGCGCGCTGGTGCTCGAGGCGGTGGTCGCCGGCGACGACGTTCACGAGTGCTTCCTCGACGTCGTCGAGCGGTTGCCGGTGGTCGACAACGTCGAGGTGCAGATCGCCCCGCACCACGACGGCGGCACCACCACCGAGGTGTGGCTGACCCCGCGGCTCAACGACGTCCGCCGTGCGATCCGGTTCCTCGACGACTTCGAGGACGAGCTGCTCGCCAACGGCCACGTCGACCTGGCGGTGTACGTGCGGACGCCGCGCTCGACCTGGCGGCTCACGCAGCACAAGACGCTCATGCTCCTGACCGACGACGCCGCCATGCGCGATCGCGTGCGCGCCCGGCTCGAGGCGGCCGGGCTGGGCGAGCGGTCGCCGCTGGTGACCGTGGCCGACGGTGCGCACCTGCACTACCGGCCGGTCGGCTCGAGCCCGCGCGTCAAGCTCGCGACCCGCCTGCACAAGGCCGGGCTACGCCGGGTCGACCGGCAGCCCAGCGCGACCTGACGCGTGGGCGGGGCGACGGCGCGAGGTCCGGGCTCACGGGGCCCCGAAGCGGCGCTGCGCCGCCGGTGAGACCCGGGCGTGACGGGCGGGAGGCTGGCCCCCGCCGATCGATGTCGGGCCCATGGGGCCGCCCACGCGCGTGGCGTGCGTGGGGCGGGCCGTGGCGAGTGATCGCCAGTGGCTGAGTGCCAGTCCTGACTGGCGAAAATTCGCGACGTCGAGATGGAGCCGGAGGTGCGACCTCCGGCTCCATTCTCTGTCAGTCTGGATATCAGTGCGTCATCGCGGCCGTGCGATGGCGGCGGCCTGTCGGCCCATCACTGTCAGTCTCCGTCGTTGCAGGCGCCGACCGAGCAGTTCCACTTCGACGCGAAGGTCCGGCCGCTGCCCCAGGTGCCGCCGGCAACATTGGCAAGCTCGTTGATCGACTCGATGCCCTCGCCGAGGGTGCGCAGGGTCTCGCGGCCGAGGGTGAGCTTCTTGCTGTTCTTCTTCATCTGGATGCTCCGTGGGTGTTTGACTGGCTCTGGATGAGTCGGTCGAGCTGTCACTGTACCTGCGGAACCTCCGAGTAGAGGCGCGTGGAGGTCAATCGCCGTCCTGTGTTGGACGTTGCCGCCGTGTGTGGCCTGGGTCGAGAGTGCCAGTGTCACATCGCGTCGGCCTCGCGAGAGATCCGGGCGGCCGCCGGTGGCTCAGGCCGGAAGGGTGGGGGATGTGGGGGATGGGACCGGCGAGAGCGGCAGCCGCATCTCGGTCATGAACTGTCGCAGCGACCCGCTCGCGCACGTTGCTCGTCGGCATCGGGGCGATCGCGCACCGCCGCCAGGTCGAGGGCCGGTCGGGCACACCGCGCGCCCCGATCGCGCGTGATGCTCGCGGTCCCGGCCTTGATCAGTCGGACGCGGCCGGAGCTCGCGCCTGCTCCATGCGGACATGATGGCCGCCTCGCTCGCGCGGCTCAAGAGGTGTCGACCAAAGCCTCGACACCTCTTGTCGATCGACGTGCCAGCTGCGCCTGTACGGCATCGTCGCTCGCAGACTCGCGACTTCCGAGGTGTCGAGCCATGCCCAGGGCGCATGGTTCGACACCTTTCAGTCGGCGGCGTGGGCAGCCCTGATCGCGTCGAGCATGCCGTCGAGGTCGGCGGTGGTGCTGAGCGGATTCATCAGCGCGCTGCGCAACCACAGCGCCTCGCCGAGGCGGGTCTGCAGGAAGTAGAAGCGGCCCGCCTCGAGACAGCGCCGGCGGACCCGGGCCTGGAGCCGGTCGAGATCGGCGCCCGTCTGTCCGGGAGCCGGACGGTATCGAAAGACCACGATGTTAGCATCGGGCGCGGTCGCCAGCTCGAAGTCGGGCGCGGCGGTCACCCGGGCCGCCAGCGCCTGTCCGAGCGCGAACGCGCGCTCGACGTAGTCCCGAAAGAAGCCGACCCCGTAGGCGCGCAGGCTGGCGTAGAGGATGGTCCCCATCATGCGCTTGGTGCATTCGAGCGTACGCAGCCCGAGGTTCCACCACTCGCGCTCGGGGGCGAACAGGTACGACGCCTCCTGGGCGAACGCCTCGTAGCTCCGACCGACGTCGCGGTAGAGGACCGCGGTGCACAGCGCCGGCAGCGCCAGCAGCTTGTGGGCATCCCAGACCACCGAGTCGGCCCGTTCGATCCCGCGGACCAGATGCCGGTGGGTCGGCGACAGCGCTGCCGCGGCGCCATGGGCCCCATCGACGTGCAGCCACAGCTCGTGGGCCGCGCAGAAGTCGGCGATCGGCTCCAGCGGATCGAACGCGCCGGTGGCGGTCGAGCCCGCGCAGGCGATGACGGCGATCGGCCGGCGCCCGGCCGCGATGGCCGCTGCCCGCGCGCGCGCCAGGTCAGCGGGATCGAGCCGCCAGCGTTCGTCGACCGCGACCGCCACCGCACCGCCGTCACCCCAGCCCAGCGCACGCACGGCGCGCGCGATCGAGTAGTGCGCGGTGGTGGCGACCAGGACGCACAGCGGCGGGCCCGCATGGGCACCGTCGGTCCAGGCGTCGAAGCCGGCCATGGCCTGGCGCGCAGCGAGCAGCGCGGTGAGGTTGCCCGCCGACCCGCCCGACGTCAGCAGGCCGCCGGCCCCCGCGGGCAAGCCGAGCGTGCGCGCCATCCACGCGACCACGGCGAGCTCGTGCGCGGTGGCGGCGGCGCCCATCTCGTACACGGCCATGCCGTTGTTGAGCAGCGCGGTCGCGGCGTCGGCCAGCGCCGCCCCTGGCACCGGCGGCGGGACCTGGTGCCCCAGGTAGCGCGGATGGTGCAGCCGGATCGAGCCCGCCGCCGTCCGCTCCAGGCAGTCGACCAGATCCTCCACCGGCTCGTCCGAGAACTCGGTCGCCCACCCCGCCACCACGACCTCGGGCGCCAGCCACGGCAGCACCGGCTCCTCATCCCGCCCCGTCGCCTGCTCCAGCCGATCGGCCATCCGATCGATCAGCCGATGCCCTTCCTCCCGGAAGCGCTCCGCATCGTAGGCAGCCGCAATCGAGGCAGGCACCGGACCAAGCTCGGACATCGCCCGCAGCGTACCAGTCTCCCGCCCACCCGCCGGCCCGCGCCCGGGCGGACGGGGCGCCCGTCGGCCGCACGCCCCCGTCCGCCGGCCACGCCGGTTGGCCGGCGCCGGTCGGCCGGCGCCGGTCGGCCGTGCGCCGCCGACCGGGCGTGACCCATCTGTGCGGTGCCAGATGTCACCCATCCAGGTGCCAGGTGCAGGTGCCGGGTGCAGGTGCCGGGTGCAGGTGCCGGGTGCAGGTGCCGGGTGCCACCCATCTGGGTGCGGTGCCGGGTGCTGCGGGTGCCGGGTGCCGGGTGCCGGGTGCCAGCCATCCGGGTGCCGTCGACTGGTGTCACCCGTCGACTGGTGTCACCCACCCGTCGACCCGACCGTCGACCCGACCGTCGACCGGTAGTCACCCACCCACCCGTCGACCCGACCGTCGACCGGTGTCACCCATCGGTCGACCGGTGTCACCCGGTCGACCGGTGTCACCCGTCGACCCGACTGGTGTCACCGGTGGGCAGTCGGCCCACCGACCAGTGTCACCCACCAGCCGTCGACCGGTGTCACCCGTGTCACCCACCCGTCCGGTTCACCCGTCGACCGGTGTCACCCACCGGGTGGGAGGAGACGTACGATGCCGCATGGATCTTGGCCTTGGGGCGACAGTCGCGCTGGCGGTTGTCGCCCTCTTCGCGGGGGGAATCGACGCAATCGCGGGCGGCGGTGGCCTCCTGACGTTGCCGGCGCTTCTCTATGCCGGTCTCCCTCCGCACCTCGCTTTGGGCACGAACAAGGGTCAGTCGGTTTTCGGGTCTGGGGCTGCAACGCTCCGATTCGCCAGAGCCGGGCACCTCGCTGCTCGCCGCAGCTTCACGAGCTTCGCAGCAGGCTTCGCCGGCTCCCTCGCCGGGGCGGTGCTGGTCTCGCTCGTCGACCCCGGGGCGCTGAAACCCTTGCTCATCGCGCTCCTCGTTGCGGCGGCGGTGCTGGTCATGGTGCCGCGACCCGCCGTCGCGAAGAGCGCGCGGCGTCCGCTCGCGCTCGCCGCAGCGATCGCGTTGGCGATTGGCTTCTATGACGGCTTCTTCGGCCCGGGAACGGGCACGCTGCTCATCGTCAGTTTTCTTTGGTGGCTTGGTGACCCACCGGTCGCAGCCAGCGGGAACGCGAAGGTCGTCAATTTTGCGTCGAACCTGGCCGCCGTCATTTTCTTTGCCAGCCAAGGCCTCGTGGTCTGGTCGGTCTCCCTACCCATGGCCATCGGTCAGTTTCTCGGGGGCCTCGTTGGCGCTCATGTGGTGATCACCCGAGGCGCCACGGTGGTGCGCGCTGGAGCCGTCACGATCGCCCTTGCGATGGTGGCCAAGTTGTCCTGGGACGTCTTCGGACCATGACCGACCATACGTCTGACCGACATGGTGTCGGCCGCCCGTGACCGCCGGGTGAATGACACCTGCCTGCTTCGGGTGTCAGCTTCGGGAGCTTCGGGTGTCAGCCACCCGTCGCCGGATGGGCGTCAGCCGCCCGAGCGCGGCCAGCCCGACCGCCCTGGTGTCCGTCAGCCGCCCGAGCGCGGCCAGCCCGACCGCCCTGGGGTCAGCGACCGCCCCGGTGTCCGACCGGTCCGGTGTCCGACCGGTCCGGTGTCAGCCACCCGTGACCGGCCACCCGTGGAAAGGTCCGGTGTCAGCCAGCAACGGTCCGGTGGCAACGGTACGGTGGCAACGGTCCGGTGTCAGCCACCCGAGCGCCGGCCGGCAACGGTCCGGTGTCAGCCACCCGAGCGCCGGCCGCCACCCGAGCGCCGGCCACCCGACCGCGTCCTCCATCCGGCATCCTGCGAAACCTGGAGACGCTGACGCGGTGATAACGTGCGAGGCACGCGCCGTTGTCACCGGGCCGCGGAGGTGCACGCAGTCGTGGCGGCCAGGTCGCCCGACGGTGCCTCATCTTCCCGCCGTGGCCATGACGCTTCGTTCGCGGTGCCGCAGCGCGTCACATCCGTTATAGTGGAACCCGATGTCCACCCCTCGCCGTCCTGCTCCCCACCAGCTCGCCGACGCCAAGGGGGAGGTTACCCGCGACCAGCCCTGGATCTTCCGCACCTATGCGGGCCATTCCAGCCCCCGGGCCTCCAACTCGCTCTACCGCGCCAACCTGGAGCGCGGGCAGACCGGGCTGTCGATCGCCTTCGATCTCCCGACCCAGTGCGGCTACTCGTCGGACGCGGTGATCGCACGACCCGAGGTCGGCAAGGTCGGCGTTCCCATCAATTCTCTCGACGATTTCCACGTGCTCTTCGAGGGCATTCCGCTCGAGCGCATGAACACGTCGATGACGATCAACGGCACGGCAATGTGGCTGCTTGCGCTCTACGTCGCGTTGGCGCGCGAGCGTGGCGTTCCTGAGACGCAGCTCCGTGGCACGACCCAGAACGACATCATCAAGGAGTACCTTGCGAGGGGAACCTACATCTTCCCGCCAGAGCACTCGCTTCGCCTGATTGCAGAGACGTACGAATACTGTGTCGACCGGCTCCCGGAGTGGAACCCGTCCAACGTCTGCAGTTACCACCTGCAAGAGGCGGGCGCGTCGCCAGTCCAGGAGGTGTCCTTCGCGCTGGCGAACGCGATCGGCACACTCGATCTCATCCGGTCCCGCGGCCGCATCGATCAAGCAGCCTTCGCGCGATGCGTCGGTCGGCTCTCGTTCTTCGTCAACGCCGGCATCCGGTTCGTCGAAGAGATGTGCAAGATGCGTGCGTTTGCCGAGTTGTGGGACGAGATCACGTCCACCCGCTTCGGTGTCACCGACCCGAAACTGCGGTTGTTCCGCTACGGTGTCCAGGTCAACTCGCTGGGGCTCACCGAGGCTCAGCCCGAGAACAACGCCTGGCGCATCATGATCGAGGCGCTTGGGGTGACGCTGTCGCGCAAGGCGCGATGCCGTGCGCTGCAGCTCCCGACGTGGAACGAGGCCATGAGCCTGCCGCGGCCGTGGGACCAGCAGTGGTCGCTGCGGCTCCAGCAGATCCTGTCGTTCGAGAGCGACCTGCTCGAATACCCGGACCTTTTCGATGGAAGCCCGGTGATCACGTCCAAGACCAATGAGATCGCGGATGGCGCACGGGCGGAGATCGAACGGATCCTCGCGATGGGCGGGGTTCGCGCGGCGATCGATTCGGGGTACATGAAGGGGGCGCTGGTCCGCTCGATGTCCGAGCGTGTGGCTCGCATCGGCCGCGGAGACCAAGTCGTCGTCGGGGTGAACCGATGGACCGATGCGCTTCCGTCGCCCCTCGTAGGGGGGGATGACGGCGGCGTGTTCCGCGGCGATCCAGCGGCCGCCGACGAGGCACTGCAAGCGCTTGAGGAGACGCGTCGCCGCCGAGACCCGGCTCGTGTGGAGGCCGCGTTGGCCCGCCTGGGTGAGGCCGCACGATCGGGTGTCAGCCTCATGGAGCCGTCGATCGAGTGTGCACTCGCGCGTGTCACCACGGGTGAGTGGGCGGACGCGCTCCGACAGGCGTTCGGAGAGTACCGGGCGCAGACGGGCGTCGATGGCCAGGTCCTTGAGATGGGCGCCGATCGCACGTCCGGGCTTCGCGCGCGCATCGAGGCCTTCGCGCTCGCCCACGGCCACCGGCCGCGACTAGTCGTTGGCAAGCCGGGCCTCGATGGCCACTCGAACGGCGCCGAAGTGATCGCGGTCGCCGCCCGTCATGCAGGCTTCGATGTCGTCTACTCGGGCATCCGGCTCTCGCCGGAGGAGATCGCGGCGAGCGCGGTCGAGGAGGACGCGAACCTGATCGGCGTTTCGATCTTGTCAGGGTCCCACATCGAGCTGACCCGCCAACTCCTTGAGGCGCTGCGGGCGGCGGGTGGCGGCGATATCCCGGTCGTCGTCGGCGGCATCATCCCTCGCTCCGACATCGCGGCGCTCGAGGCCCTGGGGGTGCGGGCGGTCTTCACGCCGTCCGACTACGAGCTTGGCGAGGTCATGGTCCGCATCATGGACGTGATCGAGACATCGGGCGACGGACGCCGCCCGTGAGGCTGGAGAGCGACGAGCTCTCCTTGCTGGAGGATGCGCGGGGCGCGGACAAGCGCGCGATCGCTCGACTCGTGACTCGGTTCGAGGACGATCGACCCGAGGCGGCCGTCGTTCGCCAGCGACTCCTCGCTGGCTTGGACGCGGACCTTCGTGAGCGAGGGCGCGTGGTCGGGTTCACCGGCGCACCGGGCGTCGGCAAGTCGAGCCTGGTTGGCGAGATTGCGGTCCGGCTGATCGAGGATCCGGCCGAGCGAGTGGCGGTCGTCGCCGTCGATCCGTCGAGCCCCCTGACCGGGGGGGCTCTGCTCGGAGATCGCACACGCGTGCGGTTCCCGCCGGGCGAGTCGAGGCTCTATTTCCGGAGCCAGGCCTCGGCGGCCGTACCCGGCGGCGTGGCCAGAGCAACGCACCACGTCTGCCGGCTGCTCGTGCGGCTCTTCTCGACCGTGCTGGTCGAGACTGTCGGCATCGGGCAGGGCGAGATCGAGATTGTCCGGATCGCGGACGCCACGTTTCTCGTGCTGCAGCCGCACGGCGGAGATCATGTGCAGTTCATGAAAGCTGGCATCATGGAGGTGCCGGATGCCTTCGTCGTGTCGAAAGGTGACCTCGGAGACGCGGCGACCACTACCTACCATGGATTGCGCGGCCGGCTCCGGCTCGCTTCGCCGGAGGCCGACCGCCCAGTGTACCTGACGAGCGCGCGGAGTGGCGCAGGCCTTGTCTCGGTGCTGGCGGGTGTCCGCGCGGTGCGAGGTACCGGGTTGCTCGCGAAAGAGCCGTACTTCTTCGAGCGCTGGATCAGCGCCGAGTACGGAAGGCACGGACTGCGCCGACTGGCCGCGATGGTGCCGTCCAGCGCCGAGTTCCTGGCGAAACACCACGGTCTGGATGGCGCGCAGGCTGCGTTCGCGGCGCTGTGGTAGCGAGGCGCCCTTGACCTCCTCGCGCGGGTCCGCGGGGTCGGCTGGATATCGGGGGCGCGCCTCGCCGGCGCGCGCGGTCACGCCCCAGGCGATTCCATCAGGCCTTCTCCAAGCGGTGCCCGGAGGCAGCCAGGTGACCGGGCGCTCGCCGGTCGGCCGTACGTAGCGGGCCCCGGGTGGAAAGCACCCGACCGGAAACCTCGAAGCTGCGTCCGCGAGGCCGTCGCGAGCCTGTGCCGCGGCCGCTCGGAAGCTGTTCACGAACGACCGATACGCATGCTTGTAGTCCTCGCGGATTGCACAGCTGGACGCGTGGCACGCGGGTGCGCTGCGGCGTGCGGGTTCAACTGGCCGTTCGAGAGGCGAACGGGCCTGAACCGACGCCGGACCTGCAGGGCGAGCGTCCGCCTCGTCTTCGATACTCTCGACCAACTCGAGGTGGCGAGCGATCAGTGCGGCGCGGGGAAGTCGCGCCCATGGAGGAATCGGTGTGAGAGGCACGGCGATACGCTCGGCGCAAGACTCGCCGCTCACATTGCCGCGGCCGTGACGAGCGCGTCTCGCGAGCTCTCGGTTGACGCGGACGCCTTCGAGTGGCTCGCCGAGCAGGCCGGGCACCGCGGACGCGCCTGGCCACTCGCGCGGCGACCGCACGAGGCCTTCCTTCACCCCCTGCGACATGATGTAGCGCAGCCGAGCGATGATGGCGTCCCCGTCGAGGATCGGGATCGGACGCGCTCGTCTCGCCCAGAAGGGGCCGCGCCACCCGTGGAGCCGTCCAATCTCTCGAGCCACATTGCCGTTGATGTAGCCGACAAACCGCGCGAATTGCTCACCGTCGTCGCTCGATGCAAGCAGGTGGTCGTGGTTGGACATGTACGCGAAGGCGTGGAGCCGGACATGCGGGAACAGCTGGAGTCCGCGACCCAGGACGCCCAAGATCAGGTCGCGGGCTTCGGGTCCGGGCACCAGCAGGAATCGCTCCTGCACGGTGCGGCTGGTGACCTCGTAGACGACGTTCGGCAGGTACCAGCGAAGCGGATGGCCCATCGCCCGCTGCTAAGCAACCTATGTGCCCGCGCCATCCTCGTGACCGGACGGTGGGCGTGTCCGTGAAGCGGACAGCGGTGGCCGGATGGCGGACACATGTCCAGCCGCCGGCCGCAAGGTCGGTCGGGTCAAGCACGGGGTCGCGGGTCGAGCCGAGATGGAGGACTGGGCCCGCTGGTCGCTGGGCCGGCCGGTCTTAGCCGGTGGCTGACACCGTCAGGTCTGCGAGCCGGTGGCTGACACCATCAGGGCTGACACCATCAGGTCTGCCGGCGTATGGCAGAAGCCAAGCAAGGAGGTGTGGACTAACGCGGCCCGCACGGTCGGTTGATACCTGTGTTGACGGCCACCGGGATCCGTAGAGAAATGACAGTCGACCGGTGGGCGCGTAGGTCGGCCACGCCGACGGCTTGGTGCCGGCGCGGCCGTCGGAGTCAGGACGTGGCGGCGGAGCGCGTCGGGCGGCGGCGGCGGCGGGAAGGCGGCCGCGCGGGCGGCGGATCGGCGGCGTCGAGGCCGTGGGTCTCA
>JBKJLC010000091.1:0-12671 GCA_046597055.1 Kofleriaceae bacterium | reverse complement strand
GTCTCGGTCCGGCCCGCGACCTCGATCTTCTCGACGTGATAGTGGCCGTCGGCCTGGGCGGCGATCTGCGGCAGGTGGGTCACGCACAGCACCTGGCGCTGCTCGGACACCGCGCGGATCAGCGCCCCGACCGCCTGCGCGGTGGCCCCGCCGACGCCCGAGTCGACCTCGTCGAACACGTAGGTCGCGACCTCGTCGGCTTTGCGCAGCGCGAGCTTGAGCGCCAGCATGATGCGCGACAGCTCGCCACCCGAGGCGACCTTGGCCAGCGGGCGCAGCTCCTCGCCCTTGTTGGCCTGCAGCAACACCTCGACGTCGTCGGCGCCGGTCGGGCCCAGCTCGCGGCGGGCGATCGCCACCTCCAGCCGCGCCGCGCCCATGCCGAGCTCGCCGAGCGCCTTCGCCACCTCGCGCGCCAGCCGGGTCGCCGCCTTGGTGCGGCTCTGGGTGAGCACGGCGGCCGCGCGCTCGCCGCGCCCCCGGGCGGCGGCCCGTGACGCGGTCAGCGCCTCGAGCCGGACGTCGCGGTTGTCGAGCCCGTCGAGCTCGGCGCGCAGGTCACCGGCGCGGGTGACCACCTCGTCGAGCCGCGCCCCGTGCTTGCGGCACAGCCGCCGGATCAGCTCGAGCCGGTCGTCGACCCAGGCCAGCCGCTCGGGATCGCCCTCGAGCCGGTCGGCGTAGTGGCGCAGCTCGCCGGCCGCGTCCTCGGCCAGCACCCGGGCCTCGTGGATCTGCCGCAGCGGGGGCTCGAGGGTCGCGTCGATGCGCGCCAGCTTGTCGAGCTCGCGCGCCGCGGCGGACAGCCGGTCGACCGCGCCGTCGTCGCCGTAGACCGCCTCGACCGCGGCCCGCGCCCCGGCCTCCAGCTCGGAGGCGGCAGCCAGGCGGCTGCGCTCGACCTCGAGCCGGCCGTCCTCGCCCGCGGCCAGCCGGGCGGCGTCCAGCTCGTCGAGCTGGTAGCGCAGGTATTCGGCGCGCTCGCTGCGCGCGCGCTCGTCGCCACCGAGCTCGGCGAGCTGACTGTCGATGGCAGCCAGCGCCGCCCAGGCCGCGTGCATCTCGTCGACCGCGGCGGTGTCCCCGGCGAATGCATCGAGGATCTCGCGGTGGCGGGCCGGGTCGACCAGGCCCTGGTGCTGGTGCTGCCCGGACAGATCGACCAGCCACGAGCCGAGCTCGGCCAGCCGGGTCGCGGTCGTGAGCGCGCCATTGACGTAGGTCCGGCTGCGCCCGCCGCGCTGGATCACGCGCCGGACCACGACCTCGATCGGGGCGTCGGCATCGGCGGTGGCGGTTTCGTCGCTGGCGATCGCCGTGGGCAAGCCGGCGGTCGTGAGCACGCGGCGGACCCGGGCCTGCAGGTCCTCGGGAATCTCGAAGATCGCCTCGACCACCGCCTCGCTGGCCCCGGCGCGCGGGATGTCGGCCGACGCGCGCCCCCCGCGCAGCAGGTTGACCGCCTCGACGATGAGCGACTTGCCGGCGCCGGTCTCACCGGTCAGCACGCACAGGCCGTCACCGAGCTCGATGGTCACGTCACTCAGGATCGCGAAGTTGGTCACGCGCAGGTGGCGCAGCACGCGACCACTCTTACCCCGACCTCTGACACTGCGCAAATTTTCAGTATCGGCGCCTGGACCGCGTTCGCGCCGAGTGAGGCGTCAGCGGGCGCCGCGCAGGCCCCAGTGGAGCTTGTCGCGCATGACGTCGAAGTAGCTCTTGGGCCCGGCGTAGAGCCGCAGCGGGCGCGCCGCGGCGGTGATCTCGACCCGGTCGCCGGCGAGGAACGAGTGCGCCCACTGGCCGTCGACCGTCAGCACCACCCCGCGCGAATCCGGGCCGAGCTGGAAGCGGATGATCGACGAAGCGGGGACCACCAGCGGTCGGTTGGTGAGCGAGTGCGCGCAGATCGGCGTCAGCGTCATGCCGAACGATCCCGGGGTCAGGATCGGGCCGCCGGCCGCCATGTTGTAGGCGGTCGACCCGGTCGGGGTCGCCACGATCAGGCCGTCGGCCCGGTAGGCGGCGACGAAGGCGTCGTCGATCCAGGCCTGGACGTCGACGATGCGAGCCATCGCGCCCTGGTGGATGACCGCGTCGTTGAGCGCGGTCCGGGTCACCGGCTCGCCGTCGCGGCGCCTCAGCGTCACCAGCAGCCGGCTGCGGTCCTCGATCCGGAGCTTGCCGGCGAGGGCGGCCTCGAGCGCATCCTGACCCTCGGCGGGCGCGAACCCGGCCAGAAACCCGAGTTGCCCGAGGTTGACGCCGAGCACCGGGATCGCCGAATCGGCGACCGCGCGGCTCGCCCGGAGGATCGTGCCGTCCCCACCCAGGACGATCATCAGATCGAGTGGGAGCCGCGCGATGTCCGATTCAGGAACGATCTCGGCGCCTTCTGGCGAGACCAGGTCCTCGGTGGTCACCACCGCGCGGTGGCCCTGCCGGCGCAGCCAGGCCACGAGATCGGCAAGTAATGATTGGGCCTCGTCGGTATCGGGTTTGAGCACGAATCCGACGGCAGCCACCGATTCGTGTTACCACGTTGCGCGGCCACCACGGCCGAGCGCGCACGCGCAGTTCCCGGCCGCCTCAGCCACGCGCAGCTTGACTCTCGCGGCTGGAGCGGTTAGACGATCCGCCTTCCCCCGCCGTCTTTTGGTGGGCACGGACCAAGTAAGTCATGAAAACGCAGAAGAGCTTCTGGCTGAGCAAGGAAGCGGGCGAGGCCCAGCGCGGTTGGTACGTCGTCGATCTCCAGGGCCAGGTCCTGGGGCGCGCAGCGTCCAAGATTGCGATGGTCCTGCGCGGCAAGCACAAGCCGACCTACACGCCCAATTGCGACATGGGCGACTTCGTGATCGTGATCAACGCTGGGGGCGCCGAGCTGACCGGCTCGAAGCCCGACCAGAAGGTGTATCACCACCACACGCTCTACCCGGGCGGTCTCAAGACCAAGCTCGCCAAGCACGTGCTCAAGGACGAGCCTGAGCGTGCGATCCGCGAGGCGGTGTGGGGCATGCTCCCGAAGGGCCCCCTCGGTCGCCGGATCATCAAGAAGCTCAAGATCTATCGCGGCGCGGCGCACGAGCATCAGGCTCAGCAGCCCCGTCCGCTCGCCATCTGAACCGGACGGAACGGAAGAGACCATGGCCACTGCGACCTCTGCGAAGATCTACTCCACGGGCCGGCGCAAGACCGCCATCGCGCGCGTCTGGCTGGTGCCCGGCGGCGGGACGTTCCTGATCAACGACCGCACCGACGAGGACTACTTCCGCCGCCCGACCGCGCGGATGGTGATTCGTCAGCCTTTCGAGGAGGTTAACCTCATGGGCCAGTACGATGTCCACGTCACCGTTCGCGGTGGTGGGATCTCGGCCCAGGCCGGCGCGGTGCGCCACGGCATCACCCGCGCCCTGATGAAGATCGACGCCGATCTCCGCCCGAAGCTGAAGGCGGTCGGCTACGTGACCCGCGATCCTCGCAAGAAGGAGCGCAAGAAGTACGGCCAGCGCGCCGCTCGCGCTCGCTTCCAGTTCTCGAAGCGCTGATCGTCGGTTCTGGGCCCTTCGACGGGCTCAGGACACCTCTCTTCGACGAGCTCAGGCCACCCTGACGTCGACGCCCGCCGGCATTCGCCGCGCGGGCGTCACTGTTTTCGGCGAGCGCCGGTCAACCGGGCGACCGGTTGAGGTATCGATCAGCTGTCGCCGTCCGGCGCATCTGGGGGCTCGATGAACCGTCTGCTTGGCCTTGGCCTGTCCGTCCTGTTGCTTGGCGCGTGCGCCGTCCGCTCGAGCGGACCGGCCCAGCCGCCCCCGCCACCTGCCGGTGGTGTCGTCTACGTCGAAGAGGGCGACGATCACGATCGCCACGACGAGGACGACGACGATCGTCACGACGACGATGACGACGACGATCACCACGACGAGGACGACGACGATCGCGATGATGACGACGATCGGTCGCGGGGACGCCGCGGCGATCACGGTGGCGCGGGCGCGGTCGAAGCGTCGCTGCCGGCCGGCGGCAAGGGCGTGTGCCCGGGCGGCGGCGCGTGCGAGTTCGAGTGTCCGGCTGGCGGCTGCAAGATCACCTGCGCGGGCGGCAGCGCGTGCGAGGCCGACTGCGACGGCGGCAACTGCAAGATGGTCTGCGCGGCGGGCGCGACCTGCGACTTCGACTGTGATGGTGGCGGCTGCCAGGCGGTGTGCGCGCCGGGCTCGACCTGCGATCCCGACAACGACTGACGACGCGATCACGCGCCGGTGTCAACCGGCCCGCCATCGTGGGCATCTCGGGAGAACGGAACAACTCCGGGAGCTCCCATGCAGCGCATCATTCTCGCCGTCCTTCTCCTCGCGTCCTTGACCGCGCACGTCGTGCGTCAGCCGTCGACGGCACCGGCGGCACCGCCGGTCGCCGCGTCGCTCATCACCGAGGCGGAGGAGGACGACGAGGTCGTCACCCGGGTTCGATCGCACCACCGGGGCCGCCACATCGACCGCGACTTCGATTTCGACTTCGACTTCGACCTCGGTCCCGGCAACCTCCACCAGCTGATCTCGGTGGAGCTGTCGAAGGGCCAGAAGGCGACCTGCGCGCCGGGAGCGGTGTGCGACTACAGCTGCCCCGACGGCAAGTGCGACGTGACCTGCCAGGCCGGCAGCGTGTGCGCCACCGAGTGCGACGGCGGCGGGTGCCGGCTCACGTGCGACGAGGGCGCGGTGTGCTCGCTCGAGTGCCCCGGCGGCCGATGCACGCCGACGTGCAAGCCCGGCTCGGTGTGCGCGATCGAGGGCGCCGACGTGGTCGACGGTCACTGATCGCTGCCGACGGCGCGGCGGCGCCAGTGCCGTCGCATCCGAGACGACGCCGAGCCCGCGGGTTCGCTGAGCGGGCGTCGCGCGTTATGCTGCCGCCCCATGGATTCGGTCAGGGTCGCGATCATCGGCGCGTCGGGCTACACCGGCGCCGAGCTGCTGCGTCTGTTGCTCGGACATCCGCGGGTGACGATCACCGCGGTGATGGCGCGCCGCGCCGCCGGCCAGCGTCTCGACCAGGTCTTCCCGCATCTCACCGGGGTGTGCGCGCTGCCGGTGACGGCCTTCGACGCCGACGTGGTCGCCCGCGAGGCCGACGTCGCGTTCGCTGCGCTGCCGCATGGCGAGTCGGCCGCGGTGGTCGCCGAGCTGCGCGCGCGCGGCGTCCGCACGCTCGATCTGTCGGCCGACTTCCGGCTGCACGATCCGGCGGCGTGGGCGGCCTGGTACGGCGGCGGCGATCACCCCGCGCATCCGGCGGCGGCGCTGCTGGCCGAGGCGGTGTACGGCCTACCCGAGCGACATCGTGCGGCGCTCGCCGGGGCCAGCCTGGTCGCGGTGCCCGGCTGCTATCCGACCGCGTCGATCCTCGCGATCGCGCCACTGCTCGAGCGCGGCTTGGTCGAGCCCACCGGCCTGGTGATCGACGCCAAGAGTGGCGCTTCGGGCGCCGGGCGCACGCCGGGCCTGGCCACCCACCTGCCCGAGGCCGCCGAGGGCATGCGGCCCTACAAGGTCGGCGGCACCCACCGTCACACCCCCGAGATCGAGCAAGAGCTCGCGCTCGCCGCCGGCGCCGAGCTGACGGTGCTGTTCACGCCGCACCTCTTGCCGATCTCGCGCGGCATCCTGGCGTGCGTGTACGCGACGCCGACCGATGCCTCGCGGCCGGCCGACGCCTACCGGAACGCGCTGGTCGACACCTACGCCGGCGAGCCGTTCGTCTCGGTGCTGCCGGTCGGCCAGCTCCCCGACACCGCGTACGTGCGCGGCTCCAACCGCTGCCACGTCACCGCGGTGTTCGATCCGCGCTCGCGCCGCGTGCTCGCGATGTCGGCGATCGACAACCTGGTCAAGGGCGCGGCCGGCCAGGCGGTGCAGTGCCTCAATCTGGCGCTCGGCTGGCCCGAGACCACCGGGCTCACCGCCGCGCCCCTGTTCCCGTGAGCGGCGGCCGGGCCGCCTGGGTCACCCCGCTTTGCGCAGCGACTTGCAGATCCTGATGACGTTGTCGCGCTCGGCGGCGTCGCGCGTGTTGCTGCCACAGTCGAACGGCTTGCCGTCGATGGTGGCGCGGATGCTGACGCCGTAGATCTTCGCCTTGTCGCCCATGCTCTCGAGCTCGTACTCGAGGTGCCAGCCGGCGTCGGTCTTGTCCTCCTTGGTGAACGCCTTGAACGGGTTCGGATCTTTCTGGATCTCCGCCTTGGCGCCGTCGAGGTCGGCCTTCATCGGCGACATCTCGCCGCCGCCGGTGACGAAGGTGGTCGGGGTGGCCCAGATGGTGGCCGCCGGGAAGCCCGCGTTGGCGGTGTTGTCGTCGACGGTGGCGTCGGCCGGCAGCTCGGCCTCGACGCCGAGCGCGCCGAGCTTCTTCCACTCGAGCTTGGCCGCGGCGGCCGCGACCTTGTCGACGGCCTTGTCGGCGGTCTTGGCGGCGGTCGCCCCGCCGCCGTCGGCCTCCTTCTTCTTGCACGCGGTGGTGATGAGGGTGAGCGAGAGCGCTGCGGCCAGGGTCAGGGTCAGGGACTTCATGTTGGTGTCGCGACCATATTTCAAGACACGTGCCAGCCGTAACTCCGCAGACGCGGGGCGAGGCGCGCCGGCCAGCGGGTCCGGCCCGACCCGATCGCACGGACCGGCGGGTCCGCGGGGCCCCGCACCTCGCTCACGCGCTCACGGCTCGATCCGTACGCCCTTTCCAGATGGCCTTGGGCATGATGCCTCGTCCTCGTGGTGCGTCGGGATCACGTGATGCGACGGCGGGCCTGGCACCGCCACGCCGCCGAGCACCTTGGCTCGGCCGGTGGTCACTCCATCCGGCCGCTGGTGGCCAGCTTGCCCATCTCGCGGTACTCGAGCGCGATCGCGCGCATCAGGTGCTCCTGACCGAGCGGGCGCTCCTCCTGGGCGGCGAGGAACGCGGCGCGCAGGGTCGAGTTGCGGATGTAGCCACCCGACAGCGGGAACCGGCGCGCGAGATCGAGGAAGTCGAAGTCGCCGGCCAGCGGGGTCTCGACCGGGATGTGCGCCGACCACAACCGCACCCGCATCTCCTCGTCGGGGAACGGGAAGTGGAGGCGGAGCGACATGCGGCGCTTGAAGGCCTGATCGATCGAGCCCTCGAGGTTGGTGGTGAGGACCGCGACGCCCTCGAACGTGTCGAGGCGCTGCAGCAGGTAGTTGACCTCGAGGTTGGCGTAGCGATCGACCGACGACTTGACCTCGGTGCGCTTGGCGAACAGCGAGTCGGCCTCGTCGAACAGGATCACGACCTGACCGTCCTCGGCGGCGTCGAACACCTCGGCCAGGTTCTTCTCGGTCTCGCCGATCCACTTCGACACGATGCGGGCGAGGTCGACCCGGTACAGCTCGAGGCCGAGCTCGCGCGCGACCAGGCCGGCGACCATCGACTTGCCGGTGCCGGGCGGACCGTAGAACAGCGCGGTGAGCCCGCGCGAGGTCTGCATCTTGCTGTCGAAGCCCCACTTCTCGTAGACGGTCTTGCGATGCCCGATGCGCGCGATGAACTCGCGCACCGAGTCGATCACGTCGTCGGCGAGCGCGACCTGCTCCCACTTGGCGAGCCGGCGCACGTGGGTCGCGATGTGGGCGAGCCGGGTGGTGATGTGCTGGCGCGCGATCTCGTCGAGCATCGGGCCGGCGTCGTCGTCGTCGGCGAGCTTCTCCTGGGTGCGCCGGGCCTTGAGCTGCAGGATCACGTTCTCGATCACGCCGGGCCCGACCCGGTAGCGCGAGGCGAGCGCGTCGACGTCACCGACGTGAACCGCGGCCCGTGGCAGCGCCTCGAGCCAGAACGCGGCGCGCTCCGACTCGTTGAGGTTGGGCAGCTGCACGGTGACGTAGCCGGGATCGAGCGGCAGGCTGGCCTCGGGCGCGGCGCGGATCGCGATCGGGCCCGGGTGCGCGCGCAGGGCCTGCTTGATCAGGTCCTGGCCCTCGGCGTCGGCCGGGTCGGCGGCCTCGAGCCCGCTGACCACCGGCACGCAGCCGCGCAGGAGCGCGCGGAACAGCTCCTGGCGCAGCGACATCGCCATCAGCTTGCCGGCGCGCGGCAGCCGCTGACAGTCGATGCACGCGATCGCGCGACCGACCCGCAGCGCGAGCGCCGCGATCAGGCTGTGGCGACCGCCGCCGCGGCGACCGCGCAGCACCACCCGGACCGCGTCGTCGTCGCGGCGCGGGTTGGCCAGCGCCAGGACCAGGTCGCGCTTGATCTGGGCCGGCATGTGGAGCTGCTCGAGGGTGCGGTTGGCCTGGCGCACGGTGGTGACGTCGCCGATGCTGCCGACCGCGCTGCGGCCGCGGATGCGCTCGACCAGCACGCCGTCGACGGTGATGCCGCCGAACAGCGGGGCGCCGCGCTCGCTGGCGCCGATCCGGAGGAGCCCGTAGCGGAGCAGCGGCGCGTCCTCGGCGAGCTCGCGGGCGACCTCCATGCGGGTCGCGCGGTCGTTGCCGGCGATCACGGTCTCGATCAGGTAGCGATCGACGATGGGTCGGTTCTCGTCGTTGCCGAGGATGCCGAACAGGCGCGCGATCTCGCCGCGCACGTTGGGCGCCATCGCGACCATGAGCACGTGGGCGGCGTTCGACGACAGGTTGAACTCGCGCGACAGCTCGACGAACGGCAGCCGGATGCCCCGGGCGATACTCGAGCGGGCCCGGCCCGCGGTGCGCGCGCTGATCCGCGACAGCCGTTCGTCGGACTCGGCCAGCAGATCGGGCGCGAACCCGCCGACGTGGCCGAGCAGGGCGCGGACCTCGCGCTCGAACGGCCGGCCGTCCTCGGCGGGCACGCTGAGCCGGCCGCTGTTCCACGCCTCGGCGATCGCCTTGGCGGCGCGGGCCGCGACCAGGTCGAGCATCTCGTCGAGGTGCTCGCGCGGCGAGTTGTACGGCGGCCACTCCGGGTGCGCGTCGGTCGTGATCGGCGGCAGCGGCGCGCCCAGCGCGATCGGGATCAGGTCGGGGACCACCACCGGCTCGGGCGCCGGCACGTCCTCCTCGGCGACCGGCAGCAGCTCGCTGTCGGCGGCGTCGACGTGGACCGGCTGCTCCTTGAGCACGGTGAGGATGTGGCCGACCGGCGGCTCGTCGTCGTCGTCGTCGTCGACGTCGTCCTCGTCGCGGACCACCGCGATGGTCGCCGGCACCGCGTGGGTGCCGTTGCCCTTGCGCGGCGCCTCGGCCGGGGCCACCGCCTGGGCGGCCGCGTGCAACGCCGCCCGCCGCGAGGCCGCCGCCGCGCTGAACAGATCGGTCGCCGGCGCGTGCACCACCGCCGGGACCCCCGAGGCCTCGGGCTCGCCGGCGATCACGATGTACTGGCCGTCGGAGTCGACGTCGAGGTCGCGGACCGGCAGCGGCGCGGCCGCCTCGGACTGGACCCGGCCGTAGCGCAGGTCGACCACGACCAGCGCGCCCTCTTCGGTGCCGATCACGGCCACGCCGCGGTTCTCGGCCACCGCCCACCGGGTCGCGCGCGGCACCGTCACCTTGTGGATCAGCGAACCGGTCGGGCGCAGCACCCAGAACAGGTCGCTGGTCTCGCCCCGGGTCAGGACCGCCAGCGCGCGGCCGGCGAACAGCGCGCACGCCGACAGCACCTCGCCGCCCTCGGCCAGCATCGCGCGCGCGGCCTCGCCGCGGCCGATCTCGACGAAGCGCAGGCCGTCGCCGCCCGCGATCACGACCCGGCGGCCCTGCAGCGGGAACACCGCGCCGTCGCCGGCATCGATCGGCTCGGCGTTGACCCGATCGTAGAGGCCGTGGGCGAGCACCGGCGCCGGACCCAGCACCAGCGCGGTGTGCGCGTTGTCGCCGATCGCCGCCTCGACGGCGGTGGCCGGACCCGGTAGCTCGATCGGCGGCTCGATCGGCTTGCCACCGTCGAGCGTGTAGCGCTGGATCCGCGTGTCGCGGAGCACCCACAGCATCGGGCCGACACAGCAGAAGTCGGTGGCGCCGCCGAGGGGCAACGCCTGGCGCGGCGCGGTGCCGAGCGCATCGACGAGATCGATCGTGTCCTTCGCGCGCAGCGCGACGAAGCGTCCGCTGCGCGACATCGACACCAGGCGCGACCATGGGCGCCCCAGGCGGACAGGCATGGCGCGACGATCGCACGCTTCGGTCGCCCGTGCATCCGGTTCGCATGCCGGTGGAGGCCGGGCGTGCGCGGTCGGGCCGGTTCACGCCCCCGCGCGGCGGCTGCCACGCCCTGCCGTCTGATAGCCTCGCCGTCCCGTGCGCCTGCGTCCCCGCGCGACCATCCTGGTCAAGCTGCTCCTCGCGTTCGCGGTCCCGACGCTGGCGCTGTTCGCGGTCTTCGCGGTGGTCGCGCTCGAGGTCACCCGCTCCGATCTCGACGCCGAGCTGGGCACGCGGCTCGAGGCGATCGCCGCCGCCGGTGCGACCCAGGTCCGCGGCAAGTACCTGGTGCCGCTGCGCGAGGGGCACGAGACCGAGCGCGCCCACCTCAACATCGTCGCCAAGCTGCGCACCGTCGCCGAGGCGACCGGCGCCCGCCTGTACGTGTTCGCGCGCGAGCCGGGCGCGGAGCTGGGCGACCCGGTGACGTTCACCTCGCGGGCCGACACCCGGCCCGGCGTCGCGATCGGCACCCGCTACTACCAGGCCGATCTCGACCGGGTCGATCTCGAGCGGGTGTTCGCCGGCGGGCGCGCGTCGTCGCTGACCTTCACCGCCGACGACGGGCGCCGGGTCAAGGCCGGCTACGCGCCGGTCCGCGCCTCGGAGGCCGAGCCCGAGGTCGTGCTGGCGATCGGCGCCGAGGCGCCCGCGACCTACTTCGCCCGCCTCGACGATCTGCGGACCAGCCTGGTCTGGTGGGGCATCGGGCTGACCGGGCTGGTGCTGGCCGCGACCTGGCTGGCCGCGCTCCTGATCACCCGACCGGTCCGGCTGCTGGCGACCGCGGCCGCGCGCATCGGCGGCGGCGACCTCGCCGCCGTGATCGCGCCGACCTCGCGCGACGAGCTCGGGGTGCTTGCCGCGACCATGGAGACCATGCGCGGCCAGCTCGCCGAGCGCGACGCCCGCACCCAGCAGATGCTGGCCGGCATCGCCCACGAGGTCCGCAACCCGCTGGCCGGTATCCAGCTCTACGCCGGCATCCTGCGCGAGGAGCTCGCCGGCGACGACCGGGCCAGCCACGCGGTGAAGATCGATCGCGAGGTCGGCCACCTCGAGCGGGTGGTCCGCGACTTCCTCGACTACGCGCGCCGGCCGCCGCCCGAGCCGGGCGAGCTGGACGCCGCGGCGCTGGTCCGCGAGGTCGCCGAGCTCGCCTCGCCCGACGCCCGCGCTGCCGGCATCGAGGTCGTGATCGTCGGCGAGTCGACGGTGGCGCTCCACGCCGACGGCGGGCAGGTCCGGCGCGCGCTGATCAACCTGGTCCACAACGCGGTCCAGGCCGCCGCCGCCGGGGCCGAGCGCGGGCCGGCCGTGACGATCGGTGCCCGCGCCGTGGGCGACCAGGTCGAGCTCACGGTCGTCAACCGGGGCCCCGCGATCACCGCCGACGTGAGCGGGCGCATGTTCCAGCCCTTCTTCACCACCCGGGCCCAGGGCACCGGCCTCGGCCTCGCCTTCGTGAACGAGATCGTGCGCGCCCATGGCGGCGAGGTGCAGGTCACGTGCGAGGACGGTGAGACCCGGTTTCGTGTGATGCTGCCGGGACGCTCCGCGGTGCGCGCGACGCTGAAGGAACCGTGATGGCTGCGATCCTGATCATCGACGACAACGAGACCATCCGCGACGGGCTCGTCCACGTCGTGAAGAAGCTGGGCCACGAGGCGGTCGCGGTCGCCAGCGGCGCGGCCGGGGTCGAGGCGTACCGGGCCCGCCGCGGCTTCGACTTCGTGATCACCGACCTCAAGATGGACGGCCTGACCGGCGTCGACGTGCTGCGCCAGATCGCCGCGCTCGATCCCGACGTCCCGATCATGATCGTCACCGGCTTCGGCACGGTCGAGACCGCGGTCGAGGCGATGAAGCTCGGCGCGTTCGACTTCGTGACCAAGCCGTTCGCGCCCGAGGTGGTGCGGCTCAAGATCGCGCGCGGGCTTGAGCTGTGCGGCGCCCGCCGGGCCCGCCACAAGCTCGAGGCCGAGAACGCGTACCTGCGCGAGGAGCACGGCCACCGCTTCACCGAGATCATCGGCACCAGCGACAAGGTCCAGGCGGTCCTGCGCGCGGTCGAGAAGGTGGCGGTGTCGGACATCACCGTCTACGTCGCCGGCGAGAGCGGCACCGGCAAGGAGCTGGTCGCCCGCGCGATCCACCGGCTGTCGCGCCGCGCCAAGGGGCCCTTCATCAAGGTCAACTGCGGCGCGCTGACCGAGACCCTGCTCGAGAGCGAGCTGTTCGGCCACGAGAAGGGCGCGTTCACCGGCGCGATCAAGCAGAAGCTCGGTCGGTTCGAGCTCGCCGATCACGGCACCTTGTTCCTCGACGAGGTCGGTGACATCCCGCCGTCGGCGAGCTCGAAGCGGCCGAGCTTCTGCTTGATCGCGCCGGTGAAGCTGCCCTTCTCGTGGCCGAACAGCTCGCTCTCGAGCAGCGTCTCGGTGAGCGCGCCGCAGT
>JBKJLC010000017.1:0-42821 GCA_046597055.1 Kofleriaceae bacterium | reverse complement strand
GTTTGTGCCGGCCGACTATGCCGGGCCGTGCTTCATCGGCTTTGCCATCGGCGAGTCGCTCGGCGCGGCCGCCCTCCGCATCGCCGGCGGCATCTTCACCAAGATCGCCGACATCGGGTCGGACCTGATGAAGATCGTCTTCAACATCAAGGAAGACGACGCCCGCAACCCCGGCGTCATCGCCGACTGCACCGGTGACAACGCCGGCGACTCGGTCGGCCCCACCGCCGATGGCTTCGAGACCTACGGCGTCACCGGCGTCGCGCTCATCACCTTCATCCTCATCGCGCTCAGCTACGTCCCCGAGCTGCAGACCATCCTCCTGGTCTGGATCTTCGCGATGCGCATCGCGATGGTCATCGCCTCGATCGGCAGCTACCTCGCCAACGAGGCCGTCACCAAGGCCAAGTACGCCACCGCTGACAAGATGGACTTCGAGCACCCGCTCACTGTCCTGGTCTGGCTGACCTCGATCGTCTGCGTCGGGCTGACCTTCCTCATCTCGTACTTCCTGATCGGCCCCGGCGCCGGTGTGCTGCTGCACCAGGCCCCGGGCGCGGCGAACTGGATCGGCACCAACCTCGGCCACGGCCTCTGGTACAAGCTCTCGATCATCATCTCGTGCGGCACCCTGGCCGGCGCGATCATCCCCGAGACGGTCAAGGTCTTCACCTCGACCCGCTCGCGCCACGTCCAGGAGGTCGTCACCGCCTCGCGCGAGGGCGGCGCCTCGCTGAACGTGCTGGCCGGCCTCACCGCCGGTAACTTCTCGGCGTACTGGATGGGCCTCGCCATCGTCACCCTGATGGGCATCGCCTACGGCGTGTCGACCACGGTCGGCATGGCCGAGCTGATCTCGTTCGGCTCGGGCTACACGATGAACCCGTTCGCCGCCAAGGCCGCCGCCGCGGTGTTCGCGTTCGGCCTGGTCGCGTTCGGCTTCCTCGGCATGGGCCCGGTCACGATCGCGGTCGACTCCTACGGCCCGGTCACCGACAACGCCCAGTCGGTCTACGAGCTGTCGCTGATCGAGACCATCCCCGGCATCGAGGACGAGCTGGAGCGCGACTTCAAGTTCCGGCCCCAGTTCGACAAGGGGAAGGGCTTCCTCGAGGAGAACGACGGCGCCGGCAACACCTTCAAGGCGACCGCGAAGCCGGTCCTCATCGGCACCGCGGTGGTCGGCGCGACCACGATGATCTTCGCGATCATCATGCTGCTCACCAACAACCTGCAGCCCGAGCTGGTCACCAACCTGTCGATGCTCCACCCGCCGTTCTTCCTCGGCCTGGTCACCGGCGGCGCGATCATCTACTGGTTCACCGGCGCCTCGATCCAGGCGGTCTCGACCGGCGCGTACCGCGCGGTCGAGTTCATCAAGGCGAACATCAAGCTCGACGAGGGCGGCAGCAACAAGGCCTCCATCGAGGACTCGAAGAAGGTCGTCGAGATCTGCACGATCTACGCGCAGAAGGGGATGCTCAACATCTTCCTCACCGTCTTCTTCTCGACGCTGGCCTTCGCCTGCCTCGATCCGTACTTCTTCATCGGCTACCTGATCTCGATGGCGCTGTTCGGCCTCTACCAGGCCATCTTCATGGCGAACGCCGGCGGCGCCTGGGACAACGCCAAGAAGATCGTCGAGGTCGAGCTCAAGGAGAAGGGCACCCCGCTCCACGCCGCCGTGGTCGTCGGTGACACCGTCGGCGACCCGTTCAAGGACACCTCGTCGGTCGCGCTGAACCCGGTCATCAAGTTCACCACGCTGTTCGGCGTCCTCGCCGTCGGCCTGTCGCTGAAGCTGACCGGCACCCAGAACCTGGTCATCGCGATCGTCAGCATGCTGGCCTCGATGTTCTTCGCGTACCGCTCGTTCTACGGCATGCGCATCGACACCGGCGCCGCCGCCCGCGAGAGCGCCGCGCAGGAGCGCCGCGCGGCCTGATCATCAGGCCGCTTCGTCGTCCCCGCCCGGGGCGCCCGCGTTGCCAGCCACCCGGCTGGTCGCGCCGGCGCCCCGCGCTGCTTTCGGGACGCGGTCGGCCCGGCGCAGGGCCTCGCGCAGGTCAGGGCGGGACGGCGATGTACTGCCGGTGCCGCTCGTGCGCGTACGGCTCGAAGCCGAGCTTCTGATAGACGGGCAGGGCCGACGCGTGGTCGAGCGAGCAGGTGTGAACCCACAGCCGCTGCAGCGCCGCGTCACGCCAGGCCTGGTGGATGCCCCAGCGCAGGAACCAGCCGCCGAAGCCGTGGCCGATCGCCTCGGGCACCAGGCCGAAGTAGACGATCTCGCACTGGCCCGGGTCGCGGCGGTCGAGCTCGACGTAGCCGGCGGGGACGCCATGGCGGTACGCGACGTGGACCTCGACCTGCGGGTGGTCGACGACCGCGGCCAGCGCGGCGTCCGAGCGCCGCTTGCGATCGTACCAGTGCCACGGCGCGCCCACCGCGTCGTAGAGATAGCGGTAGAAGCGGACCCCCGGCGGCCGGGCGTGGATCACGCGCACCCGGTCGGGCGCAGGTGCGAGGGCGCCGCTCCGGTTCGAGCGCATCTGCAGGTGGGTGACGACCACCTCGACGATCCGGCGCTCCCCGGCGAGGCCGATCGGGACCGGGTCGAACAGGGGTAGCTCGTCGGCCGGCTCGACGGTGGCGCCGGCCAGGGTCGGCGCCGGGTCCATCGCGGCCTGGTGCGGCGGGCGCGGCGACGTGGCGATCACCAGCCGACCGCGGGCGCGGACGGTGCGGCCGAGCAGCGCCGCGCGCTCGCCGTCGTCGCGGCCGCCGAGGCGCAGCGAGCCACCGACGTCGAGCTCGAGCCGGCACAGCCAGGCGGTGGGGCGGCCGGCCGGATCGATCGCCTGGTGGCGACCGAGGTGCGAGGCCTCGTAGCGGCCGAGGACCTCGACGTCCTCGCCGTCACGGGCCGCGAGGTCCGGGGGCAGCGCCGCCGTCACCGCGCCTCAGACGTGCGAGGCGGTGCTGCGGGTCGCGAGCAGCGCGCGGTCGAGCGCGGCGTTGTCGAGCGGCTTGCCGACGTGATCGTCGAAGCCACCGGCCAGGGCGCGGTGGCGATCTTCGAGCCGGGCGTAGCCGGTGAGCGCGACCATCACGATGGCGTCGAGGCTGGGATCGCGGCGGACCTCGGCCGCGACCGCCATCCCGTCGAGCTTGGGCAGTCCGAGATCGCACAGCACCAGCTCGGGGCGCTGGGCTCGGATCGAGCGAAGCGCCTCCTCGCCGTCGAACGCGATCTCGACCAGGTGGCCACGCAGCGAGAGCACGTCGCGCAGGATCTCCGCGGCATCGATGTCGTCGTCTACCAGGAGGATGCGGCGGGTCATGTCGACGCTATCCTAGCGACCTTCCTGGCCGCTGTCGCGCGACAAGTGCGTGGCCACCGCGGGCGCAACCAGACCCGCATGATCTCGGGGCGATGTCGCTGGAGCGACATGTGTGCGTCACGGCGCGGCGAGTGCGGCGCCGCACGGGTCACGCCGCGGTGACTGCCGCTCCGTGACATTCACCCGGCGGTGAACACGCGATCGACCAGGTTGGCGCCGTAGTGGTACGGGATCGCCGCCGGGCTCGTCGCGTTCCACACGACCAGGTCGGCGCGGGCGCCCGCGACCAGGGCGCCGCGGTCGGACAGGCCGAGCGCTCGCGCCGCGATCCGGGTGACGCCGAGCCACGCCTCCTCGACCGTCATGGCGTAGTGCGTCGTCGCCAGCCACATCTGGAGCGGCAGCGAGGACGCGTAGCTCGAGCCGGGGTTGAGGTCGGTGGCGATCGCGAGCGGCACGCCGGCGGCGCGCAGGTCGGCGACCGGTGGCGTCGGCAGCCGGAGCTGCACGCACGCGCCCGGCAGCATCACCGCGACCGTGCCGGCGGCGGCGAGCGCGGCGATCGCCTCGGGCGTCACCTGCTCGACGTGGTCGACCGACCAGGCGCCCAGCGCGGCGCACAAGGCGGCCGCGCCCAGATCGCGAAACTGGCCGACGTGAGCCCGCACCGCCAGGCCGTGCGCGCGCGCGGCCCCGAGGATCGCCGCGGCCTCGTCGAGCGTGAACGCGCCTTCGTCGCAGTAGATGTCGACCGAGCGGGCCAGCGCGGCCGCCGCCACCGCCGGGATCAGCTCGTGCGCGAGCGACGCCACGTACGCGCGGCGATCGGCCTGGCGCTCGGCCGGGATCAGGTGGCAGAGCAGGGTGGGCACGACCGCCATCGGCACCCGCCCGGCCACGGTGGCCAGCACCCGCAGCAGCCGCAGCTCGCCGGCGACGGTCAGGTCGTACCCAGACTTCACCTCGATCGTCGTGGTCCCGGTCGCGCGCGCCGCCAGCAGCCGCTCGATCGTCAGCCGGGCCAGCTCGTCGTCTGACGCGGCCCGGGTCGGCCCGGTGGTCGCGGCGATCCCGCCCCCGGCCTGGGCGATCTCCAGGTAGCCGGCCCCGCGCGCGCGCAGCGCGAACTCCTCGGCCCGGTCGCCCGCGAAGATCGCGTGGGTGTGGCAGTCGACCAGCCCCGGCGTGATCAGCCGCCCGGCCAGCGCGACCCGCTCGCCCGGCGTGATTCCCAGCTCCCGTGCCGCGCCAGCAGCCTGATCGGTCGGGCCCACCCACGCGATCCGGCCGCCCGCGGTCAGCACCGCCCCGTCCTCGATCATCCCCAGCGGCCCGGCGGCCCCGCCCGCGCAGGTCATCACGCGACCACCGTGCAGCAGCATGGGGACAGGCCGGAGGCCGCTCACTGGCTCGAAGTCATCCCGCATTTCGCGGTGCATAGCCAGCGCCCCGTCGGCGCAGTGGCGCGCCATCGTCGGGCCGTTCTTTGCGAGCCCGCCGCTGGTCGAGCCCTTCACCCTGCTCGTCAGCTCGGCCTGACCACCGCGGTCACTTCTTCAGTCCGGGGTCGGGCCGGCGCAGCCGTAGACGATGTCGACGTCGGTGACCGCGCCCGAGCTGAGCTGATCGCAGAAGCCGCCGTAGAACGTGAGCGTCATCGTCGCCGGGTCGTAGTCCCAGCCGTTCAGGTGGCCGGGATCGCGCGGCACCGAGGTGAGGTTGTTGAAGAAGGCGTAGAGCCCGGCGATGTCCTCGGGCGGGTCGGTCAGCGCGAAGTCACAGCCGATGACAAGATCGGCGATGTCGCCGAGCGCGGTCTCGAGCGCGGCGGCGTCGCCGGCCCGATAGTAACGCGGGCTCTGACCCAGGGCGGTGCTGCCTGCGACCGCGAACGCGTCCATCTGGGCCTGGTCCTCGCCGCCGCCGAAGCCGACCACGAAGGTCTTCACGTCGCGCATCGTGTTGAGGTTGCGGATGATCCGCTCGGTGCCGTCGTCGCCGCCGGCCAGGCTACAGCCCGCCTGCATGCCGTCGGTGATCAGCATGACGAAGCTCTGGCGGGTGGGGTCGTCGAGCGCCGGCTCGGCGGCCGCCTGCCGCATGGCCGAGTCGATGTTGGTGACGCACGGCCCGTCGGGGTAGTTCGGATCGCTGGTCGCCAGCGAGGCGGTGAGCAGGCCCTGGATGCTGGCCTCGGTGCCCGCCGCGACCGGCACCGAGATGGTGTCCTGGCCGCAGCTGTCGCCGGTGATGTCGGGAAACAGCGACAGGCCCCAGCGGATGTCGCCGGTGAAGCCGGTGGTGAGCTGGTTGATGGCCCCCACCGCCGCAGTCCACTTGGGGGTCCCGGCGACGTTGCTGCGCATCGAGCACGAGCGGTCGAGCACCACCAGGAGGTTGGGTGGCACCGGGGTGATGCTCACCTCGGTCGCGCCGCACTCGCCGCCGGGGACGCACACCGAGCTGGGGTCGCAGATCATCCCCGGCGTGCAGTCGCCGTTGGTGGCGCAGGTCCCGTCGGGGATACAGGCGCCGTTGGTCGCGCAGAACTGCCCGGCCTCGCACTCGCAGGTCGGCGCGGTCTCGCAGGCGCCGTTGACGCACACCTCGGCGGCCGGGCAGTCGGTCGGGCCAGTGCACGGCGTCCCGCTGCCGCCGCCGCCATCGCCGCCGCAGGCGGCCACCATCACGAAGACCATCCAGCCGAGGGGGGTCACGTTCCGAGCTTCCATGACGGCGCGGCCATGCGAGCGCCGTGCCGCCGCTCCGCGCGTGCAGGTCATGGATCCGGCGATGTGGGAGAACCGCGCCGGGGTCAAATGACCTGGGCTGGGGGGGGCCAGGTAGCGTGGCGCTGGCGCCGGCCGATCGCGTCCGCTGGACGGGGCCGTGCCGGCTCCCGGCGCCTCACTGGTCGGGTGCTGTGCGCCGGGGGATGCGGACGCCGCGCTCGTCGGCGGCGGTGAGGGCCTCGTCGTAGCCCGCGTCGGCGTGGCGCAGGATGCCCATGCCGGGGTCGCTGCGCAGGACCCGGGCCAGGCAGCGGGCGGCGCGCTCGGTGCCGTCGGCGACGACGACCATGCCGGCGTGGAGCGAGTAGCCCATGCCGACGCCGCCGCCGTGGTGGAATGACACCCAGGTGGCGCCGGCCGCGGTGTTGACGAGGGCATTGAGGATCGCCCAGTCGGCGATCGCGTCGGAGCCGTCCTTCATGGCCTCGGTCTCGCGGTTGGGCGAGGCGACCGAGCCGGCGTCCAGGTGATCGCGGCCGATCACGATCGGCGCCTTGACCTTGCCGGTCCGCACCAGCTCGTTGAAGCGCAGGCCGACCCGGTCGCGCTCGCCGTAGCCGAGCCAGCAGATGCGGGCGGGCAGGCCCTGGAACGCGACCCGCTCCTGGGCCATGCGGATCCAGCGGTGCAGGGCGGCGTCGTCGGGCAGCTCGGCCAGCACCGCCTCGTCGGTGACCCGGATGTCCTCGGGGTCGCCCGACAAGGCCGCCCACCGGAACGGGCCCTTGCCCTCGCAGAACAGCGGCCGGATGTAGGCCGGCACGAAGCCGGGGTACGAGAACGCGTCCTTCACGCCGGCGATCTCGGCCTCGGCGCGCAGGTTGTTGCCGTAGTCGAAGACGTGGGCGCCGGCGGCCTTCATCGCCAGCATGGCGGTGACCTGGACCGCCATCGCGGCCCGGGCCCGCGCGATGTAGTCGTCCGGATCTCGGACACGCAGCGCGGCCGCCTCGTCGAGCGTGTAGCCCTGCGGGATGTAGCCGTTGAGCGGGTCGTGGGCCGCGGTCTGGTCAGTGACCAGGTCGGCGATGACGCCCCGGCGGACCAGCTCGGCGTAGACGTCGGCGGCGTTGCCGGTGACGCCGATCGAGCGCGGGGTGCCGGCCGCGGTGTGCCGGGCCGCGCGGGCCAGCCCGTCATCGAGGCTGTCGGCCCACTCGTCGAGGTAGCGGTGGTCGAGCCGGCGCTGGATCCGGGTCGGGTCGACCTCGATCGCGAGGCACACGCCCCCGGCCATGGTGACCGCCAGCGGCTGGGCGCCGCCCATCCCGCCCAGGCCCGCGGTGAGCACCAGCTTGCCGGTGAGATCCACCTGCGGGCCGTAGTGGGTGTGGGCCGCGGCCATGAAGGTCTCGTAGGTGCCCTGCAGGATCCCCTGGGTGCCAATGTAGATCCAGGACCCCGCGGTCATCTGGCCGTACATGATGAGGCCCTTGCGGTCGAGCTCGCGGAAGTGCTCCCAGGTCGCCCACTTGCCGACCAGGTTGGAGTTGGCGAGCAGCACCCGCGGCGCGTCCTCGTGAGTCTTGAACACGCCGACGGCGCGACCCGACTGGACCAGCAGGGTCTCGTCGTTGCCGAGCGCGCGCAGCTCGCGCTGGATGATCCGCAGGTCATCCCACGACCGCGCCGCCTTGCCGGTGCCGCCGTAGACGACCAGGTCCTCCGGGCGCTCGGCGACCTCGGGATCGAGGTTGTTCATCAGCATGCGGAGCGCCGCCTCTTGCGGCCAGCCCTTGCACGTCAGGGTCGAGCCTCGGGGCGCGCGGATGATCTCGGACATGGGAGCCTCGGCGGAGAGGAGGGTCAGGACAGGGGAACGCCGCCGGCGGCGGCCGCGGCCAGGAGCGAGCCGTCATCGATCATCGCGCGCACGGTCGCGATGTCGGGGGCGAGCGGACGATCGACCATCATGGCCGGGACCCGGCTGCGGATCGCGGCGTGGACCGCCTCGAGCGCGGCGGTGGTGTGGAGCGGGCGGCGCAGGTCGAGGCCCTGGGCGGCGCACAGCAGCTCGATCGCGAGCACGTAGCGGACGTGGTCGTGGATCTGGGTGAGCTTGAGCGCGGCGTGCGCGCCCATCGACACGTGATCCTCGCGGCCGGCCGAGGACGGGATCGAGTCGACCGAGGCCGGGTGGCACAGGACCTTGTTCTCGCTGACCAGGGCGGCCGCCGAGACCTGCGCGATCATGAAGCCGGAGTTGAGCCCGGAGTCGGGCGCGAGGAACGGCGGCAGGCCGCTCGACAGGTGCGGGTTGACCAGTTGCTCGACCCGGCGCTCGCTGATGTTGGCGAGCTCGGCGACCGCGATCGCGGCGAAGTCGAGGGCGATCGCGACCGGCTGACCGTGGAAGTTGCCGCCGCTGATCATCTCGCCGCCGGCGGGGTCGTCGGCATCGACGAACACCAGCGGGTTGTCGGTCGACGCGTTGGCCTCGCACTCGAGCACGGTGCGGCAGTAACCGAGCGCGTCGCGGCTGGCGCCGTGGACCTGCGGCATGCAGCGCAGCGAGTACGGATCCTGGACCTTGCCGCAGTCCTTGTGGGAATCGGCGATCGGGCTGGCGGCCAGCAGCGCGCGCAGGTTGGCGCCGACCCGCTGCTGGCCGGGGTGGGCGCGGGCCGCGAGCACCCGCGGATCGAACGCCCGCGCGGTGCCCTTCAGCGCCTCGAGCGACATGGCGCCGGCGAGGTCGGCGATGCGGCAGGTGTCCTCGGCGTCGAGCACGGTCAGCGCGCCGAGCGCGGTCATGTGCTGGGTGCCGTTGAGGAGGGTCAGCCCTTCTTTGGCCTCGAGCAGCATCGGCGCCAGGCCGGCGCCGGCCAGCGCGCTGGCCGCGGGCACCGTCTTGCCCTCCCACTCGCAGTCGCCCTCGCCGATCAGTCCCAGGGCCAGGTGGGCGAGTGGCGCGAGATCGCCCGAGGCGCCGACCGAGCCGCGGCGCGGGACCACCGGGTGGACCCCGGCCGCGAGCATCTCGCACAGCCGGTCGCACACCTCGGGTCGGGCGCCGCTGCGGCCGCTGGCGAGGACCTGCGCGCGCAGGAGCATCATCGCGCGGGTCGCGTCGCGCGGGAGGGGCTCGCCGATGCCGGCCGCGTGCGAGCGCACCAGGTTTTGCTGGAGGGTGCGCACCTGCTGGGCCGAGATGCGGACCTCGGCGAGCGCGCCGAAGCCGGTGTTGACGCCGTAGACCGCCGGGGCGGCGTCGCCGCGGGCGACGACGTCGTCGATCAGCGCGCGCGACCGGTGCATCGCGGCCCGCGCCTCGTCGCCGAGGGCGACCGGGGTGCGGAGGCGGGCGACCGCGGCGATGACTTCGAGCGTGAGCGGCGCGTCGCCGAGTCGGACCGGAGCGGTGGTGGCGGGCACCGTCGTGGTGTATCGACGCGCGAGGTGGGATGCAACGGTCGCGGGCGCGTGCTGGCGAGAAGCGACGGAATCTCGGCGGGTTCCGTTGACGCGGCAGGTTGGCGGTGATGATCTAGGACCGGTGGCGATTCCCCCCGATGCCGGCGGAACCGGACGGCCTGCGCCCGGCCCGGGTGCCGAGCCCGAGGAGCTCGACGTGGGCCTCGGGCCGGCCGGTGATCCGTCGCGGTCAGGCAGCCTCGCCTCGCGCATCGACGCGATGATGGAGGACTTCGAGGGCGAGCCCGAGGCGGTTCCCGCCCGCGGCGGCTCGAGCAACGGCTCGGCCCACCCGGGCGAGACCGACTTCTCGGGCGAGTCTGAGGTCGTGACCCAGGTGCTCGACGGCGACGCGGTGCCGCAGCCGGTCGAAACCCTGGACGACGAGCAGATGCCCGGCGTCGTGCCCGAGTTGATCGTGGACGAGGACCTCTCGATCGACGGCGCGGTGACCTCGGTGGTCGACCCCGATCTCTCGGCCCGCTACCTTGCATCGATGCGCGCGGCCGGGATCGATCCTGCGATCGTCCCGCCGACGCTCGATGAGGACGACCGCCGCGACCGGATCCTCGAAACCGGCCGCGACGCCGCGGCGCTCGCGCCGCCACCGCTTGGTGACGGGGTCGCCGCGGCCGCCGCCGATCGTGGCACCACCGAGGGCGACGACGACCCGGCCACGTACGAGCTCCCTGAGCTGGCCGAGCCGGGCGCGCCCGACCTCGAGGCCGTGCCCGAGCTCGGCGAGGGCGTCGAGGAGCTGTCGCTCGACGACATCGAGGCCGAGTCGGCGCCGCTGTCGAACGCGCCGCCGGTGCGCCCGGTGATCCCCCCGCGGCCGGCGGGGCCGCCCGCGATCCCGCGGCCGAACATCCCGATGCCGCCGCTGGCGCGGCCGCGTCCTGGCGCGCCGCTGCGCGCCGGCGTGGCCGCCGTCATCCCGCCCCGGCCCGGGATCAGCCAGCCGATGCCCGCGATGCCGCCGCCCGGCCCCGCGGTCGACGCCCGCGATGACCAGCCTCGCGCGCCTGCGAGCGTGGCGCCACGGTCGGCGCCGCGGCTGCCCCAGTTCGACCTCGGGGGCTCCGGCGACCCGACCCACGTCGCGGCCGAGCCTGCGCCGGCGTCGCGCGCCCCGGTCGCGCAGGTCGGCGTGTACACGCCGGAGACCACCGATCCGATCCCGCTCGAGCTGTCCGAGGTCGAGCTCGATCAGTCTCAGGACGGCCCGCGCACGCCGTCGATCGTCGTCGACGTGCCGATCGAGCAGCGGCTGGAGCGGCCGACCGCGGTCGATCGCGCGCAGCAGGAGCTCGGGGACGTCGCGTGGGAGGCCCGGGCCAGCGAGCTCGCGCGCGCGCTCGAGGCGGTCAGCGATCGCGAGCACGTCGCCGATCTTTCGTACGAGCTCGGCGAGCTGTGCGAGCGCCGGCTCGCCGACGAGGCCCGCGCGGTCAAGGCATTCGGTCGGGCCCTGGCCAGCGACCCGTCGCTGCGCGCCAACCTGTGGGCGATCCGGCGCGTGTTCTACCGGCGCGCGCTGTGGCCCAACCTGATCAAGCTGCTCGATGCCGAGGCGCGCTTCGCCGCCGACGACCGCGAGCGGGCCGACCTGCTGGCAGAAAAGGCGGCGGTCCTCGCCGACAAGCTGGGCCAGACCGACGACGCCCGCAGCGCGCTGGAAGAGGCGGTCCACCTCGATCCGGCCGCGCTGACGCCGCTGTACGCACTCGAGCGGATCGCCGCCGCCGAGGGCGATCACGCCCGGCTGGTCGAGCTGTGGGCGCAGCTGGCGCAGGCCTCGACCCGGCCCGAGCGCAAGCTGTCCTACCTCCTCGATCAGATCCGGTTCTGGATCGATCAGGGCAGCGATCTCGATCGCGCGCGCGACCTGGTGGTCGAGGCGACCGCGCTCGGCGTCGATCCCGAGCGGGTCGTGCTCGAGCGGCTGCGGGTCGCCGAGCTCGCCGGCGACGCCGACGAGCTGCTGGCCGCGCTCGACGTCCAGGCGACGCTGCTGATCGCGCGCTCGGGTCCGGCCGGCGCTCCCGACGACACGCTGGCGCCGAGCGAGCCCGGGGTGGCGCCGTCGCGCGGGGCCGCGCTGCGCCTGAAGGTGGTGGCGGTCCGCCGCCGGCAGGCTCAGGTCGCGCGCACCGCCGGCGACAGCGAGCAGGCGTGGAACTACCTGCAGGCCGGCATCGCGCTGGCACCGGGCCGGCCGCTGCTGCTGGCCGATCTCGCCGATCTCGCCGAGGATCTCGGTCGCTACGACGAGCTCGCCGAGCTGGTGCAGAGCTGGCAAGCGATCGAGGGCGATCCCCGGCGGGCGCTCACGCTGTCGCTGCGGCGCGCCGATGCGCTCCTGCGTGGCGGTCAGCGCGAGACCGCGCTCGCGCTGCTCGCGAGCCTCGAGGCGACCGCGCCCGGCCTGGCGCCGATCGCGGCGCTGCGCGAGCGCGACGCGCTGGGCGCGCTCGACTTCGCCGCGCTGGCCGAGGCCTGGAGCCGCGCGGGTGATGCGCTGCAGGTCGGCGCCGACGTCGGCGCCGGCACGCCGGTGGTCGATCCGGCGGCGGCCGCCGCGGCCTACGTCGCGGCCGCGGTGGTCTGGAAAGACGAGGTCGGCGGCGAGCGCGGCGATCTCGCCGCCCGCGCCGCGCTCGACCGCGCGCTCGCGTTCGATCCGCGCGATCCGATCGCGCTCGAGGTGCTGATCGATCTGCACGAGCGCGCCGGCCGCGTCGACGAGGCGGCCACCGCGATCGAGACCGCGCTCGCGGGCGGCGCCAGCGGCGCCCCGAGCGCGGGCCACCCGCTGCTCGCCCGGCTGGGACGGCTGTACCGCAGCCATGGTCGGATGGAGGATGCGCTGGCGGTCGACCAGCGCCGGTTCCTCGCCGAGCCTGAGGACCTCACCACCGGCTGGCGGATCGACGCCGCGCTCGACGAGCTGGGCAAACCCGAGCAGCGGCTCGCGCACCTGGTCGTGCTCGCCGAGCGCGAGTCCGAGTCGTCGCGCAAGGGCCACGCGCTGGTCACGGCGGCCCGGCTGGCCGAGACGCTCGGCCACGGCGAGCGCGCGGTCGAGCTGTACCGGGCGACCTTGGCGCTGTGGCCCGACGACGGGTTCGCGCGCGCCGCGCTGCGCGCCGTGCTGCGCCGGCTGGGTCGCTGGGACGAGCTCGCCGAGGCGCTGGTGGCCGAGGCCGACGGCCTGGGGGATGGGCCCGAGGTCGCGCGCGCGCTGCGCGAGGCGGCCTGGGTGCTCGAGGATCGGCTGGGTCAGCCGGCGCGGGCCCACGCGGTCTACCGGCGCCTGCTCGATCGGGTCGCCGAGGATCCCCACGGCCGCGCCGGCGTTGCCCGCACCGCGGCGGCCGCCGGCGACCTCGCCAGCGGGCTGCGTGCGCTCGAGACGATCGCCGACGACGCGACCGGCGCGCTGGCCGCGCCCGCCGTGATCGCGCTGGCCGACGCTCACGAGCGCGCGGCCGCGGCGGGTGACGGCAGCGTCAGCGACGAGGCGGTCGACGCCTACCGACGGGCGCTCGAGGTCGCAGAGCCCGGCGCGGTGTCGGGCGCGCTGGCCGCGCTGGCGTCGATTGATCTCGCGGTCCGCCGCGGCGACAGCGCGGGGCGCGCCGGCGCGACCCGGGCCCTCGCCGAGCGCACCAGTGACCCCGGTCTGGCCGCGGCGCTGCACGAGGATCTGGGCTGGCTGTACGCGCTGGTCCTCGAGGACTTCGACCAGGCCGCGGCCGCGTTCACCGCCGCGATCGCGGCCGCCCCGGCCAGCCCGGGCGCGCTGCTCGGCGCCGCGCTGGTCGCCGCCCGCCGCCAGGACCCGGCCGGCCTGGCCCACGCCTACGCGCAGCTCGCGGCCGCGACCTCGATGCCCGAGGCGGCCGCGGCCCTGCATCTGCGCTCGGCCGCGATGGCCACCGCCGCCGGTGAGCACGACGCCGCGCTGGTCCGGGTCGGCGCCGCCCGCGCGGTGGCACCCGACGACGTCGGGGCGCTGCTGGTCGCCGCCGAGCAGTCGGTCGGCGCGAGCCCGCTGGCCGCTGGCGAGGACTCGTCGAGCGCGGTCGACCGCCTGCTCGGTCGCGCCGAGGTGCTGGCGATGCGCGCCGCGCTCGCCGACGACCCGGCCGCGCGCGATGGCTGGGAGCTCGATCGTGCCGAGTCCCTCGAGGCGGCCGGTCGGCTCAAGGAGGCCGGCGCGGTGATCGCGGGCGTGCTGCGCGGCAACGCCGGCGACCTCCGCGCGCTCGCGGCGCTGCGCCGGGTGGCGCGCCGCGGTGGCGACCGCGCGACGATGGCGCAAGCCGCGATCGCGCTGGCCCAGCGCACCGCCGACCTCGACGCCAAGCGCGAGCTCTACATCGAGGCCGCCGCGGTGCTCGATCCCGGCGCCGCCGGCGCGGCCGGTGGCCCCGGGGACGCCGCCAGCGCCGCGGCCGCGGTCGCGATCTACCGCCGCATCCTCGCCGACGAGCCAGGCAGCCCGGTGTTCGCGCGCCTGCGCGACCTGCTGCAGCTCGGACAAGATGTCCGCGGCCTCATCCTCGCGCTCGGTGACCGCCTGGCCTGGGTCGATGGCGGTGGCGGCACCGTCGAGGACGGGGTGCCGCTGCTGCTCGAGCGCGCCCAGATCCGTCGCGCGCTGCGGGACGTCCGCGGCGCCGGCACCGATCTCGACGAGCTGCTCAAGCGCGAGCCGGCTCACCCCGAGGCGCTGCGGCTGCGCGCGCAGGCCGCGCTCGAGCTCGGCGACGCGCCGCGAGCGGCCGACCTGTGGCGCCGCTACCTGGCGGCCGAGCGCCCCGGCGGCGCCAACGCGGCGCGCCGCGCCGAGGCCGAGCTGGTGCTCGCGCGCATCCTCGCCGAGGACATGGGCGACGTCGCCGGCGCGATCGAACAGGTCGAGCGGATCATCGCGCAGACGCCCGACGACGTCGGGCTGCGCGAGCGCCTGGTCGGCCTGGCCACCCGCGGCGAGAACTGGGACAAGGTCGCGCGCGAGCTGCGCGAGCTGGCCCGCCTGCGGCCCAGCCCGGGGGAGCGCGCCAAGGACGAGCTGCGCCTCGGTCAGCTGCTGCGCGACCGCCAGCGCGACCGCGCCGGCGCGCGCGCGGCGTTCGAGCGCGGCCGCGAGCTCGACCCGCTCAACCTGGAGCTGCTCCGCGAGCTGGCCGAGCTGGCCCGTGCCGAGCGGCCGGCGGCCGGCGCCGAGGTGCTCGCGCGCGGCATCGCGGACCTGCGCGCCGCGCTCGGGCGCTCGCCCGACGTCGCCGGCGCGATCGTCATCTACGACCGGCTGGCCCAGGCGTTCGCCTGGCTCGGCGATCGGGACGGGCAGTGGCTCGCGCTGGCGGCGCTCGAGGCGCTGTCGGCGCCCACCGCCGAGCAGCGCGCGGTGCTGGCGGCCGGTCGGGCCCCGCCGGCCTCGCCGCCGTCGCGTCACCTGCTCGACGCGGGCGCGCGCAACGCGCTGCGCGCGCCCGGGGGCGGCGGCGTGCTCGGCGATCTCTGGCGGCTGGCCACGCCAGCGGTGACCGCCGCGGTCGGCGTCGATCCAGCCAAGCTCGGCTTCGGCCGTGGCGACAAGGTCGCGCTCAAGGCGCTGGGGCAGGGCGCCCTCAAGAAGTACGAGGGCCTGGCCGCCGCGCTGGCCAGCCTGACCGTCGACAACTGCGAGCTCTACGTGAGCGAGGCCCGCGCCGGCACCGCCCGCGTGCTCTCGGGCGAGAGCTCGGTCCTGTGCATCGGCGGCGACGTCGCCGCCGGGACCACCGCGCTGGCCCGGTTCCAGCTCGGTCGCGCCGCCTGGCTCGCGGCCGACCGCACCGGCACGCTGATCGATCTCAAGGATGCCGAGATCGGCTGGTACCTGGTCGCGGCGGTCCGCGCCGCGGAGCTGCCGGTGCCAGCGGCGCTCGCCGAGCTGGTCGCCGGCGACGATGCCAACGTGGCCGAGCGTACCCGGCTGGTCGCCAAGCACCTGGCCCGCCGCGACAAGAAGGCGATCCAGGCCCTCGGCGCACGGCTGCTCGAGATCCGCGACGTCGCCGGCTGGCGGCGGGCGGTGGCCGCCGCGAGCCAGCGCGCCGGCCTGCTGTTCGCGGGCGACCTCGGCGTCGTCCTGGGCGCGATGGACGTCGGCCGCGGCGGTCGCGACGTCGCCACCGATCCCGGGGCCCTCGACCTGACCGCGTGGTCGGTCTCGGCCGAACATCTCGAGCTGCGCCGGCAACGCCAGCTCGCGCTCGGAGTCGCTAAATGACGTCCCCTGGTGGCACCAAGCCGGGCGGAGACAGCCCGGACGACAGTGGTGTGGATGGTCCCGGCCTCCTGCCCGGAGACGATCTCCGCAACGAGCTCGAGGCGTGGGACCGCACGTTCGACGCCCTGCACGAGGACGAGGGACTGAAGGCGAGTCTGGCCGCGCTCGAGGCATCCGGGGTCGATCCCGATGAAGACGTCACCGGGGCGATCCCGCTGTCGGGCCCGGTGCCCCAGGCGATGTTGTCGGGGCGGCCGACCGCCAAGGCCAGCCCGCCACCGGCGTCGCCGCCGCGGTTCGTGACCCCGGTGCCGCGCCCGCCCAAAGTGATCCCGGCCAAGGAGGCCCCCAGGACCGTCTTTGGTCGCGCACCGGCGCCACCTCCGGCCAAGCCGGCCCCCGCTCGCAAGCTACCGGGTCAGCCGCTCGCCGACGCCGAGACCGACTTCTCCGATCTGGGCTTCGACGGCCCGCCGGAGGCGCTCGGCTCGCTGCTCGGCCAGCCGGCGCCACTGCCGTCGCTGCAGGAGGTCTCGGACAACCCGATGATCGAGCCGGTCGGCTTCGACGACGACGAGGTGTTCACCTCGGCGGTCCGTCCCGGCGCGACCCACATGCCCGGGCCCGAGCCGGAAGTCGACGACAGCGACGATCCGTTCGGCGGCTTTGGTGACGACGGGTTCGGGCCGTCGCAGAGCGACGCCACCCGGGTCGCCCAGGTCCCGGCCGAGCTGCTCCAAGCGGATCGGTCGATGGACCGCGGCCGCGGCCGCCCGAAGCCCGAGACCGGTCCCGACTCGTTCGACGGGCAGGATCCGTCCGACGACACCTTCGACAAGGTCAATCGCACGCGGGTGCTATCGCCGGACGACGGGCTGCTGGCGTCGGTGCGCGCGGCCGAGAAGCCGGCCGTGCGCGGGCCGTCGATCGTCCGGCGCGGCGCGCAATCTCCGGTGCTGGCCCCATCCCGGGGCAAGCGGGAGAGCGAGGGCGAGTTCGGGGCCGAGTCGACCCGGGTCGCCGACATCCGCGAGATCGAGAAGCTGGCGCGCGGGTCCGACGGCGGGCGCGTGCGCGCGGCGCCGACCGGCCGCGGCAAGCGCGAGAGCGAGGGCGACTTCGGCGCCGAGTCGACCCGGGTCGCCGACGTGCGCGAGATCGAACGGCTCGCCGGTCGCCAGGATGGCCTGCGCGGGTCGTTCCCGTTCCCGGCCGCGGCGCCCCCGCCGCTGGTCGAGGACGATCCCTACGACGACATCGAGATCGGCGGCGACGAAGACGACGTCACTGGCTCGACCCCGTCGGTCGCCGGCAAGCAGCTCACCCGGCACGTCGTCCGGCGCCCGGCCTCCGAGCTGCGCCCGGGCGAGAACGAGATCGAGCTCGACGCCGACGAGGCCGATCCGTCGTCGTCGGCATCGCCCACGGTGTCCGGCGATCTCGAGGACTCGATGTCGGGCTTCGACGAGCCGCCCGATCGGCAGGCGAGCGCGGTGCCCGCCGCGGTGACGGTGTCGCCGAGCATGGCCAACGTCGCCCGGATCTCGATCGCCGCGGTCGCGCCGCCGCCGGCACGCGTGCCGGCGCCGGCCAACGCGTTCGACGACGACGACGACGATGACATCTTCGGGGATCTCGAGGCGACCGCGGCCGCGCCCCCGACTGGCCCGTTGCGACGCCCGGATCCGGCGCCGACCGCGGCCACGCCGCCCCGGGCCGAGACCGCCCCTCCCGCGCCGCCGGCCCCGCCCACGATGACCGTGGCGCCCGACGATGCGGCCCCCGACGATGTCGGGTTGGAGCTCGTGCTCGACGAGTCGTCCATCGTGCTCGCCGAGTCGGTGGCCCGCGACCCGGCCACCCTGACCCGCACGCGCCTGCGGCCCCGCACCGCGCCGCCGGGCCCCCCGCCCGGCGCGCGGGCCTCGACGCCCGCGCTCGACGCGCCCGCGCTCGACGCGCCCCAGGCAGTTCCTGATCCGGTCAGCGCATCGGCGGATGGCGCGTTTGGCGAGACCGCCAGCGGACGCACCCAGATCGGGCTGCCACCGCCGCCCCTGGCGCGGGGCCGCGCGCCCACGCGGCCGCCGATCGCCGGTGCGACCCCGGCCGTCACGCCGACCGCGCCGACCGCGGTCGCGCCGCCGGTCGGCGAGGCCGCCGCGCCCGAGCCGGCGCCAGCGCCGCCGGTGGTCGACCCGGCGCCCGAGCTGCCCCCGCCGGTCTTCGGCGACGAGCTGCCCGCGCTCGATCTCGAAGCGCTGCAGCTGCCCGAGCAGGTCGATCCGCTCGGCACGCCCGGCACCGGCGCCAGCGATCCGCTCGAGGACGCGGCGCGCGCGATCCTCGCGCTCGAGCGCGAGCTCGAGCTGATCGACGAGCCGGCCCAGGTGGTCACTCTGCGGATCGAGGCCGGCCGGCTGTACGAGCGGCTGGGGGACGCCGATCGTGCGCGCGCCAGCTACGAGTCCGCGCTGCTCGCCGATCCGCGCGCGTCGGCGGCGCTGCGCGGCCTGCGCCGTATCGCCCGTGGCGTCGGCGACCTGTCCGATGCCACCCGCTACCTCGACGCCGAGCTCGACATCGCCGGCCCGCTCGAGCGGCGCGCGCTCGCGCTGCACCGGGTCGATCTCCTGATGGCGGCCGGCGAGCAGGATCTCGCCCGGGTCGCGGTCGGCGAGCTGCTCGACCAGGCCGGCGGCGACGTCCGCGCCCAGCTGGCCCAGCTCGAACTCGCGTTCCTCGACGGTCGCGCCGACGAGCTCGGCGAGTCGCTCGACAAGCTGGCCGGCGTGCTGGCCGATCCCAGCCTGCGCGCCGCGGCCCTGGTCGCCCGCGGTCATCTCTTCGAGCGCGCCGGCGATCGGGTCCGGGCCCGCCAGGTGTTCGACGCGGCGGTCGGCAGCGACGCGGCCGCTCGCGCGCCGTGGTTCGGCGGCCTGCGGGTCGCCGAGCGCGCCGACTGGGGCATGGTCGCGGGCGCGCTGGCTGGCGGCGTCGCCGACCCGGCGGTGTCCGCGGCGCTGGCCGTGCGCTCGGCCCAGCTGCTGCCGGCGCCCGCGCAGGCGCCGGCCGACCATCCCTCGCGGTCGGCGATCGTCGCCGCCGCCAGCGTCGCGTCGGCCGATCCGCTGGTCCAGGCCGCGGTCGCCGAGGACGCGATCACCCACGGCGATCCGTCGCCGGCGGCGCTCGCGATCGCCGAGCACGGGGCCGACCCGGTCCTGCGGCGCCGGGTCGCGCTGTGGGCCGCGGCGCGGATGGCGCCGACCAGCCCCGACCGCGGCGGGGCCGCCGACCCGTCGCTCGCGCTGTACGCGGCCGCGCTCGCCGCCGAGCCGACCGACGATCATGCGGCGGCCGCGCTGACCGACCGCTGGCTGGTCGCCGGCGACGCCGGCGCCGCCGCCCGCCTGCTCGCCACCCGCGCGATCGAGGGCGCCGCCGGCGAGCACGACCGCGTGCGCGCCGCGGCCCTGTTCGTCGCCGGCGGGCTCGCCGACGAGGCGGTCGCGCTGGCCGGCGATCCGGCCGCGATCGCCAGCCCGGCCGCCGCCGACGCGTGGGCCGAGGTGCTCGCCGCGATCGGTCAGCCCGCGGCGGCCACCGGCATCTATCAGCAGGTCGCGGTCCGCGAGGACGCGCAGATCGACCCGCGCCTGTGGGCGGCCAAGGCGGCGGCGGCGCTCGATCGCGCCGCGGATCCCGAGCAGCCCGACACGATCTCGGCGGCGCTGCTCGGGTGGGCCCGCGTGGTCGACGTCGAGGGTGACCTCGAGCGTGCCCACGCCCGTGCGATCACCCTGTCCACCGCGCTGGGCGCCGCCCTCGGCGATCCCCAGCTGGTGACCGAGAGCCTGGCCCGCGCGCAGCCGTCGCAGCCGCCGGCCGCCGCCGGCAGCCTGGTGGTCCTGCGGGCGCGCGCCGCGGTCGGCGGCGAGGCCCCCGACTGGGCCCGCGCCGACGAGATCCTGCGCGAGCTCCCCGGCGAGGACCCGCGCCGCCTGGCCACCCAGCTCACGCTGGCCGCCCGCGCGGGTCGCTGGGGCGACGCCGCGCTCGCGCTCGAGGAATACGCGACCGCGGTCGGGCCCCGGGTCCCGCTGCAGGCCGCGCTCGCCCGCTATCGCGCCGCTGGCCTGTATCTCGACAAGGTCGACAACCCGGCCCAGGCGGTGTCGCTGCTGGCGCAGCTCGCCGACGATCACCCCGAGCTCGGCTTCGTCGCCGACCTGCTCGGCGCGGCCCGCCGGCGCCAGGGCGACGCCGGCCCGCCGTCCTCGCGCGCCGGACGCTCCGCGGTCGGCACCGGCGCCGACGCGTTCGCGCGCCTGGTGCGCGATGGCGATCAGGCCGCCGCCCAGCACGACTCGGTCAGCGCGCTCGCGCTGTACGGCAAGGCGCTCGAGATCCGCCCGCAAGATCCGCTCGCGGCCGAGCCGCTGGCCCGGGTCGCCAGCGCGGTGCGCGAGCCGGGGCCGATCGCGTCGCTCGCGCTCGCCGACCTGCGCAACGCCGAGGACACCGGCGACAACCAGGCCCTGGCCGACGCCTACGAGGCGCTCGGCCGCATCGACCGCGACCTCCGCGACGACCCGACCTCGGCGCTGATCGCGTTCGAGTCGGCGGCGACCGCCGCGCCCGAGCGCCATGCGGTGCTGCGCGTGCTCGAGCGTGCCTACGCGGCCGACGGCCGCTGGGCCGACCTGGCCCAGCTGCGCGAGCGCCAGATCGCCGCGCTGCCGGCGCCCGAGCCGGGCACCGGCGACCCCCACGGCGGCGGCGACGACGCGGTCGCGCTCGCGCTCGACCGGGCCGGCCTGCTCGAGCAGCTCGAGGCCAGCGACGATGAGCTGCGCGCCGCCTACCAGGCGGTGGTCGACCGCGCCCCGCGGTCCCGCCGCGCGCTGTTCCACCTCGAGTCGCTGGTCCGCCGCGCCGGTAGCTCGGCCGAGCTGGTCGTGCTCGAGGACGCGATCGCCGGCTACTTCACCGACCCGCGCACCCGCAGCGCGTTCCTCACCCGCGGCGGCGAGACCCTGACCGATCTGGGCCGGCTCGACGAGGCGATCGCACACTTCAAGGCCGCCGACGCCTTGCGCGGGGGCTACTTCGCCGCGCTCGAGGGCTGGCGTGACGCCGCGCTGCGCGGCCAGCTGTGGATCGACTTCGCCGACGCCGCCCGCCGCGAGGCCGACGTCGGGGTCGCCCACGACGCGCCGCAGCGCGCGCGGCTGTACCACCTGGCCGGCGTCGCCCTGATGGACAAGGCGCTCGCCGGCGAGCGCGCTGCCGACTGCCTGCGCGCGGCGCTCGCGGCCGACCCGCGTCACGTCGACGCCTTCATCCGCCTGCGCCTGCTGCTCGACGAGCAGGGCGAGCACGACGCGCTCGCGACCTTGCTCGAGCAGCGGCTCGAGGTCGAGGCCGACGCCGCCGAGCAGATCGCGCTCCACCGCGCGATCGCCGAGCTCGCCCGCAACATGCTCGAGGATCGCGAGCGGGCCAAGCGGCACTACCGCGCGATCGCCGAGGCGTCGCCGACCGATCAGCGCGCGATCGCCGCGCTGTCCGACATCGCATGGGAGCAGGGCGCGTGGGCCGAGTGCGCCGAGGCCCTGCGCCAGCGGGTCCGCCTCGAGCGCGACCCCGAGGTTCTCCGCAACATCTTCTTCCGCCTCGGCGTGATCTTCGCCGAGCGGCTCCCCGACGCCCACGAGGCGCTCAAGGCGTTCCAGCGGGTCCTGTCGTACGAGCCCGACGACGAGGCGGCGCTCGCGCGCATGGCCGACCTCGGCATCGCCACCGGCCAGTGGAAGATGGCGCTCGGCGCCTGCGAGCGGCTGGTCAAGAACGAGACCGTGCCTGCGCGCAAGGTCGCCCACCTGCATCGGGTCGGCACCATCTTCACCGAGGGCTTCGGCGATCGCCGCCGCGCCGAGCGCGCGTACCAGCTCGCGGTCGACGCCGCACCCGACAGCGACCTCGCGCTGTCGGCGCTGATCAAGTTCTACCAGGACGCCGGCGACACCGCGTCGATCCGGGTCCACCTGGGCCTGGTCGCGACCGCGATGCGGCAGCGGATCGGCAGCGGCCAGGACGGCAACGCGTTCAAGGTGATCGCGCGCATCGCGCGGGCCCGCCACGACGCCGGCGTCCCCGGCCAGGGCGCGGTCACCCGCGCCGCCGACGACGTCGCGCGGCTGCTCGGGGCCGATCCGGGCGACGCGCTGGCGGTCGCGCCCGCCGATCTGTCCGCGCTGATCCGGCCCGAGGCCGACGAGCTGCTGTGGCCGCCCTCCGTGACCTCGGAGCTGCGCCAGATGTTCCTCCTGCTCGGCGACCGGGTCGCCAAGCACGTCGGGATCGACCTGCGTCCGTATGGCGTCACCCGTGGCGATCGGGTTCGCGCGCGCGACAGCGCGGTGGCCGCGGCCGCCCAGGAGGTCGCCGAGAGCCTGGGGCTCGGCGAGCTCGACGTGTACGTGTCGACGCGCCAGCCGTTCGCGATGGTCGCCGAGCCGACCAGCCCGCTGTCGCTCGTGCTCGGCAGCCAGATCGCCGATCCCAACCAGCTGGCCGCGGTCCGCTTCGGGGCGGCCGGCGCCCTGCGCCTGGCCCACGCCCAGCTCGCGATCCCGGCCCGGCTGTCGGTGGACGAGCTCGGCGTGCTGGTAGTCGCGCTCCTGCGCCTGTTCCAGCCCGATCTGCCGTACCTGGCCGTCGACGCTGACCAGGTGATCGCCCAGCAGCAGCGCCTGAAGCGCCTGATCCCGACCGGCCTCATGAACGAGCTGCGCCCGTTCGCGCTCGGGGTCAGCCCGGCGCAGTTCGACCATCGGCAGCTCGCGCACGATCTCGAGCTGGCCTCGATGCGGGCCGGATTGCTCGCCGCCGGCGGCGCCGCGGCCCCGCTGCGCGTGCTGCTCCTGCGAGCCGGCGCGACCGAGCTGGTCCAGGGCATGTCCGTGCCGATCGTCCGCGAGCTGGTCCACTACGCGGTCAGCGACGACTTCGCCGCGCTCGCCGCTCTCGCGGGCGCCTGACCCGCGCGAAGCGGAGCGGCGCTGGTTCCGTACAGATCGGGCGCGGCCTCCGGGCCGCGGCCGACCGATCGAAAGGGGGGGTGGGATTCGAACGAATCACAGCCCCTGTGACCACATCACCCGAGGTGTCACCGTGGGTAGGTCGTGCTCCGGCGCACGCCCAGTGAATGGCCCGAACGTTGCGTGGACGGGTCCGTGCGGGGACGGGTTACCCTCCCCAACTGGAGGAAATCGCATGCTTCTCGGCGGTTGTCGTAGCGCCTGGATCCCGACCTGTTTGTCTCTGCTGGTGGCTACTGTTGTAGCCTGCGGGGGCGGCGCCCCACCCACGGTCGAGGATGTGTCGGACCAGCTGGTCGCGGTCGGCGACGAGGTCGTCATCGAGATCCGCGGCAACGATCCCGACGGCGACGATCTCGACTACGCGTACACCGCCGATGTGCCTGACCTCGGCGACCGCGCGTCGATCAACCCGACCCCGGCCTCGACCGCCATGTTCCGCTGGCGCCCGCTGGCCGCCGATGTCGGCGTCTGGCACTTCGACTTCACGGTCTCCGACGGCGACGGCACCGCGACCCTTCCGGTCACGATCGAGGTCCGGTCGGCGGTCGGCGACTCGACCACCCCGGTGTTCCGGCAGCCGCTCGGCCCCGGCACCACGCTCGATCTCGGGCAGCGCCCGTGCCTCGACCTCGAGATCGTCATCGAGGACCAGGACACGGTCAACGTCCACCTCGAGCAGGACGACCCGGTGATCGACGGCGCGGTCCTCGAGCAGACCAGCGGCCTCGGCGGCACCTGGCGCTGGTGTCCGACCCGCGCCCAGATCGACGCCGAGAGCCGGTACCGGCTGACCCTGTCAGCCGACGACGGCGACAACCTCCCGGTCCGCAAGAACTACCTGGTGGTGCTGCGCAAGCCGCCGGTGGCGAACTGCCCGGGCGACGCGCCGGTGATCACGCACACCGCGATGAACGCGTCGCAGGTCGTCGACCTGACCATCGACGCTGCCATCAGCGACGACCGCGGCCTGGCCTCGCCGCCGATCCTCTACTACGCCACCACGCCGCCGGCGACGCCGATCGATCTCGGCGCGATGCAGCACGCGAACATGCTCCTGATCGACGGCAACATGCGCACCGGCACCTGGGCCGCCGACGTGCCCAATCCGGTCGCCGCGATGCCGCAGGGCTCCACCGCCCGGCTCTACTACGTGATCATCGCCGGCGACGACGACGACCCCGCCGGCTCGTGCGACCACGAGACCATCGCGCCCCTCACCGGCGCCTACCAGATGACGGTCACCAACCCGGGCGGCGCCGGCAACCTCGGCGTGTGCGCGAGCTGCTCGGCCGACGTCCAGTGCGGCGACGCCGACGACAACTGCGTGATGGTTGGCCAGACCCTCAGCTGCCTGCGCTCGTGCGCGGCCGCGGCCGACTGCCCGGCCAACTACACCTGCTCGCCGTCCGCGGTGGTCTCGGTCAACGGCGCCATGGCGCGCCAGTGCACGCCGAACTCGGGCTCGTGCGCCGCGGCCCCGGCCTGCCAGGACGACCTGTACGAGGACAACGACAGCCGCACCCAGGCGCTGGCCCGTCCGCCGATCAACCCGGGCCCGCTCGACGCGACCTCGTGCCCGCTGCTCGACGCGTCCAACGACGACGAGGATTGGTACCGCGTCGTGATCACCGCCGATGCCACCGCCAGCTTCGCGCTGGTCGGCGGGGCCGCCTCCGACCTCGAGCTCGGCCTGTACGACGCGACCGGCATCCGGCTGCAGTCGGCCACCGGCACCACCTCGATGGAGACCGTCGGGCAGTGTCTGACCCCCGGCACCTACTACGTGCGGGTCTATGCGTGGGGCACCGGCGTCGACAACGACTACCGCCTGACCTACACCCGGACCGCCGGCTCGTGCGCGATGGCGTGCCTCGACGACGCGCGTGAGCCGGACGACAGCGCGACCCAGGCCCGGGGCATCACGTACCCGCCCGAGCCGACCTTCGTGTCGACCGGCAACCAGATCTGCGCGGGCGACGACGACTGGTACCGGGTGTTCATGTACGCCGGCGAGCCGCTGGTGGTCGACCTGACCTTCGCGCAGGCCAGCGCGGCCCAGGATCTCGACATCCACCTCTACGACAGCGCCGGCGTCGACCTCACGCCGTGCGCGCCGGGCATGTTGGCCAGCTGCCAGCTCGGCAACGGCCAGAGCGGCGACTCCAACGAGCGCTTCAGGTTCACCGCACCGGCGGCCTGCACGATGCTGTGCACGTACTACGTGGTCGTGCGCGGCTGGGATGGCTCGGCCAACCGGTATGACATCCGGATCGAGGTCCCGTGACCGGACGCCCCACGCTCGCGCTGGGCGCGCTGATGATGGCCGCGTGCGCGTCGTCGAACCCGGCCGACGTCGGGCTCGAAGGCCTGGCGCTGACCTCGCTCGATCCCGGGGTGGTCGTCACCGGCACCAGCCTCGCCCTCGGCGGCGACTCGTTCGTCGACGCGCCCTGGGGCGCGAGCACGGTCCGCCTGACCGGCACCGCCGCCGGACGCGCGGTCGACGTCGCGGTGGTGGCCGAGTTCGTCGACTACGACCACATGACCGCGGCGGTCGACGCCGGCACGATCGCCGGGTTCGGCGCGGGCGCAGGCGAGGTCGAGTTCCGCGGCGAGGCGGTGCTCGAGGTGGTGTCGACGGTCGACGGCGAGACCTACCGGTCGGCGCCGCTGGCGGTGACGCTCGACGTCGCCGCCGAGCTCCAGCCCGAACTCGGGTCGCTGCAGACCGGGGGCCTCCTGTTCGTCAACGACGAGGTGGTCGTCAACGGCCGTGGCTTCCTGCTGGGCGGCGCCGAGGGCCAGTCGGTCGCGGTGGTCACCGGCTGCTTCCAGCCGGCCACCGGACCGACCTGCGCCCCGGTCGGCGCCGAGACCGTGGTCCTGACCCCGGCCGCGCCGTTCTCGCGCGAGGAGGCCCGCTTCCGCTTCGTCCCGGCGATCGCCGGCATCCGCGAGGGCCACTTCCGCGGCCAGGTCGTGATCGAGAACCGCCACGCCGGCGGGTCGACCTTGGCGACCGCGGCCCGCGCCGCCGAGTACGACCTGGTCAGCGCCCAGATCTTTCAGCTGACGCCGCCGGCGGCCAGCCTCGGCCAGTACGTCGTGGTCGAGGGTGGCGGGTTCGTCGGCGGCGAGGCCGGGGCGTCGACCGAGATCCGGCTGGTCGGCACCTTCACGCCGACCGGCGCGCCCCAGGGCGCCGCGGTCGATCTCGAGCTCATCCCCGAGTTCGAGAGCGGCGATCGGGTCCGCTACGTCGTCAACACCAACGACGCGCTCGGCCAGCAGGTCGATCTGCGCGCGGTGACCGGCACCTTCCGCGGCACGATCCGCCCGATCGTCACCTACCAGGGCGATACCGTCACCGGGCCGGCCACCACGGTCACGCTCGGGATCGCGCCGATCAAGCAGATCGTGTATCTCGACTTCCGGCCGTCGTACGTCGAGAGCCTGCGGGTGTTCGGCCTGCGCGCGGTCGATCAGCAGGTCCGGGCCCGGGTCCTCGAGGTCGTGCGCGGCGCCTATCCGGCGGTGAACATCGAGTTCCGCACCGAGCGGCCGACCGACTTCGCGCTGTTCTCCCAGGTCGAGATCCACGGCCCCGACCTCAACGGCATGGGGCTGTTCGGCTACGACAACTCGCCCGGCAAGGACACCGGCAACCTCCGGCTCTACGACCGCCTCGGCGGCGTCAACGCGATGACCCAGCAGGACGGCTACCCCGGCTACGGCGGGGTCTTCATCGAGTCGCTGATGGGCTTCTCGCTGCACCCGAGCCGGGGCGACTCGCTGCCGGGCGCGGATGCCCTGTTCGATCAGCTGTTCGATCCGTTCCGGCCCGATCGCGGCGACATCGTGATCGGCGCCGATCTCGCGCGCGGCCTGCCGGCGATCAGCGGCGACGCGTGTCCAGCCGACGATCGGCCCGGACGCATCGCGTGCGCGGTGTGGTCGATCGGCTCGCTGATCGGCGGCACGCTCGCCCACGAGATCGGCCACAGCCTCGGCCTGGCCAACCCGTTCGGCGATGGCTTCCACAACATCGGCGACGAACCCAACCGGCTGATGGACGGCGGCGGCGATCGGCCGTTCGTCGAGCGCGCGATCCTGGGCGGGCAGGGCCCGGCCCGCTTCTGCGCCGACGAGTACGAGTACCTGCGTCAGATCTTGCCGAGCGCGGCCCCGGCGGACACCACGCCCCGGCCGCCGTGCTGACCGGCGCGGGCCGGGCCCGAGCCGCGCTGCTCGGCCGGCTCAGTCGCGGAGGATGACGCGCGGCAGCGGCGCGCCGGCGCAGACTTCGTAGACCATCTCGGCGGTGCCGTCGGGGCCGGCGCGATAGACCGGACCGCGGCACAGTGCGTCGCTGCGCGGCGCCACCACCGGCGCGGCCCGACGCGGGCCGACGACCCGCACCGCCTCGATCCGGTGCTCGCGGGCGCGCTCGCGGCGCGCCTGGGGCGCCACCACGATCGCCAGGCTCGCGATGCTCATCATCATGACCGTCGCCATCGCGGCGATCGGTCCATAGATCCCGTTGCGCGACCGGGGCGGCAGCGCCTCGCGGTGCAGGGAGCGGGGCGCCTCGTCCATGGCTCCAACGATAGCAGAGCGATCGCCGGCCCCGAACGGCAGATCTGGGGACTGCGCGACCGACCACCGGAGTAGCCAGGGCGTCCCGACGCCGGACGTGGCGGGCCGCATGTGGGCGAAAGCAGGGGAACGTGGGGCGGCATGCTTCGTGCTGAATGGTCCGACCATGGGGAAGCGCGGAATCATTGTCATGTTGGCGTTGTCACTGGGCGCCGCCTGCACCGACCCGGACGATGACCTCGCGCGCGACGTCGACGCCGAGTGGGGCATGGACGGGCCGCTCGAGCCGGTGCCGGCGCCGGGCAAGGACGACAGCGAGCACCGCAAGGGCCTCCTGGTCGCGACCGACACCAGCCGGACCCAGGTCTGGACCGCGCGCAACGCCTGGGAGGACACCGAGACCCCGGCCGCGCGCGCCGCCGGCCTGGCCTGGGCCGCGAGCTCGGGCCTGACCTGGGACCAGAAGTACGCCGCGTGGCTCGCGGCGCTGGCGTGGACGCCATCGGCCGACGGCTACTCGCAGACGATCATCCTGACCACGCCGTGGGGCAAGACCCTGGCGTCGCCCTCGCTCGAGTGCGCGGAGATGTCGATCTTCCTGCGCATCGCGTTCGCGGCCTGGCACGACCTGCCGTTCTTCATGGAGTCGGTCGACAGCACCGGCAAGCGGGTCTTCTTCGGCCACAACGGTGTTCGCACCGCGGCCGGTCGCTATGCCGCGTCGCCCGAGTTCGCGATCAAGTACCCCGACCAGTCGCGGCTGCCGCCCGCCGAGTGGCAGGCCCGGTGGCCGTCCGATGCGGCCCTGCGCGGCAAGCGCGTCGCCGGCGGTGACGACCGCCAGCCGGCGCTGGCCGGAGCACCGTTCGGCGCCTACCTCGACGAGATCCACCTCAACAAGCGCGCCGCCTACTTCACGGTGATGGCGCTCAACTACCTCGGCTCGATGAACCTCGCCGACAGCGCCAACACCTACAACCTCGTGCCCGAGGCGGTCCGCCCCGGCGACACCCTGGTCGAGCGCTGGCAGCGCAACGGCATCGGCCACACCCTGGTGGTGAAGGAGGTCGTGCCGATCGGCGAGGGCAACCTCGACGTCGTCATGATCTCGGGCTCGATGCCGCGCCGGCAGGGCAAGCGCGAGAGCGGCGTCGCGTCGAAGAGCTACTTCACCAGCGACTACACCGGCGGGGTCGGGCGCAACGACGCCGGCGATGCCTACGCCCGCCTCGGCGGCGGTCTCAAGCGGTGGCGGGTGACCAAGAACGTCGGCGGCTACTGGACCAACACCTGGATGCGCGGCGACGAGGCCCACTGGATCAACTCGACCGACCTCGCCCGGATCGGGGCCCGGCCGGCTCGGTTCGGTCAGCTGCTCGGCCAGGTCGCGCCGGCGCAGCAGAAGCTCGAGCTGCTCGCGCAGATCGAGGACGCCCGCCGCCACCTGCGCAACTACCCGGCGTCGTGCTCGGCGCGCGAGCGGCGCGAACACGCGTTCGAGGAGCTCTACGATCTCGAGGCGCGGACCGCGGGCACCAGCCCGGCCGAGGTCGATCGCCGGCATCGCGTGCTCGAGGACTACGTGCTGGCCGAGCTGACCTACCCGAGGTCCAGGACCTGCTGCTGGAACTCGACCACCGCGGCGATGTACGAGGTCGTGATGGCCGAGGCGCGCGCCGAGCTGGCCGCCGCCGCGGCGGCCGGGACCTGCGCGCCGCCGAGCGTGTTCATGAGCCACCCGGACGGCTACGCCCAGTGGGCGGCGCGGGCGCAGGCGATGGGGCAGGCCGCAGCGTGGCAGCCGTGGACCGAGGACGAGGCGTGCGCCCAGCGCGCGGTGGCGAGCGACGAGATCGCGCCGACCGAGGCGAGCGCGTACTGCGGGCTCGACGGGTCCGAGCCGCCGTGCACCGACCGCCACGAGCCCAACGACAGCCGCACCGCCGCGGTGACGCTGGCCGCCGGCAGCCACGGCGAGCTGCGGGTGTGCGCCGGCGACCGCGACTGGTTCCGGATCTCGACCGCGGGCACGGTCCGCATCGACTTCCGCCACGCGGACGGCGATCTCGACCTCGCCGCCTACGACCGCGCCGGCGTCCAGGTCGGGACCTCGGCCGGCTCCAGCGACCGCGAGCAAGTCGCGGTCCCCGCCGGCGGCACGGTCGAGGTGCTCGGCTATCGCGGCGCCACCGGCGGCTACGCGCTGACCGTGCCGTAGCCCGCCGCGCCGATCCGCCGGCGCGATCCGGTATGGTCCTGCCCGATGGCCAAGAAGGGATCCCGCGCGGCGAAGTCTCCCACCGCGAAACCCCGCCCGGCAGCGTCGCCACCGGGGCGCGCCGCGCTCGCGCGCGCCGACCAGCTCGAGCCCGGCGGGCGGCCCGGCTGGCGCGACGACCCGCGCCGCTTCCTCTACGCCGGCTTCGATCTGCTGTCGGCGATCGGCTACGTCTACGCGTTCGCCACCCTGGTGCAGAACCGGTTCGGCTGGGCCCGCGGCGTGCTCTACATCCTGCCGGCCGCCGCGATCGTGATGATGATCGGGACCCTGGTCGGCCGCCGCGCCGGCTGGTGGGTGACGATCGCCGGCGGGGTCGCGATGCTGCTGTGGACGGTCGGCATGATCGTCGTGCTGCTCACGACCGCCGCGTACCTGTCGGGGGTGTACGGCGCGTTCGGCAAGGCGGCCGCCACGTCGACCGTGCTGTCGACCGCGTTCATCGTGCAGTTCGCGGCGACCTTGCCGATCCTGCAGCTCAAGTGGTCGATGACCCGCGCCGGCCGGCGTTCGTTCGGCCTGGCGCCGCTGTGGCCGGGCCCGACCCGGGCGAGCGCGGCGTGAGCCGGCGGGCGCTGGCGCTGCTGGCGGTGTGGACGCTGCCCGGCCTGTGCTTCCTCGCGCTGGTGACCTGGGTCTACCAGACCTGGCGCATCGACGTCCCGCCGCCGCTGTCGGCCGGCGCGCGCCAGGCGGTCATCACCAACCTGCAGTCGGCGCTCATCGGCGGCGTGGCCAGCCGGCAGCCGGTCGACCACCCCGAGCTGGGCCGGCGGCTGCCCGCCGACGGTCCGGTGGTGGTCTCGCTGTTCCTCGATGGCCGCCAGGTCGCGCGCCTCGACGGCTACGGCCAGACGATCCGCGCGGCGGTCCTGGTCGTGACCCAGCTGATGGATCGCGACCCGGCGGTCAAGGCGCTCGGCGCCGAGGCGCGCGCCCAGGTCCGGCTCAAGGTCGACCTCGTGGTCGGCCGCGGGCCGATCGAGCTCGACCACCCGATCCTGCAGCTGGTCGCGCTGCACCCGGGGCTCGACGGCGTCGGCGCCACCGTCGACACCGCGTCCGGCCCCGCCCACCACCTGCTCATGCCCGACGAGATGTTCCTGAACGGGCTGCTCGCCAAGAAGCCGCTCACGACGCTCATGCCCGAGGTCGGCATGGGCCTCGAGGTCGCCCCGACCGACACCATGCTGGCGGCCCGCGCCGCGATGACCGCGCCGGTCTGGAAGGCAGCCCGCAAGCGCTACTTTCGGTTCCGCACCGAGGCGTTCGTGACCTCCGACGACGAGGGCATCCTGCCGCTGGTGCGCGGCATGCCGGCCGGACCGGCTCCGACGGCCGACAACCTGCGCGCCGCCGCGCTGACCGGCGCGCGCTACCTGGTCGATCACCTCGGCCGCAACGGTCGCTACGTCTACGAGACCAACCTGACCAACGGCCAGGCCTCCGATCCGCTGCGGCCGGGCCCGTACAGCCTGCCGCGCCACGCCGGCACCACCTACTTCCTCGCCGAGGTCTACCGGATCACCAAGGAGCCGTGGCTGCGCGAGCCGATCGAGCGCGCGTTCGCGCACCTGAACGAGCTGGTCGAGGCCGGCGGCTGCACCGGGACCTTGCCCGACGGGACCCCGTTCGCGTGCGTGGTCGATCGCGGCGAGCAGACCGCCAACCTGGGCTCGACCGCGCTCGGCGTGGTCGCGCTCGCCGAGTACCAGCGTGCGACCGGCGACACCCGCTACCTGCCGCTGGCGACCAAGCTGTCGGCCTGGATGCTGTGGATGCAGCGCCCCGACGGCAGCTTCCGCCATCTCTACAAGGTCCCGACCAAGATCGCCGACGACAAGACGATGTTGCTCTACTTCTCGGGCGAGGCCGCGCTGGCGCTCGCCCGCATGTACGTGGTGACCGGCGACGAGCGCTACGCGACCGCCGCCGAGCGCGGGCTCGACTGGCTGGTTGGCTGGTACGACTTCTTCGTGGGCGGCTTCCTCTACGGCGAGGAGCACTGGACCTGCATCGCGTCCGAGGCGTTGTGGCCGCGGGTCAAGAAGCCCGAGTACCTCGGGTTCTGCAACGGCCTGGCCCGGTTCTGGGGCGCGATGCAGCCGCACCCCGGCGACCATCCTGATCAGCTCGATCTGGTCGGCTCGCACGGCGTGACCCCGTTCGTGATGCCGCACAACACGCCGGCCGGCTCGCACTCGGAGGCGCGGATCTCCACGTACCTCCTCGGTCGCTATCACGGCGACGCCAGCCCGGTCCTGCGCCGCGAGATCCTCGAGACCCTCGGCTACCTGCTGCGCCAGCAGATCCGTCCCGCCAACGCGTACGCGGTGGTCACCGGGGCCAAGGGCATCGGCGCGGTGACGACCAGCCCGGTCGATCGGATGGTGCGCATCGACTTCGTGCAGCACGTCTGCTCGGCGTTCATCCGCGGGGTCGAGCTCGCCGAGGAGGAGGCTGGCAAGGTCCGGCCAAAGCCCGTCATCGAACCACCCGTCCGATGATGGTACGCTAGCGTCCAACCGTGGCTGTCGACGACAAGAAGACCCAGATCGGGACGCCGCTGCCGAGCCAGGTGCCGCGCAGCCCGACGGCCGACCAGCACGGTGGCTATCCGGTGGCGCCCGGCGCGACGCCGGCCCCGATCGGAACCGGCGCGCCGACCTGGAGCGAGTCGAGCGCACCGCACGCGGCCTACGCGCCGTCGCCGTTCATCCCGCCGGTCGACCCGCTGCTCGGGCAGGTGCTCGCCGGCCGCTACCTGATCCAGAAGAAGCTCGGCGAGGGCGGCATGGGCGCGGTCTACCTCTCGCAGCACACGGTGCTGGAGAAGGCGGTCGCGCTCAAGGTCCTGCACGGCGAGTTCGCCCGCAAGCCCGACCTGGTCGAGCGATTCATGCAGGAGGCCAAGGCCGCCTCGCGCATCCGCCACGAGAACGTGATCGACATCTCCGACTTCGGCTCGACCGGCGACGGCCTGGTCTTCTTCGCGATGGAGCTGCTCAACGGCCACGATCTGCACGAGGAGATCGCGCGGGCGCGGCTCGCCCGCGTGCGCCTGCCGTGGGAGCGCAGCCGGCGGATCTTCCTGCAGATCTGCGCGGCGTTGTCGGCGGCGCACTCGCACGGCATCGTCCACCGCGACCTGAAGCCCGAGAACATCTTCCTGGTCGACTGGCTCGGTCACAAGGACTTCGTCAAGCTGCTCGACTTCGGCATCGCCAAGCTGACCGAGGTGACCGAGGGCGACCGCAAGCTGACCCGCACCGGCATGCTGTTCGGCACGCCCGAGTACATGTCGCCCGAGCAGGCCCGCGGCGACAACGTCGACCATCGCGTCGACATCTACGCGATGGGCTGCATCCTCTATCAGCTGTGCACGGGGCGGGTGCCGTTCGAGGCCGAGAACTTCATGGGCATCCTGAGCCTGCACCTCACCGAGCCGCCGCCGCCGATCGGGCCCCCGATCCTCGACGAGATCGGCGCGCCCCGCGAGCTCGAGGGCATCGTGATGCGCGCGCTGTCGAAGAACCGCGACGAGCGCTGGCAGACGATCGATGACTTCGCCAACGCGATCCGCGCGCTGCACGGTGAGGCCGCGCAACCGGTGCTGGCGCCGCGCGGCACCGCGGCGCCGCGGGCCGCGACCGGCCAGGTCACCGGCCCCAAGCGCACCGAGTGGACCGGCAACCTGCAGGTCCCGACCGAGGACGAGCCGGCCCCGCGCGGCAAGAAGTCGGCCTTGCCGTGGATCCTCGCCGGCGTGCTGCTCGCCGGTGGCGGGATCGCGGCGGCGGTGGTCGGCACCAGCGGCAAGCCGGGCGGCAACGGCGATGGCCTCGGCACCCAGGCCGGGCTGGTGGTCGACGCGGCGGTGGCGCCGCTGATCGATCCGCCGCTGCCGGCCCAGGTCACGATCAAGCTCGACAGCACCCCGCAGGGCGCCGACATCTACGACAACACGACCAAGGAGGTCGTGGGTCAGACGCCGTTCGAGTTCTCGCTGCCGGGCAGCCGCGACCCGCGCCGCTTCACCTTCAAGCTGAAGGGCCACGGCGGCAAGATGATCGAGCTCTTGCCGGTCGAGAACGTCGGGTTCACGGCCGAGCTGGTCAAGCTGGGCGGCAACGCCGCGGCGGTGGCCGGTGACGTGCTGGAGGTCGTGCCGCAGACCGCGCGGCCCGGACGCAAGCTGCCGATCGCGCCGCCGCCGACCGCGCCGGTGGTCGATGCTGGCGCCGCGATCGAGCCCGGCACGGACGAGCCGACCACCACGCCCGACCGGCCGGGCAAGCCCGAGCACCGGCCGCGGCTCGACCCGCCGCCCGTGGTGAAGCCCCCCGTGTTCAAGCCGCCGGTCAAGCCGCCGGTCGAGACCCCGCCGGTGATCCGGCAGGACGACGAGGACGTGCCGGTCATCAAGAACCCGTTCGACAAGCCGGCGCCCGAGGCGCCGAGCGCGACGCCATGAGCGCCGTGCCCGCCACCGAGCGTGCGCGTGGGCGGTGGCGGGCCGGCCGCGCCCAGGTCGGCGGCGGCGTCGAGCTGGCCTACGAGGAGCAAGGCGAAGGCCCCGCGATGTTGCTGGTGATGGGCATCGGCGCCCAGGGCATCTTCTGGGACGACCGCCTGTGTGCCCGCCTGGTCGAGCGCGGCTTTCGCGTGATCCGCTTCGACAACCGCGACGTCGGTGCGTCGTCGTGCCTCGACCACCTGCCGGCGCCGAAGTCGTGGCCGCTGCTGGTGCGTCGGGTCGCCGGGCTCCCGATCGACGCGCCCTACGACCTGTCCGACATGGCGCGCGATCTGGTCGGCCTGCTCGATCATCTCGGGATCGCGAAGGCGCACGTGGTCGGCGTGTCCATGGGCGGCATGATCGGCCAGCACCTCGCGATCGAGCATCCCACCCGCATCGCGTCGCTCACCTCGATCATGTCGAGCCCTGGCTCGCGGCGGTGGGCGCTCACCACCCGGCCCGCGGCCCTGCGCGCGCTGCTGGGGCGACGCCCGCGCACCGCCGACGAGACCGCCGAGCACCTGGTCCGCGTCTTCCGCACGCTGGGTGGCTCGCGCTTCGATCCCGACGACGAGGCGCTGCGCACGCTCGGTCGGGCCGCGTTCGAGCGCGGCCAGTCGCCGCGCGGCTTCCTGCGCCAGCTCGGCGCGATCCTGAAGTCAGGCGACCGCACCCGTGCCCTCGCCAGCGTCCGGGTGCCGACCACCGTCATCCACGGCAGCGAGGATCCGCTGATCCCGGTCGGCGCGGGCCGCGCCACCGCCCGCGCCATCCCCGGCGCCCGCCTGCACGTCATCCAGGGCATGGGCCACCACCTGCCGCCCTCGGTCTGGGACCGCATCGTCCCGACCATCGTCGCGACCGCCGCACGCGCCTGACCGCGCGGGCTCCGACGGACGAGCCGTTCCACCACGAGCTCGAGGCGCTGGTCATGGCCGCGCACGCGAAGGATCACGCCGGCAGCGCCGCCGCCCTCGGCCGCGCGCTCGCCATGTGCCAGGCGTGCCACGCCCTCTATCGCGCGGTCCCGCCGCCGGCGAGCCCGGCGCCGCCGGCGCCCGCGCGCTGACAATCTTCGCGCGCGCTCAGATCGCCGCGACCACGCGCTCCAGTCGCTCGCCGACCTCGCGGGCGATCGACTGCATCGGCGCGGCGTCGATCAGGCCGAACATCGCCTCGGGCTTGATCGCCTGGACGTAGGTCGCGCCATCGTCGCCCTGGAAGACGGTGACGTTGCAGGGCAGGAACACGCCGACCGCGGGCTCGGCCTCGAGCGCGCGATGGGCCAGGCCCGGGTTGCACGCTCCGAGGATCACGTAGGGCGTGCGGTCGACGCCGAGCTTCTGCTTGAGGGTCGCCTGGACGTCGATCTCGGTCAGCACCCCGAAGCCCTCCGCGGCGAGCGCGGTCCGGGTCCGGCTGATCGCGTCGGCGACGGTGGCGTGCTCGATCTTGCGCGTGAAGGCGTAGCTGCGATCGTACATGGTCGGCTCCTTGGTTCGGTGGCGACTATGCGCCCGGCGGGATGGGAACGGACAGGACCGGGCAGCTGGCATCGCGCACGACGTGCTCGGTCCGGCTGCCCAGGATCGACGAAGCCGCGCACGTGATTGGGCACGATCAGGATCGGCGCCGTGATGTTGCGCGCGACCGCCTCGGCGACGCTGCCGGACAGCAGCGCGGCGAGCCCGTGGCGGGCGTGGGTCCCGGCGACCACCAGCCCGGGCGCGACCTGTCGGATCGCATCGATCACCGTGTCGGCGACGTCGTCGCAACACTCGTGGCAGAGCCGCTGGTGCTCGATCGGCCGGCCCCACCGCCGCGCCAGCGGCGCGGCGTCGGGCAACCGGGCCACCTCGGACGAGGCCGGGTTGCCGTGGATCGTGACCAGGCGGGCGCCGCTGGCGGCGGCGAGCGCGGCGGCGTGGTGGAACCCGGCGGGGTCGTCGCCGGTGAGGTCGGTGCAGTGGGCGATCGCAGGGACGGTCATGTCAGCGCTCCTCGGTGCGGGGCACCGGCTCACCGAGCTCGTCGGCCCCGCGCAGCACGTTGAGGGGGACGACCAGGTAGCGGTTGCCGTTGGCGTGGGCCGCGGGCAGCCGACCGGCGTCGAGGTTGACCTGGACGCTGGGAAACAGCAGACGCGGCGCCGGCAGGCCGGCGTCGCGCCTGCGCCGCATCGCCACGAACGCCTCGCGGGTGGTGGTCGCCGACAGCTGTGGGTTCCTCGCCTTCGAGGCGCCGATCGTCGTCTCCCACCGCACCGCGCGGCCGCCCGGCTGGTAGTCGTGCCCGACGAACACCCGGGTCGGGTCGGGGAGCTCGTACAGCCGCTGCACCGAGTCGTACAGGGCCTCGGCGCTGCCGCGGGGGAAGTCGCAGCGCCCGGTGCCGTAGTCCTCGGTGAACAGCGCGTCGCCGGTGAAGACCGCGTCCTCGATCTGGTAGGTCACGCACGCCGGGGTGTGGCCCGGGGTCGGGATCACCGCGACCGCGAGCGAGCCGGCGCGCAGCACCTCGCCATCGGCGAGCAGCCGGTCGAACTGGCGGCCGTCGGTGGCGAAGGTCGCCGGCAGATCGAAGATCGGCCCGAACGTGGCCTGGACCTCGCGGATCCGCTCGCCGATCGCGACGCCGGCGTCGAACCGGCGGCGGAGCAGCTGCGCGCCCGACAGGTGGTCGGCGTGGGCGTGGGTCTCGAGCGTGTAGTGCAGGCGCAGGCCCTCGCGCCGGAGGTAGGCGGTGACCCGGTCGACCGACTCGGTCCAGGTGGTCCCCGCGGCCGGGTCGTAGTCGAGCACCGGGTCGATCACGATGGCGTCGCGGGTCACCGGATCCGAGACGACGTAGGTCAGGGTCGAGGTGCGCGAGTCGTAGAACGGTTCGACGTGCATGGCGATGTCCTCTCGTCAGCTGCGTTCGACCGGCAGCCCGGCCGCGTGGTAGGCGAGCATCCCGCCCGCGAGGTTCATGACGTTGCGGAAGCCACCGGCGACCAGCAGCTCGGCGGCCCGGCCCGAGCGAGCGCCCGAGCGGCAGACCACGACGATCTCGTCACCCTTGGGCCAGGCCGCAGCGCGGGCCGGGACGGTCGCGAGCGGCACCCGCTCGACGCCGCGGATGTGACCGAGCTCGCCGACCAGCTCGTGGGGCTCGCGGACGTCGACCATCCGCACGCGGTCCTGGGCGTCGAACAGCGCCGCCGGCGACACGTCGCGGTAGCCGGCGCGGTTCGGGGCGGCGGTCGCATAGAGCGATCGGTCCGGAGGCAGGGGCGGTCGAGTGGCCATGGCAGCGAGTAATGCATCGGCGATGCCAGGCCCCGAGGGCTGTGGTTTCGCAGGGTCCCGGCGGGGGGGGCACCGCGAACGAAACGTCCTGAAACAGCCTGGCCCCGGGGCGCCGTTGGGCCCCGCGTCAGGCCTCGTCGAGGCCGAGCGCGCGCATCCGGCGCCACAGGGTCACCCGGCTCCAGCCGAGCAGCTTGGCGGCGCGGTCGCGATTGCCGCTGGTCCGCGTCAGCGCATCCCGGATCCGGCGCACCTCGGGTGCAACCTCGGCGTCGGCCGGCGTGGTCTCGGCGGCCACGGTGACCTCGGCGCCGCTCGGATCCGCGGCCGCGATCTCGGGCGGCAGGTCCCCGATCTCGAGCACCGGGCCGTCGCCGATCGCGAACGCGTAGGCGAGCGCGTTGCGCAGCTCGCGGACGTTGCCGAGCCACTCGTAGCGCTCCAGCGCGGCCTCGGCGGTGGCCGCGATCGACGCGACCTGGCGGCGGCCATTCAGGTTCAGCTCGTCGATGATCTTGCTCGCGATCAGCAGCACGTCGGCCGGCCGCTCGCGCAGCGGCGGCAGCCGGATCGGGATCACGCGCAGGCGGTACATCAGATCGGCGCGGAACCGCCCGGCGGCGACCTCGGCGCGCAGCGCGCGGTGGGTCGCCGACACGAACCGGACGTCGACCGGCACCGCGTCGCGGCCGCCGACCGGCAGCACCGTCCGGGTCTCGATCACGCGCAGCAGCTTGGCCTGCAGCTCGAGCGGCAGCTCGGCGATCTCATCGAGGAACAGGGTGCCACCGTGGGCGAGCTGGACGTGACCCGGGGTGTCGCGGACCGCGCCGGTGAAGGCGCCGCGGATGTGGCCGAACAGCTCGCTCTCGAGCAGGTTGGGCGGCAGCGCCGCGCAGTTGATCGCGCGGAACGGCCCGGTGTGGCGCGGTGACAGCGCGTGGATCGCCTGCGCGACCAGCTCCTTGCCGGCGCCGGTCTCGCCGCGGACCAGCACGGTGACGTCCTCGGCCGCGACCCGCTCGATGATCCGGAACGTCTGCTTCATCCGCGGATCGCGGGTCCACATGCCGTGAAAGCGCACCGGCGCGGCGTCGTCGCCGGCGACCGCGGTGATGTGGACGATCCAGCCCAGGGTGGCGGTCCCGTGACCGAGCGGCACCGAGCGCACCCGCACCTGCGCGCCGCCCGCCGGATCGGGCGGGCCGGGGCGCGGGATCACCGCCTGGAACGGGACCCCGGCGGCGAGCGCCTCGCCGAACGGGCGCTTCGACCGACCGCCGCACAGGAGCGTCGCCGCCGAGCCGCCGATCGGGATCGCGAACCCGAGCACCTCCTCGGCGCTGCGCGACGCGGCCCGGATCCGCAGCTGGGCGTCGAGCACCAGGGCCGCGCCGACCAGCTCGTCGAGCGCGGCCGCGAACAGCGCGCGATCGAGGTCGGCGGGGTCGGTGCGGCGCGGCGCGCGAGGCGGCATCGTGCCGACCTTACACGGTGCGCTCAGAATGCGCCCAGCTGCTTGCCGAGCACGAACGCCGCCATCGCCAGGACGAACCCGCCGAAGCCGCGGCGCAGGGTGTCGCCGGGGATGCGCCCGGCCAGCCGGCCACCCGCGAAGCTGCCGACCACCGCGGCCGCGGTGACCGCGAGCGTGATCGGCCAGTCCACGTCGACGTGGCCGAGGTGACCGGCGAGGCCAGCGAACGACTTCATCGCGATCACCACCAGCGAGGTGCCGACCGCGATCTCCATCGGCAGGCCACCGAAGAGGACCAGCGCGGGCACGACCAGGAAGCCGCCGCCGGCGCCGACGATGCCGGTGACGACGCCGACCACCGCGCCCTCGGCCAGCACCTTGCCGACCGGCAGGGTCCGCACCGGCGCCGGGGTAGCGCCCGCCGGCGCGCGCCGGCCGCGCAGCATCGCGATCGCGGTCACGATCATCATCGCGGCGAACCCGATCATCAGCACGCGACCCGGCACGTACGCGGCGGCGCGGCCGCCGACGAAGGCGCCGACCATGCCGGCGGCGCCGAACAGGAGACCTGTGCGCCACTGGATGCGCCCGGCGCGGGCGTGGGCGATCGCGCCGGTCGCGCTGGTGACACCGACGACGAACAGCGATGCCGCGATCGCCGACTTGGTCTCCATCCCGACCGCATAGGTCAGGATCGGAAGCGTGAGGATCGAGCCGCCGCCACCGAGCAGGCCGAGCGAGACGCCGATCAGGAGCGCGAGGGCGAGGGCGACGAGGAGCATGTCCACCGCTGATTCAAGCGCGGTGCCAGCGCGTAGGCCCGCGGATCGTGGCTCGGGTCGGGCCTGGTGCAACACGCGGAAACCGGCTCGCCGGGGCCCCGCGTTTCAGCGCGACGCCGGCGGCGCGCGAACTGCTCGATTCATCGAGGTCGCGCGCTGGCGCGCGGGCTGCATTGTCGATCGTCCATGCCTACCTCCTGGCTCCTCGCTCTCACCGGCGGCGCGATGATCGGCGCCGCCGGTGCGCTCCTGCTCCTGACCCACGGCCGGATCGCCGGCATCAGCGGCATCCTGGGCTCGCTGCTGCCGCCGGCGCCGGCGCCCGATCGTGGCTGGCGGCTCGGCTTCCTCGCCGGCCTGCTCGGCGCCGGGGTGGTCGCCGCGCTGGTGGCGCCGGCCGCGGTCGGTGCCTCGGTCCGCTCGCTACCTGCCGTGCTCGGCGCCGGGTTGATCGTCGGGTTCGGTACCCGGCTCGGCAGCGGCTGCACCAGCGGCCACGGCGTGTGCGGGCTGTCGCGGATGTCGCCCCGCTCGATTGTGACGTCGGCGCCGAAGACGCGCTCGAGCAAGGCGGCCCAGTCGAGCCGCCGCGTCAGCAGGGTGGCGGTCGGCGGCGGGCCGACGGCGCCGTCGATGGCGGTGCCGGCGGAGGCGGCACCAGCGGCGTCGGCGTCGGCGTCATCACGGTCAGTGGGCAGCACCGGCACTGGAGACGCCAACGGCGACGGACTTGAACTGGCCGGCGAATCGGTCGCGGAAACCGCGCAGGGCCGTCTTGGCCTCGACGAGGCTGGGGGCGTGGAGGACGGCCACGAGCTCGTGGCCGATGCGCTTCCGGTGGCGGGTGGGCACGTTCCCGAGCACGTTGCGCATGAGATGGACCGTGCAGCGCTGCTCACGGGCTTCGGGCAGCGCCTTGCGTACGGCGAGGCGGAGGCCGGCATGCGCGTCCGCGATGACCAGGCGAACACCGGAGAGGCCGCGCTCGACGAGCTCGGCGAGCAGTCCGGCCCAGCTCGCCTCGGACTCCTGGGTGCCGACGTGCACGGCGAGCAGGTGGCGATGGCCATCGGGGCCGACGCCGTAGGCGACCAGGGCCGACACATTCTCCACGGTGCGGGCCCAGCGCGCGTCGACGAACGTGGCGTCGAGGTACAGGTACGTGATGGGCTCGGTGATCGGCGCCTTGCGCAGCGCCTCGACCTCATCCTCGAGCCGGCGGGTCACGCGGCTCACGGTCGAGCGACTGACGCGCTTGCCGAGGAGCACCTGCGTGATCGGCGCGATGTCCCGCGTCGAGGCGCCGCGCACGTACGTCTCGGTAATGACGTCGTCGATTTCCGGGCGACGTCGGAGGTACCGCCCCAGCGGCTGGGTCGCCCCGCCGCCGGCGCGGGTGCGCCCGACGCGAACGCCGACCTCGCCGGTGGTGGTGACGATGCGGCGGTCGTAGGCGCCATTGCGGACGTCGACGCGCTGATCGGTCCGCTGATACGGCCCGGCACCCACGAGACGTTCCAGCTCCTCGTCGAGGACGGCCTGGAGGGTGCATTGGACCGCCTGCCGGCACCGGGCCGCGAGGTCAAATTGGAAGTCTTTTTGCGTCGGGAGCACGAGCTGGTTAGCTTTGTCGCGAAGGAGTCGTTCTGATTTCTTCATGGGGGTGCCTTTCAGGTGTCGCAACCCGAAGGTTCCCCCTTCTTTTCTTGGAGCCCAAGAAACCGGCTTCTACACAACTACAGGGACACAACCGGCCTTGGCGTCGAGCCCGTGGCTCGCCATCATGAGACGCAGGCTCGTGGCCATGGCGCCGGCGCGGGTGCCGGTGAGCAACGCGAGGAGGCGGTGCCGGACCCAGGTCTCGGCCTCGTCGGTGCCGGCGGCGTGGAAGGCATGGGCGGCGGCCCACAGGTACTCAAGGACGTGGACGATATCGAGGACGATCGTGATCTGCACGCCGGCGTGTCGGGCGGCTCGCTGGACGCGGGTGAGCTGGTCGCGCTCGCCGTCGAGCAGCACGACCCAGCGGCGGCGGCGCTCCGGGTCGCGCCGCAATGCCTCGGCGAACGCGTCATCGGTCACGCGCTGCGGCGTGTGCTCGACGCTCGCCCACACCCGCTTGTTGGCGGGACGCGGCCGCTTCTCGTCGAGCTTGTCGGGCCGCAGCGTGTGCAGCACGTCCGCCGCCGTCCGCAGCCACGGTGCCACCGTGTGTGTCGTCGCCACCTGCGCGCGCCGCTTGCGGTTGCGCTTCTCGCCCGAGGTCAGCCGCGTCTCGAGGCGGCGCGGTGTCTGCTCGGCCGCCTTGCGGGTCGGCTCGCGCAGGTCGGCGTGCATCATCGCGATCCCCTTGCCGTCGAAGCACAGGGCCAAGAGGTCGCTCGTCGCCTCAGGCTCGCACAGGCGATCGCCATAGAACGCGTCGAAGTCCTGGGCGGCGCGCACCGCGAGTTCTTCGGCTTGCCGCTTCGGCCCGACCGCGCCGCTCTCTGCTTCTGGACCAGCTCGACAACCTCGTCGAACGAGGCCCGCGTGCTCTCCTCGGCGACAATCCGGCGGACCTCGTACGAGTACTTGTCCTCGGCCAGCTCCATCGCGGCATCGAGCGGCACCAGCCCGTCGACGCCAGGCGCCTGGTATCGCTTGCGGCCCAGCTCGACCTCGCCGTACTTCGTCGCCACCGTCCGCGATCCTCGACGGACCTGTTCCCGCGCGACGCCGTCGGCGCCTTCGACCTCGACCTCGCGCTCCTGTGCCGACCGCGCATCGAAGTGGGCCTGCATCAGGTTCCGCTGCAGCTCACGCATGTGCACGTCCCGCTCGCGCACCAGGCCTCCGAGTCGCTCGGCACCCAGCCTCATGTCCACCGGCTCGAGCGCCACGTAGATCGGCAGCCCGTGCCCGATCACGCCCGTCCTCCGCGCAGCGCGGCGA
>JBKJLC010000273.1:0-28080 GCA_046597055.1 Kofleriaceae bacterium | reverse complement strand
GTGCAGGTGCGCGACTGGGTGCCGGTGGTGTCGCAGTCGGCGCTGAAGCCACCGCAGTCGCTGTACGCGCCGCACGACGCGCCGGGGCCACACGCGGTGTCGGCCGTGACCCGCGTGCAGGTCGGGTCGGTCTCCATCATGGAGGTGCCGACGCAGGCACCGGCCTGACAGGCGTTGCGGGTGCAGGTCCGCGAGCGCTCGCCGGTGGAGTCGCAGGTGCCGCCCGTGAAGTTGCCGCAGGCCCCGAACGCGCCGCAGTCGACCCCGGCGCCGCACAGGCTGTCCTCGTTGATCGGCGTCGCGACGCAGGCGCCGGTGGCGGGGTCACAGCTACCCACGCTGCACTCGTCGGTCATGGCCGAGCAGTCGACCGTGGGGAAGTTGCACACGCCCTGGGCGAGGTCGCAGACCCCGGGCCGCAGGCACGCGCTCGGCGCGGTCTGGCAGTCCGCGTCGCCGGTGCAGCCGACCGGCGCGGCATCAGGCGGGACCACGACCTCCGGGGCGTCGATCGGGACGCTCGACCGACAGATCCCGTCGTTGGCGCACGCCAGCCCGGGCGGACAGCTGGCGCCGGGCCCGCAGGCGAGGTCGCCCTTGAACGCGGGATCGAAGCAGCCGACCAGCAGCGCCGAGTACACCGCGAGCACGAACACGCGAACCGTCGTCGACATCAGAAGCTCCCCGTCGCGGCCAGCCCGAGCGCACCTGGTGTCATCAGCGGCGTGACCGACACCCGCTCGGGCGCACGCCGACCGGCGCGCTGGCCCAGGTAGAACAGCGCGCCGCCCGCGACGACGCAGCCCGCGCCCACGCTCAGCGCGATGATCGAGCGGCGCTCGGCGGCCGCGCCGTCGGCGTACCGGTCGGGATCGAAGGTGTCCCAGCCGGCGGCCTCGTCGTCGATCGCGCGCGCCTGCAGCCCGAAGTACACGCCGGCGCCGAGGGCGACCACGCCGACGCCGGCCGCGCCCACCCCGCCCCAGTGCAGCGGCGTCCACCGGCCGCCGGTCGACCCGCCAACCTCCTCGCGCGCCGGCTCGGGCGGCGTGGGGCTGATGACCGCGACGTAGTCGTCGAGCCGCTTGAGCCGCGGGATCTCGATCGTGACCGCGCCGCGCTCGATCGGCACCTCGGCCTTCGCGCTCCACTCGGTGTTGCCGGGCGCGACCGCGGTGACCACGTAGCTGCCGCCATCGATGGGCACGCCCTGGTTCCACATCGCGGGCTCGATCGGCTGGCCGTCGCGCGTGATCACCAGGCCCTCGACCCGGTTGCTGTCGGCGACGGCGATCGTCAGGTACGAGATGCGGGGCTGGACCAGGCCGGCGCGCTTGCGGGCCTCGGTGGCGACCGGGCGCAGGCCGTGGTTCTGCGCCATGGTCGCGGTCTTCAGGAACCACGCCCAGGCGGTCGCGAGCTGCTGGTTCTGCTCGCGGCAATCGGCGAGGTTGAGCATCGCCGCCGCGGTCGACTTGGCGACGCCCCGCTCCTCGAACTTCGCGAGGCTGCCGGCGAACCGCTCGCAGGCCTCGGCGGTCTTGCCGTCGCGCAGGAGCCCGCGCGCCTCGGTGAACAGGGTCTCGGCGGTGTCATCGGCGAACGCCGGCGTGGTCGCCGCCGCGAGCGCGACGACCAGGATGATGCGGTCACGGACTCGGCAACGCATACGGATCCTCCTCGACGGGCTTCGGCCGCCGACGCTTGCGCGGCGTGGGCTCGGGCTTGCTCGCGGCACCCGCGTCGGGCGCGTCGACGGCGGCGGGCGCGTCGATCGCTGGGCTCGCGTCCGGCGCGTGGCTCGCGTGACCGGCATCGACCGCGTCGGTGGTGGCGATCGGGGCCGGGTCCGGCGTCGCGTCGGCGCGCGCGCGGGCATCCGGCTCGCCACCGGCCACCGCCGGCGCGGCGGCCGGGTCCGGCCTGGCGCGCTGGCCGAGCCAGACCCCGCCGCCGACCACGATCGCCGCGGCTGCGACCATTCCGATCACGACCAGGCCCCGCGATCGGCGCGGCGGCGGCACGGTCGCGGTCGCGCCGTTGCCGGCGCTGAGCGTGGTCGGGGTCGGCGGCGCCGGCGTCTGGCGCCGCCAGTCGAGCGGGCCAGGCGCGCTGTCGGGCAGGTCGAGGCCGCCGCCGGTGAGCTGCGCCTGCACCCCCGCTGCCGCCCGCGCGACCGCGGTCATGTCCTCGAACCGCTCGCCGGGGGCCTTGGCCAGGCAGCGCAGCACCAGCGCGTCGACCGCGGCCGGCACCCCCGCGCGCACCCAGCTCGGCGGCGGCGGCGGCTCGGTCACGTGCTTGATCATCACGTCACCCGGGCCCACGCCTTCGAACGGCGGCCGGCCGCACAGGAGGCGGAACAGCACGCAGCCCAGCGCGTAGACGTCGGAGCGGTGATCGATGTGACCGCCGCCCCGGCACTGCTCGGGCGACATGTACAGCGGGGTGCCCATCAGCGCGCCGGTCCGAGTCTGCGAGACCGAGACCCCATCGCCGTCGGTCAGCTTGGCGATGCCGAAGTCGAGGATCTTCGGCCGCTCGCCGCCTTCGGCCTCGCCGTCGGGGACCAGGAACACGTTGTCGGGCTTGAGGTCGCGATGGATGACGCCGCGGGCGTGCACGGTGGCCAGCGTCTGCGCCATCTGGCGGATGATCCGCAGCGCGTCGCGCACCGGCAGCGCGCCGACCCGCCGCAGCCGGGCATCGAGCGACTCGCCCTCGAGCAGCTCCATGACGATGAAGGCGCTGCCATCGACGTGGTAGCCGAAGTCGAACACCTGCACGACCCCGAGATCGCCGATCGCGGTGCTCGCCCGCGCCTCGTTGAAGAACCGCTCCACCACCGCTGGCCGCTTCGACAGCTCGGGCAGCAGCACCTTGATCGCCGCGCGGCGTCCCAGCAGCGCGTGCTCGGCGGCGTAGACCGCACCCATCCCGCCCTCGCCCAGCTTGGACAAGATACGGTAGCTTCCGACGGTGGTGCCGATCACCAAGGGTCCCCACCGTAGCGTCCCGGGTCGCGCACGTCGAGACCCCACTCGTGCCGGCTGCCGCTGGTTGCCACGCTCGGCGTGCCACCGGCATCGCAGGTTCGAAGCGGGGCGCGGCCGCTGCCACCGGGCCGGCGCGCGGGCCGACGTCGAATGCCACGGCGCCGTCGAACCACGGCCGCGGGCCGTGTCTATACTGCCCGCCATGGCGGACTTCCGTGGTCTCGACGAGCTGCTCACCGAGGCTGGCCTTCGCGACAAGGCCGAGCCGATGGAGAACGGGCTCTTCCGTATGCGCTGGGGCTCGGCGATCGTGATGGTCGGCGTCACCGGCCAGGCGATCGTCGCGATCGCGCCGCTGTTCCGGCAGCCGCCGGCCGACCGCACCGAGGAGTTCTACCGGCGCCTGCTCGCGCACAACGCGACCATGGGCGGCATGGCCTCGTTCGCGATCCAGCCCGACGGCTGGGTCGTCCTGCACGCCGGCCGCTCGCGCAAGGGCATGGACGCCCACGAGCTCGCGGTGCTGGTCACCGGTGTCGGCCGGTTCGCCGACGAGCTCGACGACAAGCTGATCTCGGAGTTCTACGTCGCCCACGCCCCCGATCCGGATGCCGAGGAGGCGGGGGCCGCGCCCGACCTGGCCGCGGGCAGCGACCCGGGCGGCGCGCCGGTCACCGAGCGCTGAGCCGTGGAGTGTCCGATCTGCGACCGCGACAACGCGGTCGACGCCCGGCGCTGTCGGTCGTGCGGAGCGGACTTCGAAGATCCCGAGATCGCCGCGCAGCTGGTCCGGCCCAGGCTGCCGGGTGACGACGATGAGCCCAACCTCACCGGCGATCGATTCCTCACGATCCGCTGGATCGGCCTGGTCTACGGCGGCGATCTGCGCCGGGTCGCGCTGCTCGGCGGCCTGGTGTTCGCGGTCGCCGCGCTGATCCCGGTCAACCTCGACTTCCAGCGGGTGACGGCGGTGTGGACCGTGCTCGGCACCGGCCCCACCCTCGCGCTCCTGGTCCCGTTCGGGTGCGCGGTGCTCGGCATCGCGCTGGCGACGCCGCTCGCCCGCGGCATCCCGCCGGTGGTGGTCGCTGGCGTGCTGGCGGCCGGTGGCGCTGCCACGCTCGCCCTTGGCGTCGCGCCGTTCGGCGCCAGCTGTGCGATGCCCGAGCGCGCGCCCTATCTGATGTGGCTCGGCCTGGCGGTGGCGGGGGCCGGCATCGCGGTCCGCGTGCTGCGCCCCAAGGATGCCAACGCCCGGTGGTTCGCGGTCGCCGGCGCGGTCCTCGTCATCGTCGGCATGTCGATCCCGATCACCGACGGCCGCACCGCCCTGCCCGGCGAGTACGCGCTGTTCATGCGCAACTCGTCGCTGATCGACAAGAGCCTGCTCGGCGCCTCGCTCGCTGGCTTCGACCACGACATCATGGTGCGGTTCCTCTCGCTGTGGAACCTGCTCGCGATCCCGCTGACCGTCGCGGCCGCCGCCCTGTGCCTGCCGACCCAGCGCGGCGCGTGGGACTCGCTGGGCCTGGCCGTGCGTCCCATCGGCTGGGCGATCATCTTCTTCGTTCCCCTCACCATGATCTTCTGCACGCTCAACATCATGGGCTGGCGCGGCGCCCCCACCGTCCACGTCCACGGCACCTGGATCCCGTGGGACCAGTTCACCAGCGCCCTGTTCGCCGGCCGAGCCCGCCTGGTCCTGGTCACCGCCCCCGCCGTTGTGTGGCTCGTCACTGGCCTGGTCGGCCTGCGCGCCCACCTCGTCCCCGACGGCCACTGAACCCGTCCGCTCCCGCTGGTCCTGAGCGCGGCGCCGGGCGCTTCGCGCAGATCGGATCAGAGTTTGAGCCCAACAGCAGCCGCCGCGGCAACCGCAGCGGCAGCAGCAGCCGCAGCAGCAACCGCAGCGGCAACCGCAGCGGCGGGCCCGGTTCTGTGGGTGACTCCCTCCCGCTCCCCGCTCCCGCTCCCGCTCCCGCTCCCGCTCGGCCCAACGCCCTTCCCGCCAAGCAGGCCGCGAGCCCGAAGGGCTGCGGGCCCGCAACAAGCCTCCGCCCGAGAAGCCCGCAAAATGCCAGATCCCTGAACGGCTGCCTTCGACTCCAACGCTCCGCCCGCTGCGCTCAGGGCGTACCGGATGCCGCCGCACCCCACGGGCAAAAAAAATCGCGCCGACGATTCCTCGTCGACGCGATCGCTGCGACCCGATTTTGCGGTCGCCTACCGACAGCGCGAGCGCGCTGCCGTTACCACCTCACGGCTGGGCGGCGATGAACCGCTCGAGGTCGCCGAAGCGGAACTCGAGCTCGCTGCGCATGAAGTTCGACAGCGCGCTCGGGCGGTTCGCCTGGCGCTCGACGATGTGGACGAACGCAGTCCCGGTCTCGGTCAGGTGGCAACCCGAGCACGACAGGATGTTCAGGTTCGCCTGGAGGCCCGGCAGCGACGGGACGATGTTGCCGATGTTCACGATCGAGCCATTGGCCTGGCTCGAGCCGGCCAGGAACACGGTCGGGATCATGCCGATCTCGCGCGCGCCGTGGTTGAGCATGAACGAGTTCTGCACCACGAACTGACGGAAGGTCGGGTCCTGCGCCAGCTCGGGCGGGACGCTGTCCAGGACCGGGAACGGCTGGAGCTGCCCGTCGACCAGGTGGAACTCGCGGAGCTCCCACACCGGCGAGTTGACGAACTCGTTGGTGCGGAACTGGTTCAGGTTCTGCGGGACCGCGAAGTCCTCGAGGATCCCGACCGCGGCGGCACGCAGGGCGTCGCCCTGCAGGTTGCGGAGCGCGAGCCACGGGGCGAGCGCGTGCGCGCAGTTCGAGCCGTCGTCGGGGACGTTGAACTCGAAGATGAGGGTGCCGCGATCCGAACCGTCGGTCGCGCCGGTGGTCTTGGTGAAGACCAGGCGGTTCTCACCACAGTTGCCGGGCTGACGGAGGTCGAACCGGTTGACGAGCGCCGACGGCAGGAAGCCGGCCGCGTCGACGTCGATGCGGCCCGCGCTGTCCCGGGGGATGCCCTGGAAGTAGGCGGTGAAGCCGGGGCGGCCCTCGACGGTGCGACCGTTGGTGGTCATCGGCGCGGTCAGGGTGGTGGCCCACTCCGCGAACTGCGCGGCGCCATCGCCGTTGGGCGAGAGGCGGTTGTGCATCGCGAGCAGCGAGAACGCCGGGTCGGCGAGCACGGCCGGATCGAGGATGATGAGCGCGGTGTCGGGCGCCGGGGGCTGGCACGCGCCGGCCTGGCAGCTCTCGGCGGTCTCGGGCGAGCCGTCGAGCTCGCACACGGTGCCGTCCGCGACGTTGGTCGAGGTGCAGGTGCTGGTGTTCGGGTCGGTGCAGACGTTGGTCGTGCACGGGTTGAAGTCCTCGCAGCTGATCTGGCCGCACTGCTCGATGCGGCAGTTCGGGCCGCAGCCGTCGCCGGCGAGCAGGTTGCCGTCGTCGCAGTCCTCGCCGAGCTCGATGAGACCGTTGCCGCACACCGCGTTGACCAGACAGGCCGAGGTGCAGCTGTCGCCGTCGATGACGTTGCCGTCGTCGCACTGCTCGTTGTTCTCGACGATGCCGTTGCCGCACACGGCGGTGTTCGGGACGCAGCGGCCCTCGCCGCCACAGACCTCGGCGGTCGCCGGGTTGCTGTCGGTGTCGCACTCCTGGCCGAAGCGGAAGAAGGTGTTGCAGCGGCCGCTGAAGCGGTCGCACTCGCCACCGAGGCAGTCGCTCGGGTTCGGGTCGCACGTGAAGGCGCACTCGAGGCAGCCCGCGTTGCCCGCGCAATCGGAGTCCGCGCAGTCGAACGCGCCGTCGCCGTCGTCGTCGGCGAAGTTGCGGCACTCCTCGGGCTGGGTGCCCGAGAACACGCTCAGCTGGAACTCGCCCTGGGCGAACGGCGAGTCGCCGTCGACGATGATGAAGTAGGTGCCCGGCTCGGCGGCCCTGATGTCGGCGCGCTGCGAGAACTGGTCGCACGCGAGGTCGGCGCCCGCGGCGCAGTCGGCGCGGCGGATGTAGACGCGCGCGAAGAACGCCGAGCCAGCGGTGCTGGCCGAGATGTCCTGCGTGGTCGCGAGGTCGAGGCGGAACACGTGCTCGGGCGTGCCGGCCGCCACCGAGCAACCCTCGGAGCTGTGCGCCGAGGTGCCACCGACCGTGAAGCCGCGGACGCGCTCGCCGAGCTTGATCGGGGTCGGGGTGGCGCAGGTGCCGGGGCCGCGCGCGACGCCGTCGAAGTCCATGACCATCGAGCGCGAGACCGAGCCGCCACGACCGTCGTTGACGGTGATGGTCAGGCGGTTCTGGGCGACCGCGCCGGGGCCGGCCTTCCACAAGGCGAGCTGGCGACGGCTGTTGTCGAAGCCGAAGCCCGCGATGTTCTCCGTCCAGCGGTAGCTGAGCGGGTCGTTGTTGTGATCGGTGGCGAATACCGTGACCGCGACCGGGTCACCGACCGCGACCGAGCGGCGGGTCGAGAAGATGGCCTCGATCTTCGGCGGCTTGTTGGCCGCGCGGGTGTCGCCCTGCGCGTCGCCACACGAGGGGATCAGGATGAGCTGCGCGGTGCGACCGGTGTCGACCACGAGGTCGCCGGCCTTGGCCTGGCACACGGTGCCGTCGGCGTTGCGGTACGAGACCTCGAGGCTGCGGTGCTCACCGGCCGGGACGGACAGCTGCGCGACGGCCACGCCGTCGGCGACGCCGATCTCGCCGACCATCGGGGCGGCCAGGTCGGGCGCGGTCACCGTATAGGCGACCCGGGTGACGCCGGGGGCGTCGATCTCGGCCGAGAGCATGATCGCGCCGACCGGGCCGGTCGCGTTCGGGCTGGTCGGCGGGGTGGGCTCGGCGCCGCAGGCGGCGGCGAAGCCGGCGGCGGCCATGGTGAGTGACAGTCTCTTCTGCATGGGGATCCTGAGGTGAGATGGTGCGGAGGGAGCTCGGCGAAGCCCGCCGAGTTACGTGCCTGATTGACCGTAGCGAGCTGTGTGGCCGTGCTCGCCGGCCAGGCCGGACGAGACGCGTCGATCACCACACGCCACTACACCGCCGTGCACCCTGCCAGATCGAGTGTGCGGCACGCGCGCTCTATAACCATAATTCTGGGGCTGCTGCCAACACTTACCTGAGGCAGAGAGCGCGAACGGCACTCGCTCACGTAAGGACTGCAGTGGCCGTTACCGATTGCGCAACTTGGACGTGACTGACTGAACCCGAAAGCCAAAGAGGCCACGAGTCATCGACTCGCAGCCTCGCGATCTGGCAACGCTCCGGGACAGGCGACTACAGCCGGACGCTGTTGAAGCGCGTCAGCTCGGCGAACTGATCGAACCGCGCCTGGATGTCGCCGGTCGACAGGCCGCGCAGGCCCTCGACCGAGAACTTCTCGACGGCGAACGAGGCCATCACGCTGCCGACGATCATGGCGGTCCGGATGGTGGTCGGGGCCATGTCGCCCGCGTACGCGAGGTAGCCCATGAAGCCGCCCGCGAAGCTGTCGCCGGCACCGGTCGGGTCGCGCACGTCCTCGAGCGGCAGCGCCGGGACGCCGAACACGCCACCCTCGTAGAACAACAGCGCGCCGGCATCACCGCGCTTGATCACGACCGAGGACGGTCCCATCGTCAGGATCCGCGCCGCCGCCTTGCAGAGGTTGTGCTCCTCGGCGAGCTGGCGGGCCTCCTCGTCGTTGACCAGCAGCGTGTTGCACCGCGTCAGGGTGCGCAGCAACTCGGCCCGCTTGCCGCCGATCCAGAAGTTCATGGTGTCGGCCGCGACCAGCACCGGCGCCTCGGTCTGCTCGACCACGTCGCGCTGCAGGATGGGATCGATGTTGCCGAGGAAGACCAGGTCGGCCTTGCGGTGCTTGGCCTCGAGCCGGGGCTGGAAGGTCGCGAACACGCCGAGCCGGGTGTCGAGCGTCTCGCGGGTCGCCAGGTCGGGCGAGTACTTCCCGGCCCAGTGGAAGGTCTCGCCGCTCTTGCGCTCGATGCCCGAGGTGTCGATGCCGAGCTCGGACATCTCGTCGACGTGGCGCTGCGGGAAGTCGTCGCCGACCACGGCGATCACCGACACCTCCCTGGTGAAATACGAGGCGGCGCGCGCGATGAACGAGGCCGAGCCGCCGAGCTGGTTCTCGTGCATGCCGAACGGCCCGTCGATGTCATCGAGGGCAACCGAACCGACGATCAGGATGGAGCGGTGGGCGCTCTTGGTCTTCACGTTCGGGCGTGTACCATTGCCCGTGGTGTCGATCAACGATGGCGACGGCGCCGCCGCTCCCGACCCCGGCGACGTCGAGGGCCTGGCCGCGGCCGGCCGGCACGCCGACGCCGCCCGCGCCGCGACCGTGCAGGGTGACCACGCCCGCGCCGCCGTCCTGTGGGAGCGGATCTGGGACTTCGGGGCCGCCGCCGCCGCCTGGCGGGCCGCCGGCGAGCTCGGCCGCGCGCTGCGGGCCGCGGTCGAGGCGCGCGCGGAGCCGCTCATCACCGAGCTGACCACCCTGCTCGGCACCACGGACGAGGGCGCCCGGGTCGCCCTCGAGATCTTCGGCCGCCAGCGGCGCCACGGTCCGGCGGCCGAGCTCGCCGAGCGCCTCGGCGAGGTCGACCGCGCGGTCGATCATTACCAGCGTGCGCACCGCGACCTCGACGCCGCCCGGGTGCTCGAGACCGCCGGCCGTGACCGCGAGGCGGCCCGGGTCCTCGAGCGCGCCCTCGACCTGGCGGTCGCCGACGAGCGCGCGGTCGCGCACCTGCGGCTGGGCCGGATCCTGACCCGACGCGGCAGCCACGAGGACGCCGTCCGCCACCTGCAAGAGGCGCTGCGCACGCCGGAGACCGCGACCGAGGCTCGCCGCCACCTGGTGGTCGCGCTGGCCGCGCTCGGCCTCACCGATGGCGCCCGCGCCGCGTTGCTCGAGCTGCGCCGGGCCGACCCGACCGTGCCCGCCGAGCTGGGCGAGGTGCTGCGCGCCGCCCGCGCCGCGACCCCGGCGGTGCGACTCGACCGCGAGGTGATCGCCGGCCGCTATCGCCTCGAGTCGCTGCTCGGCGCCGGCGGCGCCGGCCGGGTGTTCCGCGCGATCGACGAGGTCAGCGGCCGCACCGTCGCCCTCAAGATGTTCTTCGCCGCCGGCGCGCGCGGCGGCGCCGCCCACGAGCGGTTCGTGCGCGAGACCCGGCTGGCCCAGGCCCTGCGCCACCCGGCGCTGGTCGAGGTCTACGACGTCTCGCTCGACCACGGCTTCCTGGTGATGGAGTACCTGGCCGGCGGCTCGCTGGCGCAGCGGCTCACCGCCGGCGACCGCCCGGGCGGCGCCCAGGTGCGGCGCATGACGCTCGAGCTGCTCGGCGGGCTCGAGCTCGCCCACCACCGCGGCGTCGTCCACCGCGACGTGAAGCCGGCCAACGTCTTCTTCGACGGCCGCGGCGCCGCCAAGCTCGGCGACTTCGGCGTCGCCCACCTGGTCGACCTCGGCCAGACCCAGACCGGCGGCCTGATCGGCTCGCTGGCGTACATGGCGCCCGAGCAGATCACCGGCGCGCCGATCACGATCGCCGCGGATCTCTACGCGCTCGGCGTCACCGTGTTCGAGGCGCTGACCGCGCGGCTGCCGTTCCTGGGCCCCGACTTCGTCGCCCAGCACCTCGGCGAGCTTGCGCCGGTGCCGTCGGAGGTCGCGCCGGTCGCGCCGGCCTGGGACCGGCTGCTCGAGCGGCTGCTGCGCAAGAGCCCGAGCGAGCGCCACGCGTCGATCGCCGACCTGCGCCGCGAGCTCGAGGAGCTCGACCTCGGCGACCGGTCGGGCTCGACGGTGACCCTGCCACGTGCCCGCCGCGACAGCCGCCCGCACTCGATCGCCGAGCTCGCGGCCGAGGACTCGGCGCCGTTCGAGGCCCAAGCCCGCTACCGGTTCGAGACCGCGATCGGCCAGACCGGCCGCTCGCGCCTGTTCCGCGCGGTCGACAGCGTGCTCGATCGCTCGGTCGTGATCGAGCGCTTCGGCGAGGGCCCCGAGGCCGACGCCGCGATCGCGCGGGTGACCCAGCTGGCCCGGGCCAACAGCCCGTTCATCCAGCGGGCCCTGTCGTTCGATCGCGCGGCGCGGGTCGCGGTGTTCGAGGCGCCCTCGGGGTCGCCGCTGGGCGCCGACCGCGGGCCGGTGACGACCGCCGACGCGATCCGCCTGCTCAAGCGCCTGGCCCGCGCGATCGCCGCGGTCCACGAGCTCGGCCTCGCCCACGGCGCGGTCGGCCCCGGCGCCGTGGTCGTCGACGACGGCTGGATCCCGACCCTGATGGCGTCGGGCCTGCCGCCGCCGGTGCCGGCGACCCCGGCCGACGACGTCGCGGCCGTGATCGGGCTGGTCGCCCTGGGCTGCGGCGTCGCGGGCGAGCCGGCCGCCCTGGTCGGATACCTCGCGCCCGGCGCGGCGCCGACAGCGGCCGTCGCCCTGGTCGCGATGCCGCGCACCACCGGCGAGGAGCTGTACGCGTGGGCCGACGCGATCGAGATCGCCGCCCTGCGCGCGTCGTAGGCCCCGCGGCGCGTGTCAGCGCTTCATGCCGAGCAGCACGACGACGTGGACCGCGCCCGGGCCGAGCTCGGGATGGTCGCCCTGCGCGACCCCGACCCCGACATGGCTGAAGATCATCCCGTCGCCGAACATCGTCTCGGGATCGAACGCAGCCATGTCAGTCACGGCGGTGACCATGCTGGCGACCCGCACGAAGCGGCGCGCGACCTGATCGAGATCACGGCCGGCCCGCTTGGAGGCCTCGGCGTGCGGGGTGCCGGCCGCCAGCGCGGTCGCGTAGGTGGTCGCGATGCGATCGAGCCCGGCGTCGTCGCTGAAGGGGCGCGCGCCACGCAGCCGGGTGCGGACCTCGGCCAGAGCGCCGGCCAGCTCGACCTGCGGGGGCACCCGGATGAACACCTGGGTGACGAACAGCTCGCGGCGGCCCGACACCGCCTCGCCCAGCTCGATGCCGATGCCGAGGTGGGTCGCGCCCGCCGCCAGGAGATTGGCCCGGTGACCAGGGCTGTTCATCAGCCCGGCCTCGGCCTCGCCGACCCCGTACGCGCGCGCGATGTTCTCCAGCACCAGCCCGGTGCGGACGCCGGCGACCCGCAGCCGATCGGCGGCGCTGCCGGTGATCGTCGAGACGTGGCCGACCACGCCGGTGACGCGCATCTCGCGGCTGTGGGCCCGGGCGACGTCGGCGAGCCGCGGATCGGGCGCGAGCGGCGGCAGGTTGGCGCTGGCGCGGTCCTGGTTGACCAGCTGGAACATGCGGGCCTCGGCGTCGCTCGCGGTGGTCACCGGCGCGGCGTCGTCGATCGTGACCGCCGCGGTGTGGCGATCGGGCGGGGTCGCGCCGCACCACACCGGGAAGTTGGCGAGCACGGTCGAGCCGGTCTGGTCGCTGGCCGTGATCTCGACCTGGTGACGGCCGGCGCGGCCGCCGCAGCGCACCTCCGACGTGATCTCGCCGGCGGCGCCCTCGCGCAGCGCGACCCGGTCGACCACGCCGTCGGGACGGGTGACGAAGACCTCGGGGTCGCGAAAGCTGCCGAGGATCCGGCCGCGGATGGGGGTGGTGGCATCGACCGCGAGCGCGCGCGGGATCGGCTGGGTGTCGACGTGGCTGGCCTGCAGCGCCACCACCAGCACGTCGCCATCGGGCCGCGTGGCCGCGCCGACGCCGACCCGGGTGATGCCGCCGTCGGCGAGCACCTCGAGCAGCCGGGGCCGGAGCTGCTCGACCAGCTCCGCCGGCGAGTCGACCACGCCCCACACCACCAGCAGGTGCGGCGACGGCTCGATGATGCCGTGGTGCTGGAGCGCGAACTCGACCAGCGGATACGGCACCACACCCTCGGCCGGCACCACCCGCGCGAGCTCGGCGGCGGCGGCGAACAGGCGGCCATCGGCGACCGGGGCGGTCGCCGGCGTGTGCGCGGTCAGGGCGACGATCTCGGCGATCACCGCGTCGCCGAGCGGGCTCGACGGCGGTGGGGTCCGCAGCGCCTCGTTGTACAGGCGCACGCCGGGCGCGCTCGGCCGCAGCTCGATCGGCCCGGTCGCCACGATCGCCACGCCGGCGTCGGGCGCTTGCTTGCGCCAGCTCGGCTGGCCGCCAACGCGCGCAGGCCCGTTGCCGCACCCGACCGCGGTCGCGAGCGTCATCAGCATCGCGACCGTCGGACGCATCACGTTCGATCGTAGCAGAGTCACTTCGGGGTGGCCGCCGGGGGTCGGACCGGACGCGTCGCCGGGTCGGCCGACACCGCCGTGCCCACGCCCGCGCCCGTCCCGGTCCCCGCGCCGGTCCCGGTCCCCGCGCCGGTCGGCGCAGCCGGCACCTCCAGCACCGCGGGCACCGCCGGCGCCGGCTTGATCCCACCGGCCGCGTCCGCGAACGTCACCGTGAGCATGCGATCGAGCGAGTGCCACTCGCTCATGCGGATCCGGTTCCACGACGACGTGGTCGGCTTGCCGTCCTTGCCGTAGTCGGCGCGCACCACGTTCATCCGCCACCTGGCGCCCGGCACCGGCGGCAACGTCACCGCCATCGCAGGATTGGCGCCCTTCACCGCGGCCCACGGGATCGCAAACTCGGCGTCCCAGCCCTGATCGTCATCGTTGCCGGCGTTGATCGAGCCGCGCACGGTGACCGCGGTCACCATCCCCGAATTCCACGCGACGTCGGTCTGCGGCCGCACGGTCGGGAACCAGGCGTCGAAGTGGACGTTCTTCGGGCTGACCTGCAGCTCGACGTAGCCCGAGCCGTTGCCGTCGGCGTCGATGAACACCTCGATCACGTCCGCCTTCCAGATCGGCTCGTCGTCCTTGGTGAAGTCGCTGGCGACGTGGTCGTCCTCGGCCGACACGAACAGGTACAGGTGCTGATCGTCCCAGGTCAGCTTGCCCGAGGTCGGGCCCTTGGGCTCGGGTCCACCCTCGGCGGTCTGGAACCCGGCGGTCGCGGCCGCGTCGCGCCACGCGGCCTCGTCGGCCTTGCCGTCGACCACGATCGGCCCGGTCGCCTTCTTGACCACGATCTGGCCCGGCAGCGGCGCGGCCTGCGAGACATCGACCTCGAAGGTCGCGACCGTCACCGCGTGATCCTTGCCCTGACCGGTCGTCAGCTTCATGCGATCGCTGACCTTGTGACCGCCCTTCTTGTAGATGCCGACCGCGAGCGTCGCCTTCGGCGAGCGCCAGTCCTTGCGCAGGATGAACGTCTGCGAGTCCCGGATCACCTGACCGGCCTGCCAGCGATCCGAGGTGTGGCCCTTGCGCATGTCGGTGAGGTCGACGTTGGCAAAGTCGCCCTGATCACCGACGAGGTGGCTGAAGATCTTCCAGTCCTTCCCGGGCGGCTGGTTGACCTGCCAGTAGTGCGTGATGACGACCTTCTCGCCAGGCGCGATCGCGGTCTTCTCGATCGTGTTGCCGAGATAGGTGATCTTGCCGTCGAACACCGCGCCCACCGGTTGCTGCAGGTCGGCGGGCACCACGGTCAGCAGATTCTCGGCGACCAGCGCGGGGTCGATGGCGGGCGCCGGGGGCGCCTTGTCGACGCACGCACTGGCCAGGACGATGACGACGAGGCACAGGAGGCGCATCGGCCGGCGTTGTACCATGAGGCCACGCCGGCTCGCGCGCGCGGTGCGCCGCCGCGCACCACCCGCGGCCTTGGTCATTGGGCGGTGCCAACGTCGACTTCGACGACGACGCCGAGGGCGCGGCGGTCACCAGCACGCTCGGCCTGCGCGCGCTGATCAGCCAGCGCGCCGCGGCCGCACCGCGGCCGCGAACTCGTCGGGCGGCAGCGTGTTGAGCACGTCGGCCGGCCGCAGCCGCGCGCGCCGCGCCATCGCCACCGCCCACTCGAGATTGTCGAGCTCACGCATCGAGTGGGCGTCGCTCGACAGCACGAACCGCACGCCGCGGGCGTGGGCCTGGCGCGCGCGCACCGGATCCAGATCGAGCCGGTGCGGGTCGCCGTTGATCTCGATCGCGGTGGGGCTGTCGACGATCGCGTCGAGGACCTCGTCGAACCGGCACGCGACCGGATCGCGGCGCAGCACCAGCCGCCCCAGCGCGTGGCCCCAGATCTTGAACACCGGCTGCCGCATCGCCGCGACCAGCCGCCGGGTCATGCCGTCTTCGTCGAGCTGGTGGCGGTTGTGGATGCTCGCGATCACCACGTCGAGCTCGCCCAGCAGGTCGGCGTCGTAGTCGAGCTGACCGTCGACCAGGATGTCGGACTCGGTGCCGCGCAGCAGGCGGATCGGCACCCGGGCCTGAACCTCGGCCAGCTCGGCCCACTGCGCGCGCAGGCCCCCGGCATCGAGCCCGCCGGCGTAGTGCGCCGACACCGAGTGATCGGTGATCGTGAGGTAGCCGAGGCCGCGCTCGTGGGCGGCGCCGGCCATCTGCTCGATCGAGTGGCGGCCATCGCTGTAGGTGGTGTGGCAGTGCACCGCGCCGCGCACGTCGGCGACCGTGATCAGATCGGCGAAGGTCTCGCCGCCGGCCGCGCGCGCCAGCTCGTCGTCGCCGTCGCGGATCTCGGGCGGCAGCCACGGCAGGCCCAGGGTCGCGTACACGGTCGCCTCGTCGCCGGCGATCGCCGGGAGGTCGCGCCCGGCCTCGGCCGCCCGCGCGCGCACGCCGGCCACGTGCGCCGGCGAGCCGGTCGCGAGGATCATCGCCGCGCCCAGCCGCTCGGGCGCGACCAGGTGCAGCTCGCACAGCGCGCCCTCGGCGAGGTGCGCGAGCAAGACCCCGTCGGCGGCCTCGGCCACCTCGACCACCAGCGGCAGCCGCTTCAGCCGGTCGCGGATCGCGCCGGGCGCGCGGGTCGCCACGACGATCGCCAGTCGGTCGATGATCTCCAGCCAGCGCCGCACGCCGCCGCACACGTGCACCGCCTCCGCGGCCGGATCGCCGGCGAGGAACTCGGCGAGGGTCGTGGCCAGCGGCCGCGCGTCGACCAGCGTCATGTGCTCGCCGCGCTGGTGGCGCGTGCGCAGCGCGGCCAGCAACTTGGCCTCGCTGGTCGTGCCGAAGCCGGGCAGCTCGCGGACGCGGCCAGCCGCGGCCATCGCGGCCAGCTCGTCGAGGTCGCGCGGGGCCAGCGCCGCCACCAGCGCCCGTGCCTTCTTGACCCCGACGTCGGGCAGCTGCGCCAGCTCGACCAGCGGGGCCGGCCAGCGCACCCGCAGCCGATCGAGCACGCCGACCTCGCCCTTGCCGTGGAGCTCGGTGACCACGCTCGCGATCGACGCTCCGATCCCCGGCAGGCCGATCAGGTCGCCGGCTGCCACCCGCGCGTCGAGGTCATGGACCCCGTCGAGGGTGCGCGCCGCGCGCTCGTACGCGCGCGAGCGGTGCATGTCGCCATCGAGGCGCATGTACACCGAGATCTCCCGCAGACTGGCGGCGATAGCGATCGCGTCCATCCTGCACAGTCTTGCAGATCGGGCCGCGGGAGCCAGCCCCCGCGGCCATGCCGCGCCGGCCCGCCGGGGAGATCGGGGAATGCGGTCAGAAGCGCATGACGGTCGCGCCGCCGCCGCGCATGGCGCCGGGCCCGTCGGGTAGCGGCAAGTAACGCCGCCCGATGCCGTTCTGCGGGTCTCCCGAGCTGTCATCGGAGGCCAGCACCACCAGGACGTAGACGCCGACCGCGGCGATCACCCAGAACACTGGGCTCTTGTAGAACGGCTTGGCCTTGGGCGTCACCGGCACGGCCGGGTCGGCCGAGGCCGGGGCCGGGTCGCCGCTGGGCGCAGCGCCAGCCTGGGCGCTGGGCGGCGGCAGCGCGCCGGCGCCCCGGATCGGCGCCAGGTCGATCGCCGCGACGCGGTCGAGATCAGCATCGCCGGTCGCCGGGTAGCCCGGCGGCGAGCCGCCGACGCCCGCGGCGGTACCGGGGTCGCCACCGGCAGGCGGGTTGCGCCGCAGCGCTTCCTGCCGGGCCTCCTCGGCCAGCCGCGCGGCCTCGTCAGCGCGCGCCTTTTCCTCGGCGGTCCGGGCCGCGGCCGCGGCGTCGGCGGCCTTGGCGGCGGCGTCGAGCCGCTGCACCGCGGTCTCGACCTCGGCGCGGTTGGGCGCGTTCGGCATCCGGTTGAGATATGACCGGTAGTACTTCACCGCCTGGGCCGGCTCGTCGAGCCGCTCGTACGACAGGGCGATGTTGAAGTCGTTGACCGCCGACGGCGCCAGCTGATCGGCGGCGGTGAAGTCGGCGACCGCCCCGCGATAGTCGGCGGCGTCGTACTTCTGCTTGCCGGCGTTGTAGCGCGTGCGCGCCTCGACGCGCGGATCGGCCTGGGCGACGGCATCGTGGATCGGCGCGGCGATCACCAGCACGCCGGGCAGCGCGAGGACGAGCACGAGGAGAGCACGGGGGAGGGAGCAAGCCATGGGACCTCGGAGCGGAGGGACGGAGGGCGGACGTGCCTATCGTGCCAGAAGCGCGCGCGGCCGGACGCGCGACCCGCGCGACCGATGACCTCGATCACACGTCGTCGCGGTCACTGCGCGCACGCCGGGTTGAGCGGATCGGCCTCGCAGTCGACCTTGGGCCCGGTCGGGATGGTGGGCCCGGGCCCGGGCAGCGCCTTCATCTCGGCGTCGATGCGCTCTTCCTGGCCGTCGATCGTGGTCTTGAAGTCCTTGTAGCCCTTCGCCTTCACCACGATGTCGAAGGTCTCGCCCGGCTTCACCTTCACCTGCTGCGGCGACTTCCCGAGCTTCTTGCCGTCCCGGTAGATGGTCGCGCCGCGCGCGCTGGCGACGATCAGCACCGACACCTGCTCGATCACGTCGGGGATCACGGGCGCGCCCGCGTCGATCTCGGGCGGGGGCGCCGCCGCCGCGTCGATCGTGGCGGCGACGATCTCGCCGGCGTCGATGGTGGCGACCGCGACCTGCCCGGCGTCGATCGCGGGGCCGGCCTGCACGGTCGATCCCGTGCCGGGGCCGGTGACGGTGCCCGCGGTGCCGGGGCCGGTGCCGGTGCCCGGGTCGGTCCCCGCCGGAGCGTCGATCACCGCGACCAGATCGGTTCCGCTTCCACCGCCGTTGTCGTCCTTCTTCTTGCCTCCGACCAGCACGAGCGCGGCGACGCCACCGCCGACCACCAGCAGGATCACGATGGCCGCGATCAGCCCCGCCTTGCTGCGCTTCTGCGGCATCGCCATCTGCGACGAGTCCGCTGCGTAGCCGCTTTGACCGCCGTACGGGTGCTGGCTCTGGTGTCCCGGATGTCCGGGTTGTCCCGGTTGACCGGGATGCCCCGGCTGTCCCGGATAGCCCTGCTGACCCGGATGCTGCGGACCGGGATACCCGCCCTGCGGCGGGTGCATCGGCGGGCCGTGCGGCTGCCCGGGGCCCATCGGCCCGGGGCCCATCCCGGGGCCCGGCACCGGATGCTGCCCCGAGGGCCCCTGCCCCATCGGGTGCGCGCTCTGGCCAGGCCCGGTCGCCATCATCGTCGGCAGGCCGGCGGCGCCCGGCCCGGACGACGGCCCCGGCGCGGCCGCCATCATGCCGGTCTTGGGGGCGAACGCCTCCATGTACGAGCTCATGCCCGCACCCTGGATGGTCCGGTAGACCCCGATGAGCGCGTTCACCAGCTCGTCCATCGATCGGAACCGGTGATCCGGGTCCTTCGCGAGCGACTTCGTGATGATCTCGGCGACCCCGCCCGGCAGGGTCTTGCCGGCCTTGGCGGCGCGCTGCGCGACCGGCTCGGGGTCGGTCGTGATGTGCTGGGTGAGGATGCCCATGAACGACTCGCCCTGGAACGGCAGCGAGCCGGCGAACACCTCGTACATGATCACGCCCATGGCGTAGACGTCGACCCGCGCGTCGATCGCCTGGCCCAGCGCCTGCTCGGGCGCCATGTAGTAGGGCGTCCCGAAGATCGTGCCGGTGCGGGTCAGGTTGTTCGAGCCGTCCTGCCCCGCGACCTTGGCGATGCCGAAGTCGAGCAGCTTCGGTACGTCCTCGCCGTTGATCTGGGTGACGAAGATGTTCTCGGGCTTCATGTCGCGGTGCACGATGTTCTTCGCGTGCGCGGCGGCGAGCCCGTGGCCGGTCTGGATGAGGATGTTGAGCAGGCGCTCCTGCGACAGCGACTCCTTGATGAGATCGTTGAGCGGCGCGCCGGCGAGCAGCTCCATGCACAGGTAGATGCGGCCGTCCTTGAGCTGGCCGAAGTCGTCGATGCCGATGATGTTGCGGTGACCGATCGACGACGCCGAGCGCGCCTCCTGCCGGAAGCGGGTGACCGCTTCCGCGTTCGACACGATCTCGGGCCGCAGCAGCTTGATCGCGACCTTCTTCTCGATGTGGATGTGCTCGGCCGCGTAGACCTCACCCATCCCGCCCTCGCCCAGCTTCTTGACCACGCGGTAGCGGCCGTCGAGCACCTCACCGACCAGCGACGCCTCGGCGCCGTCGGCGGGCGCGTGCGCCATCTCGTTCGACGAGCCCGCGGCCGGCAGGTTCGACGAGCTACCCGGCGCCTGCGGCCCCCCCGTCGATCCGCCGGTCACCTGTCCCGACCCGCCGATGCGAGTGGGCGCGCCTGGTTTGCCACCTGAGCTCATGAGACGGCGAGTATAACGCGACGGGCCGGCCACTTCATCTGCAGGTACCGAGTCCTAGCCGGGTCGCGGTCTCGTCGGAGTTCAGCGTGCACTGCTGTCCAGCCGGGCACGGCGGCAGATCGCGCCGACCGCACGCGGTGATCGGCGAGGCCGGTGGCGTCGGCTCGTCGCCGGGCGCCCCCAGTGCGCAGCGGCCGACCAGGCAGCGCGGGGTCGCACCCGCGGCGCAGGTGTCCACGTCGGGGCACGACGGCCAGGCCGGACACATGAGGCCGTCGACGTGCGCGCCGACCTCGCCGGCGGGGACCGCCGTGTCGGCGCCGCCGCGCGCACACCCGCAGCAGTCGGCGGGTACCTGCGCGCAGTCGCTGTCGAGCTGACAGGCGGGGACCGAGGATCGACTGGCGCACGCGCACACCTGGCAACCACTGGCACCGACGGCGAAGCCATCGGCGCAGGCGAGCTCGCACGTGACCGGCGCACACCCCGCCACGCACGTCCCCTGGGCGCAGCGCGCGACCAGCGCGGTGCAGCTGCCGCCCGGAGCGCACTCGACGTCCTCGCAGCTGTCGGCCCAGCCGGTGGTCGCAGGCACCGCGAAGCTCGGGCAGTCGCAGCACGAGGCGCCCGCCAGCGTGCAGTCGGTGTCGAGCGCACATGCGGCGAACGACGTGCCGTCGTCCCCGCCGACCGCGTCGGCCTCGAGGCTCGCCTCGATGCAGCCGGACGCCATCAGAGCGAGCACGGCAAGGGCGACCCGGAGCATGGCGGCAGTGTCAGCAGCTTCCATGCCGCGCGCAACCCTCGGGGATCGCACAGGGGTGCGTCAGATTTTTGAGGCGCGCGCTCCCGGCGCCGTGCCCCGTCATCACCTCGATCAGACCCTTCGCCTAGCGTGCGCGCCGTGGGCTCAAAGATCATCACCAAGACCGACCGCCAGATGGAAGACCGCCTGCTGGCGGTGAGCGACGATCCCGAGCGCGCCGACACCCTCGCCAAGGCGCGCAACTTCAAGCGCACGTGGCTCGAGCTGGCCGATGCGCTCGCCGGCGTGCAGAAGAACAACGCGTGGGAACGCTGGGGCTACACCGACTTCGACGCCTACTGCCGCAAGGAGCTGCACCTGCGCTCCAGCACCGTGCAGAAGCTGCTCGGCAGCTTCCGTTTCCTCGAGTCGAGCGCGCCCAAGGTCATCGAGCGCGCGCGCGGCGGCGGCGAGTCCCCGATCCCCAGCCACGCCGCGGTCGAGTTCGTGCAGAAGGCGACCGAGCGCGGCGCCGCCGACGAGGAGACCCTGGCCACCATCCGCCGGGTCGCCTTCGACGAGGGCGGCGAGGTGCCGCAGCTGCGCAAGAGCTTCAAGGAGGTCGCGTTCCCCGAGCAGGAGATCGACAAGGCCGAGCGCCTGCGCGGCCAGATCGCCGCCGCCGCCCGCCGGCTGTCGACCCTCATCGCCGAGGACGGCGCGCCGGTGAAGCGCGGGCTCGCCGTGCGCGTCGAGGAGACCATCGGCGACCTGCTCGCCGCCCTCGAGTCGAACTGAGCCTCGATCAGACGAGGTAGCGGATGCCGCGGAACAGCGAGTACACGCCGTAGCCGATCAGCGCGACGCCGACGACGCGCGCGATCCACACGGCCTTCTCGCCCATCCACCGCTTGCCCTTGTCGGCGATATACGCGACGAAGCAGAACCAGGCCAGGCTGCCGATGAACACGCCGATCGCGGCGGCGAAGCCCTCCCACGGCGTGACGCCGCTGAGGTGCGAGCCGACCACGACCACCCAGGTGACGATCGCGGCCGGGTTGAGCACGATCAGCCCGAGGCCGACCTTGAAGCCCGACCACACCTCGCGCCCGGGCGGCACCGAGTGCGGGGGCGCCGCCGGTGGTGGTGGCGCGTGGGTGCGCAGGGTCAAGAAGCCGTAGCCGACCAGCACCAGCCCCGAGATGATGTACAGCACCGGCTTCACGCCCGGCTGGCTGATCAGGTACGGGCCGACCCCGACCACGCCGAGGAAGGCGAAGATGAAGTCACCGACCGCGCCGCCCAGGCCCACCGCGAGCCCACGCCGCAGCGTGTGCCGGTAGGCCGCATCGATCACCGCCACGTTGACCGGGCCGATGGGCACACCGGTCAGGGCGCCGATGGCGGCCCCGATGAGGAAGAACTGCAGCACGTACCCCCGTGCTATAGCAGGCCGGTGACGGCGATTTCTACGCCTGCTGACAGTGGTTCGGCCTCAGCGAGGCCGCGTAGCGGCGTGACCTGGTTGGGCCACGCCTCCGCGGTGATCGCCATCGACGGTCGCCGGGTTCTGGTCGATCCGCTGGGTCGCGGCCGCGCCCTCGCCGCCGGCCCGATCGACGCGATCCTGGTGACCCACGCCCACGTCGATCACCTCAACCGCTGGACCCTGAAGGCGCTCGATCGCGCGACCCGGCTGATCGTACCCAAGGGCGCCGGCCCGATCGTGGCCGATCTCGGCTTCGCCCAGGTCACCGAGATGGAGCCCGGAGATCACCTGGAGATCGGTGGCCTCGACGTGATCGGGGTGCCGACCCGCCACGACAGCGGCCGCTGGCGCAAGGGCGACGCCCCCGCGTGCACTGGCTACGTGGTCGGGCGCGGCGGGGTCGCGGTCCACCACGCCGGCGACGTCGACTTCTCGGATCACGCCGTCTTCGACGACATCGGCAAGCGCTTCGACCTCGCGGCGACCCTGCTCCCGATCGGCGGCATGCTGCCGGTCTGGTACTACCGCTGGCGACGGACCGCGCTCGACCGCGGCGTCCACATCGACCCCGACTGCGCGCTCGACATCTTCGAGCGGCTCGGCGCCCGCGCGCTGGTGCCGGTGCATTGGGGCACGGTCAACCTGCGGCTCGGCCCGCCCGGCACGCCGCGGCGCCGCCTCGAGCAGCTCGCGGCCGCCCGCGAGGTGGCCGGGGTGCGGGTGCTCGCCCACGGCAGCACGCTCGAGTTCGGCGCCCCGCCGGCCGCGGCGCGTCAGCCGTAGTAGTGCTTGAGCACGCCGAGCATGCCGCCGAGCCCGATCAGGATCCCGATGGTGGAGCCGAACAGCTTGTCGCGCGTGAGCGGCGCCGCGCGGTCCTCGCGCAGGGCGAGCCGCAGGCGGTAGCTGTCGACCAGCATCCAGTACGCGCCGACCACGCCGGTGAGCAGCGCGCAGATCAGCAGGTACGTGTCGTGCGCGACGATCACGAGGCCGCCTCCGCCTGGTGCGCGGCAGCGCCCGACGTCCGCGGGTCGGTCCGGGCCGGCCGGGTGTCGAGCACCGGCGGCAGCGGGTCGAACACCATGCGCTTGGCGTCGTGGATCACGACCACCGCCATGACCGCGACGAACGTCCAGTAGTAGAAGTCGACCTCGAACCGCGCGGTGCCGAAGCCGCCCAGGTACGCGGCATAGGCGGCCATCCGCTCCATCGCGTAGCTCCTGAAGTTGGTCGCGCGCCCGGCCCGCCGCGCGTACAGCCAGCGGAAGCCGGTATTGACCAGGCCGAGCACGATGATGAGCGCCACCGGCGGCCAGGGCACCCAGCCGTAGCCGACCAGCACCAGCAGCGCGAAGCCGTAGCAGAAGCCGTCGGCCAGCGCGTCGAACACCTCGCCGAAGGCGGTCTGGCACTTGAACAGCCGCGCGACCAGACCATCGAACAGGTCGAGCACACCGCAGATCAAGAGCAGCAGCGTCGCCCACTGGGCGTGGCCGTTGTCGACCGCCCACACGAACGGCGGCAGCGTGAGAAAGCGCGACGCGGTGACCGCGTTGGCCGGATTCAGATTCGACGCCATGCTGCCTGCGGAGCGGCTCGTCAGCGCGTTGCCGCGGCCTCGCCACCCTCGTCCGCGCTGGACTCGGGCTCGGGCAGCTGCTTGCCAGCCGGATCGACGAACCGGTAGCGCCTCCATGCGAACCCGATCCGCTGCATCAGCGAGACATGCGACATGATCGCGACCGCCCAGACCCCGGCCAGCATCGGCCGCGGATCGTCGAGCAGCGCCGCGAAGAACGTGCCGGTGCCGAAGTAGATGATGAACTCGGCCGAGCCGAACAGCCCGACCACGTCGATCGGGTGGCCCATCTTGCCCTTCTCGCGCCACACGTCCTGCTGGGACTCGGCGTAGACGGACAGCTTGATGATGACGTTGGTCAAGGCGCCGGTGATGCCCACGCCCATGACGATCAGCGCGTGGGGATAGTCGTACGACAGGTGGACGCAGCCGCCGGCGTACATGATCCCGAGCACCCAGCGATCACACACGTCGTCCATCACCGCGCCGAAGGTCGAGCGCTGGTTGAAGTTGCGGGCGACGTAGCCGTCGATGTGATCGATCAGGCCGCGCACCAGGAGCAGCGCCAGGCCGGCCCACCAGTGGCCATAGAAGAACACCACGCCGCCGATCAGACCGACGATCGCGCCGATCAGCGTCCACGTGTTGGCGTGGATCGGCAGCTTGCCGATCCCGGTCAGGAGCGGGGCCAGGAGCCGGTCGAGCTGCTTGCGAAGGGCGAAGAGGTTCATCGTCTGGGGTGCCCCGGGTTGCCGGTCCGTGACCGTGGGTGACCAGTGCCTGCGGCGGCGGAGATTACACTGCCTGCCGGACCGCCGTCAGCACTCGTCCGAGCGCGGCGATCAGCAGATCGATCTGTCCCGACGTGATCGTGAGCGGCGGCTGCAACCGCAGTACGTTGCCGTACAGCCCGCTCATCGTGATCAGCATGCCCTCGGCATGGAGTCCGTCCTTGATCGCGGCCAGCTGCTTCTTGCCGAGCACCTCGCGGGTGTCGCGGTTGGCGACCATCTCGATGCCGCCGAGCAGTCCGGTGAACCGGACATCGCCGATCCACGGGTCGTTCATGGCCCACGCGGCCTGGGTGAAGTGACGGCCCATCGCGGCCGCGTTCTCGACCAGCCGCTCGTCGAGCAGCGTCTCGATCATCGCCAGCCCCGCCGCGGCCGACACCGCGTTGCCGCCCGAGGTCGGCGTGGTGCCGCCGAAGAACTTCTTGATCACGCTGGTGCTGGCGCAGGTCATCGCCAGCGAGCCGACGCCGCCCGACAGGCCCTTGCCGCCGCTGATGATCTCGGGCTCGAGCCCGTAGTGCTCGACCGCGAACATCTTGCCGGTGCGACCGAGGCCGGTCTGGACCTCGTCGATGATCAGCAGGATGCCCTTCTGCTTGCGGATCTTGTCGAGCCGCGCCCACCACTTCTCGGGCGGGGCCAGGCCACCGACCGACTGGATCGGCTCGGCGATCAGCGCCGCGGTGTTGGGGTGCTGCTCGAGCGTGGCCTCGACGCCATCGAGGCACTGGGTGCTGCACGTCTCGTGCGGACCGAACTTGCACCGGTAGCAGTACGAGTGCGGCAGCTGGAACGTGTTGGTCCCGAGCGGACGTCCGGCGCTCTCGCGATACTTCTCGCTGGCGGTGACCTCGAGCGCGCCGACGGTGAGGCCGTGGTACGCGTTCTCGAGGTAGGCGACGTCGGGCTTGCCGGTCGCCTGGCGCGCCATCTTCAAGGCGAACTCGTTGGCCTCGGAGCCGCCGGTCGAGAAGAAGGCCTGGTTGACGCTGCGAGGTAGCAGGTTGATCAGGCGCTCGGCCAGCCGGACCGCCGGCACCGTGCCGTGCTTGCCCGAGACCTGCAGCACTTGATGGAGCTGCTGGGTCGCCGCCTCGACGATCCGCGGGTGGCAGTGGCCCGCGTTGTTGACGAAGTAGCCGGCGGTGAAGTCGAGGTAGTCCTTGCCGTGGACGTCGGTGATGACGCAGCCCTTGGCGCGGGCGACGATCACTGGTTCGCCCGGCGGATGCGTCCACGGACGCATGATGAACTTCTGGTCGGTCGCGACCAGCTCGTTGGCCTCGGCGTCGGTGAAGGGCGTGCCAGGAGTGCTGCTCACGAGATGCTCGGCGTCATCGACCGCTACCATTTGCGCGAGTCCGAGTATCGCGGTGCGAAATCGATGTCAAGTTCAATAGTTAGACCGAGTTCCAACATCAGGGTGACAGCTTTCCGACAAGGTTGGCCCGGTCCGTCCACATCTCAGGCACTTGCGGCGCTGCTGATCGGGGTCGCAACATCGTCCGCAAAGCCTCTGCGATCTCGGTGCCAGACCCGCAGGCGGTGCGAGGTCACCCGGCCGGCGTCATTTATGTCGAACAGCCGATAGCGCGCGGTCCGGGTCGGATCGACCGCGTGATAGGTACCCGCCTGGACGCCGAGCACCTCGACCGTGCCGCCCGGGATCGGAAGCGTCTCGCGCAGATCGCGGTGCTCGTGGCCATGGACGACCACGCTCGCGCCCTGGTCGGCGAGGATCTGCGCGAACTCGACCCGGTCGCGTAGCCCGCGGATCCGGCTGGCCGCGCGGATCCCGGCGGGCGGGTGGTGAATCGCAACCACCCGGGCCTTGTCGGCCAGGCGCGGATCGCCGAGCGCGCTCCGCAGGCGGGCGAGCTGGCGGGGCCCGATGCGTCCCCAGGCGGTGAACCAGGGCGTCTGCAGGCTGGTCGAGATCCCGATCAGCGCGAGCGGCCCCCGGACCCGCACGATCGGCCACGGATCGCGGTCGCCGTCGTCCCAGACCCAGTCGGCATCGGGGGTCGCGTAGTCGCCGAAGATCTTCGTGAAGTGGGTCGCGCCCGCGGCGACGTACGCGTCGTGGTTGCCGGGCAGCACGGTCACGCCGACCGGGCCCAGGGTGAACCGATCGAACAGGCTGCGGGCGAACGTGAACTCCTGCTCGAGCCCGAGGTTGGTGACGTCCCCCGAGCACAGCACGTGCTCGACCCCGAGGGTGTTGCAGTCCGCGATCATGTCCTCGAACGCCTGGGTGTGATAGTGGCGCCCGCGGCTGGTGATGAGGTTCATCCCGCCGATCCAGCGCTTGTTGGCGAAGTCGAGGACGCGCGCGCCGTCCAGGGAGAGCAGGTGCAGGTCGGAGCAGTGCGCGAGCCGCATCCCCTTTCGTACGTCGCGGCCACCGCCAGCGCAAGCAAGGGGTCGTCCGGCCCGCCGGTCCCCGATGGTCCCCTTCGCGACGAGGCTCGCTGGCGGGACCGGTGCTAGCCTGGCGGCATGGGCGACGTGGCGTTCCCGCGAGAGCCCGTGGTCGCGGGGCGGTTCTACCCCGGGACCCAGGCCGAGGCCGATCGCGCGGTCAAGGCGCTCTACGCCGACCTCGAGGTCGGCGACCGCGCAGCGCTCGGCGTGATGTGCCCGCACGCCGGGTGGATCTACTCGGGCGCGCTGGCCGCGCGGACGCTGGCGTCGGTGCGGGTGCCGCCCCGGGTGGTGATCCTGTGTCCCAACCATACCGGCCGCGGCGCGCGGGTGGCGGTGTCGATGGCCCCCTCGTGGCGGACCCCGGTCGGCGACGTCGCGGTCGACCGCGCGCTGGGCGCGGTGCTGCTCGACGAGCTCGACGTCGAGCCGGTGCGCGGCGTCGCCGCCGACGAGGTCGCGCACGCGCGCGAGCATGCGATCGAGGTGCTGGTGCCGCTGCTGGCCGCGCGGCAACCTGCGCTGCAGCTGGTGCCGGTGGTCCTCGGTGCGCTGTCGCCGACCGAGTGTCGGCGACTGGGCGCCGCGATCGCCCGGGCGTGGGCGCGGGCTGGCCTGACGCCCGGGGTCGACGTCATGCTGGTGGCGTCGAGCGACATGAGCCACTTCGAGGACGAGCGTGAGACGGTCCGCCGCGATCGGCTCGCGCTGGCCGCGCTGGCCACCGGCGACCCCGGCCACCTGCTCGACGTCGTCGACGGCAACGACATCTCGATGTGCGGCGCCCGCCCGGCGGCGGTGCTGCTCGCGTGCGCGGCCGAGCTCGGCGCCGGCCGCCCGGAGCTGGTTGGCTACACCACCAGCGCGCCGATATCGGGCGACACCAGCCGCGTGGTCGGGTACGCCGGCGCGATCGTCGCGGCGCCGATCGCGGCGCCCTGACGGGTGGCGTCCGCCTGTTCCTGCTGGCCCTCTTGATGACGATCTCGCTGCGCACGGCCACGTGCCCGAGAGCGTGGGGCTCACGCTATGCACGACGCCGGCGCGGCGTCCGTGCGGCGTCAGCGCGAGGAGCGCGCGAGCGCGCGTCGCTGGGTCGACCCGCCGCCGGCGGCGGTGCCGGTGGCCCGTCGCGCCCGCATGCGCGGCGGCGGCTCGGCCCGGTAGGCCATCGCCTCCCGGTTCTCGAGCCGCACGACCAGCCGCAGGCCCGACCATGTGTCGTCGATGGCGCAGACCTTGTTGTCCACCAGGCCACCCGCGAGGCCGATCCGCCGCACGACATCTTCAGTGATGTCGGTCAGGCGCCGCGACGTCTTCTTGGGCCACGCGACCCAGAACCCGCCGGCCGGGTGCATGCGCGCCAGCAGGGCGTTCATCCGGTGCTCGAGATCGGCGACCTTGTCG
>JBKJLC010000076.1:0-16366 GCA_046597055.1 Kofleriaceae bacterium | reverse complement strand
TCAGGCCGCCGGCAGGACGATCGTGAACGTCGAGCCCTGCGCCAGCGTCGACCGCACCACGATCTCGCCGCCGTGGCCGCGCACGACCTTCTGGCAGATCGCGAGCCCGAGCCCGGTCCCATCGGGGCGGGTCGTGAAGAACGGCTCGAAGATCCGCACCAGATCCGGCGCGGCGATCCCCGCGCCATGATCGACCACGTCGATCGCGGCCCCGACCCCGTCGCGGCGGGTCCGCACCTCGATGCGGGCACCATCGGGCGACGCCTTGGCCGCGTTGTCGAGCAGGTTCCACAGCACCTGGCGCAGCCGGTGTGGATCGACCGACACCGGCGGCACGTCGCCGGCGTGGTCGCGACCGAGCGCCTGGTGGCGCTCGCCCAGCGCCGGCGCGATCGTGCGGGCGGCATCGTCGACCAGGTCGCGCAGCTCGAGCGTCTCGCGGTGCAGCTGCACTGGCTTGGCGTAGTCGAGCAGCTCCTTGACGTGATCGTCGAGGCGGCGCAGCTCCTCGAGCGCGATCTCGAAGTGCTCCATGTCGTCGGGCGGCAGGTCGAGCTTGCCGCGCAGCATCTGGACGTTCATCTGCACGCTGGTGAGCGGGGTGCGGATGTCGTGCGCGATCGCCGCAGCGAACGCGCCGAGCTCGGCCAGCCGCCGCGACTCGGCCAGCGCGCCCAAGAGCCGCCGGTGCTCGCACGCGACCGCGAGCCGGTCGGCCAGCTGACGGGCGGCGTGCACGCTCTCGCGGTCGAGCACGCCGCCGTCGACGATCAGCTCGCCGTGCAGGTGGTCGCCGAGGCGAACCTCCACGGCCATGCGGTCGCGCGTGGGCGGCTCCAGCGCGACCCCGGCCAACGCGGCGGCCGCGACGAACCGCGGCCGGCCCCCCTCGGTGATCTGGGCCAGCGCCGCGACCGCGGCGGCGGCGACCTCGTCCGGGTCGATCGACTCGCTGCCGGCGGCGGCGTCGAGGACCTCGCGCCGGCGGGCCCGGCGCGGATCGATCCCGGCCTCGAGCCGCGGCCGCAGCTTGTCCACCGCCACGTAGATCGCCAGCGGGACCAGGGTCGCGACCATCAGGATCGGTCGCTCGACCTGCGGCCAGCGCTCGGCCAGGCGCAGGGCGGCGGCGATCGCGGCGGCGGTCAGCACCAGGCCCGTCAGCATGAAGGTGCTCTCGAGCACCAGCTCGCCCATCGCGCTCCGCATCGTGAACAGGTTGGAGCGGATGTTGGCGAGCCCGATCATCACCAGCGAGACCAGCACGACCACGGTCGACTCGACCCATAGCAGCGAGTCCCACAGGTCGGGCGCGAGGTAGCCGTGGGTCGTGTAGAGCAGGTTCGCGCTGAGCCAGCGCACCGCCAGCGCGGCCACCACCAGCCGCACGCCCCGGCGATCGCCCACGACCCGACGCAGGTTGCGCGCTTGCATCGTCAGGAACACGACGGTGATCGGGAGGAAGAAGACGACGTTGAGCCCGGTCATCACCGCCTGCGAGCGCGCGGTGGCGATCGTGACGATCGCGCCCAGGCACGCGATCGCGGTCGGCACCCGCCACCGCCACGGCAGCGGCTGGCTGAACGGGAACGACCACGCGAACTCGATCGTCGCCCACGCCAGCAGCGGCGATATCAGCGCGCACGGCAGCATGACGTAGGGGTCACCGATGGCGGCGCCGTAGACGCCGGCCATGCCGCGATAGAGCGACATCGCCGCGTCGAGCAGCCCGAGCAGCGCGAACGCCCGGTTGTCGTGGCGGTGCGGGTCGGCACGCAGGACCAGGAGCGCGAACGCGACGCCCAGGCATCCGATCACGATGTGGAGCGCGCCGCTCACGCGTCGTCCTCGCCGGCATCGCCGCTGCGGCTCAGGCCGAACTCGTCGATCTTGCGATCGAGCGTGGGCCGGCTGATCTCGAGCACCGCGCACGCCCGCCGCTTGTTCCAGCCGACCGCGGTCAGCACTCGCTCGACGTGGCGGCGCTCGACCTCGCGCAGCGGCAATAGCTCGTCGGTCGCCGGCGTGGCCGCGCTGGTGGCCGGGCGCGGCGGCCCCTCGAGCATCGGCAGGTGGCGGGCCTCGACCACCTCGCCCTGGGCCAGCACGACCGCGCGGGTCAGCGCGTTCTCGAGCTCGCGGACGTTGCCCGGCCACGGATAGCGGGCGAGCGCGGCCATGGTCTCGGGCGCCACCATCCGCACCTGCTTGTGCAGCTCGCGGTTGATCTTGGTGAGCAGGCCGTCGACCAGCAGCGGGACGTCCTCGGGGCGATCCCGCAGGGGCGGCAGCCGCAACTCGACCACGCGCAGCCGGTAGTAGAGGTCCTCGCGGAAGCCGCCGGTCTGGGCGAGCGCGCCGAGGTCGCGGTGGGTGGCGGCGACCACCCGTGCCCGCAGCGTCAGCGCGCGACCATCGCCGACCCGCTCGAACGTCCGCTCCTGCAGCACGCGCAGGAGCTTGGCCTGCAGGTCGACCGACAGCTCGCCGATCTCGTCGAGGAACAGGGTGCCGGCGCCGGCCAGCTCGAAGCGTCCGACCTTGTCGGCGACCGCCCCGGTGAACGCGCCGCGCACGTGACCGAACAGCTCGCTCTCGAGCAGGCCGGCGGCGAACGCGGTGCAGTTGATCGCGACGAACGGCTTGTCGCGATCGGCGGACGCGTAGTGGATCGCCTTGGCCACCAGCTCCTTGCCGGTGCCCGACTCGCCGAGGATCAGCACCGCCGCCTTGCCGGTCGAGACCGCGCCGATCTGCTTGTAGACCTCGCGGATCGCCGGGCTCTTGCCGATGATGTTACCGACCTGGTAGCTCTCCGACTCGCGCGCCACGAACTGGCCGAGCGTGCGCTCGGCCTCGCGCGACTCGGCGGCACGCTTCACCACCAGCCGCAGCCGCTCGATGTCGAGCGGCTTCACCAGGTACTCGTAGGCGCCGAGCTGGACCGCGCGCACGGTCGACTGCATGTCGTCGCGCGCCGTGATCACCACGACCGGCGGCGGATGCGCGTCGGCGCGGATGCGCTGCAGCACCTCGAACCCATCGGCGCCGGGCAGGCCCAGGTCGAGGAGCACCACGTCGGCGCCACCGACCGCGGCCACCGCCTCGCCGCCGTCCGCGGCCAGCCGCACGTCGTAGCCGAGCCCGCCCAGGAACTTCTCCAGGCTGCGCCGGATCGAGCGGTCATCATCCACGACCAGGACGCAGGTCACGCGGAATCCCTTATCAAGGCCCGTGCCGGCGCCCAAGCGCGCGAGATCGTGGAGCGGAGGGGTGTCACCCACCCGGAGCATCGGTCAGTTCGGGCCAGACCGGTAACGATTCGTTACCGCCCGCCGCGGCGGCCCTGGGGCGCGGTCAGATCCGCCAGTACAGATCGAAGACCGGCAGCCAGCCGCGCTGGGCGGTGACGAAGTTCACGATCGGGATCGAGTAGTTGCCGTACTCGGCGCCGATCCGGAGGTTGGTCCACGACCACGTGAAGTGAACCTCGGCGCTCACCGACCAGGCGCGGCCGCTCACCGACATCAGGTCGCTCTCGCCGCGGACGCCGCCCGAGACCACGGTGTCGTCCCCGACGCCGGCGTCGACCTCCTCCGAGCCACCGGCCTCGACGTACTGCCGCTGCCACGGCACGAAGCGGCCCCCGAGCACGAGGTGGATCGTGCGGGTCGCCGCGATCTCGAGGTTGCCGCGCACCTGGACGGTGCTGGTGCCGACCGCGCCCCCGAGCTCGTCGAGCACCAGCTCGTCGGTCGCGCCGCGCAGGCCGACCCGCGTGTAGACCGCGCCGCCGTTGAGCCGCACCGGCCCCAGCCGCAGCCCGACCCAGCCTTCGAGCGGGGTCACGAAGAAGCTCGCCCGCGCGCCGTCGACCCGGTCCGCCAGCAGCGGCGTCAGGTCGACCAGCATGTGCTCAGCGGCCACCGCCAGCGACAGGTGCTCGTCGCGCCACAGCTCGAACTTGGCGCGTACGTCGTAGCTGGGCGCGTCGGCTGCATTGGGCAGCCACGCGATCGGCCGGGTGCCGATCTCGAATCGGCGCAGCAGGTCGTGGCCGAACAGGCCGATCGACACGTCGGAGACGCCGATCCGGACCTCGCCGGGCTCGAGGGTCGATGGGCTGGCCTCCTGGATCTCACCCCGGTCCGCGGCGGCAACCGAGGTCGTGGCAACGAGGAGCACCGTCACAGCGCGAAGCATCGGCATCACCGATGCAGCTCGTGCGCCACGTCGACCCGCTGGCAGGCCCCGGCAGCCGCCGGCATCGGACCCGACCGAGCTGGCAGCGCCCGGCAGTCCAGTGTCGAGACCTTGCCGTCGGGGTGGTTGCGACTGCGACAGTCTTACCCGGCGCCCGGGCAATCCGGTCGCGGTTGCGGCGCGTCAGGCCCCGGCTCGGTCGGGGGCAACTGCCGGTCAGGCCCGGGTCTCTTCGTACAGCCGGTCGATCAGCGCCCGGCTCGAGCGCTCCTGGCCACGGCCGATGGCGTGGACCAGGTCGACGACGCGCCGGTTGACCGGCACCGCGATGCCGTGCAGCCGGGCCCGATCGACCACCTCGCCATTGAGGAAGTCGATCGCCGGCGTCCGGCCGCGCTCGATCGCGGCCAGCATCGAGCTGCGCATGCGGCGGTAGCGCAGCCCGACCGCGAGCAGGAGCGCGTGCTTCGCGGTCAGCGCGGGCGAGCCGATCTTCTTGCGCTCGCCGTCGGTCAGCGCGATCCAGTCGAGATCGATCGTGCCGCTGACCTTCTCGAGCCGGACCTGCTCCTTGCGCGCCACCGCCACCACCTCGGTCATGATCTCGAGCGCGAGCCGGCGCACCTTGCGGATCGCGATCAGCGGACCGAGCCGGTCGCCGCCCAGCGTCCCCAGCGACGAGATCGCGCAGTTGATCGCCAGCTTGCTCCAGCGCGCGCCCAGCAGGTTGCTGGTGAACGTGACCGGCCCGACCGCCTCGAGCATGGTGCCGATGCGCCGGCACAGCTCGTCGGGCTCGCCGGCCATCCGTCCGATGGTGAAGCCTCCCGACGCGGTCCGATCGTAGATGCCGGGCTCGGGCATCGATGCGCCCCACGCGACGATCGCGCCGATCACGCGCTCGGCACCGACGATGCGCGCGACCCGGGCCTCGCACAGCCCGTTCTGCAGCACCACCATCGCGCCGTCATCGGCGAGCGCCGGCAACGCGGTACGCGCGGCGTCCTCGACCTGCGGCGGCTGGGTCGCCAGGACCACGATGTCGAACCGCTCGCCCGGCGGCGGCGCCAGCACCACCCGGCCCGGCACGGTCCGCTCCTCGCCGACCTCGCACAGCCGGAACCCGTCGCGGGCCACCGCGGCGCGGATCTTCTCGTTGGTCGACACCGCGGTCACGTCGGCGCCGACCTCCGCCAGCGTGCCCGCGACGATGCCGCCGATGCCACCGGCGCCCATCACCAGCACCCGCAGCCTGGGCTCCGTCGGCTCGGTCTCGGCATCCATCCCGCGGTTGTACACCGACCGCGCTCCCGTTCGATTCTGAAGACTTGTCAGATTCTCGCCGAGCGTGCGCAACCGGGGCGGACCCCGGCGATAGCCGGGGCATGCCAGCTACCTGCGCGCACGCGAGCGTGCGCCGCGGATCCAGGAATAGTCGCAAGCCTCGCATGTCCGGTCCCTGCATCCCGCTCGACTTCATCGCGCCACGACGCATGCTCACCTGGCTCGAGGTGCAGGTGGGACTCGCCCACGGCTGGCTCAGCGTGGAAGCCGCCGTGACGTGGGCCGAGCAGCTCGTCGTGCACGGCTCCGACCACGCCGACGAGCTCGAGCTGGCGTCGATCCTCGCGGCCGCGCACACGTACGTCGACGAGATCGTCTCGCGCCTGGTGGCGGCCACCCGCGCGGAGGGCGACCGGGCGGCCGCGCGCACGACCTGGCAGCGGCTGCTCCGGGCGTGGTCGCTCGACGGGCACCTCCCGCCCCGCGCCTGGCAGCCGGCGGCGCTGCAGCAGCATGCGACTCGCCCGCGCGGCCAGCCCATCGCCATGTTCGACCTCGGCCCCGCCGTGCGGGCCGCCGTCGCGCGCGCGGACGGCTGGACTCACGCAGCGGTCGCAAGCACGCTCGCCCGGGTGGCCGCGCTGATCCCCGGGACCACCAGCGACTGGGAGGCGGGCGACGAGGAGTGCGCGCGGGTGCTCGGCGCCGATGAAGAGGTCGCGCTGCTCTTCGCCAGGCTCCCGCTCGGATTCGTGCTCGCCGGGCGCGTCGATGTGGATTCCCTGCCGGAGGCGGTGGTCTGGATCCCGGTCGCGACGTTCCACGCAGCCGACTACGCGCTCAACCCGCACCTCATCGAGCAGCTCGCCGGACGCCCGGTGGGGGACGGCTTGGTCTGCACGCACCTGTCCATCCACGAGCTGTGGTTCGCGACCGTATGAGCGCGACGCCCATCGATCCGCGGAGCCATGTGGCGCACCACGAGCGGCTGCTTGCCCGGTTCGGGACATTCATGGCGCACTGGGATGGCGCTCATGCGCTGCTCCACCAGCTCACCGTCAGCATCAAGTCACTGACCGTGGTGCTCACGCGGCCCGGCCAGGACGGCAATCTCGTGATCTCGTGCCTCGGCTCCGTGCGCATCGAGGCCTCGGTCGCGTGGGCGTCTGCCCATCTCACGCTGACTCACGCCGGTGACAGCTTCTTCCTCGAGGATGCCGGCGCACACGTTCGCATCGAGTGCGAAATGACCGCGTTCAGGACATGTGTCGCTGCGTGCTCGAGTGGGGCATGGCCCACGCATCCGTCAGAGTGACCGCCGCGGTGGGGAACCCCGAGTCGCGCCTGCGAAAAAAACGAGACTCCTTCGCCGCAACAAAACTGGAGGCCCATGAGCGAGTCAACGGTTGATCGCGGCTCGGCCCTCATTTCGCCCAAGTATCCGCGGGCTTACCCGACCCGGCAGAAATCGAGCAACTTCCGGCCGCGGCGTCGATAGGGGCGGGCATGGGAGACACACGCGCGTTCGCGGGCTGGATGGGCCTGCTTCTGTTCTTGGCATCAGACACGCCCGCGTGGGCGCAAGCAGGGCCAGACGGGCCTCACCACGCCACCGAAGGACCCGGCGCGGGTTTGGCCTCGGGCCCATCGCCCACCGGCGGTTTGCCCGCCAGCATCCCCCTGGAGCTCCCAGCACCTCGCGGCCATATCCCGATTCCGGTCTCCATCGTATATACCGGATCGACGCGTGCGGGCGCCGCTGGGGCCGGTTGGGATGTCCCCATCTCGTACGTCCGGTATTCAGCAACGTCATGGCGCCGCTTCCCGGGCGGAGGGACGCCGGGCACGGACAACGCGCCTGGCCGAGTGATCGTGTCGACAGGCGGAGCGCCGCAGCTGATGGTGCCAAACGCGAATGGCGTCTTCGTACCGCAGGCCGGCAGCTCTTACGGGGAACTGCGGCGCACACAAAGCGGATGGACGCTACGCACGCTGGAAAATATCGAGTACGAGTTCGCCCCCGCGAGCTCCATCGAGGGGCCAGGTCTCGGCTGGGACGATCCCGACCTGTGGCTGCTCAAGCGGGTGCGTGATGCGGTCGGAACCGACCAAGCGGTCTTGCACTATGACGCGAGTGTCCTCGGCACCTGTAGACGTGAGCTGAACCTCGCAAGTGTCGAATACACGTTCGATGCAAGCGGTGTGAAGCCTCTCTACAACGTGCAGCTGGAGTACGAGCCGTACGCTGTACCAATGCCCCTGGGCGGGGCGTCGTACTGCGAGCCTCAGCCTGGCACCTCGGTTGCACTCTTCGACAGAGTCGACAATGACAAGCTTTCGTTCAATCGTGCGCGCGTCCTCCGCCGCGTGAACGTGACGGCACGGAATAACCTCGATTTGACTGCCAGCCCCAAGTCGCTGCGGTCGTATTTGCTCACCTACCAGCTCGACCCGGACACCAACAAGCCACGGCTCAAGACGGTCACGGTCTCCGGTGAGGAAGGTATCGCCGGGCCCACGCTGCCGGTGGCTACTTACACCTACGGATCGCTCTCCCATCCCGACGCGGACGGTCGGGCTGTTGTCAGGCTCGGTCCGGCGGTGCCGGTTGCGCGCGGAAGCTGGCCGGGTGCGAACTTCGAGAACGAGCTCGCGACGTCTGCGGTCTCGACCGAGCAATTCGACACTATGCCATTTCCGACGGGCGGCAGTTCAGTCTTCCGCGTTCAGGGCTCACGCGAGCACGTTGCGGCCCGCCACCTGGTTCGTGATCTCACCGGCGACGGCTTGCCAGACCTGCTGCTGAAGGTCGGAGGCACGTGGGTGATGTACAAGAATCGGCTCACGCCAAGTGGACCGGACATCGCGTCTCAGGTGACGACATGGACCGAGCCGGCCGAGCTTCATGTCACGAGCACGTTTCGGTACACCGGCACCAGCCTGCCGCACCGATGGGCTCGGCAGGCGATGGTCACGACCGAGACTTGGACGCAATTCCTGGACTGGAACGGCGACGGCCTTCTGGATGTGGTCGACGCCCGTGAGGGGCGGGCCCAGAACAAATGGACGGTCTGGCTCAACCAGCACGCCGGGGGGCCCGTCAACTGGCGCGCGATCGAGGTGGACATCTCCGCGATTCACGCGTACCTCGAAACAAGCGGGCTGGAACCCATTCTCGACCACAGCGACCGACTTCCGGGAACTACGTGGCCGCGACGCGTACCCTTGGAGCGGACCCGCTCGTGGCCTCGAAGCGAGTCGACCTCCTGCCAGCTGTGGCAGTGCGAATGGGGGGCTGGCAACTTCAACTGTAGCAAGGTGCCCTGCCCACAGACAGGCTTGGTGCGCAGCTACGACACCATGACGGAGTGGCAACTGGCCGACAAGAACGAGGACGGTTTTCCCGACTTCGTCACGTTGACCGCGCCTGTCCGTCAGTGCGAGCAGGACTTCGACACGGGCCATCATCAGTGTCCAAGCGACCCGACGACCGGCCCGAGTGGCTGGTATCGATGCGACACGAAGCACCGGGAGTTTATTGCTTCGATTGCGGGCACGAGCCCGCCCTATAATCACGAGTGCAGTAACACCGGTACCGGCACAGCAGGTCTCGCGTACTTTCTCAATCGGCATGGCGCATACACGGGTGCGCCGGGGGCTCCATTCGCCGGACCCCCTGTCGAACAGACCAGCGAGTACGGCGGGGGCTTGTCGCGAGGGCTGGGGATGTGGACGACTGCGACCAACGCGTCGCCCGAGGAGTTTTCGGCGGATCCTGCCGGGCTGAGCTGGCAGCCCTACGCGCTTGGCGACCCCTTCTCCTCCGGCACGCTCGGCGTGATCAGGCAAGGCGACACACACCGCCCCGGCGGTCCCACGTTCTGGACGAACAAGGACGTGCACTGCGCGACCGCACCATCGACCCCGTACACGACGTGGCAACTCGGCGGCGAGGCAGACTTGAACGCAGACGGCCTTGCGGATCAGGTGTACAGCCACCGGCGAAGCGAGCCGGGAGTCCCTTCGGAGTGGTTCGTCCGCTTCAATTCGGGTGCGGGCTACGGCCCGCCGCGTCAGATCATGACGAGCGCGGACATGCCCTTCGCTCTCTCCGAGGCATCGGGGTCGTGTGACGACGGGCCTGCGAGGACCATCGCTGGCCTCACGGATATGGACGGGGACGGTGTTCCCGAGTTGATGCGCGTGAAGGGCGACACTCTCTACATGGCACGGGTCCTGTCCGCGTCCGATGGGGGCACACTCTCCGTCGGACGCATCACGCAGGTCGACAACGGCTACGGGGCGTCCGCCTATGTAAAGTACGCCAACGCAAAGACCGAGTCCGTCGGAACGTGGGCGGCGCCGTTCCCGGAGGTGGTGGTCGCGGAGACGGGCACGAGGACCGCCGACGGTTCGGCCGGCCTTGCACCGACCTATTTCGCGTACGGGCGCGCCAAGCTGACCTTCGATGCACTCTCCGGACGATGGACTTTCCCGGGTTATGGCCGCCAAGTTACACTGACAGGCACGCCGGGCAAACGAGGAAAGGTGGACGGTGTCGTCACCGTCGCCTACCGGGCGCCTTCCGCCGCCCCACACGCCAGCTACGCGGCTCAGGTCACTGCGAACCAGATTGCCAGGACGATTCGCATCGAGGGCAGCTTCTTGCCGGCGAATCTGTCCGATTATCTTCACGGCGCCTCCCCGCCCTTGCCGGAACATGCAGAGACCAAGGTCACTCCTGCGGCGCTTCAGTTGGTCGACCATCTGGCAACATCTAGTCCGCCGCTCGACTGCGCCGGGTTGGACCGTGCGAGTGGGCGGCCGGTAGGGTCGGCAATGTGCGGCTCTGCCGGCATCGTCTACTCGCAACGAACCGAGTCATGGGAAGGCGATGCGCCACCTCCCTCGAGCCGAAACATCCGTGCGGGCGCCGGGGTCGACGAGGTTGACTTCTACGGCCGCCCCACGCGAATGCGAAATGATGGTGACCTCTCCCGCGACGACGACGACGTCTGCACGCTGGTCGCGTATGCGGTTCCCCGCGACGGCGGCGCGTTCCCGTCGGTTCCTTCTTCCATCGTCGTCACCAATTGCCGCAAAAAAGAGGCGGACGGCGGTGCCAACGTGCTGTCAGCTGTCCGCTTCCGTTACGACGGGCTTCCCGAGGGGGAGGTCATCGTGGGGCGACTGAGCCACCGCATCTCCGATCGTTACGACGCGACGGGCTATCTCGGCAGCCACGTCGTCGACGAGGTCGAATACGACCAGTTCGGGGAGATTTCGAACGTACGTGTGCCTCGCTTGCTGGGGACTCCGGCCACCCGTGAAACCACGATCGTGCGCGACTTGTTCGGTGCAACGGTGACCGCCGTGACGGAGAAGGCATCGGACGTCGGGGTCGCGTTCGAGCGCCGGAGCCGCAGCTCCAGCTGGCCTTCGCTCGGCGTGACGGAAATCGACCACGCTGGAATTGCATCTGTCGCGAGGTTCGACTCGTTGGGCCGATTGCGATTGGCCTACACCGACGGCCCCTCGGGTAAGATTGTCACCCAGCGTATCCAGTACGAGGACGACGCGGCTGGTCGGCGCATGATCTCGGACGTGTTCCCGGGCGGTACCCAGGTCGCTGAGGTGGATTCTGCCACGGATCGCCAGCGTTCCTACACGGTACTCGACGCGCTCGGTCGAGCTCGTTTCACGCAGCACGAGCTTGGTGCTGACTACAACCACGAGACCATGATCACGGGGCTTGGCGAAATCGATGAGCTGGGTCGCGTGGTCTTCATGGCCGACCCGTTTTCGAGCCCCGAGTTGCCCTTCGTGCCGGACTCGACTGCCAGCCTGTATGGCACCACGACTGTCTTCGACCGTCGTGGTCGCCCGGTGCGTGTCGTCGAGGCGCAAGGTCGAAACGATACGGCCGACTCGACATCGATCGCGGCGAAGACTTATGTCCACCGTTACAGCTACAGTTACGCCGATGGCCAAGCAGTCGCTCATCACCTCGGCCCGGATGAGAGCGGCGGGACCGTATCGAGCGCAAACTACTACGACGTGACACGGCGTACTGCGCTGGGACGCGAGACGAGTCGCGAGCGCACGGACCCAAATGGGACTCGAGTTGACCTCGTAGAACAGCGCTGGGACCGGCTCGGCCGGATCACAGAAACCCGGAGATATGCAGAGCCTGATTCGGCGAGCGGCGCGATATCCTGGCGTAGCCACTATGACTCGCTTGGCCGGCGCCTGTCGTTCGAGGAGCCGGGTGTATCTCCGCAACTGTCGGTCTACGACGAGCTGGGCAACGTGCTCGAGTCGTCTTGGCTGGATGGCACCTCGATGCGGCGCACCCGCTCCCGGTACGACGGTTTTGGCCGCCTCATCATGCGCGAGCTCGTCACCACTCGGGAGGCAGCAGGAGACGTCGTCGAATCGACGGAAGACTTTCACTACGACCATCATTCCGGGCATCCGTCCCAGCCCCCCGGCGATATGCGCGGTCATCTGTCCTGGACAGAGACGTGGGGAATCGGAAGGGTGTTCCAGTCCTACGACCCCTACGGGCGTCCGAGCTCCGTGACCTATCTGTACGACCGCCATGGCAAGCCAGTGCGCGAGAGCGCATCGTATTCAGCCGCCGGACGCCAGACGACACTCCTTCTCGAGACCGGCGCCACGACGGACAAGATCTCCTACCATCACGACACCGCCGGTCGTATGAGCAAGGTCGTCCGAGCTGGCGTCGGGGTCTTGTTCGAGGCCGAGCACATCCGACCCGACGGGCGGCATACTTCGGACCTGTTGGGCAATGGGGTACGCGAGCGATTCTCCTATTCACCTGGAGGACGTCAGGAGCTCGAATCTTGGGAAGTCGACGGCATCGGCAACGCTGAGCTGCGACACGAGTACCTCGAGCGGGATGGCGCGGGTCGCATCACGCGCGAGCGCCACGTCGTCAACTCCCACTGGACCTCTTACGGCTACACCTTCGATTCCTTGGGTCGCCTCGAGGGCAGCGCACAGATGGGCGGTGGCGCCTGGGGCGTCGAGTCCTATCAGCACGACCCGCTTGGCAATCGCCTTGCCAAGTTCACAACAGGCGGGACGAATGACGTCGAGTACCAACCGGACGCCTTGGACCCCGATCGCCTGTGTCGGCTCGGCTCAGCGGGGCCCTGTCAGTTCGGATACGACGGAGCTGGCAATGTCATATCGGATTCGTCGCAAGGCGCGGGCATGGAGCGCATGCTTTCCTACGATGCCGGCAACCGGCTGCAGAAGGTGACACGGGGACACAAGAGCAGCGCGAGTTTCGTGTACGGGCCGGCAGGGCGGGCCGAGACTTTCGTCGCCGGGTCGGAAGGCAAGCGTCACATCTGGCACTTTGGCTCTTTGATGGAAGAGCGGACTCGTCCAGATGGGGTCACGCAGCTGGACCGTCACATTCCTGGTCCGCGCGGAGTATTCGTGAGCCTGCGCACCGAGCTGGACGAGTTCGGCAGGCCGGCATCGGAAACCACGGTGTACGCCCACGCGGATGACCGCGCGAACCGCATGTTCACGGGGCCCGAGGGCACCTACGTGCAGATGGTGAGCTACGGTTCGTTCGGGGAGGTATTGGGGGACTTCTGGACGACGCCGTTCCAGCACAGCGACAAGCTGTGGAACGGCGGTGACGACCTCCCGGAAGTTGGCCTCGTAATTTTGGGTCCGCGCGCGTACGACCCTCAGCTCGGGCGTTTTCTCCAGCGTGATCCCATCGCGGTCACCACCCGCGCCAGTACCGCTAACCCCTATACGTTCTCTTTCTCCGACCCGATCAATTACTCCGACCCCTCCGGCATGTTGCCGTCTCTCAACATCTGGCGGTCACTGTCGGGCGGTAGCGGAGGGACGCTCGGGGCCGCGCTTGCGGCCAGCGTCATTTCGTTCGACCTGTTCGGTGACCTTGGGGACTCGCCCAGTCCGGCCACGGCGGTCGGCGCCGCCGCAATGGCTGTGCCCTCCCACTACCGCGACTTCATGTCTCAGGAGATCTCGGATTGTGACTGGGGGTGCGCAGCGTGGGGCTTCGCGAAGGGCAACGTCAATCGGGGACTTGGTGTCGCCAGGGCCGTCGGCGGCACGGCGATGGCGCACAGCGGCGCCGCGATGATGTTCGTTCCGGGTCTGCAGGGTGTTGGAGCGACCGTGTTCGTGCTGGGCGTCGACCAAGCGGCCGCCGGCGTGCGGCAGGCTATTTCCAACAGGTCCGAGCAGTCGGGCCTGAACATGACCCTCGCCGCGGTCGGCGGCCAGACATTTGCCGACCACGGGGAGGCCGCCGTTCTTGGTGCGGTCGGCGGTTGGCAGGTTGCGGCGGTACGCGGGTCCGCATTGGTGCCGATTCCGGCAGGCCCTCGGGGTTTCATTGCGCCGAAAATCGTCGTGGATAGGCACGGGCAACTGACGAATGGTCAGTACACTATCGGCCGCAAGGCACAGGATGTTCACACGAGCGGCGCCACAACGGGCGGAAAGAGTCAATTTCTCATGCGGATTGATGCAGATAAAACGACGCTCGACGCCGCCGCCTATGCGGACCACTGGGGTTTGTGGTTTCGGAATCGAGCGAAGGTCGAGCTTGACCACGTGATCGGAGTTCATGGCAGCAGCGGACAGTTGACGAAGGTAATTAATGTCTACCGAACCGAGACAGGGATGGTGCACGGTGCCCCGGGGACGCCGCAGCCGTGATCGACCTCGATCCTGCGATGCGGTCCGCTCACGCGCGGTCTGAGGACTGGACGCAGGTGCGACTGTCGCACGCGCTGCGCGCAGTCGTATCTCTGTTGCCAGGTAGTCTTATCGAGTGGGAGCCTGGAGACGAAGAGTGGGCGCGTATTCTCTTGTCTGGTGAGCTTGTCGCGCTTGTATGTGCAAAGGTTCCGTTGGGCTTCGGGCTTGCAGCGGTGACGCAGTTGGCGGATCTGCTGCCCCAGATAGTCTGGGTACCCGTCAACTCGATGGAAGAGCATATATTTTCCACAGATCAAACGCTGTTGGAGCAGATCTTCGGCCGGGAGCTCGATACGCTCGACTACAGTTGCATTTCGGCGAACGAACTGTGGTGGGCCACCGTTAGCTGACGTCCGGCGCGGGCTGCGTCGGCGCCGACGCCCGGAAGTTGACCGTGGCGGTCTCGCTGCGGGTGACGCCGTCGGCCTGCGGGTCACGGTGACGGTCGGAGCGCTCGCGAAGGCTGGCCGGGGTGAAGGTGAGCTGTGCCGGAGTGACCCGGGCCGCGGTGGTGTCGGCCGCGGTGAGGCCACCACCATGTTGGCCGGCGGCTGCTTGGTGAGCACGACGCGGATGGTCGCGTGGTGCCGCCCTCGGCCACGGTGATCTGGCCGGGCTCGGCGACGATGTTCAGCGCGTCGTAGTCTGAAGGCCACATCGAGTGTTAGGGAGCGGGCCCGACGACGGGAACAAGTAACGGACGGAGCACGCTGCGTGATGGCGGTGGCCTGAGACGCCATCACGCAGGAAGTTGGCCCTGGTCCGGTTGGTCGGGGAGGATGCCGCCGCGTTCGCAAGGGCTGGGCATGTCGCTCGCCGAAAGTACGTGACGCCGAAGGTGCTCGAACACCGACGGCGTCGTGTCCTCGATCGCCCCGTGCGTGACGGCAACCAAGAACACCTCTCGCATCGTCCACCGCAACCACGACGTCAAGACCTGGCTGCAACGACCGCCCACGGTCGAGGAGGCGCGGCCCGGGCGGTGTCCGCGGTGCGATGCGGCCGGCCGACCCGTTGGCCGCCGGCTCGGCCTGCACGGCCACGGCCTGCGCGACCGCATGATCCTCGGCCCGCTCGAGGTCGGTGACGCCTCGACGGAGACCTGGATCGCCCGCCGGCGGTACTTGTGCACGAGCTCCGACGCCGTGCTGAAGGTCGTGCCGTGCGGCGTCGAGTCCCGCCGGCATTACGGGCGGGCCGCCATCTGCCTGGCCCTGGGGCTATGGGCGATCGCCGGCCTGCCGACGACCGTGGTCCGGGCCCGGCTCGGAACTTGTCGCCCAAGCTCGACGACGAACTGGTGGACGTTGCGGCTATGGGCGGCGGCGGCCGGGGCGGGCGCGTGGTCGCGGTGCACCGCGGCGACCGGACTGGCGCCGCGGCGGCCGCGGGGCGGGCGGTGCAGATCGCCGCGGGCCGGGCGCGGGCGCCGACGTCGCTCTACCTCGATAACGGCAGCACGTACTCCGGCGAGGCGCTACGGCTGTGCTGCGAGCGGCTGGGCATCACGCTGATCCACGCGCGTCCGTACGACGCGCCCGCCCGCGGAAAAATGGAACGCTTCTGGCGCACGCTGCGCGCCGGCTGCCTCGACCACCTCGGTGCCGTTACCTCGCTGCACGACGTCCAGGTCCGGCTCGGCGCGTTCCTCGACGAGCACTACCACCGCGCGCCGCACGGCGGCCTGATGGGCCAGGCGCCTGCGGACGCCTGGGCCGGCGCCACCTGCCGCGCCGTCGACGAGCCGGCGCTCGCCGCCGCGCTCACGATCCATCGCCGTCGCCGCGTCCGCAAGGACGGCACCGTCGATCTCGACGGCCGCGTCTGGCAGCTCGACCAAGGCTTCCTCGCCGGCCGTGTCGTCACCGTCGTCGCCGCCCACGCCGGGCTCGCTGGGGATCCGGTCGCCGTCCACGACGGCCACCGTTATCCCCTGCGTCCCGCCGATCCGGTCGCGGCCTCCCGCACCCGGCGCCGCCGCCGTGGCCAGGCGCCGACCCCGACCATCCCGTTCGATCCCGCCGGCGCGCTCCTCGACCGAGCCGCCGGTCGCCCCCCTCGCCACCGCGGGAAGAAGCCATGACCTACCTCGACTGCT
>JBKJLC010000210.1:0-21150 GCA_046597055.1 Kofleriaceae bacterium | reverse complement strand
GACGTCGCCGGTGCGGCGCAGCAGGTCGGCGCGCGCCAGCTCGAAGAAGCCGACCAGCCGCGGGTCACCGCTGCGACGGGCGCTGGGCAGGCCGTCGGTCAGGACCGCGGCCGCGGCCCGGTACGCGCCGCGCGCGACGTGGACCCCGGCCAGCTGGTGCATCGCCTCGGCGACCCGGTGATCGTCGCCGGCCGCGCGGTATCCGTCGATCGCCTGGTGGAGCCACGGCTCGGCCCGGTCGAACTGCTCGGCCTTCATCGCGGCCACGCCGAGGTAGTACGCGCCGTCGGCGGGGCGGCCGCCGGTGCGCAGCTGCTCGGCGATCGGCACCGCCTCCTCGATCCGCTGGCGGCGCTCGAGCGCGACCACCAGCCGGAGGCCGTCGTCGGGATCGTGATTGCGGGCGAACGCCGCGCGGCACCGCGTGATGGCCGGCTCCCAGCGCTGCGCGCGCGCCAGCTCCGCGCACGTCGGTGGCCGGTCACATCCGACCAGGATGCACGCGACCGCGACTGCGCCGAGCTGGACCGCGCTGCCACCCGGCACGGCGCGAGTGTGGCACGATCGACGCGGGTCCGGCGGGGGCCTGATCGCGGCGCGCTACCGGCTCGAGGATCGCCTGGGAATATCGCCGGCAGGGGCGCGCGGGCGCGGACAGCGCTAGTCTGGAGGGGATGTCACGCCTCTCTGCCGGTGCGGTCCTGGTCCTGTCTCTCGCCGCCCTGGCCTGCAAGGCCTCGGGGCCGCCCTCGGGCGAGTCACCGCGCCGCATGCCGGACGCGCCCGACGCGCTGGGGGCCGCGGTCGAGGTGCCGCCGCCGGACCCGCGCGAGGCGGCGCTGGCGGCCACCGTGCTCGGCCTGTTCGAGACGGAGCACCTGCGCCGGCGCACCCTGGACGACACCCTGTCGCGCGCGGCGTTCGCGACGTACGTCGAGCAGCTCGACGCCGGCAAGATGTTTCTGCTGCAGAGCGACGCCGCCGCGCTCGGCAAGCACGCCGACCAGATCGACGACCAGCTGCGGTCGGGCTCGCTCGACCTCGCGCACGACGGCGCCAAGCTGTTCGCGGCCAGGGTCGTGGTGGTCGGCACGCTGGTGCAGGAGCTACTGGCCTCCCGGTTTGACTCGACCAACGAAGAGTTCATCGAGGTCGATCCCGAGAAGGTCGAGCTGGCCAAGACCGAGCTGGACCTGCGCGACCGCTGGCGGCGGCGGCTCGAGCTCGAGGTGCTCGAGCGGGTCGCCGGGATGGAGGCGCGGCTGGCGCCGCCCAAGAAGGACGGCAAGGACGCCGGCATCGACGAGTCCGAGCCCGAGGCAGCGGCCACCCCGATCGCCCAGATTCCGACCACCCGCGAGGGCCGCGAGGTCAAGGCCCGCGCCGATCTGCTCAAGGCCTACGACGGCCGGTTTGCCCGCCTGCGCACGCCGGGCCCGCTCGATGCCGCGGCCGATCTGGTCAACGCGGTCGGCTCGGTGCTCGATCCCCACACGACCTACCTGCCGCCGGCCGACAAGGCCAACTTCGACATCCAGATGACCGGCTCGCTCGAGGGTATCGGGGCGGTGCTGCGCGAGCGCGACCACTACATCGAGGTCACCGAGCTGGTGCCCGGCGGCGCCAGCTGGCGTCAGGGCCGGCTCGCGGCCGGCGATCTGATCCTGTCGGTGACCCAGGACGGCAAGGATCCGGTCGAGGTCGTCGACATGCGCATCGATGAAGTCGTGAAGATGATCCGCGGCAAGAAGGGCACGGTGGTGCGGCTGCGGGTCCAGAAGCCGACCGGCGACGAGGAGACGGTCGCGATCACCCGCGACGTGGTCGTGCTCGAAGAGTCGTACGCGCGCGGCGCGGTGCTGACCCGCAAGGGCCAGCCCGCCTTTGGCTACATCTACCTGCCGAGCTTCTACGGGGGCCAGGGCAACGGCCAGCGCACCGCTGCCGGTGACGTGCGCAAGCTGCTGCGCGAGCTGAAGGGCCGCAAGGTCGGCGGCGTCATCATCGACATCCGCAGCAACGGCGGCGGCTTCCTCAACGACGCGGTCGAGATGACCGGGCTCCTGGTCGACCGGGGGCCGGTGGTCCAGGTCCAGGACAGCGCCGACCGCCGCGAGGTCCTCGCCGACGACGAGCCCGGCACCGAGTACGACGGCCAGGTCGTGGTGCTGGTCGATCGGTTCAGCGCCTCGGCCTCCGAGATCGTCGCCGGCGCACTCCAGGACTACCAGCGCGCGGTCGTGGTCGGCACCGCGGCCACCCACGGCAAGGGCACGGTGCAGTCGCTCGCCAATCTCGACCGGGCGACCGGCGGCGCGATCGAGCTGGGCGTCCTCAAGATCACGGTGCAGCAGTTCTTCCGGGTCAACGGCGCGTCGACCCAGCGCGAGGGCGTGATGCCCGACATCTTGCTGCCCGACCCGGCCGGCCACCTGACGGACATCGGCGAGCGCTCGCTCGATCACGCGATCGAGTGGTCGCAGATCGATCCGGCCAAGCACGTCGACTGGCCGCTCGCGACCTGGAAGAAGGAGCTGCTGGTGAAGCGCAGCGCCGAGCGGATCAGCAAGCACGCCGGGTTCGCCAAGGTCGCCGCGAGTTCGGCGCTCATGAAGGCGCGGCGCGACGACACCCTGGTGCCGCTCGCGCTGCCCGCCTGGGAGGCGCGGCGCAAGGCGCAGCGCGCGGCGCTCGAGGCGGCGTCGCCGGAGCTCGACCAGGTCGGGCCCCGGTTCCAGGTCGCGCTGCTCGACGCCCAGGTCGCGGCGGTCGCGCCGCGGCCCGGCGGTGGCAAGGCCGACGACCGCGCGACCCGCTGGCGCGACGGCCTGGCGCGCGACCCGTGGGTCGAGGAGTCGCTGTTCATCCTCGGGGACATGACGCGCGGCCCCGCCGCGAAGTGATCGGCGCCAGCGGCGGGTGGGCGTGACGCGGGCGCTTGCCGGCTTGCGCCAGCTTGCGCCGAAGAACCGCCGGCGGGTCCCGGCGCCGAGCTGGTACCGTGGCGGTCCATGAGGCGAGCACCGGTCCTGGTGATGATGATGCTCGCGGCCGCCTGCGGCGGCGACGGGGACGGCGCGGGCCCCGACGGGGGCGGCGGTGGCGGTGGTGACGACGGCCCGACGCCGGTGCTCGGCGAGCCGCACACCGGCCAGTACCACCTGGGCCCGGTCGCGTGGACCGGCGCGTTCTGGAACGCGTGCGCGCCGTACCCCGAGGCGATCCAGGCGACCTGCGGCGAGCGGCTCGCCGGCCTCAACCTGTAGCGTCTTCATCGCCGCAGTGCGGGGCGGATGCGCTAGCGTGCCGGCGTGACCCTCCCCGTGACGTCATTTCCCAAGGGGGACATCAAGGTCCTTCTCCTCGAGAACGTGCACCCGAGCGCCGACGAGATCTTCGGCGCCGAGGGGTTCCAGGTCGAGCGAGTGAAGGGCGCGCTCAAGGAGGCCGAGCTGGCCCAGCGCATCCGCGACGTCCACATCCTGGGCATCCGGTCGAAGACCCAGGTCACCGGTCCCGCCCTCGACGAGGCCCGCCGGCTGCTCGCGGTCGGCGCGTTCTGCATCGGCACCAACCAGATCGATCTCGCCCACGCCAACCGCCGGGGCGCGCCGGTGTTCAACGCGCCGTTCTCGAACACGCGCTCGGTCGCCGAGATGGTGATCGCCGAGGTGATCATCCTGTCGCGCCAGCTGTTCGACCGCTCGCGCGAGGTCCACACCGGCACCTGGAAGAAGGTCGCGGTCGGCTGTCACGAGATCCGCAACAAGACCTTGGGCATCGTCGGCTACGGCCACATTGGCCGCCAGGTCGGCGTGCTCGCCGAGATGGTCGGCATGCAGGTCATGTTCTACGACGTCGGCTCGCGGCTGCCGATGGGCAACAACCACCCGGTGGCGACCCTCGACGAGCTGCTGGGCTCGTCGGACTTCGTCACGCTCCACGTGCCCGAGACCCCGCAGACCCGCGGCATGATCGGCGCCGACCAGCTGGCGCGCATGAGGCCGGGCGGCTGCCTCCTGAACGCCAGCCGCGGCACCGTGGTCGACCTCGACGCCCTGGCCGCCGCGATCTCGATCGGCCACGTCGGCGGCGCCGCGATCGACGTCTATCCCGAGGAGCCCGAGGCCAACTCCGACGGCTTCGCCTCGGTGCTGCGCAACCTGCCCAACGTGGTCCTCACCCCGCACATCGGCGGCTCGACCGAGGAGGCCCAGGCTGCGATCGGCCGCGAGGTCGCCAACTCGCTCGTGAAGTTCGTCAACACCGGGGCCACCACCGGTGCGGTCAACTTCCCCCAGCTCGAGCTGATCCAGGCCCGCAGCACCCACCGCATCCTCAACGTGCATCGCAACGTGCCCGGCGTGATCCGCGACATCACGCGGATCATCTCGGACGTCGGCGCCAACATCCACGCGCAGATCCTCGGCACCGATCCCAGCATCGGGTACCTCGTGATGGACCTCGACCAGGCGGTCTCGCACGAGGTGAAGAAGGCGGTCACGGCCCTCGAGACCAGCATCAAGACCCGCATGCTCTACGCACCGGAGTGACGGTCGCCCCCGGTCGTCCCGCGCGCGAGCTTGCCGGTGCGTCCGTACGCGGTCATCCCTGATCCGCCCGCACCACCGCCAGCATCCGGCCCGGCCGGGCGTCAGCCCCCGCGGCGCCCAGCATCCCCCGGCGCCGCCGCCGGCAGCACCTTGCCCGGATTCAGCAGCCCGCGTGGATCGAACACCTGCTTGAGGGCGGCCATCAGCCGAAGCTCGTCGGGCGACCGCCGGTAGCCGAGATAGTCGCGCTTCAGCAGGCCGATGCCGTGCTCGGCCGAGATGCTGCCGGCGTGGCGCTGCACGAGTCGGAACAGATCGTGGTCGGCCTCCTTGGTGCGGCGCCGGAACTCGGCGGGGTCGAGGTCGTCGGGCTTCATGATGTTGACGTGCAGGTTGCCATCGCCGATGTGCCCGAACAGGCACAGCTCCCAGCCCGGGTAGCCGGCGGCGAGCACGGCGTCGAGCTCGCTGCAGAAGGCCTCGAGCGCGGCGACCGGCAGCGAGATGTCGTTCTTGTGCGGCAGCCCGGTCGCCGACAGGCTCTCGCTGATGCCCTCGCGCAGGGTCCACAGCTCGGCGGCCTGGCGCGGACCCTGGGCGTGGACGCCGTCGACCGCGAGCTCGTGCTCGAACACGCCGGCCACCCACGCCTCGAGCGCGTCGTCGGCGGCGTCCTCGACCTCGATCAGCACGTAGTGGTCGGCGGGCCGGTCGAACGGCGCGCGGAGATCGCGGTGGCGCAGCAGCCGGTCGAGGCAGCGCTGGGTGAAGAACTCGAACGCGGCCAGGGTCAGCCCGCTCTGGCGGACCTCGCGGAACAGCCGCAGCACGCCGGGCAGACCATCGACCGCGAAGATCATCACGTCGAGGTTGCGCGGCAGCGGCGCCAGCTTGAGCGTCGCCGCGGTGATCACGCCGAGGATGCCCTCGGAGCCGATGAACAGCTGGCGCAGATCGATGCCGGTGTTGTCCTTCTCGAGGGCGCCGCCGAGCTCGAGCACGGTGCCGTCGATCAGCACGACCTCGAGGCCGAGCACCCAGTTGCGGGTCAGCCCGTAGCGGATCACCTTCACGCCGCCGGCGTTGGTGGCGATGTTGCCGCCGATGTGGCTCGAGCCCTTCGACGCGAAGTCGACCGGCCAGGTCAGCCCGTGGGGCTCGCAGTGGGCGTGGACCGCGGCGGTGACCGCGCCGGCCTGCGCGCGCACGGTGCCGCCCAGGACATCGACCGGCGCGATCGCGCGCATGCGCTCGAGTGACAGCACCAGCTCGCCGTGGGCCGCGACCGCCCCGCCGGCCAGGCCGGTGCGGCCGCCCGACGGCACCACCGCGAGGCCGACCTCGCTGCAGGTGCGGAGCACCGCCGCGACCTCGGCGGTCGAGCGGGGCCGGGCCAGCGCGACCGGCGCCGGGGCGAACACCTTGGTCCAGTCACGTCCGTAGGCGGCGAGGTCGTCGGGCGCGGTCGAGATCAGGTCGTCGCCGAGCGCGCGCAGCCGAGCCAGGACATCGGATCCGCTCATGCCGCGACTGTAGCGCTTGATGGCGCCTCAACGCGCGACCGGGGCGCCCGGCGCGCGATCAGGGCGGCCACGGTCAACGCGGCGATGCCGAGCCCGACCCCGGTCAGCGCCGCGGCGCTGGGGCCGCTGGCGTCGGCGATCACCGCGCCGGTCAGCGCGCTCGCGACCATCGCCCCGGTCACCAGCAGCTCGTCGAACGCCGCCAGGCGACCGATCACCGCGTCGTTGGCGTGGCGCTGGATCGCCGCGTGCGACATCACCCAGTTGGTGCCGGTGCCGATGCCCCAGACCAGCGCGCACGCGCACAGGCCGAGCGGATCGCGGGCGAGCGCCAGCGCGGCGACCGCGGCGAACATCGTCACCCGCGCGGCGTTCTGCAGGGTCGCTTCGCGCACCCCCCGCCGCGCCAGCCAGGTCGCGACCGCCGGGCCGATGCCGGTGCCGGCGCCGCGCACGGCCTGGAGCACGCCGAAGGACAGGGCGGCCGCGCCGAACGGCTGGGCCGAGGCGCCGATCAGGTTGAGCGCGATCCAGGCCGCGCCGCCGGCCATCCCGAGCGGCATCTTGCCGAGCACCGCGGCCAGCAACGGCCGGTGGCCGGCGGCGAAGCGCACCGCGAACACGGTGTCGCGCGGGGTCGCGCGCACGATGTCGAGCACGCGGGCGTGGCGGTCGGCCGCGACCGGGATCGGCGGCAAGGTCGCGTGCACCGCGGCGGCGACCAGGAACGACACCGCATCGAGCAGCAGCGCGAGGGTCGGCCCCAGCAGGGCGGCGGCCCCGCCGAGCGCCATGCCCGCGACGTAGGCGACGCTCCAGGTGGCGGCGAGGATCGCGTTGGCCGGCACCAGATCTTCGAGCGGCACCAGCCGGCGCACCGCCGCCGACTCGCCGGGCGGCACGATCGCGCTGACCGCGCTGCGCGCGAGCAGGAGCAACTGGACCACCGCCAGCCAGCCGGCGGCCGCGGCCAGCGCCATCGCGGCGGTGAGCCCGCCCGCGATCAGATCGGCGAGCACCAGCACCTTGCGCCGATCGAAGCGATCGACCAGCGCGCCCGCGAACGGCGCGAGCAGCGCGCCCGGCAGCAGGTGGGCCGAGAACACCAGCGCGAGGCCGAGCGCGCCACCGCCCGAGGTCAGCGCCAGCACGCTGACCGCGACGAAGCTGAGCCAGTCGCCGACCAGCGAGATCGCGCCGGCCGCCCACAGGCGGCGAAAGGCAGGATGGCGGCGCAGCAGGTTCATGGGTCAGAGCGAGCGACCGACCGCGCGGCCCGGCACGATAGCTCACCAAAAATCGACGCCACCACCGCGCACGGCGTGGAGCCCTGCCACACCGCGCGTGTGGTCAACGGTAGGGCATGCAGATGTAGCCGGAATTTCTGGACACGCGCTGGTACGGGCAGTGCATTGCTATCTGGTATGAAAAATGGCGATGCGATGGACGCCCTGGAGCTACTGACCGAGCAGCACGACGAGGTCGACGAGCTGTTCACCCAGATCGAAGCGGCGGAGGACCCTGCCGCGAAGTCACAGCTCTTCATCAAGCTGGCCGACTGTCTGGCTGCCCACGCGACGATCGAGGAGAAACTGTTCTACCCGGCCGTGATGGCCAAGCCGACCCAGGATCTCTTGCTCGAGTCGGTCGAGGAGCACCTGTCGGTCAAGCGCGTGCTCGCCGACCTGATGGAGCTCAAGGTCGAGGACGAGGAGTTCGACGCCAAGCTCTCGGTCATGAAGGAGCAGGTCGAGCACCACGCCCGCGAGGAGGAGGAGGGCGAGCTCTTCCCCAAGGTGCGCAAGCTGCTGAGCAAGGACGAGCTGGATGGCCTCGGTGGCGACATGGCCACGATGTTCATGGAGCTGATGGAGAACGAGCCGCGCCGGAACGTGCCGTCCGAGACCGACCACGCCGCGCCCCTGCGCTGAGCTGGTTGGCGGCGCACCGCCGTCAGCGGAAGCCCATCTCGAAGCCGAGCCGCGCGAACAGCTCACGCGACGGCGCCGGCAGCGACGGATGACCGCCGGCATATGGCTGCACGAACCGGTAGTCCACGTTGAGCGCGTTGTAGACGCCGACGCCGAGCTCGAGGCCCTTCACGCCGAGATCGGCGTAGCGCACGAACCCGTTCACCAGCAGCGCCGGCGCTTGCGAGACGACCTGGAGGGTCTCCAGGTCGTCGGGCTCGACGCCGTAGCGGCGGCTCATGACCACCAGCGACGGGCCCACGCTCAGGCCGCGCCAGATCGCGAGCGAGGCGGCGCCGGTCAGCTTGAGCACCGGCAGGCCGAGCACGGCATGCTGCTCGCCGGGCACCTCGTACAGATCGACCCGGTTTTTTCCCTGCGCGGTGTAGGCCGACGCGCTGGCGACCACGAAGCCGCGGCTGCCGCGCACCTTGAGGTCGACCTCGCCGCCGCGGCTGCCGGCCTGGTCCTGGTTGAGGTACGCCTCGTCCTCGCCCTCCACGGTGAAGACGATCGGATCGCCGATCGTGATGTCGAACAGGTTGATGCTGACCAGCGCGTTGTCGGCGAGCTGATAGCCGGTCTCGACCTCGAGCACCGTGGTGCGCTCGGGCGTCAGCATCGGGTTGGTGTTGATATTCTCGATCGCGGGGGCGCGGAAGGCGCGCGCGGCGAGCAGCTTGACGTGGAACCGGCCGGCGACCCGGGTGAGGCCGATCCGGGGCACGAACGACAGGCCGAACTGGCTGTGGTTCTCGACCCGGGACCCGACGGTCAGGTTGGCCAGGCGGTGGCTGAGCGTGCCCTGCGCGAACCCGGCGACGTTGACGTACGAGATGGAGGTCGCGCCGTCCTCGCCGAACGCCGACTGCAACCCGACCAGCTGGTCGCTGTTGAGCTTGGCCTGATCGCGGAAGCCCTCGGCGCCGGCGAGCACGTTGAGATCGTCGCGGGGATCCCACGACGCGGTCACGCTGCCGAGGATACGCTCGGCGGTCTTGTCGTAGTGGTAGTCGGACGCGACGTCGCCGTCGCGCCAGGGCAGCTGCCGCTTGTAGCTCAGCCGCGGCGTGATCGTCAGCCGGTTGGACACCCGCCGCTCGTACTGCAGGTCGGCGAAGTAGCCGGTAAAGTCGAGGTCGTTCGCCGCCGGGCTCGCGACGCCGAACCCGTCGCGGTTGGTGCTGTGGAACCCGTCGTAGAGCCCGCGCACGGTCAGGCCGCGCCAGCTGATGCTGCCGGCCAGGTACGTGGGATCGAGGCGAGCGCTGTCCTCGAGCGAGAACGCGGGGACGCCCGGCTCGCCCGGTGGCGGCGGCGGCGGTGCGTACGCGAGATCGCTGCGGCTGCCCCGGCCGAGCAGGCCCGACACCGACCAGGTCACCCCGTCCCGGTGATCCCCAAGCTCGATCCCGAGGTTGGACCGGGCCACCGCGCCGCTGCCACCGACGAAGCGCCCGAACGCGACCGAGGCCGACGCGCCCCGCAGCTCCTTGCCGGTGCGGGTCACGATGTTGATCACCGCCATCTCGGCGTAGCCACCGTAGATCGACGAGCCCGGGCCTCGGATCACCTCGATGCGCTCGATGTGATCGACCGGGATGTGGTTGCTCCACTCGACGCCCGAGTACAGGCGTTCGTTGAGCTCGAGGCCGTCGACCAGGAACAGCACCTTGCCCTCGGCGGCCCAGTTGCCGCGGAAGCCGATGCCGACCACGCCCTGCACGTCGACGGCGAAGCTGATGCTGGGCACCAGCATCAGGACGTCGTTGAGATCGCGGGCACCGGTCGCGAGGATCTCCTCGCGGGTGACCACGGTGACGACGCCCGGCGACTCGCGGACCAGCTGCGGCTTGCGCGACACCGAGTACACCGAGGTGCGGATGACGTCGTCGAGCGCGAGCGAGCCCGGAGCGTCGTCGCCTCCATCGTCGTCGTCGGTCGTCTTGTTGATGGCGTCGGTGTAGCTCGGGATCTCGACCTCCGGCGGCACGCCCTGGGCACGGACGATTCCCGTGCTGGCCGCCAACGCGGTCGCGACCCCGAGACGAACGACTCCCGTCGGTCCCCTCATCGAGATGAACGCTACGGTGGTAGTGTCCGGCTCGTCAAGCGCGCCGCTCGGGGGGAACGCATGGTGATTCGATGTTCTTGGTCCATCGCGCTCGCGTGCGCGTCCGTGCTCGTGCTCGCGCACGCATCCGAGGCCGTCGCGCAGAGCGCGGGTGTGCAGAAGCTCCTCGACGAGGCCGACGAGGCGTTCGGCCGTGGCGACTACGGCCACGCCGCGGCGCTCTACGATGGCGCGATCGCCGCCGAGCCGCGCAGCATCGATCCCACGTACTACGCCAAGCGCGCTGACGTGTTCACGCTGCGCCGGGACTTCGCCGGCGGCCTGCGCTGGATCGACGGCACCGCGGCGACCCATCGCCCCGGCGACGTGCTGATCCTCGAGAAGAAGGCGGTCCTGCTCGGCGGTGCCGGGCGCGATCGCGAGGCGGTCGAGCTGGCCGAGCAGGTGATCGCCTCGGTGCCGCGCGCGTACGCGCTGCATCTCTTGATCGGCGATCGCGCCTTCGTCGATCCGGCCCAGGCCGGCCGGGCGATCGCGGCCTACCAGGCGTTCCTCACGACCCGGCCGGCCACGCTCGCCGCCGCCGACAGTACGATCAGGCTCAAGCTCGCCTACGCGTACCTGTTCCGCGCCGCCAGTGGCGCGCCCTCCAGCGCGCGCGACTTCGCCGCGGCGGATCGCCAGCTGGTCACGCTGGCGGCCGGCCCGCTGAGCGCCGGACCCCGTCGCGCCGTGCGCAACGCGCGCTGCGGCGCGCTCACCGGGCTGCGCCGCCACGCCGAGGCGGTGACGGCCTGCGCGCTCGCGATCGCGCAGAGCGGCGGCACCGCCGACGCCGCGCTCCACTACAACCACGGCGTCGCGCTGCTCGGCCTCGGTCGTCACCCGGCGGCCGCGGCCGCCGCCGAGCGCTACCTCGAGCTACGGCCCAGGGCGCCCCGCGGCTGGCTGCTGCGCGGCGACGTCCACCTCGCGGCCGGCGAGCCCGATGCCGCCGAGGCGTCGTACCAGCGCGCGCGCGCGCGTGGCGAGACGCCCGAGGTCGGGCTGCGCCGGGGCCGCCTGGCGCTGCGGCGGCGGCCGCCCGATCTCGAGCTGGCGATCGCGGAACTCGGCCGCGCCCAGCGCGCCTACCCCGACGACGTCGAGCTGGTCGCCGAGCTGGCCGGAGCCCAGGTCGAGGCCGGCCGCTTCGACGACGCGGTCGCGCTCGCCGAGGGCGGCGCCGCCCGCGCCGGGATCGCGCCGAAGGTCCGCGCCCGCCTGCTGGTGATCGCGGCTCGTGCGCTCGAGCGCGGCGGCCGCCCGCCGGCGCAGGCGCTGACGCGCTATCGCGATGCCCTCGCGGCCAATGCCAGCAATCGCGATGCGATCGCCGGCGCGGTCGGGCTGCTCAACCTGCGCGCCACCGCGGAGGTCGCGGCCGGCGACGTCGCGGCCGCGCGCGCGACGCTCGACGAGGCGGTCGCGCTCGATGCCGCGTCCGCGATGACTCACTACAACCGCGGCGCGCTCCTGCTCGAGGCCCGTGATCCGGGCGCGGCCGCCGCGGTCGAGCGCGCGCTGGCCGCGGCGCCCGACGAGCCGCGGGTGCGGTGGCTGCACGGGCGCGTGCGGCTGGCCGCCGGCGCGACCGCCGAGGCCGCGACCTCGCTCGAGCAGGCGCTGACGCTGGCGGAGCGCGGTGGCGATCCGGCGGTGGCCGCGGCCGCCGGCATCGACCTCGCCGGGGTGATGATCGAGAGCGGGCGGCTCGACGAGGCGTTCGCCGCGCTCGACCGGGCCGCCAAGGCGGGCGGCACGTCCGACGCGCTGGCGCGCAACCGCGCGCTCGCCTTGCTGCGGCGCGGCCTGGCCCGCCTCGGCGCGGGCCGCGTCAACGAGGCCTCGGCCGATCTCGACAAGGCGGCGGCCGCGACCGCGCAGCTCTCGGCCGACGAGCAGCGGGTGCTGGGGTTCGGGCAAGGCGCCGCCGCGATCGCAGGCGGCCGCATCCGCGACGGCCGCACCCGCCTCGAGCGGCTGGCCAAGGAGCTGGGCGACCGGCCGCTGCCGTGGCTGGCGGCGCCGTGGGATCGCTTCGGCCTCGACCTGTTCCTCGCCTACTCCTACTACCTCGAGGACGGTCGCACCGCGCGCAGGCAGGCGATCAAGCAGCTCGAGCGGCTGGTCGGGCGTTCGCGCGGCGCGGTCCAGCAGCGTGCCCGCGAGTTGCTTCGCTCGTGCCACCAGCTGGTCGCGGCCGGCGAGCTCGATGGCGGCAACCCGGGCGGGGCCCGGCGGGCGCTCGAGGCCGCGCGCGCGGCGGGGGCGCCGGGCCGCGACCCCCGGCTCGACCACAACCTGATCGTGCTCTCGGCCTGGACCACGCCCGAGAGCGCGCGGCCGGCGCTCGAGCGGCTCGACGGCCAGCCTCCCGAGTCACTCGTCAACCTCGGCGTGATCGCCCACCGCGAGGGCCGCACCCTCGACGCCTACGAGCTGTGGAAGCGCGCCCGGGCTGCCGGCGTCGGCAGCCCGGCGGTGGTGAGCTGGATGCAATCGATCGAGCGCGTGTTCGGGATCGCGCCGGGGAGCTGAGCCATGCATGCCACCACCTCCACCACCGTCGTCGCGCTCGCCGCGTGGGTCGCGCTCGCGGCCGACCCCGCGCCGGTCCAGGCCGAGCGACCGTCCCATCTCACCGTCGCGATCCACGCCCCGACCCTCGGTTTCGGCCAGGCCAGCGAGCGGCTCGCCTTCGCCCAGACCGTCGCGGATGCGATCGAGGCCCGCACCGGCATCAAGACCCTGGCCCGGGCCTACGCGCGCTACAGCGACCTCACGGCGAGCAGGGCCGACTTCGCGATCATCGATGGCCTGTGCATCGCCGCGCGCGCACCAGGGCCGGTGCTGGCCACCGCCGTGATCGACGGCGGCACCAGCCGCGACTGGGGCGTGTTCGGTCGCGAGTCGACCTCGATCCAGACCATGCGCGGCCGCAAGATCGCGTTCGCGGCCACCGGCTGTCGCGACCTCGACTTCGTCGACAACGTGGTCCTCGGCGGCGAGGTCAAGACCGCGCGGTTCTTCGCAGGCACGGTGACCAAGGCCGACGTGCTGGGCGCGGTGGCCGCGGTGAAGGACTACAAGGAAGCCGACCTGGTGGTCGCGCCGCGCGCGCAGGCGGGCTCGCTCGCGCTGGTGCTCGGGGCCGGTTCGCTGCCGAACCCGGGGCTGGTCCAGCTGGTCCGCGGCCTCGACGCTGCCGTCGTCACCGACGTCACCGGCGCGGTGACCGGGCTGCCCGGCTGGCGCGCGCCGGTCTCGTACGCCGCGCTCGGCGGTCGCCTCGGCGCGAGCCGCCGCCAGCTCGTCATCGCCACCGTCGAGCCCGAGCGCCTCGATCTGCAGCAGATGGCGAGCCCGCCGCGCGGCGCCCACGCGATCACGCCGGTGCGCGCGCTGCTGTGGACGCCGGCCGCGCCCGTGCGCTGACCGCACCCCGCGCGACCGACCGGCTCCCGACGTCCCGATCCGAACCTGCGCGAGCTCGGTGTCGAACGATGATGGCGTCCGGCTGGAGGGCGCCCTGGGGATCCAGCAAGTTCCGGTGGCCCTGAGCCAGGGCGGGCGCACGCGAGCCCGCCGTCGAAGGGCAGCCCGTCGAAGATCACGTGGGCACCTTGGCGCTCTGCCCTCGGGCTCCCACACATCTTCCCGGTGGCCCTGAGCCAGGGCGAGCGCACGCGAGCCCGCCGTCGAGTTCTTCGAGACGGCGCTCGGCGCCGGGCCACCGGAACAGCAAGACGATCAGCGGGGCGCGTCGATCCGCGCGACCGCGACCGCGCACGCCTTGTACGCGGGCTGGCGCGACGACGGGTCGAATGCGGGGAAGGTGAGCACGTTGGTGACCGCCAGGTGCATCGAGATGAAGACGCAGCCGCGCGCGACCCCGCGGGTCACAAAGGCGCGCAGCTCGACCGCGCCGCGTCGCGACGAGACTCGCACCCAGTCGGTCGGGCCGACCCCGAGGGCGCTGGCGTCCTCGGGGTGCAGCTCGACGTGACCGGGCGACGCCAGCTTGCGCAGGACCGCCGAGGTGCCGGTGCGAGTCTCGGTGTGCCACTGGCTGGCGCTGCCGCGGCCGGTCAGCAGCGTGAACGGGTAGGCCCCGCGCGCCGGCTCGGGCAGCGGCCGGGGCTCGCCGGCGATGAAGCGGGCGCGGCGATCGGGCGTGAAGAACTGGCCGTCCTCGAACAGGCGGCGCTCGGCCCCGGCCGGCACCACGGTGCCCGCGCGCACCGGCCACTGTACGCCGCCGTCGGCGTCGAGCTCGCGGTAGCCGCCGACGCCGGTGAGATCGCACGGCTGCCCGCGGGTCAGCTCCTTCAGCAGGCCGAACACCGCCTCCGGCGACCGCCAGCGCGCGAACTGCTCGCCGCAGCCCCACGCGTCGGCGATCAGCTGGAAGATCCGGAAGTCGGACAGCGCCTGGCCCGGCGCCGGTGACACCTGCTTGATCACGCCGAGCCGGCGCTCGCTGTTGATGAACACGCCGTCCTTCTCGCCCCAGCCGGCGGCCGGCAGGTACACGTGGGCGAGCTGCGCGGTCTCGGTGGTCGGGAACAGATCCTGGACCACCAGCAGCTCGAGCCGACCGAGCAGCTCGCGCGCGTCGCGCTGGTTGATCCACGAGTGCGCGGTGTTGGTCGCGACGATCCACAGCCCGCGGATGTCGCCGCGCGCGATGCCCTCGAGGATCTGGTCGTAGGCCCAGCCGGGCTGGGTCGGGAGGCAGGCCTCGTCGAGGCCGAGCACGCCGGCGACCTTGGTCCGGTGGTCGGCGTCGTCGAACCGGTGGCCGCCGATCAGGTTGGTCGTGTTGCTGAACAGCCGCGAGCCCATCGCGTTGCACTGCCCGGTGATCGAGTTGGCGCCGGTGCCGGGCCGCCCGATGTTGCCGGTCATGAGCGCGAGCGCGATGATCGCCTGCGCGGTCCGCACGCCCTGGTGGCTCTGGTTGACCCCCATCGTCCACCAGAACGACACCCGCGGCCGCGCGTGGATCAGCCGGGCCAGCGCCTCGATCTCGGCCGGCTCGAGCCCGCAGGTGAGGGCGGCGCGCGCCGGCGGAAACCCGGCGACGTGGGCGGCAAACTCGGCGAAGCCGCTGGTGTGCTCGTCGATGAAGGCCCGATCGAGCCAGCCCTCGCGGATCAGCACGTGGGCGACCGCGTACAGCAGCACCAGGTCACCGCCGGGGCGGATCGCGAGGTGGCGGGTCGCGGCCTGCGCGGTCTCGGTGCGGCGCGGGTCGATCACGACGATATCGGGGTTGCGCGGGTTGCGGACCACGCGCTCCCACAGGATCGGGTGGGCGATGCACGGGTTGGCGCCGACGAAGATCAGCGCGTCCGACGCCTCGAGATCGCCGTACGTGTACGGCGGCGCGTCGAAGCCGAAGCACTCCTTGTAGGCGACCACCGCGGTCGCCATGCACTGCCGGGTGTTGGCATCGCCGTGGACCATGCCCATGCCGAACTTGGCGAGCGCGCCCAGGAACGCCTGCTCCTCGATCGGGGCCTGGCCGGTGCCGAGGAACGCCATCGCCTGCGGGCCGTGGGCCTCCTGGATCGCGCGCACGCCGTGGACGAAGCGGTCGAGCGCGGCCGGCCAGGTCACCGGCGCGAGCCCGCCGTGGCCGGTGCGCACCAGCGGCGTGGTGCCGCGATCGGGGGCGGTGAGCGGCGCCAGCGCCTCCCAGCCCTTCGGACACGCCAGGCCGCGGTTGACCGGATAGTCGGCCGCCGGGGACAGGTTGACTGCGCGCCCGTTCTGCAGGTGCACGCTCAGGCCGCACCCGGTCGAGCAGTAGCCGCACACCAGCGTCGTGGTCCCGTCGGGCGCCAGCGCGCGCGGGACCTGGCCGAGGCCGAAGCCGCCCGGCACCCGCTCGAGCCGGTCGGTCAGCTTGCCCTCGCGGGCAAGCATCAGGTCGAGGGCGCGCGCGCCCAGCGAGCGCCGGCTCACTGGAACGTCCCCGGCATGCGGGGCGGGCTGGCCGCGGCGAAGAAGCCGATCCGCTCGAGCACCTCGCCGGCCAGGATCGCGACGAACGCGACCGCGGCGGCCGCCACCGACAGATCGCCCGCGAGGACGAGCGGCGCCCCGATCGCGCCGATCACGGCGGCGGCGACCCGCGCCCACATCAGCCCACGGAGCCGGGTGGTCAGCAGCAGCGCGGTGCGCTTCAGCTCGCCGTGGACGTGGTCGCGCAGGTGGACGAGGACCGCGAGCTCGATGGCGAGCTTGCCCGCGAGCAGGATCGGTAGCGCCAGCGCCAGGTCGGCGGCCAGCGCGTCGGCGCCGAGCGCGGAGGCCACCACCAGCAGCGCGGCCACGCCGAGCACGAGCGCGGTGCCGGCGAACCGGGCCAGGGTCCGGCCCAGCCCCCACCAGGCCCGGTGGGTGACCGCGTACAGCATCACCGACGCGCCGATGCCGGCGATGCCGAGCGCGACCGCGGCGGCACCGAGCGCCGGGACCCGCGCCGACGCGAGCGCGTGCGCGCTGGCCGCCAGCGCGAACCCTCCGAACGCGAGGATCTCGCGGCTGACCCACGAGGTCCGCACGCCGAGCAGCGCACGGAACGCGTACCAGGGCCGGCCGAGGTGCAGCGTGCTGGCGGCCAGCGCGACCAGCGCGGCCACCAGCGCGAGCGTGGCCGCGATCGGCGCGAGCGGGGCCGCCGCGACCGGCGCCAGCGCGGCCAGCAGCCGATCGACCACCAGCGTGCCGACCGCGAGCTGGGTCAGCACCAGCATCACGACCAGCGGCGCGTGCGCGTGGGCCGGCCGCACCGCGTAGAAGTCGGCCGGCAACAGGTTCTTCGGCAGCACCTGGGCGCTGCGGTAGATCGTGGTCGGCACCGTGATCGCCGGCGACGGCGCGCCGGGCAGGAACGCGTCGCCCTGGGCGTCCTCGATCGCGCGGGCGACGTCGACGATCCGGATCGCGATCGCGCCCGACGGGCACGCCTGCACGCACGCTGGCGCCTCGCCGGCCGACAGCCGGCTGCTGCACATGTCGCACTTGCGCACGATGCCGAGCTTGGCGCTGTACTGCGGCACCTCGTACGGGCACGTCAGCGTGCAGTAGCGGCAGCCGATGCACTGATCGTCGAGGTGGCGGACGATGCCGGTGCGGGGATCTTTCTCGTAGGCCGCGACCGGGCAGCCGCGCATGCAGGCCGGGTCGACGCAGTGGTGACAGGCCGCGGTCACGGTCTTGAGCACCGGCGCGGCGGCGTCGCCGCCGTGCAGCACGCCGACCGCGCGCCAGGTCTCGCCGGGGTCGAGGCCGTTGAGCCGGTGGCAGGCGGTGACGCACGCCTTGCAGCCGCTGCAAGCGTCGAGGTCGACCTCGAACGCGTACTGCTGGCCGGGCGCCGGCGGGGTCGCGGGCAGGCGCGCGCGGTAGATCGGCTCGAGCAGCGGCGTGGCGCCGGTGTGGCGCTGGACGAAGCGGTCGACCGCGGTGAGCTCCTGCTGCTCCTCGAGCAGCCGCTCGAGCAAGCCGTGGCGGGGCGCGGCGGCCGCGGTGGCGGCGCTGATCACCGGCAGGCGGATGGTGCGGGTGGTCGTGGTCATGCGGTCACATCGCCACGGCGTGCGCCGCGCACGCGGCCTGGGTGGGGCACAGCTCGGCGAGCGCGGCCGGCGGGGGCAGGTGGGCCAGCACGCGGCCCGCCTCGATCCGGACCGGGAACGTGCGGAGCGGCGGCAGGTCGGCCGAGGTCAGGCATGCCCCGGTGCGCAGCGAGAAGCTGTGCTTGTGCTGGGGGCAGGCGATCTTGGGCTCGCCGGCGCGATCGCCGAGCAGCCCGCGGGCGAGCAGCTGGTCCTGCTTGTGCGGACACATGTTCTGGGTCGCGTAGACCTCGCCGTCGCGATGACGAAACAGCGCGAGCTGGACCTGGCCGTGGCGGATCGCGACCCCGCCGTCGATCGGGAGATCGGCCACGCGCCCGACGTCGGTCCAGTGCGCGGCGGGGTCCGGCGTCCGGACCCGTCGGGTCGGGGCCGGCACCAGCGCCGGCGGCGCCGGCTTGGGCCAGTCAGCCGGCCTGGCCTGGCCGCGCTCCTGGACCCAGGTGATGCCGTCGTCGGGCGCGTCGCTGTTGGCGAACGCGCGGAAGCGGGCGCGCTTGACCGGATCGCTCACCACCGCGGCCCACTCGCACTGGTAGCCATCGACCAGCCGCTGCATGTGGCGCTCGAGCTCGGCCCCGATCCCGAGGCTGTCGTGCACGATCACGGCGCGCAGGTGGTCGAGGCCGCCCTCGAGCTTCTCGATCCACACCGAGGTGCGGGTCAGCTGATCGGCGGTGCGGATGTAGTAGACCAAGAAGCGATCGATCAGCCGGATCAGCGCCGGCTCGTCGAGGTCGGTCGCCAGCAGCTCGGCGTGGCGCGGGCGGGTGCCGCCGTTGCCGCCGACGTACAGGTTGTAGCCGCGCTCGGTGGCGATGATGCCGAAGTCCTTGCCCTGGGCTTCGGCACACTCGCGGATGCAGCCCGACACGCCGCTCTTCAGCTTGTGGGGCGCGCGGATGCCCTTGTAGCGATGCTCGATCCGGATCGCGAGGCCGACCGAGTCCTGCACGCCGAACCGGCACCAGCTCGAGCCGACGCAGCTCTTGACCGTGCGCAACGCCTTGCCGTACGCGTGGCCGCTCTCGAAGCCGGCCGCGACCAGCGCCTCCCAGATGTCGGGCAGCTGGTCGACCCGGGCCCCGAACATGTCGATGCGCTGGCCGCCGGTGATCTTGGTGTAGAGGCCGTGGCGACGGGCCAGCTCGCCGAGCGTGATCAGCTGGTCGGGCGTGAGCTCGCCGCCGGGCACCCGCGGCACCACCGAGTACAGCCCGCGTCGCTGCAGGTTGGCGAGGAACTTGTCGTTGGTGTCCTGGATGGTCGGGTTGCGATCGAGGATCACGTCGGGCCGCAGGCTGGCGAAGATCGAGGCCGCCAGCGGCTTGCAGACCTCGCAGCCGTGGCCGGTGCCGCGCGCCGCCAGCAGCGCGTCGAAGTCGCGCAGGTCGAGGGTCGACGCGATCGCGTACAGCTCCTGGCGGGTGTAGTCGAAGTGCTCGCAGATGCGGCGGCGGACCACCTCGCCGCGCGCGGTCAGCTCGGCGGCGAGCAGGCGGCCCAGCTCGGGCCCGCAGCCGCCACACCCGGTGCCGGCGCGGGTCGTGCGCTTGATGTCGTCGAGGCTGCCCAGCTTGCCGGCGCGGATCGCGGTGCGGACGCCACCGGCGTCGACCCCGTTGCACGCGCACACCTGGGCGTCGTCGGCGAGCGCGGCGGCGCCGCTGCTGGCCCGGCCCATCAGCAGCTCGTGCGGGGCCAGCGCCAGCGGCGCGGCCGAGCGGGCCAGCCCCGACAGCTCGGCCCAGCGCGAGGCATCGCCGACCAGCACGCCGCCGAGCAGGCGCTGGCCGTCGGCCGAGACCACCAGCTTCTGGTACACGCCGCGCTGGAGGTCGTGGAACATCAGCGCGCGCGCGTCGGGGGCGGCGCCGTCGCCCGCGAACGGGTCGCCGAAGCTGGCGACGTCGACGCCGAGCAGCTTGAGCTTGGCCGCGTCGTCGGCGCCGGTCCAGCGCGCGTCCTCGCCGGCCAGCTGGCGCGCGACCACGTCGGCCATGGCCTGGCCGGGCGCGACCAGCCCGTACAGCCGGCCCCGGTGCAGCGCGACCTCGCCGATCGCGGCGATGCGGGGATCACTGGTGGCCAGCGCGTCGTCGACGACCACGCCGCCGCGCGGCCCGACCGCCAGCCCGGCGGCCCGGGCCAGCTCGTCGCGCGGACGGATGCCGGCCGACACGATCACCATCGCGAACGGCAGCTCGTCGGCGCCGACCCGGAGGCCGGCGACCGCGCCGCCGCCGACCAGCGCGCTCGGGGCCCGGCCCAGGTGGATCGTGATGCCGAGCTGCGTGATCGCGGCTTCGAGCAGGCGGCTGCCGGCGGCGTCGAGCTGGCGCGGCATCAGCCGGTCGGCCAGCTCGAACACGTGGACCTCGAGGCCCAGATCGAGCGCAGCGCGGGCCGCCTCAAGCCCGAGCAGCCCGCCTCCGAGCACCGCGCACCGCGGCTTGCCGGCGGCCGGGGTCGCGCGCAGCCGGTCGGCCCAGCCGATCATCGCGTCGAGATCGTCGATCGTCCGGAACACGAACACGCCAGGGAGCTCGACCCCGGGGATCGGCGGCAGCCACGGTGCCGAGCCGGTCGCGAGCACCAGCCGGTCGAAGCTGACGGTATCGCCGGTGGCGGTGGTCACCAGCGCGGCCGCCGGGTCGAGCCCGGTGACCCGCTCGCCGGCGCGCAGCGTCGCGCCGTGGTCGCGGTACCAGCCGGCGTCGCCCAGGGACAGCGCAGCCGGATCGCGGGTCTCGAAGTAGCTCGACAGCCGGACCCGGTCGTACGCCGGCCGGGGCTCCTCGCCGAGCACGACCACCTCGAACCGGCCGGGCGCCCGCGTGTGCACCGCCTCGACCAGCCGCACGCTCACCATCCCGTTCCCGACGATCACAACCTTCGGTCGTGGATCCCTCATGTCTACGCTTGTACGGGCCCCGTGTTGCCGGCCGATGTCGGCATCGCTAAATGCCGGGGGCGCACCGGGTTCATCGAGCTGCGGGCAATTGGGAGCCCATGCATCCCAGGTGATATGATCCGTGGACTCCCATGCATCGGCTCGGACCGCCCAGCGCCGACGCGCGACGGCCTCCAGACCGGAGAAAGTCGCCCTCGGGATTGATCACAAGTCTTCATGTGATCGGAAGCGCTCACCTTTCCCGGTGGCCCTGAGCCGGCGCCGCAGGCGCCGTGTCGAAGGTCAGAGCTCAGGATTGATCACTTCTTTCGCTTCGGTTCGAACGCGCTTTCGCTTCGACCCGTGGCGACGCTGGGGTGCGCGCGGCCGGCCTCGCCGTCGGCGAAGCCGAGGTCCCGGCGCTTGCTCGATCCGGGGTCCCCGGG
>JBKJLC010000192.1:0-36042 GCA_046597055.1 Kofleriaceae bacterium | reverse complement strand
GTTACGGTTGCCGTTGCGGTTGCCGTTGCGGTTGCCGTTGCGGTTGCCGTTGCGGTTGCCGTTGCGGGGACCGTTGCCGTTGCCGTTGCGGTTGCCGTTGCGGTTGCCGTTGCCGTTGCCGTTGCCGTTGCCGTTGCCGTTGCCGTTGTGGCCTTGCCCCGGTTTCGTGGACGACTCGGCTACGTCGTTACTTGCTCTTGAAGGAACTGGCGCTCGAAGTCAATCGGGCTAAGGAAGTCATTGTGCGAATGGCGCCGGCGCGGATTGTAGAATCGATCGATGTACTCGACGAGGTCGTCCTCGACGGCATGCACGTCGCTCCAGTTCGACTCGAACTCGAGCTCGAAGCCGAGGGACGAGAAGAAGCTCTCCGCGACGGCATTGTCCCAGCAGTTTCCCTTCCGGCTCATGCTCTGAACGATGGCGTTCTTGTCGAGAATCGCGCGGTAGGCAGCGCACGCGTAGTGGATGCCGCGGTCGCTGTGGTGAATCAGGCCGGCCCGGACAGTCCGCAGCGCGAGTGCGCGGCGCAGCGCCTCGGTGGCGACGTCGGCAGCGAGGTCGCGTGAGAGGGCCCAGCCGACGACGCGGCGAGAAAACAGGTCGATGACCACCGCCAGGTACACGAACCCGGCCTGAGTGCGGAGGTAGGTTAGGTCCGAGACCCAGACCTGGTTCGGCGCCGACGTTTCAAATTCGCGGGCCACCACGTTGGGGGCGATGGGCTGGTCGTGCCGTGACTGGGTAGTCGAGACGAACCGCCGCCGCGGGCGGGCGCACAGCCCCTCTTGGCGCATGATGCGCGCCACGCGCTTGCGCCCTACACGGTGCCCGGCGGCGCGCAACTCGGCATGGAGCCGCGGGCTGCCGTAGCGGCGATAGCTCGCCTGAAAAGCGGCTCGCACGTGAAGGCTCAAGACGCGGTCGGCGCGTTGCCGCGTCGAGGTTGGTCGATGCTTCCACGCGTAGTACCCCGACGGCGCTAACCCGAGTGCTCGACACATCAGCGTCACGGAATGCGTACCCTTGAGCTCGGTGATGAGGGCGTACTTCACGGCTGCTGCCTCGCGAAGTACGCCGCCGCTTTTTTTAGGAAATCACGTTCCTCCTCGGCGGTGCGAAGTTCCCGTCGCAAGCGAACCAACTCGGCCCGCTCGTCGGTCGTGAGCGCCCCCACCTGGCCTTGCTTCTCGTCAACGGTGGCCTGCCGAGCCCAGCTATGCAGGCAGCTGATGGTGAGACCTAGCTCCTTGGCTACCGCACTGATGCTCCTTCCTGAGGACGTCGCCAGCCGTACTGCCTCAGCCTTGAACTCGGAAGTGAACTGGCGCCGCATACGCGGCTTCTGTTTTGGCCTGGATGGCTTCATGGATACCTCGCTCATCATGACGGTGGATGGATGATGGGTGTCCACAGAATCGGGGCGGGCCTATTGCCGTTGCGGTTGCCGCTACCGCCGCCGCGAGCTCGGATCCAGCCGGCAGCGAGCGCGAGCTTGCGGGCATTCTCGGGCGCGCGCTCGAGCTAGGTCACGCGCCGCGCCGGCTCGCTCGTGCGGCCGCCACGGGCGACCGCGCGGTCGCGGTCGCCGCGCGCGCGGCATCCATGTTAGCTGACGACCTTGGCGCGCAGCATCCACACCACCCGACGCCAGCTCGACGAGCTCCATCAGGACCAGTTCGCCGACGCGGCGCGCCAGCGCGAGGACGTCTGCGTCGTGCGCGCGGACCTCGCGCGAAAGCGCCTCACCAAGGCCCAGGTCCTGCACGAGCGCCGCCGCGACGACGCCGCGCTGCCGCCGCTCGACCCGACCACCATCCCGATCCGCATCTTCGACCAGTCGGACCACGTCCATCACGCCGCGTCACCCGCCGACCTGCGCGCGGTGATGGCCCGTCTACCGCCCGGCATCCTCGATGGGCTGTCCGCAATCGTGCTCGGCCTCGGCATGGCCGAGCAGGCGCGACGGCCCGGCGAGGATGGTGACCCCGACCCGTTCACTGGCCGGCGCGGTCACGAGGTGCTGGCCGGCGTCCACGCCGGACGGGTGCTCGGCCTGTGCCGGTCCCATCCCGCGACGATCCACGTCTTCGCCTATGTCCACCCGCCGGACCTGGCCGAGCGCCGGGTCAAGCAGCTGGTCCTCAAGCTCCATGCGCTCACCACCTTCGTCCACGAGGTCGCGCATCATCACGACTTCACCGCGCGGATTGCCCGCGGTCGCTGGCTCGCTGACGACAGCGACCAGCGGGAGGCCTACGCCGAGCACATGGAGCTCACCTTGCTTCACGACGTGGTGCTCCCGTACCTCGAGGTCGCGTGTGCCGACGACGTCACCTACTTCGGCGACTGGACCGAGCGGCACGGCGGCGTGCGGGTGCCGCTGGCGCTCCTGGTCGACCCGCGCCCGACGCGCGCCGGGACGGTCCCGGCGGAGCGTTGGTTGTTCAGCACCCACGCCGCGCTCGAGACGCTGCTCGAGGACGTCGCCGCCGGGCGCGACCCGCTCGAGACGCGCGTCGAGCTCGCTCGCCAGATCCACTACGGCGGCGAGTATGCGATGCCGCGCACGATCCTCGCCGGCGTGCTCGCGGAGCATCCCGGTCACATGGCGGCGCTCATCCTCGAGGCGGACATCGATGTCCACCAGGGCGCACCGGCGCGCGCCGAGGCGATCTGCCGCGACGTGCTTGCGCGCGATCCGGCGTGCGCCGACGCGTGGGAGGTGCTGGTCGACGCACTTCACGACCAGCAGCGCTGGGCAGCGCTCGTCGACGCAGTGGCGCGGGCGCGACGGTTCGCGGTCTCGCCGATGACACGTCTGCTTCGGCTCCGCGCCCGGGCCCACTTCGAGCTTGGCAACGACCCCGAGCTCGCCGCCGACCTGGCCGGACTCGGGCTGGGCCGGCCGCACCAGCGCAGGTTCGCCTCCGGACTCCACGCCGCCTGGCTGCTTCGCCACGATCGGCTCGACGAAGCCCTCGCCCTGGTCGCTCCGCTGTTCGAGGACGACTACCCGCCTGGCGTCGAGGCGCGCGCGGTCCGCTTCGAGGCCGCGCACCGGCTGGGCCGCCCCGGCGACGCCGGTCAGCTCACCGCGGAGCACCTCGCCACCCTTCGCCGCGCCGGTCACGTCGCCTGGGCCGATCGCCTGCTCGCCACCCACGCCGATCACATCGCCACGCCGCTCCCGGACTGACGCGCCAGGTGGTGCGCGGGTCGGCGACTGGGGCGACGGGACCTACGCATCGCCGATGGCGGCCCTGCGTCACCCGAAGTCAGCAACGGGGCTGCGCTAGCCACCGCCGCGGCGGCCGAGCAGGCCCTTGATCGCGGTGCGCGCCGTCATGCCCGGGAGTCGCACGATCGCCCGCGCGAGGTCGACCGCGAGCCGGACTGGCGACTCCCCGCGCGCGACCACCGCGGTCTTGAGCCCCGACGCGACATCTTCGATCGCGCCGCGCGCCACGGTGCGGCGTCCGTCGGACCGGATCTCCACGATCAGCCGGGCGATCACCGGCAGGTCGTCGTCGCGTTTGAGCGCGTGATCCTCTTCGTCATCGTCGCCGGTACTGACCACGACCGAGCGTGGCGGGACAGGGGGATCGGCTTCGCTTGCCACGGTGGAAGCATGCCCCACGTCGGCCACGTGCGGCAATCAGCCGCAACCGGGCCAGGCGGCGCGATGCGGTGATTTGTCGCGAAGGGCAGAGTTGGCGCCGGTGCGCATCCGGTTGGCACCCGGCGCGAGCAAAATGCCGCAGTCCGAGGGCCCGCTGCTTCTGGCAGAAGGGGCATCGGACATCGGCGTGGCGCGAGTGGCGCGCCATGACGTTGCTTCCAGCCACCGATCCCGCGAATTCGATCCGCGCGTACCTTGCGAACTTGTTCGCCGTGATGAGAAGACCACGCCGCATCGTCCGACTCCGACCCTGGCACGTCCTCGTCGAGGGCCGTGCAGGGGCGGCCACGCAGCGCTCAGCCTCGTAGGAAACCGACATGTCCCGTTTCCTGTTCCCCGAATGGTCCCAGCCGCTCAAGAAGTACGTGATCGGTCCCGCGCTCCTGGCCGGGCCGATCTACATCGTGCTCCTCGCGGCCTTCGTGAAAGATCCGCAGACGTTGCGGATCGGGTACATGCCCGACCAGCCGGTCCCGTACAGCCATGCGCTGCACGTCGGCCAGCTCGGGCTCGACTGTCGCTATTGTCATAGCGTCGTCGAGCGGTCGGCCAAGGCCTCGATCCCGCCGGCTGCGACCTGCATGAACTGCCACCAGAGCGTTCATCCACGTAGCGAGAAGCTGCTGCCGGTGCGGCAGGCCTTCTACGAGAACGAGCCGCTGCGGTGGATCCGGGTCCACGACCTCCCGGACTACGTGTACTTCAATCACTCCGCGCACGTGACCCGCGGCGTCGGCTGCGAGTCGTGCCACGGCCGGATCGATCGCATGGTGACCGTGTGGCAGTCGAAGTCGCTCACGATGAGCTGGTGCCTCGACTGTCACCGCAATCCCGAGCCGAACCTGCGGGATCCGATGAAGGTGACCGAGATGGGCTACAAGACGCCGCCCGGTGAGGGCGCTCGCGTCAAGGCCAGTTTGAAGATCAACCCGCCCACGGATTGTTCCACATGTCATCGTTGAACCACGGCTACTGGAAGAGTCTGTCCGACCTCGAACCGCAGGGCGGTCCGAGCGATGCGCCCACCGTCGAGTACATCGGCGATCAGGGCGACCATGGCGGCGGTGACGAGCCCGTCGATCCCCTGACGCGGCGCAACTTCGTCCAGCTGATGGGCGCGAGCTTCGCGCTCGCGGGCGTCGCGGGCGCGGGATGCAAGCGGTGGGAGCGCGAGGAGATCGTCCCCCTCGCGCGCCGCCCCGAGGACCAGGTTCCGGGCAACACCCAGGTCTACGCCAGCTCGTTCGAGCTCGGCGGCCACGCGCAGGCGGTCCTGGTCACCTCGTACGAGGGCCGGCCGATCAAGGTCGACGGTAACCCCGAGCACCCGTTCGCGGGCGCACTCGACCAGGCCGGCACCAGCATCGTCGCCGGCACCGAGCGCCACGGCGCATCCACGCCGTTTGCGCAGGCGTCGATCCTCCATCTGTACGATCCCGATCGTTCGCAGGCCGTGCGCCGCGCCGGGCAGGGCGCGACCTTCGCGGACTTCAAGGTGTGGCTCGGCGAGCTTCGCCAGAAGTCGAACACCAACAAGGTGCGCGTCCTGGCCGAGGCGACCTCGTCGCCGACCGTCCAGGCCCTGCGCCGCCGGCTGAATGATCAGATGCCGGGTCTCATCTGGCACGAGTGGGAGCCGGTCTCGTTCGACAACGAGCGCGCCGGCATGAAGCTCGCGTTCGGCAAGGTCGTGCGGCCCCTGGCCCACCTCGATCGCGCCGAGACCATCGTGGCGCTCGACTGCGACTTCTTCCGGGAGCACCCGGCGTCGCTGCGCTACTCGCGCGACTGGGCGCGCAGCCGTCGCCCCGAGAGCTCGACGCTCGGCGGCGGCAAGATGAACCGCCTCTACGCCATCGAGAGCGTCTTCACCTCGACGGGCGCGCTCGCCGATCACCGGTTGCCGGTGCGCGCCGAGCACGTCCTGCCGTTCGCGCAGGCGCTCGCCGCCGCGCTCGACGGTGGCGGCGGGGCGAGCGGCTCCAAGCTGGTCGAGGAAGCCAAGGTCGCGCGCTTCATCGAGGTGCTCGCCGAGGAGATCCGCGCCAACACCGGCCGGGTCGTGTTCCTGGCCGGCCGCAAGCAGCCGCCCGCGCTCCACGCGCTGGTCGCGAGCCTGAACCAGCGCTACGGCGGCACCACCGTCGAGCACCTCGAGGATCCCGAGGCCGACCGCCCGACCCACGCCGAGGCGATCGCCGCGCTGGTCCGCGAGATCGACCAGCAGCAGGTCGAGACCCTGCTGATCCTGGGCGGCAACCCGGTCTACGACGCACCCGCGGACCTCGACTTCGCCGCCAAGCTGGGCGCGGTCGCGACCTCGCTCCACCTGTCGGAGTACGTCAACGAGACGTCGACCAAGACCACGTGGCACGTCCCACGCGCCCACTATCTGGAGTCCTGGGGCGACGCGCGCACCTGGGACGGCACCTACACCGTGCAGCAGCCGCTGATCGCCCCGATGTACGGCGGGCTGTCGGTGGTCGAGCTCCTCGCGATGCTCCTCGGCGACGAGACCCCGAGCGACGTCCTCGTGCAGCGCACCCAGGAGCAGTCGGGCGCCGGCGGCAACTGGCGCGCGGCGATCCACGACGGCTTCATCGCCAAGACCCAGCTCGTCCCCGCCCAGGGCGTGCAGGCCGCGCCGCCGTCCGCGGCGCCCGCGCAGGGCACCGCGGCCGCCGGCTCGGAGATGCAGGCGGGCGCCCTCGAGGTGACCTTCCTCGCCTCGCCCAACGTGTGGGACGGCCGCTTTGCCAACAACGCCTGGCTCCAGGAAGCCCCCGAGTTCCTGACCAAGATGACCTGGGACAACGTCGCCATGATCGCGCCCGACACGGCCGACCAGGCGTCGCTGAAGGTCAAGTCGGAGGACATGATCCGGATCCAGATCGGCGACCGCAGCCTCGAGGTGCCGGTGCTGGTCATGCCTGGCCACCCGCGCGGCTCGATCGGCCTCTGGCTCGGCGGTGGTCGCACCGTCGCCGGCAAGGTCGGCACCAAGGGTGGCGAGTCCAAGGGTGGCGGCTTCGACAGCTACAAGCTGCGCACGACCGCCGGCCTCGACTTCGTCAGCGGCGCGAAGGTGACCCGCACCGGCGGCCACTACAAGGTGGCCACGACCCAGGAGCACTTCGACATCACCCAGGGCATGTCGATCGACAAGAAGATCGGCGACCGCTCGACCGCCGAGCGCCTGCCGCTGATCGTCCGCGAGACCAGCAAGGATGGCTTCCAGGACCCGACCTACAAGGCCGAGGAGGAGCTGCCCTACTACCACGACCACGAGCATGGTCGGGGCTTCTCGCTCTACGAGGAGAAGGTCTACAAGGGCCACAAGTGGGCCATGGCGATCGACCTGGGCTCCTGCATGGGCTGCAACTCCTGCGTGGTGGCCTGCCAGTCGGAGAACAACACGCCGGTGGTCGGCAAGGCGCAGGTCCTGAAGAACCGCGAGATGCACTGGATCCGCATCGACCGGTACTTCAAGGGCGACATGGACGAGCCCGAGGTGGTCGGCCAGCCGGTCGCCTGCCAGCACTGCGAGAACGCCCCGTGCGAGGCCGTGTGCCCGGTCGGCGCGACCCTCCACTCGTCGGAGGGCCTCAATGACATGGTCTACAACCGGTGCGTCGGCACCCGTTATTGCCTGAACAACTGCCCGTACCGCGTGCGTCGGTTCAACTTCCTGAACTGGCACAAGGAGTTCGACGAGGCGCGCAACAAGGTGCGCAAGCTCCTCTTCAACCCCGAGGTCACCGTCCGCGAGCGCGGCGTGATGGAGAAGTGCACGTACTGCGTGCAGCGGATCCAGAGCGCCAAGATCAAGGCGAAGAACGAGCGCAACCGCGACATCATCGCGGACGGCACGATCACGACGGCCTGTCAGGCCGCGTGCCCGACCGAGGCCATCGTCTTCGGCGACCTCAACGATCCGAAGTCCCGGGTCGCGCGGCTCCACTCGGATCGCCGCCAGTACGAGCTGCTCGGCGAGCTCAACGACAAGCCCCGTACTCGCTTCCTGGCGCGGGTACGCAACCCCAACCCGAAGCTGGTCGCGAGCGGTGGCAGTGCCGGTCACGGCGCCGGGAAGCACTGAGTAGCCCATGACGACCTCATCGGAAGCCAAGGCTCACGACCCCGGACCCGCGGATCCCCGCGCGTCGTTCCGGGCCGTCACCCGTGACGTCACCTCGGTCACTTTCGGGCCGACCCCCAAGTGGTGGTACGTCTGCTTCGGTCTCGCCCTGGCGATGCTCGGGTGCCTGATCGTCGCGTGTGCCCACCTGTTCCGGACCGGGATCGGCGTCTGGGGCAACAACAACGTCCAGGGCTGGGCCTGGGACATCACCAACTTCGTGTTCTGGATCGGCATCGGCCACGCCGGCACGCTGATCAGCGCCGTCCTCTACCTGTTCCGGCAGGACTGGCGCACCAGCATCAACCGCTCGGCCGAGGCGATGACGATCTTCGCCGTGGCCGCGGCCGGCATCTTCCCGATCATCCACACCGGTCGGCCCTGGTTCGCGTGGTGGTTGATCCCGCACCCGAACGACATGGGCATGTGGCCGCAGTTCCGCAGCCCGCTCATGTGGGACGTGTTCGCGATCTCGACCTACGCGACCACGTCGATGCTGTTCTGGTTCATGGGCATGGTCCCCGACCTCGCCACGCTCCGCGACCGCTCGAAGGAGAAGTGGAAGCAGATCGGTTACGGTCTGCTCGCCATGGGCTGGCGCGGCTCGGCTCGCCAGTGGCACCGCTACGAGCGCGCCTACCTGATCCTCGCCGCGCTCTCGACCCCGCTGGTCCTCTCGGTTCACTCGGTGGTGTCCTTCGACTTCGCCACGTCCCAGAACCCCGGCTGGCACACGACGATCTTCCCGCCGTACTTCGTCGCCGGCGCGATCTTCTCCGGCTTCGCCATGGTGATGACGCTGCTCATCCCCGGCCGACACCTGTTCAACCTGAAGCACATCATCAAGGACTCGCACATCGAGGCCATGTGCAAGATCGTCGTGGCGACCGCCCTCATGGTCGGCGCCGGGTACGGCCTCGAGTTCTTCGTCGCCTGGTATTCGGGCAACCTCTACGAGTGGTTCACCTTCAAGAACCGCCTCCTCGGCGAGTACTCGTGGGCCGCCATCATGATGTACACGTGCAACATCGTTGTGCCCCAGCTCTTCTGGAGCAAGAAGATCCGCACCACGCCGTGGCTCGTCGTCGTCCTGTCGATCTTCATCAACATCGGCATGTGGTTCGAGCGGTTCGTCATCATCGCGACGTCGCTGGCCCGGCAGCACTTGCCGGCCGCGTGGGGTTACTTCCACCCGACCAAGTGGGACGTGCTCACGCTCATCGGAAGCTTCGGCGTGTTTTTCACCCTGTTCCTACTGTTCGTCCGGTTCCTGCCCGTGATCGCGATTGCCGAGGTCAAGTCGGTGTCGCCGGAAGCTCACGCTGGTAAGGACCACTCGGACCACTGACGGCCTCCCGTCGCCCCCTGGCCGTCGACCCCTGGAGAACACGATGGAGACCTCAGCGCACGATGCGCCCGACGGGCACGACGACGGCATCTCGCCGCCGACGCGCTCCGATCACGACCACAACGGCAACGGCCATGGCCACGGCAACGGTGCCGATGACGGCGAGCTACACGGCCTCCTGGCCGAGTTCGAGACCCCAGGCGCGCTGATCGCAGCCGCCCGCAAGGTCAAGAACGCCGGCTACACCGAGTTCGACTGCTACAGCCCGTTCCCGGTCCACGGCATCGATGCCGCCATGGGCATCAAGGCGACCAAGCTGCCGTGGCTGGTGTTCGGAGGCGGGCTGACCGGCCTGCTCCTCGGCACGCTGATGCAGTGGTGGATGAACGCCTACAACTGGCCGTGGAACATCGCCGGCAAGCCGACCTGGTCGATCCCGGCCAACGTCCCGATCACGTACGAGACGACGATCCTGCTGTCGGTCCTCACGACCTTCTTCGGCATGTGGGCAGCCAACAAGCTGCCCCAGGTCTGGCACCCGTTCTTCCGGCTCGACCGCTTCGCCCGGGTCACCGATGACGCGTTCTTCCTCGGCATCGAGGCCGGCGACAAGCGCTTCGAGCCCGAGCAGACCAAGCAGCTGCTGATCGCGGCTGGCGCGACCCACGTCGAGGAGTGCTACCTCGACCCCCGCCCCGAGTCGCGCCAGGTGCCGCGCTGGGTGTGGGCGGCGATGACGGTCCTGACGATGCTCGCCATCATCCCGTTCGTGCAGGTGGTCAAGGCCCGCGCGAGCCGCTCGAGCGACCCGCACATCCACGTCTTCTCGGACATGGACTTCCAGCACAAGGTCAAGAGCGACACCGGGTTCGACGAGTTCTCGGATGGCCGCTCCAACCGCGGCCAGATTCCGACCACCGTCGCCCGCGGCGCGCTCAAGGCCGACGACGCCTTCTACCGGGGCCTGCGCGACGGCGCCTGGCTCCAGGGCCTGCCCGCGCAGGTCGAGCCGAGCACCGACGTCCTCGACCGCGGTCAGAACCGCTACGACATCTACTGCGCGCCGTGCCACGGCTACGACGGCGGGGGCCACGGCATCGTACCCGAGCGCGTCAAGCAGCTCGGGGGTGCATGGGAGGCTCGCAACCTGACCACGGCTGGCTCGGCGACGACGCCGCCGGTCGTGATCAACATGCCCAACGGTCAGCTGTTCAACACCATCTCGAACGGCTACGGCACCATGATGGGGTACGCCTCCCAGATCCCGGTGGCCGACCGCTGGGCCATCGTCCTCTACGTCCGCGCCCTCCAGCGCAGCCAGAACGCCATCCAGGCCGAGCTGCCGCCCGGCGCCCAGGTCCGGTGATCCCATGAGCAGCCTGTCCAAGTCGCTCCACCCCGACGAGAAGTACAAGGCCGACAAGATCGGACGTCGGCTGTTCACGGCCGGCCTCGCGGTTGGCCTCCTGTTCCTGTTCCTGTCGATCCTGCTGGGGGCCGCGGTCGATCACCCGTCGACCGGCCACATCCTCGGCGGCGGCAACTGGCGCCGGTTCTTCTACGCGTACCTGGTCGGATGGTCGTTCATCTGGTCCATCGCGATCGGCATGTTGTTCTTCGTGATGGTCCACCACCTGGCTCGCGCCAAGTGGGGCATCGTCCTGCGCCGCATCGCCGAGTTCGCCGGGTCGACGTTGCCGTGGGTGTTCGTCCTCGGCCTCGGCTTCATGCTGCCGGTGGTGGCGGGCTACAAGGATCTGTACTTCTGGTCGCGGCCCGAGCTGCACCAGCCGAACCACTTCCTGTTCCACCACATGCACCACAAGCTCGGCTGGTTCGAGCCGTGGTTCTTCTTCGCCCGCTACGTGGCGTACTTCGCGGTCTACAGCTACCTCGCGCACTGGTTCAAGAAGCTCTCGGTCGCGCAGGACACCGCGACCCCGGAGCGTGCCGCCGAGCTCGCCGAGAAGATGCGCTACTGGTCCGGGTTCGCGGTCCTGGTCTTCTCGCTCGTCACGGTCTTCGCGGGCATGGACCTGCTGATGTCGCTGGCGCCGACCTGGTACTCGACGATCTTCAGCGTGAACTTCTTCGCCGGCGGCATGCTGGCGACCTACTGCACGCTCGCCCTGATCACTCGCGCCATCCAGCAGACCGGCCGGCTGACCCACTCGGTGACCGTCGAGCACTACCACGACATCGGCAAGTACATGTTCGGGTGGACGTTCTTCTGGATCTACACCGCGTTCAGCCAGTTCATGCTGCAGTGGTACGGCAACATGCCGGAGGAGACGATCTTCTACAGCTACCGCATGTTCAGCGACTGGCAGTACGTGTCCATCGCGCTGCTGTTCGGGCAGTGGGCGTTCCCGTACCTGGCGCTCCTGACGCGGTGGACCAAGCGCATCCTGCCGCTGCTGATGTTCTTCGCGGTCTGGCAGCTGGTCTTCCACTGGGTCGACCTCTACTGGAACGTGATGCCGAACATCATGTGGCTCGAGAACGGCGTGCGCGGGCCGCTCCAGGGCGACCCGGCGCTGCACAAGATCGACTTCAACGCGGTCGACATCACCCTCTGGATCGCGATGGTCGGGCTGTTCCTCGCCGGCATTGGCAAGGTCATGAAGGGCAACCTGCTCCCGATCAAGGACCCCAAGCTCGGCGAGAGCCTGGCGTTCGAGAACTACTGAGGTCACCCATGGACGCTCCCAAGCGCAATTCGGACCGGCTCAACACCATCGGCATCGTCACCGTCGGTGGGGTCGGCTCCGCGCTCGTCTACCTGTCGATCGTCGGGCTCCAGGCGTTCTACGTGAACGACACGTCCCGGGTCGACGAGCAGGCCCGGTTCGGCACCCAGGGTGAGACCCGGCAGACCCTGCGGGGCGAGCAGATCGGGAACATCACCGAGCCGCGCGCCAAGGGCATCGCGGGACCGAACAACACGCCGGTCTACTCGATCCCGATCAGCGACGCCAAGGCGCTCATCGTCCGCGACGCCAAGCTCGACGCGGCCAATCTGGTGCCGGTGGTCGGTCGTTCGGACAAGAGCCTGATCCAGCCGGCGTTCGGTCGTCCGCAGGCGATCGTGGCCCCGCCCGGCGGCGCCCCGGCGCCCACCGACGGCACCGCCGTCCCGCCGCCTGGCGGTGCCAGCACGCCCGGCATGGCGCCGGCCGCAGCGGATCCCGGCGCGACGCCGTCGGGGAGCCCGCCGACCACCGCGGCGCCGGGCAATCCGTCGCCGGCGGACGGCACTACCTCGGGTGCGGCGAACCCACCGCCTGCGCCCGGCACCTCGCCGCGACCGGCGGATCCCGCCGCGCCTGCAAGCCCGACGCCCGCGGTGCCGCGACCACCGACCACACCGCCTGCCGTCCCCAACCCTGGGGGATCGCGCTAGACGATGGGGATGAGCGTGCAGAGCTTGTGGGTCGGCGTGGCGGCCGCGGTCGCATGCGTCACACTCGTGCCGCCCGCGAGCGCGCGCGCCCAGCACGGCGGACCTGCGGGACTGGTCGAGCGTGTCGAAGGTCCGACCCCGATGCCGCCCGGCTTCATGGACGGGATCGACGTCGTCGAGCACCTCGGCGCCAAGGTGCCGCTCGACGGACTCTTCCGCGATCAGACGGGTGCCGAGGCGACCCTCGCCACCGTCGTGCGCGGTGATCTCCCGGTCTTGCTCACCTTCAACTACTCGAGCTGCCCGGGCCTCTGTGACGTCCATCTCAACGCACTCGTCGACACGCTGGCCGACGCGAAGCTCCAGCCCGGCCGGCAGTTCCGGCTGGTCTCGATCATCCTGGCGCCCGACGAGGCGCCCGACCGGGTCGCTCGGACCCGCGACAAGTACGTGCAGCGCCTTCGCGACGCCGGTGGCGACATCGTCGGCGATGGCTGGACGTTTCTGATCGCTCGCGATGGCAAGGACGAAACCGCGATCCGCGCGGTCGCAGGCGCCACCGGGTTCGGCTACCGCTGGGTCGCGCAGCAGGCCCAGTACGCACACCCGGCCACCGTGGTCGTCCTGGCGCCGAGCGGCGTGGTCACGCGCTACTTGCACGGCGTCACCTTGGTCGCCGAAGAGCTCGATCGTTCGATCATCAAGGCTGGCCTGTCCGAGCCCTCGGCATCGGCCGGCTTCCTCGTGTCCTGCTTCCACTGGAACCCCAAGGGGCGCGTCTCCTGGGGTGTGAGCCTGATGCGCTACGGCGGGCTCGGCTTCGCCTCGCTCCTCATCGTGGCCGTCACCATGGTCCTGTGGCGACGGTCGCGTCACCTGCCTGGAGTCACTCCGTCATGAAGGCCGTCGTCGTCCGCAGGCCGTTTCTCCTCACGTCGCTCGCCGTCCTGGGCCTGGCGCTCGGCGTCGCATCCGCCCAGCCGGCCGCGCCGCCCACGACCGCCCCGCAGGCCGCGGCGCAGCCGACCGCGGCGCAGCCGACCGCGGCGCAGCCGGTCGCCGCGCAGCCCAACCCGGGGCTCGCGATGCCGGACAGCCCGCCGGCTGCGCCGGCCGCCGGCGCCCCGACCATGGGGGCGACCCCCGCCGACAACGCGCCCAAGGTGAAGGCGTGGTGGGAGCAGATCTCCGACCAGCCCTACATCTACGACGGCAGCTACTGGCTACCGCCGGCCGCGTCAACGACCGCCGACGGCTCCGACGCCCTGTTCGTCGCGGTGCTCGGCATGAGCGCGTTCTTCTTCATCGCGATCACGGGCGCGATCGTCTATTTCGTCATCCGCTACCGGCACCGTCCCGGCCACAAGGCGGAGCCCTCGATCGCCCACAACGACGCGCTCGAGATCACCTGGACGATCATCCCGACGATCATCTGCGTGTTCCTGTTCGTGTACGGCTGGCGCAGCTACATGAACATGACCGCGATCCCGGAGACGCGGGCCGAGAATCAGATCGCGATCACCGGCCGCAAGTGGAACTGGAACTTCCGGTACTACAACGGCGTCGAGGACAACGTGCTGCACGCGCCGGTCAACCAGCCGGTCAAGCTCATCATCACGTCGCAGGACGTGCTGCACAGCGTCTTCATCCCCGTCTTCCGCATCAAGGTCGACGCGGTGCCGCGGCGCTACACGTACCTGTGGTTCTACGCCACCAAGCCCGGTGTCTACCGCTTCTACTGCACGGAGTACTGCGGCACCGACCACTCGATGATGAAGACCAAGGTCGTCGTCCACGAGCCGGGCAAGTACGAGCAGTACCTCGCTGACGCCTACGCCGCGAAGGGCTCGGTCAGCGGCAAGGAACTCGGGCTCATCGTCTACGAGAAGAAGGGCTGCGTCAGCTGCCACACCCTCGATGGCTCGAAGCTGATCGGCCCCAGCTTCAAGGGCACGTTCGGCACCGACGTCACGCTGGCCGACAACTCCACCGTGAAGATGGACGCGGCCTACATCCGCAACGCGATCCAGAACCCGCAGGCCCAGATGCGTCCCGGCTATCCGCCGAGCATGCCCGCCACGGGTCTCTCCGACAAAGAGGTCGAGGGCGTGACCGCGCTCATCGAGAGTCTCAAGTGACGCGCTCGCCAGTGATCGACGCGGACCTCGTCGTCGTCTCGTCCCGCTAGGGGTCACCCATGTCTGCAAGTACCGACAACACCAAGAGCTATCTCGAGGTCAATCCCGGCTGGCGCAACTGGATCGTCACACTCGATCACAAGCGCATCGGGTTGATGTACCTGTTCGGCATCCTCGCGGCGCTGCTGCTCGGCGGTGCGTTCGCGCTGCTGGTGCGACTGGAGCTGTTCTCGCCTGGCGAGCAGTTCGTCGGGAAGGACTGGTACAACCGGTTCTTCACGCTGCACGGCGCGGTGATGGTCTTCCTGGTCATCATCCCCGGCATCCCGGCGGCGCTCGGCAACATCATCCTGCCGATCCAGCTGGGCGCGCCCGACGTCGCCTTTCCCAGACTCAACCTGTCGAGCTTCTACCTGTGGTGCGCCGGCGCGCTGCTGCTGCTGCTGTCGATCATCATGGGTGGCGTCGACACCGGCTGGACCTTCTACACGCCGTACAGCATCGAGACCCAGAGCGCCGTGATCCCCGCCGTGATGGGCGCGTTCATGCTCGGGTTCTCGTCGATCTTCACCGGGATGAACTTCCTGGTGACCATCCACAAGTTCCGGCCGCAGAACATGGGCTGGTTCCAGATGCCGCTCAACCTGTGGGCGCTCTACGCGACCGCGCTCATGCAGGTGCTGGCGACGCCGGTCCTCGGCATCACGCTCCTGCTCCTGTTCGTCGAGCGCTTCATGCACATCGGCATCTTCGACCCGACCCTGGGCGGCGATCCGGTGTTGTTCCAGCACTTCTTCTGGTTCTACTCGCACCCGGCCGTCTACATCATGATCGTGCCGGCGATGGGCGTGATCTCCGAGATCCTCACGACCTTCTCGCGCAAGCACATCTTCGGCTATCGCTTCATCGCCTACTCGAGCGTCGCGCTCGCGCTGTTCTCGTTCCTGGTCTGGGGCCACCACATGTTCGTGTCGGGCCAGTCGCGGCTTGCGAACATGGTGTTCTCGGCGCTCACCTTCTCGGTCGGCATCCCATCGGCCATCAAGGTCTTCAACTGGACCGCGACCCTGTACAAGGGCGACATCCGGCTCGAGACCCCGATGCTCTATGCACTGTCGTTCCTGATCCTGTTCACGATCGGCGGCCTGACCGGCCTCTTCCTCGCCGTCCTCTCGATCGACGTCCAGCTGCACGATACGTACTTCGTGGTCGCCCACTTCCACTATGTGATGATGGGCTCGACCCTGGTCGCGTTCCTCGGCGCGCTGCACTACTGGTGGCCCAAGTTCACCGGCCGCATGTACCCCGAGCGGCTCGGCCGCCTCTGCGCGATCGGCGTGTTCATCGGGTTCAACCTGACGTTCCTGCCGCAGTTCGTGATGGGCTCGCGCGGCATGCCGCGTCGCTACTGGGACTACGACCCCGAGTACACGCTCTATCACCGGCTCTCGACGATCGGCGCGCTGCTCCTTGGAATCTCGATGTTCGTGGCGGTCGTGTACCTCCTGTGGTCGTTCAAGTACGGCAAGCGGGCGCCGAAGAACCCCTGGGGCGGCACCACGCTCGAGTGGGAGGCGCCCACGCCGCCGACCCTGTTCAACTTCCCGGAGCCGCCCGAGCTGCCGGAGATCTACGACTACGACGACCTCGTCGAGGACGAGGCGAACCACAACTGGATTCGCCGGCCGTCGACTGACGCGAAGACCTCTCGCGGTCACCACTGAGCCGAGGCGACCACCGACATGAGCCAGGCACACGAGCACCACGAAGGCCACGGCCACGGCGACCGATCGCCGTGGATCCAGCACCACTACGACGACGCCCAGCACCAGTTCGACTCCGGCAAGCTCGGGATCTGGTTCTTCCTGACCCAGGAGCTGCTGTTCTTCTCGGGCCTGTTCGTCGCCTACATCCTCTACCGGTACCAGCACCCGGAGATCTACGCGTACGCCCACCACTACCTCGACGTGAAGTGGGGTGCGATCAACACCGCCGTCCTCATCATCTCGAGCCTCAGCGCCGCGTGGGCGGTGCGCTGCGCGCAGCTCGGCCAGCGCCGCGGGCTGATCCTGTGCCTCGCGATCACGATCGTGTGTGCGTTCGGCTTCCTCGGGATCAAGTACATCGAGTACGCGCACAAGATCCACGAGGGCATCCTGTGGGGCCCCCGCTTCGATCCGTGCGTCGCCGCCGGCGGCGACCACATGATCAACAAGGCCAATCGCTGTGGCGGCGTGAAGTCCTCGGTCGTCTGGGACAAAAGCACGAAGGCTGCATCCAGGGGCTGCCTGCTCAGCGAGTGGCGCGTCGCGAACCCGGGTGACCCCAACGCGAAGACCGCGGACGGGTCGATCTTCGACTTCGATCGCGGTCGCCGGGGCTACCAGGCCCGGTGCGAGGTCGCCGAGGTCACCTTCCGCCTCGAGGGCGCCAAGCAGGTGGAGCTCGGCCGCAAGTCGATCCCGCCGTGCGAGCCGCTCGGCGCGCCGGCACCGGCCGCGGGCACGCACGCCAAGCACGCGACGCCGTGCTGGAAGCTCCAGGCCAATCCGTGGGTCTGCCCTGACCGCGGGCCGGCTGCGCTGGTCGAGTACGGCGACCACACCGTTCGGGGCGCCAACGTCGAGATCGCCGCGACCTGCGAGCTGGCGCCGCCGCCGCCCGCCATGGGCGCGGATGCGTTCGCCGACGTGAGCCACGTGCCGGCGACCGGTGAGTCGACCTTCCGCGCGGTCCAGAAGCCGAGCAAGCACGAACTCCAGATGGAGTACGCCAACGGACCGCCGCCGGCGCACACCAACATGTTCTTCAGCATCTACTTCGCGATGACCGGTCTGCACGGCATCCACGTGCTGGCGGGCATCTTCGTGTTCATCTGGCTGCTCATCCGGGCGATCAAGGGCCACTTCACGCCGGACTACTTCGGTCCGGTCGACTACGCGGCGCTGTACTGGCACCTGGTTGACCTGATCTGGATCTTCCTGTTCCCGCTCCTCTACCTCATTCATTGAGGAATCGCGCCATGGCCACCGAGACCCCGACGCTCGCGCGTGAAGCCCACGCGCATGACCACGACGAACACGCCCACGGGATCGCCCACGTGGCGCCGGTCAGGGTGCTGCTGACGACCTGGATCATCCTGATGGTCCTGACCGTCGTCACGGTCGGCGCGACCAAGATCGACCTGGGCTCAAACCTCAACCTCGCGCTCGCCATGGCGATCGCGGTGGTCAAGGCGACCCTGGTCATCCTGTTCTTCATGCACCTTCGCTACGACAAGCTGTTCCACAGCGTGCTGGTGATCGGCGGCCTGCTCGCCGCCTCGCTGTTCGTGGGCTTCGCGCTGTTCGACTCGAATCAGTACCAGGACGCGATCATCTGGGACCCGGCGAACCCGCCGGCGGCACCGCACGGCCCGCTGCCGGTGCCCTGATCGCAGGCGCGCGGCGGTCCGCGCGCAGACTCGGTCCGGCTCACCCTGGGCGGTGCCTGGTCTCGCTGGCCGTGGCCGGGTAGGTCAGGGGGTGTCGGTGACGCGCCGCGCCAGCCCGCCGCGGTCGGTGCCCGGATAGCGCGCCACGTAGGCGTGGGCGGCGACCCGACAGGGCTCGCCGAACGAGCGCCGACACAGGATGCGGAGCCGGAGCCAGAGCACCGCCTCGAGCTCCGGCCCCTGCGGGAAGCGCCGCAGGTAGGCATCGAGGCTTCGCACCGCCTCGGCCTCCTTGCCGAGCTGCAGGTGCTGGGTGCGGGCGAGCGCATGGAGCGCCGCGCTTGCCTCGGCGCCACGTCCGGTCAGGAAGCGCCGCTGATACTCGGCGGCTGCCTCCGCGGGGGTGCGGGACGCGGTCGTCAGCCCGGGCGCCAGGGGCGCGCCGAGGATCCGCGCGCGCAGGTCCCCGAGTGGATCGGCCGGGGCCGGGCCCGCGGTCGTGCCGCTGCCATTGCCAGGGCCGTGCGGTCGGCGCGCGCTACCGGTGCCGGTCGCGGTCCCCGGCCCGGTCGTCGACGGTGGCCGCACCGGCGCGCGGCGCTCGTCGAGCAGCGCGACCTCGACCGGGGACCTCGCGGGCAGGCCCGCCGTGCCGCCGCGATCGTCCGGCGGCAGCGGCGCGCGCGGATCGCGGGCGGAGCCACCGACACCGTCCGGCCCGCCCGACGTGCCCGATGCATGCGGCGGCAAGGTCGCCGCCATGGCCGCGCCGGCCGTCGACGACCAGCGCTCGCCGCCACCCACCCGGCGGACCTCGCCCGCGCGGTGGACCTCGACGGTGCCGTGGACGACGATCACCTCGACCTCCGCGGAGGTCGACTCGCGCCGCACCGAGAACGCGGTGCCGACCACGCGGACCCCGACGTCACCGGCCTTCACCCACAGCGGCGGTCGGTCCGCGCGCGGCGCGACGTCGAGCGCGACGGTGCCGGCGTCGAGTTCCACCAGCACGCCGCCGGCCAGCCGGCTGATCACGACGTGGGTCGCCAGCCCGACCTCGACGACCGCGTCGCCGAGATCGAGCCGGGTGCCGCGGGCCTCGGTCATGACCACGATCGGCGCGGCCGGCGGTGGGGCCGGACGTCGTAGCGCGACCACCGCGAGCGCGGCGGCCGCGGCGCTGGTCGCCGCCAGCGCCCAGGGCCACAGCGGGGCCCGGGCCGGACGCGCCAGCGCCGGCGGCGCCGCGCGTACGATCCGTTGCTCGAGGCGGTCGAGTCGCTCGGGCGCGAGGGGCTCGACCGGGATGCGGTCGCGGAGCGTCATGGTGTCTTGCCTCCGGCGTCGGGGGAGCTCCCCAGCCATTCGCGCAGCACCGGATCGCGGGCCGCGTCGGTCATCAAGGCGCGCCGCGCCCGCCACACCCGCAGCTTGGTCGCGGTCAGCGAGCTGCCGGTCACGGTCGCGACCTCGGCCAGGGTGCGGCCGTCGATCTCGTGCAGCGCGAACGCGACCCGCGCTGCGGGCGCCAGGCGTCCGAGCGCGTCGTACAGCCGGCGCACACCCTCGCGGGCCGCGGCCACCCGCGCGCCGCCTACATCCGGCGCGATGGCATCGTCGTCACCCAGCTCGTCGGTCGGCGGCCGCGCGCGTCGCTGTCCGAGGTAGCGGTACGCGACGCGCACCGCGATGCGATCGATCCACGTCGCCAGGCTCGCCTCCGCGCGCCAGGAGCGGAGCGAGCCGAACACCTGTACGAAGGTTTCTTGCAACAGGTCATCCATGTCGCCGTTGCCGCCGAGGACCCGGTACAGCGTCGCGTGGACCCTGCCGCGGTGGCTGCGGAACAGCTCGCGCGTCGCGGCCTCGTGGCCGCCGACGCACCGATCGACCAGCATGACGTCGTCGAGGTACGCGATATGAGCGGTCACGCGGCGGCTCCGGCGCGAGGCGCGGTGCCCGACGCGGCGCGGTGGAGACCGTGAGGCCTGACGTGCATCAGCGGGTAGATGGTGGCCGGGACCTCGGCCGCGGTTACCAACTTTCACGCGGCGGGCAACCCTCTGTGACGGCGGCGGGTCGGAACGGACGTAGCGTCGTGGTGCCCTGTCGTGGCTGTCCGGGGTGCTGCGGCGCTACTGCTATTGGGCTTTCGCCCGCTTGCGGGTGGGCGCGGCGGCCAGCGCCACCGGCGCCGGGTCGTCGACCAGCTGGTCGAGCGGGAGCGGGCACAAGGCGCGGAGCCGGCAGCTGGCGCACTCGCCGCCCCTCCAGAGATGGTCGTAGAGGCCCTGGATCTGGTCGAGCATGGGGCCGTCGTCGGTGACGATCCCGAGCTCGAAGTTACGCCGGCCGGTGCCGCGCGCGCCGAGCCCGGCCCCGGTCCAGTTGGCCGAGCCCAGGTAGAGCAGGGCGCCGTCGACGATCACGACCTTGAGGTGGAGGCGCGGGCACCGGCGCAGCCGCAGCGCGCGCGCGAGCTGGGGCTGGCGGCCCAGCTCGGCACGGAACGGCCGCGACGGGCCATCGGCGCTGAGGATGCGCAGCTCGACGCCGCGGCTGGCCAGCTCGGCCAGCGACGCCAGCACCGAGCGGTAGCCGACCTTGCCGATCCCGCGGCGCACGCCCGGCCGGGCCCGCCCGTCCTCGATCATCAGCTCCTTGAGGTTGGCGGTCGCGATCCAGACGCTGGTCTCGGCGGCGACCACCGCGGCGATCACGCGCTCGTAGTGGCCGCGTCCGCCGAGCAGCTCGAGGCCGACGTCGCGGCGCGGCGCGATGAAGTCGACCCGGCGCGACCCGGCCCGGCTCGCGGTCACGTCGTCGGAGCCATGAACGACGGCAGCGCGACGCACTGACCGCCATCGACCACGAAGATCGCGCCGGTGATGTAGGCGGCCGCGCTCGAGCGCAGGAACACTGCCATCGCCGCGATCTCGTCGATGGTGCCGAACCGGCCGAGCGGGATGGTGCGCGCCGCCAGGTTCGCGACGTCGGGCGGCGCCAGCCGCCGCATGCCCTCGGTGTCGCCGATCGGGCCCGGCGCGATCGAGTTGACCCGCACCCCCGACGGGCCCCACTCGACCGCGAGGTTCTTGGTCATGGCGTCGACGCCGGCCTTGGCCGCCGACGCGTGGATCTGCAGCGGCGTGCCGTGATAGTGCAGCGTCGCGGTCACGTTGACGATCAGGCCGTTGCCGGCATCGCGCAGCGCCGGAAACGCGGCGCGCGCGGCGTTGAACGAGCCGTTGAGATCGATGTCGATCACGGTGCGAAACCCGTTCGGCGACAGCGCCGCCGCCGGCGCCAGGAAGTTGCCGGCCGCGCCGTTGACCAGCGTGTCGATCTTGCCGAACCGGGTCAGCGTGGCCGCGATCGCCCCCTCGATCGCGTCCGGATCCCGGACATCGGCGGCGTGGGCGAGGACCGTGCGGCCGCTCAGGGCCGACAGCTCGGCGGCGCTCGCCGCCAGCACGTCGGGCTTGCGGCTGACGATGCACACGTCGCAGCCGAGCCGGGCGTAAGCGGCGGCGATGCCCTTGCAGATGCCGGTGCCGCCGCCGGTGACGACGGCGACGTGGCCGGCGAGCGCATCGCTGCGGAAGACGTCGAGTGGGTGGGCCATGGGCCGAGGGTACGCCACGCGCGCGGCCGCGGCCGTCGTCGGCGAACAAACCTGAAACCGACCGCGCGGGTCGGTGTCCCAGCCGACGAGCCACCAACGTCGCCCGCGGGCGACCCGCCGCGCGCGACCGGTTGGTCGAGGCGCAGCCCCAAGGATCGTGGCCGGAGGTCCCATGGTGTCTCGCCCCGTTCGGGGGACGCGCTGGGTGACGTGCGCCCTGGTGCTCGCGTCGCTCGTCGTCCCGGTCACCGCCGCGCCCCGCAAGCCGATCAAGAAGAAGCCGCGCGTGTCGATCGCGACCTGCGCGAGCTTCGACCAGGTCCAGCAGGACGACGCCGAGGCGGTCGACCTCGTGATCGACAATCAGTGTGACGTCCGCCTGGCCTGCTCGGTGAGCTGGACGCTGACCTGTGCGCCCGAGGGCAAGCAGCCGCGGCGCTTCCAGCGCGGCGCGGTGTTCGGCGTCGAGCGCCGGGTCGCCCAGTCGACCCTGGCCTCCGCCGCCGAATGCGGTCACCAGGGCTGGGTGCTCGACGACGTGACCTGGTCGTGCCGTCCCGAGCCGATCGCGCCTGCGAAGTAAGCGGGGGTGGTGCCGGTGTAAGCGGGACCGTGCGGGCGGCGTTCGACGACGTCAGCCGGCCGCATGCGGGCAGCGGCTGCTGTGATTCCGGTGGGTTCCGGGAGTGTCAACAACCGGCGACGTTCGGGTAGATCGCGGGGGTCCGTCAGGCGTGTACATCCTCACTGACGGGAATCGTCACGAGGCTCACGCCGCCGACGGGTAACCCTGCAAGGAGAAAACGGTTCGACGTCTCCCCAACGGTCCAGTCGGTGGTTTCACCCACCCGACGTAGTATAAGGACCCAAGGCCATGGCGGATCGCCAGGACATCGATGCGCTCCTCATCGACGCTCTCTACGGAGAGCTCGACGGTGACGAGCGCGGGCGCCTCGAGGCGCACCTGGTCACTCACCCCCGTGACCGGGCTGATCTCGAGGACATGCGCGCAACCCGCGCCATGCTGCGCGACGCCAACGTCGCGTCCTCACTGGGGCTGGCGGAACCGCCCTCGGCGATCTCCGCCAAGCTCCTCCAGGAAGCTGCCCGTCGCGCTCCCGTGCCGCGGGCGGCGGACCAGGGCTTCCTGGCCTGGTTCACCAGCATGTTCCGACCCATGCTCATGCACCCCGGGCTGTCGGCTGCCGCCGCGCTCGTCGTGGTCGGCGGCGCCGCTGGCGTGATGTACGCCAACGGTCGCTTCCGGACCGCGCAACCCGCAGCGCCCGAGCACGTGAGCGCGCCGACCCTTCGGCCGAGCGGCGATAGCGGCTCCGCCGCGACCACGCCCGACCTGCCGACCCTCGGGACCGCCACCGGGACCGGGAGTTCGTACCCGGTCGCGCTCGATGACACGCTCGCCAAGGATCTCGCCAACGCCGACGGCGCCGAGCTGCTGCGGCGCCAGGAGCAACTGGGCACCGAGGGTGTGGCGTCGTTCGCCACGGAGTCAGCAGCGACCGGCACCAACCGCGGTGCGTTCGCCGCGCAGGACGAGCGCGAAGCGCCGGCGAAGAAGCTGGCCAGGCCGACCGGCGGTCTCGCGGCCACGCAGCTCGAGACGCCGGCCGACGCCCCCAAGCGCAAGGCCGCGGCCAAGGCCGACGGCTACCTCGAGCTCGACAAGAACATGAACAACGACCTGCAGGTGCGCGACGTCGATGACGACCAGGTCGACGGCGAAGTGGTGGCCCGCTCCCGCGTCGGCGCGGGTGCCGGGGCCGCGCCCCCGCCGCCCCCGACGGCGCCCCGGCCGTCCGCACCGGCGACGGTCGCACAAAAGCCATCCGCGCCGAGCGCTGCCGATCCCGGCCGTGCCGCGACCTACGACGCCAAGGCCGAGGCTCAGCTCACGGTGTGGGCGCGAGACCAGCACGCCCGCATGGCCAAGCTGGTGGTGGCCGGCAAGTGCAACGACGCCGGTATCGTCGGCGCGGACATCTCGCGCCGCGCCCCCGAGTATTACCAGTCGAACGTCGCCAACGACCGCACGGTGCGCGCATGTCGCTCGTACGTGGAGCGGGCTCGCCGCGCCAAGCAGCAAGAAGCGACGAAGAGCCGGGCGGCGCAGCCGCGCAACAACGACGCGCGGCCCGATGAAGCGGCGCCGACATCGATCAAGTAGCCGGCTGGCGCGGCGCCGCCGGTCGGTCGGCCGCGGCCTGAGGGCACCGATTTGACGCTTCGCCTGGCTCAGCGGCCCAGCCAGCGGCGCAGCGCGGGGGGCGCCGCGGCCACCGCGTCGTCCGAGGCTTGCGGCAAAACCGCGCTCGACTTGGTGGCCCAGAAGACGATCGGTCCCGACTCCCGGGCGGCCAGCTCGCACAGGGCGGCCGCCGCCTTGGCCGAGTAGACGCAGTCGACCGCGGGCGCTGACGCCGCGTGCATGCGGACCGCGGTGCGCTCCCCGGCGGCGGTGGTGCGCCCGTAGCCGGGGCCGAGCCAGCGGCCGTCGACCTCGAGGCCGGCCACGAGCGCGCGCAGCCCGAGCCCGCTGTCGGCGCCGCGCAGCTGATCGACCAGCGCGATCGTCAGCCGCGCGATGTTGGCGATGCGGACCCGGCTGGTGACCGGCCACGGCGTCACCCGCACCGCGGTGACGATCGGTGGGGGTGGGGCCAGCCCGAGCGCGTGGGCGAGGTGAAAGCCGGCGAGCAGCCCGGCCGAGGTGCAGCCGCTTCCGACCGCGACCACCACCCGCCGCGGCCACGGCAGCTCGCCGCGCGCGGCTTGCTCGGTGAGCTCGAACGCCGCCGACATGGCGCCGAGCGCGCCCTCGGCGGTCGCGCCGCCGGGCGGCATCACGTACGGGACCTCGCCGCCGCCGCGCCGGCGCCGGGTCACCGCCATCGCGAACGGCAGCTCGATCACCGAGCCGATCGCGATCACCCGCGGCCGGGCCGACAGGATGGCGGCCGCGTTGGCGAGCGCGGGCTCGCTGGCCGGCTGCGGAAAGACGATCGCGCCAGCGGCGAGCCCGACGGCGTCGGCGTGCAGCACGGTCGCGAGCGCGTGGTTCGAGCCGTAGGCGCCGGTCGCCCAGATCCGGGTCGCGCCGGCGGCGCGGGCGCGCCCGAACATGGCCTCGAGCGTCCGCACCTTGTTGCCGCCGTAGCGCGCGGCGGTCAGATCTTCGCGCTTCGCCCACACCGCCCCGAGCGTGGGGACGGGCTCGACCGGCGTCGGCCAGTCGCCGAGCCGGGCCCACGGCACCTGGCGCCCGACCTGCGGCAGCGCGCGGAACAGCGCGACGTCGTCGAGCGAGCGCGCCGGGCTCACGTCTTCTCGGGCACGTATCCGGCGGCTTCGGTGACGGTGCCGCCCTCACCCGGGAACAGGAACGCGACGCACTGCTCCTTGAGGACGTCGTGGGCGCTCTTCTGGGTTAGGTCGAGGCGCCACTCGTTGACGAGCTTCTTGGAGTGCTCGATCCATTGCGCCCAGGCTTCCTGCGAGATGCTCTCGAAGATGCGCTGACCGAGGGCGTCGGCAAAAGGCTTGTAGGGGAGACCGGGCCGCTCGCCGCCGAGCTTGGCGCATCTGACCGTGCGTGACATGGGCGGGATTCGACCAGCCTTTGGGCGCGCGAGCAAGCCTGTGCTGCGCCTGTCGGAGGCCGTCCCGAGCGTGTCGGCGAGGCGTGTCGCGCCGGGCCAGGCCCGGGCACGAGCCCGCCGCTGGATGGTGACGAAATCACATACGGCCGAGGGTGGTTCGGCTACGCTTCGCGCCGATGAGGAAGCTCGGCTTGATCCTGCTGATCGGCGGCCTGGCCGCGTGTGGCGACGACGGTCCCTCGCTGGAGGACTTCTATCCCGAGCTGCCGCCCGAGGGCGGCGCGCAGGCGGCGTTCGCGGGCGCGATCACGGCCGCCAACACCGACGAGCTGCTGACCGGTGTCGCCGCGCAGGGCCAGGTCGGCGACTTCTACCTGCGCAACGACAAGGTCCGGATAACTATCGGCGCCTCGACCCGCGTGATCGGCGTGGTGCCGCAGGGCGGCAACCTGATCGACGCGGCGCTGATCGGGGCCGACGGTCGCCAGCTCCTCGACGATCACTTCGGCGAGCTCTCGCTGATCTACAAGGCGGGCCGCACCTGCGAGCACGACCGGATCGAGATCGTGCGCGACGGCACGAAGGGCGGCGCCGCCGTGGTCCGCGCGGTGGGCAAGAGCGGCAACAACGACTTCGTCAACCTCAAGGCCATCGGCGCGCTGCCGATCGGGGACGATCTCGATCCCGACATCGAGGACGACATCGACTGCGCGACGACCTACGTGCTCGAGCCGGGCGCGTCCCAGGTCGCGGTGCACTGGTCGCTCTACAACCCGGGGGCGTTCAAGCTCCAGGGCCCGATCGGGATGCTCAACGACACCGGCGGCGAGACCGAGGCGTGGAGCAACACCCGCGGCTTCGAGCGCGCCGGGATCGAGGCGCTCGACGCCCTGACCGAGCCGGCGTCGATCAACTACGTGGTCTATCAGGGCCCGGGCCCGGCCTACGGCATCGTGCCGCGCTTCGAGAAGCCGACCCACGCGTCTGGAATCCTCATCGCCGGCGTCTCGATCGTCCTGTTCGGCGCCGAGAACCTGTTCGACATCTTCGACCCGACGACCTACGAGCTCGTGCTCGAACCCAGGAAGGGCATGCGGCAGCGGGTCGACGTGGTGCTCGGTCGCGACGCCGAGGACGTCGACGTCGTCTTCCGCACCGGCGGCGGCGAGGCGATGTCCGACGTCGACGGGACCGCGATGTGGAGCGACGGGACCCCGGCGGCGGGCGCCCGGGTCGGCGTCTACCTCGACGGCGACGGCAACGGCACGATCGACGACACCGACGTCGTCCTCAGCTACCTGGACGCCGAGGCCGACGGACGCTGGTCGGGCAAGGTCCCGGCCGGCGCGTTGCTCGTGCGCGCCGAGGTCAAGGACCAGGCTCGCTCGGCGGTGATGCCGGCCGGTGCCGGTCGCGCCCTGACCCTGCCGGCGCCGGTCGCGCTCGACTACCAGCTGCTCGACGACGCCACCGGCGAGCCGATGCCGGGCCGCCTGCTCGTGGTCGGCACCCACCCGGCGTTCCCCGACAAGCGCCTGTTCGAGACCAAGGACCGGCTGGCCGGCATCGTGCGCTCGGTCCACGCGGTCGCCGGCACCACCACCGGTGCCGGCGCCGATCCCGCGGTCCTGCTGCCGGCCGGCGGCACCTACCGCGTCTACGCGTCGCGCGGGACCGAGTGGTCGGCCGCGAGCGCGCCGTTCGCCGGCACCGCGAGGGCCACGGTCACCCTGCGGCTGCGACGCGTCATCGACACCACCGGCTACCTGGCCACCGAGTTTCATGTCCATCAGGTCGGGTCACCCGACTCGCCGGTCGGCTCGCTCGAGCGGGTCCGCTCCGGCCTCGCCGCCGGGGTCGAGCTGTTCGCGGTGACCGATCACGACGTGGTCAGCGATCTGCAGCCCTTCGTCGAGACCCTGGGCGCGCAGGACCTGCTCCGCGTCATTCCCGGCATCGAGGTGACGCCGTTCGCGTACGGCCACTTCAACGCGTGGCCGCTGGCGGTCGAGCCCAACTCCAACGGCGGCGCGATCGACTGGGGCCGCGGCCGCGAGGGCTTCGCGATGACGCCTGGCGAGATCTTCGACGCGATGCGCACCCGCGGCGCCCGCGTGGTGCAGGTCAACCATCCCCGCGGCGAGGGCGCGCTCGGCACCTTCCAGCAGTTCTTCGACCGGGCCAACCTCAAGTACGACTTCGTCGGGCGCTCGATCTTCGGCGACTTCCTGGCCACCCCGGTCCCCAACCAGTGGCTGCGCCTGCCCGACGAGTCCCTGTGGAACGACACCTGGAACGCGCTCGAGGTGTGGAACGGCTTCTCGATGAGCGACACCGACGGCGACCGTCGCCGCGAGATCACCTCGATGGACCGCGTGCTGCGCGACTGGTTCAACCTGCTGACGATGGGGTTCTACGCGGCGCCGATCGGCAACAGCGACAGCCACACCTCGGTCGCGGATCCGCTCGGCATGCCGCGCACGATGGTCCGGGTCGCCGACGACTCGGGCGCCGCGCTGGTCTCGGGGGCCGCGACCGCCGCGGTGATGAGCACGCTCCAGGGCACCGGCGGCGTCGCCCGCGACATCGTGGTGACCAACGGCCCGATGATCGCGGTCACCCAGAACGCGATGCCGGCGATCGGCCGGGTCGCGGCTGCCGCCAACGGCATGGTGACCCTGGTGGTGACGGTCACGGCGCCGGCCTGGGCCGAGTTCGACACCGTCGAGATCTTCGCGAACGAGACTCCCGACTCGCCGATCGCGCCCGGCGGCGTGGTCGGGCTGACGCCGCTGAAGTGCTGGACCTCGCGCGCGCTGAACACGCTGCACGCGATGGACCCGTGCACCCGCGCGGCGATCGCGCCCGAGTCGATGCAGGTGCAGTCCCAGACGGTCGGTACTGGCAACGGGTTCCGGTTCCTGCGCGCGCAGGTGACCATCACGCTGGCCGCCGCCGACATCCGGACCCGGGCCGGCGGGACCGGGACCGACGCCTGGCTGGTGATCCGGGCCCGCGGCGACCGCGGCATCTTCCCGATCCTGTCGGGCGAACTGGTCGACGAACTCACGTTGCCGATCCTGGTGAGCGGCACCGACCAGGCGGTCGAGGCCGCGCTCCAGGGCCATGGCGTCCCGGCCGCGGCGTTCACCGCCCCGATCTTCCTGGACTTCGATGGCAACGGCTACCGGGCCCAGTTCCAGCCGTGACCGGGGTGCGCCGCCGGGCGGCGACCCAGGCAACCACCCACCGTCGGCCCGAGTCGGTACCAGGACCCCCGGCTTGCCTTGGGCGCCCGCCCGGGCCACCCTTGATACAAGGACCGACGCTGGCGCGTCAGGAAGTCTAGATGGACAGCTCGATCTGGGACCTCATGAGCCATGGCGGATACGCCATGTGGTTCATCGTTGCCTTCTCGGTGATCGCCCTCGCGGTCGCGGTGGAGCGCGCGATTGCACAGTGGCAATTCACCACCCGCGCCCGCGCGCTGGCCGACACCGTCGGCCGCTGCCTGGCCCGCGGCGCCCTCCAGGAAGGACGCAGCGCGTGCGAGCGCTCGCCGTCGCCGCTCGCCGACGTGTTCCTGGTCGGCTACGAGCGGCTCGGCCGCGGCAAGCCCGAGTATCTCGAGACCGCGGTGCACCGCGAGCGGCAGCGGGTGGCCGCCGACCTGCGCAAGCGGCTCTGGATGCTGGGTACGATCGGCGCGACCGCGCCGTTCGTGGGCCTGTTCGGCACCGTGGTCGGCATCATGAAGGCGATGGGCACCTTCAAGGCTGACGACACGGTCCGGTTCTCGATGGTCGCCAAGCCCATCTCCGAGGCGTTGATCGTCACCGCCGCCGGCATCCTCATCGCCGTCGAGGCGGTCATTCTGTACAACTACTTCAACCAGCGCGCGGGCCGCATCGCGACCGAGCTGAAGCTGCTCACCGACGAGTTCCTCGAGCAGCTGGCCGACCTGCCGCCCGACACCAAGGACGTCAAGGATCCGAAGGAGAAGGCTGATGGCCGGCAGGCTGCCTGACGCTGACGACGAGGACGGCGGTCATGGTGGCGGCGGGATCTTCGCCGAGATCAACATCACGCCGCTGACCGACGTCTTCCTGGTGCTGCTGATCATCTTCATGGTCAGCGCCCTGGCCGTGCAGGCCGAGGCCCAGGAAGACAAGAAGAAGACCACCGAGGTGATCGAGAAGGTCGAGGCCGAGAAGCGCAGCGGCCTCAAGGTCAACCTGCCGTCGGGCGCGGCCCAGGAGATCGACCCGACCAAGGCGAGCCTGGTCCTGCTCATCCCGGTCCAGGGCGACGTGGTGGTCGGCGGCAAGACGGTCGTCGATACCGACATCGACAACCTGTTCCGCGCTGCGTTCGCGCGCGACAAGAACACGCAGGTGGTGCTCCAGGCCGACAAGGGTGTCCCGCACGGCCGGGTCGTCAACGTCATGGAGCGCGCCAAGGCCTCGGGCCTGACCCGGCTGGCGATCGGCACCGCCGGCGCCGGCGGCCCGTAGCGACTTCAGCCGGCCCTTGGAGGCACGAGTGCCCGGGGCGGTGCGCTCGGGCGCCGGCGGTGGTGATCCCGGGCGAGGTGGTCAAACCACTCTGGAAATCTCGCAGCGGATCCGAGACGATGCCCCTCGGGGGTGCTCATGTCCGCTCGCTCGCTGTTCGTCCGGGGTGTCCGTTCGCTGCGTGGCGTGAAGCCCGAGCTCGCCGTCCGGGTGGCCGGGCTGGCCCTGGTCGTCGCCTGTGCGTCGAGCCCGGCGGGGAGCGGGCCGGCCACCGACGCTGGCGTGGATGCGCGGACCGGCGCCGGCTACGGCGAGGTCTGCGTGGACAACGACGACTGCACCTCGTTGCTCTGCCACGACGGCCAGTGCAACCGCGAGTGCAACTTCGATTGTCCCGAGGGCCAGGCCTGTCGCACGGTGCAGCTCGACGGCTTCGATCACCGGCTGTGCGTCGCGGCGGCCGACACGTTCTGCGACACCTGCCAGTCGGACGAGGACTGCGGCGACGACAGCGACGCCTGCGTGCAGCTCACCGCCGGGAAGTTCTGCGCGCTCGACTGCCTGGCCGACGCGACCGTGTGCCCGGCCGGGTTCTCGTGTCAGATCATCGCGTCGAGCGGCGACACGACCAAGCGTCAGTGCCTGCCCATCAACGGGGTGTGCTGCGTCGACGCGGACGGCGACCGCCACGGGGTCGGCGGCGGCTGCCTCGACGCCGACTGCGACGATGCCGAGCCCGAGGTGTACGTCGGCCATCAGGAGGTGTGCGACGCGCTCGACAACGACTGCGCCGGTGGGGTCGACGACCACCCGCTCGACTGCAATGGACCGCTGTGCGAGCTCGGCGCGCTCGGCTACTTCCAGCGCATCGGGGACGTGTGTCCGGGCGCGGCCGGCTGTCAGCAGCAGCCGGCCACGATGTGTGGGCGCTACACCTGCGCCGGCGGCGGCGAGGTCGGCGACGTGTGCGCGACCACGTGCGAGGTCGAGGTCGACGATCGGTGCGTGCCGACCGCGCACTGCGACGGGTCGGCGTGTCTCGCCGACCTGGCCGACGGCCAGGCCTGCGACGAGGGCTCCGACTGCGCCGGCGGCCACTGCCAGAACGGCTTCTGCTGCGCGTTCGGCGACTGCTGTCAGGCGGCGATGGACTGCCCGACCTACGGGACGTTCGCGCCGGTGTGCGATGCGTCGCCGACCTGCCAGGGCGGCCGGGGCGAGGCGATCTGCACCACCGGCTTCACCTGCGGCGTCCAGAACGGCGTGCCCGACGACAGCGCGTGCGGGCCGACCACGGTGGCCAACGAGTGCGGCTGGTGGCGCCCCATCCGCTGTACCGGCGCGGTCACCCAGCCGCCGCCGAGCTGTCCGACCACGTGCGCGACCCACGCCGACTGCGACGACGGCGGCTGGTGCGATCCGGTCAGCGACACCTGTCGCGAGGACCTCGACGACGGCCAGACCTGCGGGGTCGACGAGGATCGCTGCAAGAGCGGTCACTGCCAGAACGGGTTCTGCTGCGCCGGCGGTGACTGCTGCGCGACCGCGGGCGACTGCCCGGGCCGCTACGCGGCACCGGCGGTGTGCACCTCGCCGACCGCGTGCGACGGCGAGGCCGACGTCGCAACCTGCACCACCAGCGTGTGTGGCACCGCCGCGGACATCGATGATGATTCGGCGTGCGGGGCCGGCACCTCGGCCTCGGACTGCGGGCCGTACCAGCCGGTCTTCTGCACTGGCTCGTCGACCCAGACCGCGCCCCAGTGCGCGACCTCGTGCACGGGGGATGGCGAGTGCGACAGCAACGCGTACTGCAACCCGCAGGGCCAGTGCGTGCCGGATCAGCCCGATGGCGGCGTGTGCCAGGACGCCGGTGAGTGCCAGGGCGGCCACTGTCAGAACGGCTTCTGCTGCGCGTCGGGCGACTGCTGCGCGCAGGCGACCGACTGCGCGGCCTACTCGACGGCGCCGGTGTGTCAGGCGCCGTCGTCGTGCCAGGGCTCGCGGGTCGACGGCGTGTGCGCGCCGACCAAGCAGTGCGGCACGACGCCGGTGTTCGACGACGCCGGCTGCGCCGGCATCGAGGCCAGCAGCTGCGGCCCGTACCCGTCGCAGGTGTGCACGGTGATGACGACCCAGCCGCCACCGACCTGCGCGACCAGCTGCACGACCGACGCCGGCTGCGACGTCTCGGCGCACTGCACCGGCGGCGTGTGCGTGCCCGACCAGGGCCCGGGCGGGTTCTGCGAGATGTCGCAGGAGTGCTCGAGCGGGCTGACCTGCGTCGACAACGTGTGCTGCAACCGCGCGTGCAACGGCTCGTGCGAGGCCTGTGATCTGCCGGGCTCGGTCGGCACGTGCGCCGCGGTCGCCAGCGGTCAGGACCCCGACAACGAGTGCGGCGGCCTCAGCTGCGCCGGCTACTACCACGGCTTCAGCGGCGACAGCTGTCGTCGCAAGGCCGACGTGCCCGCCAACGTGGCCGCCTGCAACGGCGCGCTCGCCTGTCGCAGCGCGGCGGTCGAGTGTGGCGCGACCCCCGTCGCGGGCCCGGTGACCCTGACGTGCAACGACGTGTGTCAGAACCCGGCCAGCGGGACCTGCACGGGCACGGTCGCCGGCAGCTGCACCAACGTCAACCCGGGCACCCAGACGTGCGGCGTCGGCCAGTGCCTGCGCGAGGCGCCGATCTGCGCCAACGGGGGACCGGCCGCGTGCGTGGCGGGCGCGCCGACCACCGAGACCTGCAACGATCTGGACGACAACTGCGATGGCACCACCGACAACGGCGCGTTCAGCGATGCCTACGAACCGAACCCGGACTGCAGCTCGGCGCGGGCCCTGGGCGGGGTCGGCTCCGACGGGACCAACTCGTACACGAGCATGACCATCTACGCCGCCGGTGACCACGACTACTACGCGATCCCGATGGCCGAGAGCGACAGCAGCTGCGGGTGCGGCAGCATCTCGTTCGACGAGGACTACCTGGCGAGCGTGTCGCTGACGGTGCCGGTGGGGGCCGGCTCGTTCGAGCTGTGCATGGACACCAACAGCTGCGGCTTCGGCAACTGCGTCGAGATCGGCGCGGGCGGGACCGGCACCGTCAGCCAGTGGCTCGACGGTCAGTGCTTGGTCGGGACCACCGACCGCTACACCGTCAACGTCCGGGTCCGCGGTGACAACGCGCCGGCGTTCGAGTGCCGACCGTACACGCTCGGCTACACGTTCGACGCCGGACACTGCCGCTGATCGGCGCAGGGGTCAGCGCGGGCGTGGCGCGCAGGCCGGCAGCTGCGCGGCGCCCGGATGGTCGATCTGATCGGTGCCGGGAACGCCAACGTCCTCGACGGTGAGGCCGTGCACGTCGGTGACCCGCAGCGTGTATGGCCCGGGGCCCAGGCCGCGCGCGGAGATGAAGTAATTGTAGTCGGCGCGGGCCAGGCCGCGCCAGCTGCCGTCGGGCTCGCGCGACTCCAACCGCGCGATCGCGTGGCGATGATTGCGCACCTGCAGCGCGGTCCAGTCGCGGTGGCTGCCGTCCTTGAAGCGGTAGCGGATCGGCCCGTCGACCGGACACGGCGTCCACTGCCAGCGGATCGGCACCCGGCCCGCCTTCAGGCTGGCCAGGCGGGTGAACGCCTCGCGCGACAGGTCGAGGCTGCCGGCGTCGCAGCCCGAGCAGCGGTCGACCACCCGCACGATCACCGAGCCCCCGGGGCCGTCGACCGCCGCGCACGCGCCGCACGCGACCGCGTCGTCCCAGTCGGTGCCGTTGACCGCGGCCACCAGCTCGTCGGCCGCGGGCTCCAGGCTGCACTTGCCGCGCCCGCGCGGATCGTAGAACGTCGCCTCGCCGGCGCGCACGCCCCCGAGCTCCTCGCACACCGGCAGCCCGGCGTCGATCACCCGCGGCGCGCTGCGCCCGCGGCAGCCGGCGACGAGCACGACCAGCACGACCGCGACGCGCATGGCCATATCCTATGCGACCGGCGCCTTTAAAAACGGCGGGTTGCACAAGGTAAAGAAAAGTGCGCGGGACCAAGCAACCAGCCAGCGCGTCATCCGACAGACGGGCGCATGAAGCCTCCCCTCACGCCGTCGACGTCGCCGGGCCGACCTGCTCAGCCCGCTATCCGACGGTCCCGTGCGCCGTTCGGTGCGTCGATACTCGGCATCGCACTGTGCGCGCTCGCGGTCCCCGCACACGCCCAAGTCGCACCGATGGGCACCCAGCACACGACCGTTGGGCCCGGCGGCGGGCCTGTGACCTCCGTGTCGCCCACAGGCGGCTTCAACGAGAGCATCCCGTTCGACTTGCCCGACCCGCGTGGCCGGATCCCGATCCCCTTTTCGGTCGCCTATAACGGCAGCGGACGCGGAGGCGCCGTGGGCGTCGGCTGGGATGTCGCGATCTCGTACATTCGACGTTCGACCACGACCTGGAAGCGGAAGCCCTTCGCCCACATCGGGCCGGAGTCCACGCCGATGGTTGTCGAGCGGATGACACTCTCGCTCGGTGGTCAGACCCAAACCCTGTACGGCGGCACCAACGTCGCCCCGGGCACACCGACACCGGACGTCTGGACGACCCAGGGCGGCGAGTACATGCAATTGCGCCGTGAAGGCTACGGCTGGACGCTACGCACACTGGACAACCTCGAGTACCGATTCAGTGTTGCGAGCGCGCTGGATTCTGCCTCGGACCCCACGGAGAACTACTGGCTACTGACCGAGATTCGCGACGTCATTGGCGGCGACAAGGTGGAGCTTCACTACGACGTTCCAGATGTCGGCCTCTGTCTGGCGGGTGTATCACTTCGAAATCTTCAATACACGTTCAGCGAAGACGGCAAAGTGCCGCTTTACGAAATCGATCTTGGCTACGAGCCCTGGAAGGGGCCTAGTGGTTGCGTATTCGAGGAGTCCCACGACGATAGGACGGGCCGGTTGCGTGGTCAGGTCCTGACAGACGTGAAGGTTCGAGCACGCAACAACCTTGTGCCAGACCTCGCACCCAAGGTGATTCGTGCCTATCGGCTACATTATACGCCTGACGGAGATAGCGGCCGTCCGCGCCTCGCCTCGGTGAGCACGAGCGGGGAGGAAGGCGTTGCGGGCACGGCGCAAACACTGGCTACGTACAGCTACGGATCCCTGACGAAGCATCCCTCGAAAAATAACGAGGACACGGTCGGCACCCCACAGCCCCTGGTGCCGCCCACGATCGAATACGGCGCCGCTGTACCGATCTATCGCCCGCTTCTCGGTGCCGCCCAAGTGTATAGCAGCCAACTGGCAACCACCGACGTTGCCGTGGCAAACGATTCCGGCCGGCGTGTCGAGACCACCCGGACTCGCCACATGATTCGCGATTTCAACGGAGACGGGTTGCCAGACCTCATTTACAAGGTGGGACCGACCTGGTTCTTCCACAGGAATATGCTTACCCCCACGGGGCCCGCGTTCTCCGCCGCGCCGTCGTCGGCCTGGACATCGCCGCAAGAATTGCATGAGGAGGTTACGACTCGACGCACCGACACGAGTCGTGAAGGCCGTGCAGAGATGGTGAAGACGGAAGTTTGGTCGGAATTCAGGGACTGGAACGGTGACGGTCGACTCGACGTGATCGACGCGAAAGGGGGGATGGACAAGAACCACTGGAAGATCTGGATCAACGCCTCCACACCTGAAGGCGGTGTCTGGTGGCGTCCGATCCAGGTCGATGTGACGCCTTTGCAGAAACACCTCGCTGCTCACGGATTCGTACGCGATGCAGACCGGATCGCACTTCGGCGCAACAAGTCGTGGCCGCGTGTCGACTCTTGGTTCTGCCAGCAAACAATCTGCGTGAGCAACAGCGACCAGTGCCAACCCGAAACCCCATGCACCGATCCGGCGCCGTATGACCGGTCGTGGCATGTCGACACCATGACCGATTGGACCGTGACTGACCGGAACGGTGACGGTTGGCTTGACTTCGTCGCGGGCACACTTCCGGTGGTCGAGCACGAGACAGGCCAGATGCGAACGGTTGATTTCATTCCGCCGTTGACGTGCGCGGTGCAGTACGAAGGCGCACACTATCTCAAGCGTTGCTCTCTGAAGCACGATCAATGGATCGGCGCGTACCGGATTCAGATCTTG
>JBKJLC010000162.1:0-39776 GCA_046597055.1 Kofleriaceae bacterium | reverse complement strand
GATGATGATCACGTCATCGGGGTTGAGCGGGACTTCCTTGATCTCGAGGTCGTCCGACTTCGCCGGCTCGGTGGTCGACTTGCCCTCGGCCGGCTTGGCGGCCTTGTCGTCGGCCTTGACGACCGGCGCCTCGACCTTGGCCGGGTCGGACGGGCGCGGCTCGGCGTGCTCGACCGCGGCCACGTGCTCGGAGCGCGTCACCGGATCGATGCTCTCGCCGCCGTCCTTGGTCCAGTCGCCGCCCTCGATGCGTCCGACGCTCCCCGGCCAGGCCGGGCCCGACGCGGCGCGGCGTCCGCAGCCCGCCGCCAGGGCTGGCATCGTCGCCAGCACGGCGGTGATCAGCGCGCCTCGTACCACGCTCGTCCCGGTCAGCCGCATCGTTCAGTGGTAGCAGACCGCTCGACCCGGCTCAATCGGGTTGCGGCGGGGGCGCCGACGGCACCTCCCAGCGCAGATGCAAGCGACCGTCGCGATGGACCCGGCCGGCCTCGCCCAGCCCGGTGCCCTCGTCGACGATGCGGTCGTGGACCCGGGTCGCCGGCGCCAGCGTCGCGTCGCGCCCGCGCGTGAAGCTCTGCTCGCGCACCACCGCCAGGTAGGCCTTGTCGAGGGCGAGCGCCCGCGCGCGACCCGGGAACAGCACCCACGCCAGATCTCGGTCACCACCGACCGCGGCCCGGCGCAGCTCGGCCTCGGCGAGGTGACCGCCCGGGAAGAAGCGCGCGAGCAGCTCCTCGTTCGAGCGGGTCTCGTCGCCACCCTGGACCCGGCGGAAGTAGGTCAGGAGCTCGGGCTCGACGTGCCCGACCTGCGGCCGGTCGCGCAAGCCTCGCAGGTCCTGGTGGCGCCAGCCGTCCGCGCCCGGCACCTTGCGGGCGAAGGCAAACGTCTGGTCGACCGTGACCCCGACGTGGCCATGGCAGCCCATGCAGAACCGATGCTCCTCCTCGGTCTGCAGCCGCAGCGCGCCGCGCTCGTCCTCGATGAACCCCTGCAGCTGCCAGCCGAAGTCGCCGAGCAGGCCGACCTCGGGATCGCCCTGATACACCGGCAGCTTGCCGCGGAGCTTGTCCTCGGCCTCGTCGCTGTACGCGCGCTGGAGCGCCCAGTCGTCGAGCGCGCCCACCTTGCGCATGTAGCGGAGCTCCTTCATGCGGGGCGCCATCATGGTCGGCTGGTCGGGATCGAGGTAGCGCACGCTGTGCAGCAGCTCGGCGCCGCGCGGGAACGCCTGCGCCACCACCGGCACGTCGGCGGCCCCGCCGGCGTAGCGAGGCGGCAACCGACGCACCCGGGTGGTCCCGGCCCGGATCGACCCGTCGCCGTCGAGATCGACGCCGAGCAGCCGCTCGTCGACCGGCTCGACCTCGCGATCGACCGCGCGGGGGCCGTACTCGGTCACCGCGACCGCGGCCTCGACCAGCGCCAGGTTGAGCCGGTAGATCGCGGGGCTGACCGCGCCGTCACCGGCGCGGCGAAAGCTGTCCGGGAGCCGGACAAAGACATCGCTGGTCGAGCCATTGGTCGGCCAGAACGCGCCCAGGAACGGCTGGAACCGGACCGCACGCCAGCCGGTGCCGTCGCGCGCGAAGCCATCGGCATCGAACCCGGCCGCGAAGTCGAGGTCGGGTCGGAAGCCGAGGTAGTCCGCGGGCGCCGCCGCCATCGCCGCGCGCAGCGGCGTGACGTTGTCGGTGCGCACCCACGCCAGGATCTCGCGATCGGCGATCGACGCGACGAACCCGCGGCGATCGGCGAACAGGTTGGTCCAGCGATTGACCTTGGCCTCCTCGGAGAAGGCGTACGCCTCCTGCAGCGCGCTGTCATCGAGCGAGTTGCGACCGCGCCCGTCCGTGTGGCACACCCAGCACGGGTTCGAGACCCCGCCGGTGCGCGTGTAACACATGGGCGGGACCGCGGCCTCGGCGTTGCCGACCTGGCCGCGGGTCAGGCGCGCGACCGCGAGCGGGTCGTGGGCCGACGCCCCGCCCGCGCCGAGGTCGATCCGCCCCTCGGGCGGTGACGACCCACCCCGCCGCGCGCAGGCCGCGACCGCCGCGCACGCGAGCGCCGAGGCCACGATCGCTGCACCGACCACGCGCGCCATCGCCATCACCGCGCCGGCCAGCTCGACTGCACGTCCTCGCCGGGATGCTGCACGTTGAAGAACAGCGTGCCCATCGCGGCCGAGAATGCCGGCCCGGTGGCCTCAGCGTCGCTCGGCGCGGTCACCACGCGGAACGCGGTGCCGTAGGTGGTGGCCGCGAAGGTGCGATGGGTCGGGTCCAGATCCAGGTAGTAGATGGCGTCAGCCGACCGCCGCATGCTCGCGCCGAAGTAGCCATCGGTCCCGAACCACACGCCTCCCTCGCGATCGATCGCGAGGTTGTCGGGGGAACCGGCATCGAGCACCCCACCGGCGGCCGAGCCACCCCACACTTGCCAGAAGGTGAACGTCGACGAGCTGCCCGGGGTGGCGGTGACCGCCTCCTGCATCGCGAAGATGCCGCCGACCCGATCGGCGCGCGCCGGCTGGACCGCGCCCGCCGCCACCAGCTTGCCGGTCTGGTCGAGCGCGGTCGTGCCGTTGAAGTTGGTGAAGGCGACGTAGATGCGCGGCGTGCCCGACAGGTCGCGCGGGTTGTACTCGAGGTCCTCGGGCCGGTTGAGCTCCATCGCGCCGACCTTGAGCGACGCGGTGAACAGCGCCGTCCGGACGTCGGCGTCGGTGCCGAACCCGCCGATGCCGTTCCACGACAGGTCGGTGAGCGCGGCGCCCACCGTCTTGCCCGGCGTCCCGAGGCTGGCCGCGTTGGGTGCGACCGCGGTCGACGTGGTCGACAGCTCGAGCCACTGGCCGGTGCCCGGCGCCGCCTCGGTCGGCGTGGCCGTGCCCGCCAGCAGGCGGCGACCGTGGGTGTTGTCGAGCCCGGCGAAGTGGGCGAGGTAGACCTTGCCGCTGTCGAGCAGCGCGCGGGTCTGCGCCTTCGTCATGCCCGCCGTGTAGGGCTGGGTGGTGACGTACTTGTAGATGTGACCCGAGCGGCGGTCGTTGCCGGCGTACAGCACGATCGGCTGGCCCGGGATCAGCTTCCAGTCGGCGCCGACCACGAAGGTCGCGTTCTCCCAGATCGCGCGACCCAGGGTGCCGAGCTTGCGATGGCCGGTGCCCGGGGTGGTCTTGCCGTAGTACTCCTCGGGGGCCTGGCCGGGATCGACCTCGACCAGGAAGCCGTAGCCGTCCTTGGGGTGCGACGCGGTCGCCAGCGGACTGGCACCGAAATCGGCCTCGACCGACGGGGCGACGTCGAAGGCGACGCGCGCGCCCGGGTCGAAGCCGCGGCCGGGCTGGAAGCGGTTGCCCGAGCTCCAGGCGGTCTCGAGGTCGCCGTAGGCGGCCTGCACGTTCTCCTCGGCCGTGATCACCGTGCCCCACGGGGTGACGCCACCGGAGCAGTTGCCCTGGATCCCGACGACCACGTCCTCGGGAAGGGCCACGCCGTTGTCGTCATGATCCGGGCTGACATCGAGGCCGGACACCTTGACCAACGTCGCGTCGGTCGCGTCGTAGCGACGGGCGGGCTGCGACCGGTCGATCTCCCAGCGCCCGGTGGCCGGGTCGGCGACCAGATGCATCCAGGAGCCGCCGACCTGCCGCTTCCACTCGTCGGTGTAGACGGTGAGATCGGCGTTCGACCACGCATTCGAGGTGGGCGCCCCGGCGATCGTGCCCCAGTGCGACAGGAACCGCGCCATGGTCGCGTGTTGCCCGGTCGGGGCGGCGGTCGGGCGCGGTCGGCCGTTCGAGACGTACTCGTGGTTGACCCAGACCCACGCCGACGTGTCGCTGCCCTGCCAGTACGGCGTGCCGTTGCCCTGCCAGCCGTCGCCGAGGTAGGCGATGTAGTCGGCGTTGGCGCCGAACCGCGGCGTCACCGACGGGCTGGTCATGTTGTCCCAGGTCAGCGGATCGAGCCACTTCACGACCACGTCGGGCACCAGGCCGCGGATGGCGCGCACCGAGTCGGTGGTGGCGGCCGCGAGCGGGAACTGGAAGCCAGCCGGCAGCCGCTGCCGGCCGTACATCACGACCAGCGCCTTCACGTAGTCGGCGATGTTGGTGGCGCCGGTGTTGGCCGCGTCGCAGAAGGTCAACGCGACCATCGACGACAGCGGCGCGCCAGCGGGCACCCCTTCCGCCGCGATGCTGCTGTGTCCGCCTTGCGGACAGACCGCGCCGCTGGTGCCGGGCTCACCGGGGGTCCCGCCGGGACCGGCCGGGCCGCCCTCGCCATCTTCGCCATCTTCGCCATCCTGGCCGGCCGGGCCGGCGGGCCCGGCGGGCCCCGCCGGTCCCTCGGTCGTGTTGTCGCCGCAGCCTGCAACCGCCGCGTACAGCGCGGCGGCGATCGTCGTGGTCCATAGACGCATGGTGGTGCTCCTCGCCTGGTAGGCGCGGACACCTTCGCCGGCACGCGTGACCGAACTGAGACCGGCGTGAAACTCTTCATCTCCGTCCACGTCACGCCGTTGCGACGAAGCCACGTCAGGCAGTAGCGTGGGGACGATGCCCCCGAGTACCGGCCAGCCTGCCCCCGCGTTCACGCTCCCCTCTTCCCAGGGCGGCAACCTCTCGCTCGCCGATCTGCGCGGCACGATCGTCGTCCTCTACTTCTATCCGAAAGACAACACGCCCGGCTGCACGGTCCAGGCGCAGGACTTCCGCGACGCCCTGCCCGAGCTGCGCGGGCTCGGCGCCACCGTGATCGGCGTCAGCAAGGACTCGCTCGCGTCGCACGGCAAGTTCCGCGACAAGTTCCAGCTCACGTTCCCGCTGCTGACCGACGCCGACGGCACGGTGCTCGAGGCCTACGGCGCCTGGGGCGAGAAGTCGATGTACGGGAAGAAGATGATGGGCCTGATCCGCTCGACCGTGATCATCGACAAGGACGGGACCGTGGTCCGGCACTGGCCCAAGGTGTCCGCCAACGGTCACGCCGAGCAGGTGATCGCCGCGGTCCGCGCGCTGAGCGGTGCGTCCACCCCGTCGGAGCTCGCGGCCGCGGCGATGGCGGCGGCGCGCGGTGAGCGCACGTCCGCGCCGCCCGCCAAGCTCGCGCCCGCCAGGCCCGCGCCCGCCAGGCCCGCGCCTGCCAAGGCCGCGCCCGCCAAGGCCACCGGCAAGAAGCCAGTCGCCAGGCCCGCGCCCGCCAAGCGCGCCCCCGCCAAGCCTGCGCCCGCCAAGGCCACCGGCAAGAAGCCAGTCGCCAGGCCCGCACCCAGCAAGGCCGACGCCAGGAAGACCGCCGCGACCAAGGCGGCCGGCAAGCCGGCCGCACCCAGGAAGTCGCCTGCAAAGATCGCTGCAACGAAGCCGGCGGGCGCTGGCAAGAAGTCCGCGCCGGGCAAGCGCCGCTGACCCGCGAGCGCGCGGCGCAGCACGGGACCGTGCGTGGCGCGCGCCGGCGCGGGACTTGCTCTACCCGCGAACATGCCGTGGCGCATCCTGCTCGTGACCGACGACTCGGCGATGGCCGAGCTGGCCCCCGTGCGCTCGCGGCACGGCTACCGCACCCGCCTCGCGCCTGATGCGTGGGAAGGACTGCGCCTGATCATCCGCGCCGGCACCTGCCCTGCCCTCGTGATCATCGACGCCGCGGCCTCCCGCCTGAACGACTTCTTCGCCGCCCGCGCCGCGATCTCGGACCTCGCGGTGGTCCCGGTCATCTTGCTGACCAGCGACGATGCGGCGCCGGGCTGGCCCGACGTCACGGCCTACCGCAAGCCGGCGCCCGTGCCGCAGATCCTGCAGCGCATCGCGCATGCTTGCCACGGGCGCGCCGAGACCAGCCGCAGCCGGCTGAACCCCGCCGCTCGGGACCCAGACGCTCTGATCAGCGATCAGGGGTAGCGGGTCCAGCCCAGGGTCCAGTCGGTCCCGCCGATCGCGCCGCAGAACGTCGCGGCGGCGTCGAATCCGGCCGGCGGCGTGCCGCAGCCGGTGAGCACCGGCGAGCTGGCGACCGGCTTGAAGCTGGGCGCGGCCAGGTTGCCCGGCGCGGTCAGCATCGGGTTGGTGTTCAAGCGGTTGTTGCGCGCGCTGTCGTTGAGCAGCGCGAACACGCCGGCGTTGGGGACCGCCTGGGTGTTGGTGCTGTTGAAGAGGTACGTGTGGTCGACCGACAGCAGCGTCGGCCAGTGCGCGGTGCCGGTCTGGCTCGCGGTCAGCGTGGCGCTGTCCATGTCGATGGCGCCGCCCTTGTAGTCCATGACGATCGCGTTGTGGACGTGGGCGCCGGTCTTGGTCCGGAAGCTGATGCCCTTGCTGCCGGTGGCGTCGGCCTGGACCGGCTGGCCCACCATCGTCAGGTTCCAGATCGTCGGAACCGAGCGCGGCGCGGCGTCGGCCGAGGTCGTGTGGTTGTCGGCCTCGATGCCGCGCTCGGCCGAGGTGTTGCGGTCATTGCGCTGCAGCACGACGAACTGCGCGGTGCCGCTCCAGCCGTACTCCCAGTCCATGCTGTCGTCGTCGGCCTGCGAGACCACCAGGTGCTTGATGCTGGCGGAGCCGCCGAAGAACTCGACGCCGTCGTCCGACCCGAGGTGGGTCTGGATGTAGTCGAGCTCGGTCCCGGAGCCGCACGCGTTGACCGTCAGCGCGTTGAGCTCCTTGGCCATCGCCTGCTGGAACCCGGCGTACTCGATGCGGACGTAGCGGAGGGTGCCGCAATCGTGGGCGGCGTCGGCGCCGCCATAGCGGGTCTTGGCCTCGTCGGCCGAGCCGGGCGTGAAGCCCTCGGCGACCGTGGTTCCCAGGTTGGCGCCCGACGGCTCGCCGTGGTTGATCGGCGCCTTGCCGAGCAGCACCACGCCACCCCAGTCCGACGGCGCCGGGCCCGCCGGCGCGGCCGGCTCGGGCATCGTGAGCGTCGCCTTCGAGCTGGTGAAGACGATGGGGCTGGCCGCGGTGCCCTGCGCTTCGATCTTGGCGTCGCTGGTGATCACCAGCGCGCTGCCGACGTCGCCCTTGATGACCGTGCCAGGCTGGATCGTCAGCGTCGCGCCGCGGACGAACACGAGCCCCTTCAGCGTGTAGACGTTGTTCGACGTCCAGGTGGTGTTGGCGGTGATCTCGCTGGCGGGCACGTCGACCGGCCCGCCGACGTTGCCGTCGGGGTTCGGGATGACCGCGGCGTCGATCGGCAGGGCGCCGTCGACCGGGAGGTTGCTGCCGCCGTCGCTACCGCACGCAGCGGCGGCCGAGAGCAGCACCATCGAGAGGAGGCTAGCGGAGGTCTTCATCGGGAAATCCTTTCGTGCACGTACAGGCGACGGAGTCCGCAAACATCACGGGCTCCAGTCGAGCCCGAGGGAAAACTGGACGCCGGGCTGGTACCCGGACACGACCAGGTCGGCCTGGCTCAGCTCGACCTCCTGGTTCAGCAGGTTGGTCACGCTGGCCTTGAGCTTCAGGTCGTTGCCGAGCGGGCGCGAGGCGACCAGGTCGACCCGGTGGAACCGCTCCTCGTAGATGTCCTGGTAGCCGCTGATGCCGACGTCGCTGATGCGGGCGCCGATCGCGTTGTAGAGGAAGGTGAGCTCGCCCCGGCGCGGGTGGGCGTAGCCGGCGGTGACGTTGATGACGTAGGGCGACTGTCCGTAGAGCGGACGGGTGGCGTTGGTGGCCTGCCCGCGCCGGTCGCCGAGGTCGATCTCGGACCGGATCAGCGCGACGTTGGCGCCGACCTTCAGGTCGCGCAGCGCCCGCGCCCAGCGCCCGAGCCCGACCCGGCCCTCGAGCTCGACGCCGACCATGGTCGCGCCCGCGGTGTTCTGGTACTGCGCGTCGTTGCCGGTGTTGAGGATGACCAGCTCGATCGGATCCTGGAAGTCCTTGTAGAACGCCGAGGCGGCCAGCACCTCGGCCTCGCCGAACCACTCCCAGCGCAGGTCGGCGTGGTGGATGTGGGTGTCGACCAGCGTGACGTCGCCCGTGATCGACCGGTTGCGCACGTAGTCGAAGAACAGGAACGGAGCCGCCTCGCGGAAGCGCGGGCGGACCAGCGTGTAGCTGTAGGCGCCGCGCAGGTTCATCGCCGGCGACAGCGCGTACACGACGTTGGCCGCCGGGAACACGTCGTCGTTGCTCCGCCACACGTCGTTGACGGTGCCGGCGACCGCGTACGGGCTGCCGTTCCTCATGGTCTGCCGCGCGTGCTCGAACCGCACGCCGCCGATCAGGCGCAGGCGCTCGCTGGCCGCGACCTCGGCCGAGGCATGGCCGCCGGTGATGGTCAGGCCCGCCTCGTACGAGTCCTCCTGGAGGGTGTCCTCCTGGACGTAGACGTTGGGGCCGATGTTCGCCGCCGTGAACAGCAGCTCGGGCGCCTGCCGCAGCACGCCCTGGTCGCCGCTGCGCTGGACGTGGAAGCGGAACCGGCGCGACTCGAGGTTGCGGGTCGACTGTGCGGCGAACCCGCCGGCGCGCACGGTCAGCCGCGACGACTCCCAGGTCGCGTCGGCGCTGCCGCCGTACGAGCTGTCGTCGAGGAACGAGAAGTAGCGCTGGCCGCTGCCGGGTTGGTCGATGTAGCTCGACTCGGTCGCGGAGTCGCCGTACGTGTAGCCGACGTCGCGGCTGTCGAGCTCGTCGCGGCTGGTGGTCGCCGCGTTGGCCTGCCACTTCACCGCCAGCGACGGCGCCAACCGGTGGGTGCCGGTGAGCTGACCGAACGCCAGCTGCCGCTCGACGAAGCTGAGCCGCCAGCGATCGACCCGGGTCCGATCCTGGCTGGCCAGGCCGGTCGTGTAGCTCGCGGTGTCCTCACCGACGTGCGTGTAGAGGCCGAACAGGTTGAGGGTGTGCTTGGGGCTCAGCTCGAGGCCGACGTTGGCGAGGCTGCCGATCGTGGTCTCCAGGTCGGTCGCGCCCTGGACCAGGTCGTCCTGGGCGACCGGCAGCTCGGGCGTGCCGCCCGAGGTCCGGACCACCGAGGTGCGGCCGCCGGCGCTCTTGCGCAGCGAGGCGGTCGCCAGGTAGCCGAGCTTGCGACCGCCGTCGAGCCGACGGGTGTCGCCCACGGTCGCGCCGAGCGACAGGTTGGGCTGCACGCTGGCGTCGTCGCGGGGCACCCAGAAGTTGGGGAACGACTCGCCGATCTGCTCGGTGAGATCGTTGGGCAGGTTGCGCACGGGCGCGTTGAGCGGGACCGGATCGGGGAGATCGCGGCTGCCGTCGTCGAAGCCGAAGAAGTTGCCGGTGGCCGACCCGCCCGGCGCGGCCAGGCCAGCCTGGAAGGTGCTGTCGGTGTTGGCCGAGGTCGACGCCCCGACCTTCAGCTCGAACTGCTCCGGGTAGGAGTTGGTCTCGATCAGCAGCTCGCCGCCGCCGAACTGACCGGGCAGCTCGGCCGAGTAGCTCTTGATGACGGTGAGGTTCGACAGGAGCGCGGTCGGAAACAGATCGAGCGGCACCGCGTTGCGGTCGGGCTCGGGGCTGGGCAGGACCACGCCGTTGAGCAGGGTCTGTACGTAGCGGCCCTCGAGGCCGCGCAGCACGACGTACTTGCCGTCGACGATCGTGACCGACACCACCCGCTTGACCGCGTCGCCCGCGCTCGCGTCGGGCGTCTTCGAGATCTCCTGGGCCGACAGCACGTCGGACACGGTCACGGCCTTCTTGCGGACCTGCAACACCGCGGCCTCGTTGCGCTTCTCGACCCGGGCCTCGACCACGACCTCCTCGATCACATCGGGCTCGATGTCGACGACGTCCGCGTCGCGGCCATCGTCGCCGCCGCCGCTGCCGCTGCCGGTGCCCGCCTCCGGCTTGGGCTCGGCCTTGGGCTCGGCCTTGGGCTCGGCCTTGGGCTCGGCCTCGCCCTCCGCTGCCCCCTCCTCGACCGCATCGGCGAGCTCGGGGTCGATCTCCTCCTCCGCCACCGGCGGCGTCACCACCGCATCCGGGTTCAGCCAGCGGGCGACCCCGGGCGTGAGCCTCGGCGCCGGCGCCGCGCTCGCCACCGGCGCCACGGCGGGCGGCGTGGTCACGTCATCGGCGATGGCATCGGATCCCGTGGACGCGGCGAGCGCGCAGACGAGGAGCGTGCACAGCGTTCGTGTGCGGTACATCTTGGGGTCCTTCTTGCGCGCATCGTGAGCGCGGCGCGTGGCAGCGCGGCCAACCGCGCGTGACGTTCGGGTTCAGGGCGCTGACGCGAGCTCGGCGATCGGCTCGGTGAGCACGGCGATCGTGGTCAGCCCGGATCCGCGGGCGAGGTCGAGCGCCTGCACGACCCGCTCGAACGGGACGTCGTCGTGGCTGTCGAGGAACAGCGTCTGATCGCGGCGGGCCGCGAACACCGAGCGCAGGTGCGCGCCCAGCTGCGCCGGCTCGATCGTCTCGCTGTTGACGTGGAGCCCGCCGGTCCGGTCGATCCACATCACGACCTGCGGCTCGAGGTCGGGGCGCGGCGCTTCGGCCGGCCGGTCCTCGGGCTTGATCGGAATGTTGACGGTCATCTGCTTGGACAGGAGCGGCGTGATGACCATGAAGATGATGAGGAGCACCAGCACCACGTCGACCAGCGGGGCGACGTTCATGTGCGGACGCACGCCGCCCTTCTTGCTGCCGCCGCCGGTGTCGAGGTTCATGCCCATGTCAGCTGCCTCCGCCGGCGCCAGCCGGCGCGGCCGGCAGGTTGCGATCGATCACCTGGATGCCGATGCCAGGGAACCCCACCGCCTGGGCGGTGCGAAACACCGTGCGCACCTCGCCGTACCGGACCCGGTAGTCGCCCTTGATGCGCAGCGCGCGGGTCGGGTCGGTGGCCTTGAGGCGCTCGAGATCGCCGACCAGGTCGGTCGACGCCAGCGGGCTCTTCTCGAAGAAGACCTTGCCGTCCTTGGTGACCGCGATGATGAAGGGATCCTTCTTCGGCTTGCGGCTGTCGAGGTTGGCCGCCTCGGGCAACTCGACCGCGGCGCCGGCCTCCATCTGCGGGGTGACGACCATGAAGATGATCAGCAGCACCAGCACGACGTCGACCAGCGGCGCGACGTTCAGCTCGGGGCGGGGCCCGCTAGGCCGCATGGGAGATCTCGCGGCGCACCGACGACCGGCCGCTCCGGGCCTCGAGGTAGTCGGTCAGCTCGCCGCGCGACTGGTCGAGCGCGAGCAGGATCGCGTCGGCCTTGGTGGTCAGAAAGTTGAAGCAGAGCACGGCCGGGATGGCGACCATCAGGCCGAACGCGGTCACCACCAGCGCCTCGGCGATGCCGGCGCCGACCGTGCCGATGCCGGCCGCGTTGTCGCCACCGATCTTGCCGAACGCCTCGATGATGCCGAGCACGGTGCCGAGCAGCCCGACGAACGGCGCGGTCGAGCCGACCGACGCCATCGTGCCCAGGCCGCGGCGCAGCCGCTGGTTGGCCGCGTCGGCCTGGCGCTGCAGCTCGCGGCGAGCCAGCTCGATCGGGGTGATCTCGGCCGGCGCGTCGTGGACCGCCTTGTCGTAGGTCTTCACGCCCTGCGCGACCATCTGGCCCAGGTAGTTGTGCTTGTCGGCGCTGGCAGCGGTGATCAAGGCCGCGTGATCGTGCTTCTCGAGGTTGCGCGCGGCGACCGGACCGAACCGGGTGGCCACGCTGCGGACCTTGGCGAACACGTAGAGGCGCTCGATGAAGACCGCGATCGTGTAGACCGCGAACAGCCCGAGCACCGAGGCGACGACGATCGCCGCCGGGCCCATGTGCGACACGATGCCGACGATGTCGAACGACAGCTGGTTCTTGTCGGCCGGCTGAGCAGCCGCCGCCTCGGGCGCGAGCCCGGCGAGAAGGGCGAAGAGATGGGTGGACATGGTCGAACTCCGGGTTGGAACTAGCTCTTCAGGCGGAACGGAACCTTGATGACGCGATAGACCGCGGTCGGCTTGCCTTCGACCAGCGCAGGCGAGTACCTCCAGGTCTTCACCGCGGCGACCGCGGCCGAGACGAACGGCTCGTCGCCCTTCTTGACCTGGATGTCGCCGACCGTGCCGTCGGCCTCGATGACGATCTTGAGGAAGACCTCGCCCTCGAGGCCGGTGGCGCGCGCGTCCGACGGGTAGTCGGGTGACGCGTTGCCGCCCTCGGGCCTGGGCGGGACCGCGTCCGGCGGCAGCGCGATCGGGCCGTTGTCGAGCTTCGGCTTGGCCTTCGGCTTGGGCGGCGGCGGCGGCAAGGTGGGCGAGGCCGGGCCTCCGAAGCCACCGCCGGAGCCACCGCCGAGATCCATCGCGGTCAGGTCACCGCCACCGGCGGGGCCGGTGGTCGGCGCGAAGGCGTCGGCGTCGCCCTTGGCGAGCGGGACGTGCTCGATCTTGGTCGGGGGCGGCGGCGGCGCATCGCTGCGCACGGTCGGCCGCGTCGGCGCAGCTCGCTTGACCTCGACCGGCGGCGGGGGCGGCGGGGGTGGAGCCGCCGCCGGCTCCGGTTGATCGAAGCTGACCTCGATCACGTCGGGCTCGGCCGCCTCGGTGACCTCGTCATCCGACAGCGCCACGGCGGCTCCGGCCAGGCCAGCCAGAAACAGCGCGGCGAGCACCGACGCGATCGCGTAGCGCCGCGTCGCGTCGACCTCAGTTCGTGCCTCGAAGCCGCGGAACATCTGCCCGGACCTTGCCAGGGGCATGTGGCGACCTCGCGTGCGAACCGTGACCGCCCGGCAACGTTGTGTGCCGGGATTGCGACGAAGTGCTCTCAGCCCGGCGCGAGTCGGAAGCCCACGCCCCGCACGGTCTGGATCGCGTCGGGCCGCGGCAGCTTCTTGCGCAGCCGCAAGATGACGTTGTCGACCGCGCGCTCGCTGATGTCGAGGTTGGCGGCGCCCCAGGCGGCATCGAGCAGCTCCAGCCGCGTCAGCGCCCGGCCCTGGGCCCGCATCAGGATGCGCAGCACCGCCAGCTCGGTGGAGGTCAGCGCGATCGACTCGCCCTCCATCCACAGCTCGTGGCCGTCGGTGTCGAGGGTCATGCTTCCGAAGCGGATCCGACCGCCGCGCGCGCGGCCGCCCCAGTGGACCCGGCGGTGGACCGCCCGGATGCGCGCGGCCAGCTCGGGCGGCGACGGGGGGCCCAGCACGACATCATCGAACCCGGCCGCGAGCGCGCGCTCGGCGAGGTCGCGGTCCAGGCCCGGCGCACACGCGATCAGCCCGGGCCGGGGCTCGCAACGCTCGGCCCACGCGACCGCGCGGTCGAACAGGTCGCCCGGATCGTCGATACCGAGCCAGAGCACGACCACCGGACGCTCGGGAGCGGCGGCGCCGTCGAACAGGGTCGATGGCGCCAGTGCGACCTCGACCACATCGCGACGCAGGTCCTGGACCAGGCGCGTCACCGACGGCGCGCCGTCGACCGCGACCAGCGTCGCGCCCGCGGCCATGGCAACGCCCGGGCTTCCGGCGGGTGCAGACGATTCGAGCAACACTCATCACGGTAGCGCTCCGAGGTGTCCGGACTGCCGCGCCATCGCGAACGCTCGGTGACGGTGCGGTGGCAGCGAGCCCTGACCCCGGACGCGCAAAGACCCGGCGCCTTGCGAGCGCCGGGTCGGTCCGCCAGCCCCAGCCAGGTCAGCGAACGGCAGCGACCGGATGGTCGCCGTTGGTCGCCGCGCGCTCCTCGGTCGCGGCCGCCGCCGCGCCAGGCGCACCGGGCTCCTCGAGGCGCCGGTACAGCGAGCGGCGGTCGATGCCGAGCACGCGCGCGGCCTGGGTCTTGTTGCCGCCGCACGCCGACAGCACCCGGCGCACGTAGCGCCGCTCCATCTCGGCCAGCGCGACCAGATCTGCCGGATCGTCGCCGCCGATCACGAGCTGCGAGGTGCGGTACTCGCGGATGCGCGGCGGCAGGTCGTCGGCCGTGATCTCGGAGAACCGCGACAGCGCGACCGCGCGCTCCATGCAGTTCTCGAGCTCGCGGACGTTGCCGGGCCAGTCGTAGTCGAGGAGCTTGCGAGCCGCCTCGGGCGAGATGCCGGTGATCTGGGCGCCGCTGCGCTCGCCGATGCGGCGCAGGAAGTGCTGCGCCAGCAGGAGGACGTCGCCGGCGCGGGCGCGCAGGGGCGGGACCTCGATCGCGACCACGTTGACGCGGTAGAACAGGTCCTGGCGGAACCGGTTCTCCTCGACCTCGGTCTCGAGATCGCGGTTGGTCGCGCACACCACGCGGGCGAAGAACGGGGTCTCGTCGTCGCCACCGACCGCGCGCACGACCCGCTGCTGCAGGACCCGCAGGAGCTTGACCTGCATGTCGAGCGGCATCTCGCCGATCTCGTCGAGGAAGATGGTGCCGCGGCCGGCCTGCACGAACAGGCCCGGGCGATCGCGGCGGGCGTCGGTGAAGGCGCCCTTCACGTGACCGAACAGCTCGCTCTCGAGCAGGTTGGCCGGGACCGCGCCGCAGTTGATGGCCACGAACGGCTCGTCCTTGCGGCCACCATGCTGGTGGATCGCGCGAGCGACCAGCTCCTTGCCGGTGCCGCTCTCGCCGGTGACGAGCACGGTCGCCTCGCCGTCGGCGACGCGCATGACCAGCTCGCTGACCGCGCGGACCGCGGGGCTGTCGCCGATGATGCCGTCGATCGGACGGGCGGCCTCGAGCGCGCGACGGAGCCGGCGCAGCTCGCTGACCAGGGCCCGGTGCTCGACGGCGCGACCGACCGCGGCCGACAGCGTCTCGGCGGTCAGCGGCTTGGTGACGAAGTCGTAGGCGCCGGCGCGTAGCGCCGCCACCGCGGTCTCCACGTCGGCCATACCGGTCACCACCACCACCGGGATGTCGGGTTGCTCGGCGCGTACGCGCCGACACAGCTCGATGCCGCTCACGCCCGCCATCCGCACATCGGTGACCACGACGTCGAACTCGTCAGCGCTCACCTGCCGGAGTGCAGCCGCACCGTCCTCCGCCAGGCTGACCTCGTATCCCCGGCGGGAAAGGAGATCGCGCAGCAGCATGGACTCATCGGGTTCGTCGTCGACTACCAGGACTCGTGGTTTCATATGGGGCTCGCTTCCGCGGATTTAGCAAGTTGAGAGCCAACCCAGAACCTCTCTGAAAGCGTGTAGTTAGCGCACACTGACTGTGCTGTCCGCGCGCGCCTGTGGCGGAGGCGCTCGCCCACCCGTTGACGAGCGATACAGCGGCGCATCCGCGCCACGCTCCCGCCCGTTACCAGCGGCGCTTGGGTCGGCGGCGGTGCCCGCCGGCGGGCGGCGGCGCCGGTGCCGCGCGCTGCGGAGGCGGTGGCCGGCGCGGCTGCTCGGTCGTCGTCCGCGGGGTGCGCAGATCCGCTCGCGGTGGCGTTCGGAGATCGGGTTTGGGCTGCGCGGGCGGCTCGGTTCGAGTCGGCGCGCGTCCGTCGGGCCGCTGCGGCGCGCGTCCGTCGGGCCGCTGCGGACCCCGTACGTCGGGCCGCTGCGGACCCCGTGCGTCGGGCCGCTGCGGCGCGCGTGCGTCGGGCCGCTGCGGACCCCGTGGGTCGGGCCGCGGCTGGAATCCGCGCGGATCCGGGCGGGCGCTCGACCGCGGATCGGGCCGCTGGCCTGCCCGAGCGTCGGGCCGTCGATCGGTCCGCATCGGCGGCCGTGGCGGCGGCGGCACGAAGCTGGGCGTCAGCTCGCGCGCGACATAGGCGCGCCAGATCGCGCGGGCGTCGCCGGCATGCTTGACGGCCAGCGTCGGGTCGAACTCCGCCGCGTAGCGCAGGATGTTCTGGAAGTCGCGGTCGAAGAAGAACTCGGCGCGCGAGCTGTGGGCCGCGCCGATCACCTGCGGGAAGTCGATGATCGTCGGACCGGCCGCCGCCGCCAGCACGTTGTACGGCGACAGATCACCGTGAATGAGATCACAGCACAGCATCGCGACGATCTGCCCGCGCAGATCGGCGAACACCTTGCCGGCCGCGGCCGGATCGAGCGCGACGTCGATGAGGCGCGGCGCCGGCCGGCCCTCGTCGTCCATGACCAGCTCCATCAGCAGCACGCCCTCGTAGAACAGGACCGGCCGCGGGATGCGGACGCCGGTGCCGGCGAGGCGGTAGAGCGCGTCGACCTCGGCCGACTTCCACGCCTCCTCGGCCGCGTCGCGTCCGAACTTGCCGCCGCTGTCCATCGAGCGCTGGGTGCGCGTGTTGCGGACCTTGCGGCCTTCCTTGTACTCGACGTTGTTCTTGAAGCTGCGCGTGGCCCGGTCCTTGTAGACCTTCGCCGCGACCACCTCGCCCCGATGCCGGACCAGCGAGATGTCGGCTTCCTTGCCGCTCTTGAGCCGGCCAAGCACCTCCTCGACGATACCGTCGGCGAGCAGGACTTCGAGAGGATCCGCCATGGACTGCAAGCCGTTGGTATCATTTCGCCCGCGCCCGCGCACTACTGCGCATACGCTCCGCGCTGAGCACGGCTCGGCACCGGGCCCCGCCGGTGCCTCGCCCCGACCTGGAGATCCGCGCCATGACCCCGCCCCTGACCACCGTGCGCGGCGTGCCCGTGCCCCCGCTTCTGTACGGGACCGCCTGGAAGGAGCTCGCCACCGAGGAGCTGGTGGTGGCCGCCCTGACCGCCGGCTTCCGCGGCATCGACACCGCCAACCAGCGCAAGCACTACGTCGAGGAGGGCGTGGGCCGGGCCCTGGCCCGCGTGCTCGGCGACGGCCGCCTCGCGCGCGACGACCTGTTTCTCCAGACCAAGTTCACCTTCCAGGACGGCCAGGATCACCGCCTGCCCTACGACCCCGCGGCCCCGGTCGGCGACCAGGTCGCCCAGTCGTTCCAGAGCTCGCTCACCCACCTCGGCGTCGACCGGCTCGACAGCCTGCTGCTCCACGGCCCCTCGCAGACCGACGGCCTGGGCGCAGACGACCACGCCGCCTGGCGCGCGATGGAGGGGCTGGCCCACGCCGGCGGCACGCGCCTGCTCGGCGTCAGCAACGTGACCGCCCACCAGCTCACCGAGCTGATCGGTAGGGCCCGGGTCGTGCCGGCGTTCGTGCAGAACCGCTGCCACGCCGCGCGTGGCTGGGACCGCGCCGTGCGCGCGATCTGCGCCGACCACGACATCGTCTACCAGGGCTTCTCGCTGCTCACCGCCAACCGCCACGTCCTGGTCCATCCCGGCGTGGTCGCGATCGCGACCCGCCACGCTCGCACGCCGGCCCAGGTCGTCTTCCGCTTCGCGCAGCAGCTCGGCATGCTGCCACTCACCGGCACCAAGGACCCGGCGCACATGGCCCAGGACCTCGCCGCTGGCGAGATCACGCTCGAGGCGACCGAGCTGGCGACCCTGACCGACGTGGGCGGCCCCCCGGCCGCCTGAGCTGCGCGCGCCGCGCGAGGCGGATCGCGACGAAGCGCCGGGTCACGAGGCCCGCGCGTGCGGTGCTGGCAGCGGCCCCGCCACGCCGGTCACGGCAGGAGCGCGAGCTCAACCACCGATACAGACCAACGAGTCGCCACCGTGGCCCTGGTTCGTCACGCCCTTGCACGTGTAGCCACCCCGGCAGTCGGCGGGCCGGTCGCAGGCAAGCAAACAGATTCCGCCTTCCTTGTCGATGCAGCGCGTGCCGGAGGGGCAGTCGTCGTCGGTGGAGCACGACGCGCTGCAGACCCCCTGCGGGAAGTCGCCGCCGGTAACACACCGCTCGGCGCAATCGGCCCGGGCTGCGCACGGTGCGCCGACCAGTTCGCCGTCGCCACCCACGTCGTCGCCGCAGCCGGCGAGGCCGAGCGAGACCAGCCATATCAGAACGGTAAGGAAGCGAAGTCGCATGGATCCTCCTCGTAGTTAGACGGTCACGCGCAAGACTGAAGGCGAGACGCCGCACGGCACATGCTGGGCGCCCCGGTGTCGAGCCCGCCACCGGCGGGGCTCACGACGCGGGCGCGCTCGCACCGCGATCGCCAGACGCAGCGAGCCCCCGTTCCCCATGATGGCATTAGTGGCCACGCCGCGAAAAAGGTCACGAGAATCGTAGCGGCCGCGAGTCGCTGACGCTCACCGAGGCAGAAAGAGCCTGCCACCTCAGTTCCGTTCGGAGGACAGTCGGTGCCGCTCCTACGCCACCGACGAAACCCAGGGTGCGACCAGCGGCTACCTCGAGACGCCGCGGAGCTTCACGGACGCGCGAGGATCTCGGCGTCGAGCCACCCGAGGACGAGCGCGAGCGCGCGGTCCACGGCGTCGGGCCCGATCAACCCCGCGCAGACCTCGGCGAAGCTGACGCCCGACCGCACGCGGTCGATCAGGTGGGCCTCGTCGTCGCCGAGCGTGCGATGGACGACCGTGATCTCGCGCCGCCACACCAGCACGATGCGCGCGCCCGGGGCGGCGACCGGCGGCGGGCTGCCGTCCTCGATCGCAGCCCACCCGTCGTCGGCGTTGCTCGCGATCGAGACGACCACGCTCGACGGGATCAGCCGGAGCCACAGCTCCGGGAACATCTCCGGCGCGAGCGTCGCGAGGTCCTCGCGCCGGAGCGGCGTCGCGTCGGGGCCGTCGAACACCTCCGTCCGCGCGCGTTCGAGCCGCGCGAGATCGGCCTGCCAGCGCGAGCCCACCCGCGCGCCGTCGTCCTCGGACAGGAACCGGGGGAGGCGCACGCCCGCGTCGCGGAGCGACGGATGGCGGGTCGGGTACCCGTCGAGGTAGCGCGAGATCAGCGCGGTGAAGTCGTGGTCGCCGAGGACGACGGCGAGCTTCGGGTACTCCGCGGCGAGCGCGTCGCGGATGCGCACGAAGTAGGCGTGCGCGTAGACCTGGAGGCGATCGAGCGGCTGGATCCCGTCCTCGCGCACGAGCTCCCGCGCGGTCGCGAGCGACGCCCGGCCCGTGATCGCATCGTGGAATCGCCGCTGGAGCGCCTCGAGACTCATGTGGCCACCGGCTGGCCGCTCGCTTCGCGCGCGAGCCGGAGCTCGGCGACCAGCTCGTCGAACGGCGGGATCCGATCGTCGCGCTCGAGGCAGGTCGACACCGGCCCGAACCGCCGGATCGCGTCACGGTAGAGCGTCCAGACGTCATCGCAGACCGGGTGGTCGTGGGTGTCGATCAGGAGCGCGCCCTCGTGGCTGTGTCCGGCCAGGTGGATCTGGCCGATCCGGTCGGCGGGCAGCGCGTCGAGGTAGCGCCGCGGATCCCAGCCGTGGTTCTGGCACGACACCCAGACGTTGTTGACGTCGAGCAGGATGCCGCAGTCGGCGCGCCTCGCGATCTCCGCGAGGACCTCGCCCTCGCCGAGCTCGCCGTCGGCGAAGACGAGGTAGCTCGAGGGGTTCTCGAGGAGGATGCGCCGACCGAGCCGCTCCTGGACGTGCGCGACGCGCGCGACCACGTGATCGACCACCTCGGCCGTGTACGGCAGCGGCCAGAGGTCATGCACCGTGTGGCCGCCGAACGACGACCAGCACAGGTGATCAGACACGATCGCCGGCTCGACTTCGGCGCACAGCCCAGCGAGGGCATCGAGGTAGCGCTCGTCGATCGGGTCAACCGAACCGATCGAGAGCGCCACCCCGTGCAGCACCACCGGGTACCGCTCGCGGACGGCGCGGAGCACCTTGCGCGGGTTGCCGCCCGCGACCATGAAGTTCTCGGTGATGACCTCGAACCAGTCCACGCCGGCGCACGGCCCCGCCGTCACCCGCGGAAAGTGCGGTGGGCGCAGGCCGAGACCGAGGCCGAGGCGCGGGAACACGTCAGGTCACTTCGGCGCGGCCGCTGCCATGACCGTGCCGCCCTTCTCCTTGCATGCCTCCTCGGTCATGTCGCCAAAGCCCTGCCCCTTGCAGCCGTTCTTGCCGGCACACTCGTTCGCCGCGGTCTTGCACCCGCCCTGCCCCTTGCACTCGTTGACACCCATGCAGTGGACCTTGGCGGTCTTCTCGCCGGCGCTGGCCTTGGTGGGCTCCCCCGACGGGCTCTTCGACTCGTCCTTCTTGCAACCGGCGGCGAACAGGGCACCCGCCGCGACCGCGATCAGCGCGCCGCTCTTGAGGTAGTCGTTCATGATCATTCCTTCGCTGCGTGGTGGACCACGAGATGATCCACGGAGACCGCGCCGGCACCATGCACGGCGAGGTAGACAAACGTGACGAGGTAGATGGCCTCGATGCTGCCCAGGACGTCGGTGAAGCCCGCGGCTTTCGGCCAGATCGCGGTGTAGATGGCCACCGCCATCACCGCGGTGAGCAGCGCCGCGGCGACCCGGGTGGCGAGCCCGGCGATCAGCAGGATGCCGCCCACGAGCTCCAGGGTCGCGACCAGCGGCGCCTGCACGCCAGCCGCCGGGATCCCGAGCGACTGGAAGTACTGGATGACGTTGTCGAGGTTGTGCAGCTTGCCCCACCCGGACAGGACGAAGGTGACGCCCAGGACGCCCCGGATCAAGAGCGGGGGCAGCCAGTCGACCCGGCGGGTCGCCGCCGTGGTGCGATCCTGGAACGTGACGAGGGCGGTGGAGAGGCTCATGGGACTCTTCTACGAAGACACCCGCGAAAGGTTTCACGATCCGCGCAGGCACCGGGAGCCCGGCCGGGGCCAGGTCGTCGAGCTGCGGGCCACCGCGCAACCGGGCGACGGCTGGCGCGATACGTGCGGTCATGAATCGATCACCGTGGACATCGCTCGTGCTCGTCTCCTTCGCCGCTCTCGCAGTCGCAGCCTGCGCCGATGATCCGGCCGATCCGCAGAGCGCGCCGCCGCCGCCGCGCGAAGACGTGGTCACGGCGTGCGGCGCGTACCAATCCGAGGCATGCAATGCGTTCGGCCGCTGCCTCGGGTGGTCCCAGACGAAGCTCAACGACTGCATTCGCGACGAGAGCGCCAAGTGCGAAAACGAGCTCGAGCCGTCGAGCTGCTGGGCGTCGCAGCTCGACGCCTACGAACGCTGCGCCGGTCAAGTGGCGGGCGAGACCTGCGACGAGACGTGCGGCGACAACGGCTTCTGTTTCGCCAGCTGCATTGCCTTCTGCCCGGCGGGAGCGTGATGCGCCCCGCCAGGGTCACGCGACCGATGCTTGCCGCGTCGCTGGTCGACCGCACCACCCGGTCGCGGCCGCTGCCCGGCGGCCTGCGTCCGCATCGCCTCGACGAGTGACCGCGGGCAGCGGGCCCGCTCACCGAGCGACACGCGTGAGGAGGACGTGGCGGCGCCGAGCGTCGGACCGGGCTAACGGAAGTCCCGGCTGGCCGGCGTCTCGATCGGCCGGGGCAACTCGGGGATCCACAGTCGCTCGGCGATCAGGTGGACCACGCTCTCCTGGACCTGCAGCCGGCCCGACACGCCGAGCAGGGTCGCGGTCCGGGCGACCACCGAGAACTGCTCGTAGACCTGCTTCCAGATGACGACGTTGACGAAGCCGGTCTCGTCCTCGAGCGTCATGAAGGTGACGCCGGCGGCGGTGTACGGCCGCTGCCGGCAGATCACGACGCCGACGTAGTCGACCCGGTCGCGATCCCGCCCGCGCTGGATCCGTCCGGCCTCGGGCCAGCGCCGCTCGCGGAACCACCCACGCAGCGGCGCCAGCGGATGGCCCGCCGTCGAGTGATCGCTGGCCCGGTAGTCCCACAGGATCGAGTCGAGCTTCGATAGGTCCGGAAACCGGACATCGCCGACCTCGCCACCCAGATCGAGCCCGTCGTCCTGCCGCCGGGCCCAGCCCCGCACCTGCCACAGCGCCTCGCGCCGCGCCGGTACCAGCGCCCCGAGCGCCCCCGCCTCGGCCAGCGCCGCATACGCCCGATCGTCGAGCCGCGCCCGCCGCACCAGATCCTCGAGCGACGCAAACGGCCGCTCGCGCCCGAGCCGCGCCACCCGCTCGCCATCGCCCAGCGCCAGCCCCTTCACGTACCGCAGCCCCATCCGCACCGCGAGCTCCTTCCGCCCCCGCCCTCGATCTCCTTCTCGATCTCCCGCTCCTTCTCGATCTCCCGCTCCCGACTCCGCCGCCTGCTCCTCCAGCGTACAATCCCACTCGCTCGCCATCACATCGATCGCCCGCACCTCCAGCCCATGCCGCTGGGCATCCCCGATCACCGTCGCCGGCGTGTAAAAGCCCATCGGCATCGCGTTCAGCAACCCGCACGTGAACTCCGCCAGGTAGTGCTTCCGCAGGTACGCGGTCGCATAGGCGATCAGCGCGAAGCTCGCCGCGTGCGACTCGGGAAAGCCATACTCGCCGAACCCCCGGATCTGCTCGAACACGCGTTCGGCGAACTCGACCGCGATGCCCTTCGCCGTCATCCGCTCGACCAGCCGCTCGCGGTGCTGCTCGATCCGGCCCGAGCGCCGCCACGCCGCCATGTCGCGCCGGAGCTGGTCGGCCTCGCCCGGCGTGTAGTCGGCCGCGACCATCGCGAGCTTCATCACCTGCTCCTGGAACAGCGGCACGCCCAGGGTCCGGTTGAGCACCGGCTCGAGGCACGCATGCGGATACGCCACGGGCTCCTCGCCGCGGCGCCGGCGCAGGTACGGGTGCACCATGCCGCCGGTGATCGGGCCCGGCCGCACGATGCTGACCTCGATCACGAGGTCGTAGAACGTGCGCGGCCGGAGCCGCGGCAGCATCGACATCTGCGCGCGGCTCTCGATCTGGAACACGCCGACGGTGTCGCCGGCGCACATCATGTCGTAGGTCTCGGGGTCGTCGACCGGGATGGTCGCCATCGACAGCACCTCGCCGCGGTGCTTGCGCATCAGATCGAACGTGCGGTGCAGATGATGGAGCGCGCCCAGCCCGAGCAGGTCGACCTTGAACAGCCCCAGATCCTCGAGGTCGTCCTTGTCCCACTGGATCACGGTGCGCCCGGGCATGGTCGCGTTCTCGATCGGCACCAGGTCGTGGACCGGCTCGTGGCCGAGCACGAAGCCACCGGGGTGGATCGACAGGTGGCGCGGGAACTCGAGGATCTCGGTCGTCAGCCGGGCCAGGTGCGCGAGCACCCCGGGACTGCCGTGCTCGCCCATCGCATGCTCGAGCGCGCTCGACTCGACGTCGCCCCACGACGACAGCAGCTTGGCGGCGCGGTCGAGCGCGGTCTCGGGCAGGCCGAGCACCTTGCCGACGTCGCGCACCGCCGACTTGGGCCGGTAGCGGATGATGTTGCACACCATCGCCGAGTGATCGCGGCCGTAGGCGCGATAGACGTGCTGGATCACCTCCTCGCGCCGCTCGTGCTCGATGTCGAGATCGATGTCGGGCGGCTCGGCCCGCTCGCGCGACAGGAACCGCTCGAACAACAGCTCGGTGCTCGACGGATCGATCGCGGTGATGCCGAGGCAGTAGCAGACCGCCGAGTTGGCCGCCGAGCCGCGGCCCTGGCACAGGATGTCGTGGTTGCGGCAGAACCGGACGATCTCGTACATCGTCAGGAAGTAGCCGCCGTAGTCGAGCTCGTCGATCAGCGCGAGCTCGGTCTCGAGCTGCCCGGCGACCCGGGCCGGGACCCCGGCCGGGTAGCGCTCGTGCGCGCCGGCCCAGGTCCGGTCGCGCAGGTGCTGGCTGGTCGACATCCCGCCCGGCAGCTTCTCGAGCGGATACCGATAGCGGATCTCGCCGAGCGAGAACCGGCACCGCGCCGCGATGTCGGCGGTCCGCGCCACCGCCGCCGGATCGTCGGTCCACAGCTTCGCGAACGCGTGCGGCGCCCGCAAGTCGTACTCGTCGTTGGCCTTGAGCAGCCGGCCCGCGGTCGTCAGCGTCACGCCGTGGCGGATGCAGGTCAGCACGTCCTGGAGCGGCCGCCGCGCCCGCGAGTGATAGAGCACCTCGCCGGCCGCGACCACCGGGATCCCGGCCGCCTTGGCGCGCGCGCGCACCCGCGCCTCCATCGGCACGTCCTCGGCGCGGCGGTGTCGGGTGACCATCGCGTACAGCCGGTCACCGAACGCCGCCTTGAGCAGGCGGCCCACCGGCTCGACCTCGTCGTCACGCCCGGCCTCGATCAGGCTGCCCTCGCCGCCCCACAGCGCGATCAGCCCGCCGGCCATGGCCGCGACCTCGTCCCACGCCACCAGCGAGGTGCCCTTCGCGGTGCGCCGCCGGCCGGTGGTGATCAACCGGGTCAGGTGCGTCCACCCGCCTCGGTCCATCGCCAGCAACACGATCGACGACGTCGCCGCCGACGGCGCGGTCGGCTCCACGGCGGGCGCTGACGCCGGTGCCGCCAGCGCCAGCGCGCCGCTCGCCCGCTTCGTGCGTCCGGTCCGCGCGCCCGCGCGCCGGGTCCGCCCGCGCCGCGCCAGGCTCATCGCCTCCACCCCCTCGGCCGCCTCCTCGTCCGATGCATGCAGCCCGACCGGCCGCGCCCGCCCCACCGGCGACGCCACCAGCTCGGTCCCGCGCGCCGCGACCGTCATCGTCGCGCCCGGGATCAGCGACACCCCGAGCTCCTTCGCCTTCATGTGCGCGCGGACCATCCCGTACACGCCATCGCGATCCGCGACCGCGATCGCCGACAGCCCCATCCGATGCGCCTCCTCGATCAGCTCGTCGGGGTCGCTGGCGCCCTCGAGGAACGAGAAGCTCGACTTGCACCACAGCGGCACGTACAGCGCGTCGGCCATCGCGGCGTACTGTACATGCGTTCAGCTTCGATGCTACCAGCGAGATCGCGACAGCTGGCCACGCCCTCGCGGTCTACGTGAGGCCCGGGCCCCGCCTCGCCCGCCGCTGGGTTCGACGGAACGAGGCTATCCGGGGAACGGCGCGTGCTGCTCACCAGGGACGATCCAGCCCAGCCCCCCCGCACTGACAGAGGATGTGCGGCGCATGCTCGAACTGCCCCGTGGCGTTGCACGAGCCGCAGTCCGCCGCGGCCGCCGGTGAACGGCACGCTCCACGGCGCGCCGACCGCGCTCAGTGCGCGGCGCTGGGCGGCTCGTGCGCGACCACCATCACCGGGCAGTGCGCGCTACGCACGATCTTGTCGGCGGTGGAACCGACGATCGCGCGCGTCAACCCGCCACGGCCGTGGCTGCCGACGACGATCAGGTCGATCGCGCGCTCGCTCGCGACCCGCACGATCTCCGCGGCGGCCGCACCCTCGAGCCACAGGGTCTCGACGTCGACCGCGCCGAGGTTGGCCGCGGTGAGCCGCTCGCCCTCGAGCGCGTCCTGGACGTGCGTGACCAGGTCCGACATCGCCTCGGGGCCGCGCACGAGCATGCCCTCGGGGAGGGGATAGGCCGGGATCTGCACGATCGACAGGATCAAGAGCGGCGTGCCCAGCCGCACCGCCAGCTCGACCGCACAGCCGAGGGCGCGCCGTGACTCGGGCGAGAAGTCGGTCGCGAACAGGATCTTGTTGAACATCGGCATGGCGTCACCTCTCGCACACGCTACCCCGACCCGCGCCAGGCGTCACCCCGCTGACGGTCACGGCGCATCGACCCGGCGCCGGTCAGGCCCGGGCTGGGTCCGGGCCGGCTCGGACCCCGGCCGCGGCGTCAGTGCACCACGGTCGGCTCGCGGATGAACAGCAGATAACTGTCCTCGAGCTCGTCGAGGTCCATCACGCGCCCGCACGTGCACCGCACCTCGGACAGGCCGTCGTCGGCGGCGACGGTCCGCTTGTCGAACAGATGATCGACGTCCCGGTCGCACGGCTCGCACCGCATCGGGGCGAAGAACGAGACGACCGTGCAGTGGCCGAGGAAGCCGTGAATCATGTTGAGCTGCTCGACGATGGCGCGCGAGCAACGCACGAAGGTCACCTTGGAGCGGCTGGCCAGCGCGCGCATGGCGTCCATCCACTCGCGGATGCCGACCGAGTTGAGCCGACGGACCCCGCTCAGGTCGATCTCGACTGGACCCTTCAAACGCGCCAGCGGCGCGAGGTCCGAGTCCTCGTCGATCGTCCCAGCGATCGTGACCCGCGTGATCCCTGCCTCGGGCCGGACCTCGGTCACCACGCGATTGCTCATCGCCCCCATCGTACTCCACGGCGCCGGGATAGGGGCCCGATCGCCGGCGTCCGCCGCTACTACTTGTTCTGCGGGAAGCCGAGGTCGACGCCGCGGTGGTGCGGGTCGGGCCAGCGGCTGGTGACGCACTTGGTGCGCGTGTAGAAGCGCACGCCGTCGCGGCCATAAATGTGGAGATCGCCGAACAGCGAGGTCTTCCAGCCACCGAAGGAGTAGTAGGACACCGGCACCGGGATCGGCACGTTGACGCCGACCATGCCGACCTCGACCTCGCTGACGAACTTGCGGGCGGCGCCGCCGTCGTTGGTGAAGATCGCGACGCCGTTGCCGTACGGGTGGGCGTGCACCATCGCCAGCGCGTCGTCGTAGGTCGCGGCGCGGACGATGCCGAGCACCGGCCCGAAGATCTCGTCCTGGTAGATCGACATCTCGGGGCGGACGCCGTCGAACAAGCACGGGCCGAGGAAGAAGCCGTCCTCGTGGCCGCTGACCTTGAGACCGCGCCCGTCCATCACCAGCCGGGCGCCCTCGGCGACACCGGTATCGACATAGCCGGCGACCTTGTCGCGGTGAGCGCGGGTGACCAGCGGCCCCATCTCCGAGGCCGGATCGTTGCCGGGGCCGACCCGCAGCTTGAGGATGCGCTCGCGCAAGGCCGGTACCAGCTGGTCGCCGGCGTCTCCGACCGCGACGATCACCGAGATCGCCATGCAGCGCTCGCCGGCCGAGCCGTAGCCGGCGCCGACCGCGGCGTCGGCGGCCAGCTCCATGTCGGCATCGGGCAGCACGATCATGTGGTTCTTGGCGCCGCCGAGCGCCTGGACCCGCTTGCCGTGCTTGCTGCCCGTCTCGTAGATGTAGCGCGCGATCGGGGTCGAGCCGACGAACGACACCGCGGCGATGTCGGGGTGCTCGAGCAGGCGGTCGACCGCGACCTTGTCGCCGTGGACCACGTTGAACACGCCGGGCGGCAGGCCGGCATCGCGCAGCAGCTCGGCGCAGAAGTTGGCCGCCGACGGATCGCGCTCGCTCGGCTTGAGGACGAACGTGTTCCCGCACGCGAGCGCGATCGGGTACATCCACATCGGCACCATCGCCGGGAAGTTGAAGGGCGTGATGCCGGGGACCACGCCGAGCGGCTGGCGGATCGAGTACACGTCGACCTCGGTCGACACGTTCTCCGAGTACTCGCCCTTGGTGAGATCGGCGATGCCGCAGGCGAACTCGATGACCTCGAGGCCGCGGCTGACCTCGCCCAGCGCGTCGCTGGCGACCTTGCCGTGCTCGCGCGTGAGGTGGGCGGCGATCTCGACCTTGTGCTTCTCGACCAGCTCGCGGAACCCGAACAGGATCCGCGTGCGCTTCGAGATCGAGGTCGCCCGCCAGCTCCGCGACGCCGCGACCGCCGCCGCCACCGCCTCGTCGACCACCGCCGGCGTGGCCAGCGCGACGTGGGCCTGGACCCGGCCGGTCGCCGGCTCGAACACGTCGCCGTGGCGCTCGGACGGCCGCTCGTACGGCTTGCCGGCGATCCAGTGATTGATGATCTCGATGGAGCCCTTCACGCGATGTCGGTACCACACGCGGCCGGACCTGAGAACTGTTCACGCGATGGCCGCTCGATCCGCGGGGCGGTAGCTGACGACCCCCGCGCGGTCGCCGCTGCCCCGATGAGAATCCGGGTGTCCTTGCAGGGTGTCGTCCGTGACGACACTCGATCTCCAACCTCGCGAAGCATGGAGTGCGCGCCGACCGCGCTGCACGCAGCGACGGCGCGCGATCTTGAAGCGGCTTCTCGGGCCGTGTTACGGCATCCCCTGCTTCGCTCTACCTGGGGAGGGTCTCGTGACGGCAAAGTCGATCGATCTGCGCATCGTGGTGAACGGCCTGGAGTTCGAGAATCCGTACCTGCTGGCGTCGGGCCCGCCCGGCACCAACGGCAAGGTGATCGCGAAGTCCTACGACCTGGGGTGGGGCGGGATGGTCTGCAAGACCTTCAGCCTCGACGCGAGCAAGGTGATCAACACCGCGCCCCGGTACGCCAAGCTGCGCGGCCGCTCGAGCGAGGAGGTGATCGGCTTCGAGAACATCGAGCTCATCTCCGATCGGCCCTACGAGCACTGGCTCGACGACCTGACCCAGCTGAAGAAGCAGTACCCGAAGAAGATCCTGGTCGCCTCGGTGATGGAGGAGTACAGCCGGGACGCCTGGCAGCGGATCATCCGCGAGGTCCAGGCCACCGGTGTCGACGCCTTCGAGCTCAACCTGTCGTGTCCGCACGGGCTGCCCGAGCGCAAGATGGGCATGGCGATGGGCGAGAACCCCGACATCGTCGAGGAGGTGGTCGGCTGGGCCAAGGCGGTCGCGACCGTGCCCGTGTGGGCCAAGATGACGCCCAACGTCGGTAATCCGACCGTGCCGGCGGCGGCCGCGCTGCGGGCCGGGGCCGACGGCATCTCGATGATCAACACGATCCTTTCGGTGATCGGGATCGACCTGAAGACCTTGCGGCCGATGCCGACCGTCGAGGGCCACAGCGTGCCCGGCGGCTACAGCGGCCAGGCGGTGCGGCCGATCGCGCTGCGCCAGGTGATGGAGGTCGCGCGGGCCAACCCGGGCCTCGAGATCTCCGGGATGGGCGGGATCGAGACCGGCTTCGACGCCGCCCAGTTCTTCCTGCTCGGCGCGTCGACCGTGCAGGTGTGCACCGGCGCGATGCTGCGCGGCTACGAGATCATCGAGGGCCTGAAGGAAGACCTGCTGAAGTTCCTGGTCGACCACAAGTTCGAGAACCTGCGGTCGTGTGTCGGCAAGAGCCTGCCGTACTTCACGAGCCACCATGACCTGGTCGATCGCCAGAAGGTCGCGCGCGAGACCAAGGAGTCGGCGCGCGCGGCCAAGGCGGTCGGTCGCGACGTCGAGACGTGGAAGGGCGAGATCGCCAAAGAGACCAACGACCTGGTCACGAACTGATCCCGGCGACCGAGAGCACAAGGAGACGACGATGGCGCGCACCGTGTTGTCCGGCCTGATCCAGGCCTCCAATCCGATCAACGACGAGTCCCGGCCGGTCGCCGAGATCCAGGCGGCGATGCTCGAGAAGCACCTGCCGATGATCCACGACGCTGGCAAGAAGGGCGTCCAGATCCTCTGTCTGCAGGAGATCTTCAACGGCCCGTACTTCTGTCCGTCGCAGGACCAGCGCTGGTACGACGCCGCCGAGGCGGTGCCGGGCCCGACCCTCGCGAAGCTGGCGCCGATCGCGGCGAAGTACCAGATGGCGATGGTGGTCCCGCTCTACGAGCGCGAGATGGCTGGCGTCTACTACAACACCGCCGCGATCCTCGACGCCGACGGCAGCTACCTCGGCAAGTACCGCAAGCACCACATCCCGCAGACGTCGGGGTTCTGGGAGAAGTACTTCTTCAAGCCCGGCAACCTGGGCTATCCGGTCTTCAAGACTCGCTACGCGACCATCGGCGCGTACATCTGCTACGACCGCCACTTCCCCGAGGGCGCGCGCGCGCTCGGGCTGGCCGGCGCCGAGATCGTCTACAACCCGTCGGCCACGGTGGCCGGGCTGTCGCAGTACCTGTGGAAGCTCGAGCAGCCCGCGCACGCGGTCGCCAACGGCTACTTCATGGGCTGCATCAACCGGGTCGGCACCGAGGCGCCCTGGGGCATCGGCAGGTTCTACGGCAGCTCGTACTTCGTCGACCCGCGCGGCCAGATCCTCGCGTGCGGCTCCGAGGATCAGGACGAGCTGATCGTGTCGTCGCTCGACCTCGACATGATCGAGGACGTGCGCAAGACCTGGCAATTCTTCCGCGACCGGCGGCCGGACAGCTACGGCCCGCTGGCCACGGACAAGTAGGTCGATCATGCGGACGCTCATCAAGGACGGCACCGTCGTCACCGCGTCGGACACCTTCGCGGCCGACGTGTGGATCGAGGGCAGCAAGATCATCGCGCTGACCGATCCGTCGCAGCGGGCAGCGCTGGGTCAGCCCGGCACCGTGATCGACGCCAAGGGCCAGTACGTCATCCCCGGCGGCATCGACTGCCATACCCACATGGAGCTGCCGTTCGGCGGCACCACCGCCTCGGACGACTTCGACACCGGCACGGTCGCGGCGGCGTTCGGCGGCACCACGACGATCGTCGACTTCGCGATCCAGTCGAAGGGGACCTCGATGCGGGCCGGCCTCGACGCCTGGCACGCCAAGGCGGAGGGCAAGGCCGCGATCGACTACGGCTTCCACATGATCATGACGGAGGCCAACGCCGAGACCCTCGAGGGCATGGGCGCCCTGGTCCGCGAGGGCGTGACCAGCTTCAAGATGTTCATGGCCTACCCGGGCGTGTTCCTGGTCGACGACCAGCAGATCTTCCGGGCGATGCTGCGCGCCGGCGAGCTGGGCGCGCTGATCACGATGCACGCCGAGATCGGCCTGCCGATCGACGTGCTGGTCCAGCGCGCGCTGGCCGAGGGCCACACCGCGCCTGTCTATCACGCGCTGACCCGGCCCGAGGTCGCCGAGGCGACCGGCACCGAGCGCGCGATCTCGCTGGCCGAGATGGCCAAGGTCCCGGTCTACATGGTCCACCTGTCGGCGCAGCGCGCGCTCGAGCGGGTGATGGAGGCGCGCGATCGCGGCCTGCCGGTCTACGCCGAGACCTGTCCGCAGTACCTGTTCTGCAGCGAGGACGACCTGCGCGGCGACCCGGGCGACGAGTGGAAGGGCGCCGGCTACGTGTGCACGCCGCCCTTGCGGCCCAAGCACCACCACGAGCACCTGTGGCGCGGGCTGCGCAACTACGACCTGCAGGTGGTGGCCACCGATCACTGCCCGTTCTGCATGAAGGATCAGAAGGAGCTCGGCCGCGGCGACTTCTCGAAGATCCCCAACGGCATGCCGGGGGTGGAGACCCGCCTGCACCTCCTGTGGGAGGGCGTGCGCGAGGGCCGGATCTCGATGAACCGGTTCGTCGAGATCACCTCGACCGCGCCGGCGAAGATTTTCGGCATGTACGGCAAGAAGGGCACGATCGCGGTCGGCGCCGACGCCGACGTGGTCGTGTGGGACCCGACGCGGGAGAAGGTCCTGTCGAAGGACACCCTGCACATGCGGGTCGACTACTCGCCGTTCGAGGGCAAGCGGATCATCGGCGCACCAGCGGCGGTGCTGTCGCGCGGGGAGCTCATCATCCAGGACGACCGCTGGGTCGCGAAGCAGCAACAGGGGCGCGGTCAGTTCGTGCGCCGGGGAACCTTCTCGCTATGACCACCAACCAAGAAGTCGCCGCCAAGCAGCGCGAGCTGCTGTTCCCGTGCGTGACCACGTACTACGAGGAGCCGATCGCGTTCGAGCGCGGCGAGGGCGCCCGGCTGTGGGACGTCGAGGGCACCGAGTACCTCGACCTGTTCGGCGGCATCCTCACCGTCTCGCTCGGCCACGCCGAGCCCCGGGTCACCGACGCGGTGGTCGCCCAGGCCCGGAAGCTGGTCCACACGTCGGCGCTGTACCCGATCCCGGCCCAGGTCACCGCCGCCGAGCGGCTGATCCAGATCTCGCCGATCAAGGGCAAACAAAAGGCGTTCTTCACCTCGAGCGGCACCGAGGCCGACGAGACCGCGCTGGTGCTGGCCAAGGTGTTCACCAAGACCACCGAGGTGATCGCGCTGCGCCACTCGTACTCCGGGCGCACGCTGGTCGCGATGACCAACACCGCGCACGCCAAGTACCGCGCGCTGCCGGCCCAGGTGCCGGGCACGGTCCACGCCCACGCGCCGTACTGCTACCGGTGCCCGTACGGCCTGACCTATCCCTCGTGCGAGATCCGCTGCGCGACCGACCTCGAGGAGCTGATCGCGACCTGCACCACCGGGCGTCCGGCCGCGTTCTTCGCCGAGCCGATCCTCGGCGTCGGCGGGTTCATCACGCCGCCGCCCGAATACTTCCAGGTCGCGGTCGGCATCGTCCGCAAGGCGGGCGGCCTGTTCATCTGCGACGAGGTCCAGACCGGCTTCGGCCGCACCGGGACCTACTGGAACGGCATCGAGCACTCGGGCGTCGAGCCCGACATCGTCGCCTACGCCAAGGGCATCGCCAACGGCTACCCGATGGGCGCGACCCTGGCCAAGGCGGAGATCGCCGACGCGTTCACCGCCGGCTCGATCGCGACCTTCGGCGGCAACCCGATCTCGGCGACCGCGGCGGCGGCCACCATGGCGGTCATGGCCCGCGAGCGCATCCCCGAGCGGGCCGCCCGCATGGGCGCCCGCCTGCGCGGCCGGCTCGAGGCGATGAAGGAGAAACACCCGCTGATCGGCGACGTCCGCGGCATGGGCCTCATGCAGGCGCTCGAGCTGGTCGAGGATCGCGCCACCAAGAAGCCGGCGCCGGCCGCCACCGCCGCCTTCTCCGAGGCCTGCAAGCGCCGGCAGCTCCTGGTCGGCAAGGGCGGCCTCTACGGCAACACCGTCCGGCTGGCGCCGCCCATGCTCATCAGCGACGACGAGCTCGATCACGCCTGCGACCTCATGGACCAGGCGCTGACCGAGGTCGGCGGCGGCGCCCTGGCGTAACCGCGGAGCGCCGCCGGTGCTGGTGCTGACCTCCCCGCACATGGGCGGCATCCATGATCTCGAGGGGTTCATCGGCTGGCTGGCAGGCCGAGCCCCCCCCTCGAAATCCTGACCAGGCGGTCGAACCATGGGTCCATGAGCGCCGAGGACAGCGTCAAGTACAGCATGACTCGCCCCCGGGACGCGTCGCGGGCGCCGCGTCAGGATGCCGACCGGACCGGACGGCTCGCCCGCAAGGACGAGGCCGAGCCCGGCACGCTGAACGTGCGGACCCCGTCGACCCTGCCGGCGTCGCCGCGGGTGCGCTTCGCGGCCGCCGAGGCGTTGCGGACGCCAGCGCGCGCGCCGGTGTGTGTGAAGCTTGGCCAGAACGACGTGGCGATCGAGTGGGTCGGCGACGCGATCGCGATCATCTTGCCCGGCGCGGTGCGGCTGGTGGCGACCCGCGACCAGATCGACAAGCTGGTCGGCGTACTGACCGCGATGCCCGCGTCGCGCTGACCGTCCCCGACGGCGGCAGCTCGCGACGGCCGCGCACGGCGGCAACCCGCTGACCCAGGTCGCCGTTGCGGCTGCGGCGGTCTCGGAGTGACGAGAACGAGCTGGTCTCGAGAAACCTCGCCGCCTATCCTTGCGACCGATGGAGCCAGTCGCGCCCCTGCCATCACCCTTCGCGCCGTGGCGCCCCGGGTGGCGCGAGCTCCTCCTGGGCCTGGGCGCCGCGGCCGTGCTGGTGATCGTGGGGCTGCTGCCGCCGGTGTCCCGCGGCCCCGGCTTTCACGACTACGCCGACGAGCGCAGCTGGCTCGGCATCCCGTACGCGGGCGACGTGCTGTCGAATCTGCCGTTCGTGCTGGTCGGCCTGATCGGTCTGCGGGTGGTGCCGCGCCTGGCGCCGCGGTCACGGCGGCTGGCCGGGGTGATGTCCTGCGCCTTCGTGGGCGTCGGGTTTGGCTCGGGCCTCTATCACATGCACCGCACCGACCTCACGCTGGTGCTCGACTGGCTCCCGATCGTGCTGGTCCTGTCGTGGCTGACCGCGCTGGTGATCTTCGACCGGATCGGCGCGCGCGCGGGGCGGGTGGCGGCCTGGCTGCTTCCGGCCGCGGCGGTCACGACGGTGATGGTGTGGTGGCTGGGTGGCGGCACCGCCGGCGGCGACATGCGCTGGTACGTGGGCCTGCAGCTGTCGCTGGTCGTGGCCACCCCGGTGATCGCACTCATGTATCCGTCGGGGCGGCTCGGCACCCGCGAGCTCATGCTGGCGGTCGCGGGCTTCCTCGCTGCGCGCACGGTGAACCTCTATGATCACGCGCTGCTCGACGCGATCGGGCTCAGCGGCCACTCGCTGAAGCACCTGTTCGCCGCCCTGGCTTCCTGGTTCGTGGTCCGGTCGGTCCGGCGCGCCGCGATGCGGCGTGCCGACGCGTGACCCGGCCGCCGCCGAGCGCTGGCTACCCACTCCCGAGCGGCTGAGTCTTTCGACGTGGCCAGGTGCCAAGTAGGTGGGACACTGCGGGACTCATCACCTCGCAGGAGCCCACCATGGATGCGCCGGTCAGCAAGATCCTCGCCGACAAGGGCACGCACGTGGAGAACGTGTCGCCGACCGCCACCGTGGCCGCGGCGGTGGCGCGCATGAACGAGCGCAACATCGGCTCGCTGCTCGTCCTCGACGACGGGCGACCGGTCGGTATCTTCACCGAGCGCGACGTCCTCACGCGCGTGGTCGGCTATCAGCTCGAGCCCGCGGAGACGCCCGTGAGCGAGGTGATGACCAACTCGGTCATCACGATCACGCCCGACACGACGATCCGCGACGCCATGATGATCGTCACCGACACCCGCTGTCGCCACCTGCCGGTGGTGAGGGACGGCAAGGTGGTCGGCATGATCTCGATCGGCGATCTCACCCGCTGGGTCGTGCGCGATCAGCAGCGGACGATCGACGATCTGACCGACTACATCTGCCGGGCCGGCTGACGCACCCCGCGGTTCAAAATCGTCCGCCGTCGCGGCGTCGGCCCGGCGAGGCCGGCGCGGTGGCGACCGTGCGGTGGCCGACCAGCGGCGCGTCGGGATCGCCGTCGCGCTGGCGCGTGAGCGACTGGTCGCGGCCGCCCTCGGCCCGGTAGCTCGCCCGCGCCAGGATCGCGCCGCCGGCGGCCCGGACCGTCACCTCGTCGCCGTCGTTGTTGAGGTAGAGCCCGGCGCTCCCGGCGGTGCGCACGCCGGCGATGGTCGGGGCCGCGCCCCCGGTCACCACCAGGACCTCGCCCGGCGCGAGCACCAGGTCGGCGGGCAGGGTCACGCGCACCGCCTCGCCGTCGGCGATGGTCGCGCCGCCGAGGGCCACCGGCGTGGTGCCGACGTTGACCAGCTCGATCATCTCGTCGTCGCGGGGCGACCCGGCGCCATCGCCGTCGACGTCGAGGCCCGCCGGCGGATCGGCCAGCAGCTCGTTGACGAGCAGGCGGCCGCCGGCGGGCGCCGGCGACGCGGCCTCCCCGATCACGCGGATCTCGTCGACGAACCAGCCCTCGAGGTCGTTGCGGATCGCGTCGCCGGTGTCGAACGTGAAGCGCACGCGCACCGTGCGCCCGGCAAAGGCGTGCAGGTCGAGCAGCCGGGGCGTGAACCCGCGCCGGCTCGCCGCGATCGGCTTGCCGGCCGCGACCACCACCGCGGGATCGACCGCATCGATCACCTCGATCGTCGTCCGGTCCCACGCCGGATCGTTCTCGATCAGCGCGAGCTCGAGCCAGGTCAGGCTGGGCGCGGTGACGCCGCGCAGGTCGATCACCGGCGAGGTCAGCGTGCCGCGGTGGCTGCCGCCGGTGTCGTAGTCGCCCGACGCCTCGCGGCCGTACCAGAACCCGCGCGGACCGGCGGCGGCGCGGCGGGCGCTGACGTGCCACAGCCCGGTCGCCTCCCAGACGCCGACCGTGCCGGCCGCGCCATCGGCGCTCTCGCCGAACACGACCGCGGGCGCCGGCAGCTCGACCACCGCGACGTTCGACAGCGCCGACGGGTTGCCGAGCTCGTCGTGGCTGCGCAGCGCGACGTGGACGCGGCCGACCGGGGGCACCGTGATCGCGACCTCCTGGCGAGCCCCGGCGATCGCGGGTGCCGGCGCGGGTACCGGCGTGGCGGCGGCGAAGGTAGCTTCGGTGATCGGCCCGGCCGACCAGCGCAGCTGGTAGCGGGCGGCGGTGCCGCGGTCATGGTCGTCGCCCGAGGCGGTCCAGCGCAGGGTGACCCGGGTCGGGCCGGCGTCGACCGCGGCCAGATCGACCACCGGGCCCGGTGCGGCGGCGTCGGGCTCGGTCGCGAAGTCGAGCCCGTGGCGACGCGCGGCCGCCTGCAGCAGATCCCAGTGGGGCGTGTGGTTCGACAGATCGCCGTCGTCGTCGTCGCGCAGGAACACCTCGCGCACGGCGGCCGGCACGTCGGGCGCGTTCGAGCGCAGCACCGGGATCACCAGGGCGCGGATCGCCGCGTCGCCGGCCTCGGCGCCGAGCGCCTCGATCAGGCCGGCCCGGGCGTGCCAGACGAACCCCGCCCAGGCCTGGCCGAGCGCGTGGACCTCGTCGTGACCGCCGCGCGGATAGCGATAGTCGTTGTCGCAGGTGCGCATCAGCTCGCCCGCGGGCAAGAGGTCGCCGCCGATCTCGGGCTCGCCGCGGACCAGACAGGCCAGCACGTCGCCCCAGCCCTCGCTGAGGCCGCGGTCGGTGATCCCACCCGCCGCGTCGTCGGCGAAGTGACCGTACTCGTGGAGCACGATGCTGGCCTCGGCGCTGTTCTGGCAGCCGCCGCCGGCGCGGAAGAAGGCGATGGCGCGGTCCGACGGCGCGTAGAAGGCGTTGCAGGTGTCGTCGAGATCGACCGCGACGTCGACCGGTGGCCCCAGGGTCGACGCCGGCATGCCCCCCGCGATCAGGAACTGTCGGGCCCGCGTCGCGTAGTAGTACGCGGTGGCCTGGGCCAGCGCGCTCTCGCCGCCGCCGGCGGTGCCGAGCACCAGCTCGATCTCGCTGCCCGCGGACGCCGACGCGCGCAGGGCCGGCGTGCGGGCGCTGGTCACCACCGCCGCGCGGCCGCTCGCGGCGGCCTCGATCATCGCCCCGGCGCCGCGCAGGGTGAAGCCGCCACCGGCGTCGGTGTGCGTGGTCGCGCCGCCGGCGCGGACCAGGGTGTCGGCCAGCGCCACCCGCCGCGGTGTCCCGCCACCGCCGGGCGCACCGCCCGCGGCGATCCACGCCGCGGCCCGGCCCGCGCTGTCGTAGACGCGATCGTCGACGACGTCGATCCAGCCGGCGTCGGGGCCCCGCGCGCTGATCCGCGCGCGCCGGGGCTCGCCGGCGAGGGTCACGTCCCACACCAAGCGTAGCTCGGCGCCGTCGGCGATCACCGCCAACGTCGCGGTCGCCGCGCCGTCCCCCGCGCGCAGCGCCACCCGCGCCATGGTCTCGGCGGTGGCCCGATCGAGCGTGGGCACCACCGCGAGCTCGGTGCCCTGATAGAGGTGATAGCTCGACGCCACCAGCTCGGCCGGCTGCGCCCCGCGCTCGGGCCGGACCGCCAGGTACAGGTACGCGTCGTCGACCGGCACGCCCCCGATCAGCTGGCGCGCGAACACCGTCACCAGCGGCGCCGCCGGATCGGCCGCGACCGTCGTCGCGAAGTCGGCGTCACCGAGCTCGCCGAGCGCGTCGTGCAGCGGCGCCGCGGTCGCCAGCAGCCGCGCCAGCTCGATCCGGCCGGGCGCCACGCCCTGGACCGCCGCGCGGTGCAGCCCGCCGCCGCGCACCTCGCGCTGGTATCCGGCGTCCCCGTCGGGCACCACCGCCTCGGCGCACCCGGCCACCGCCACTGCCATTGTCATCATCGCCGACATCTTCCCGCTCATCGCGTGCTCCTCTCGAGTTGGCGCGCTGGTCGTGCGCGCGCTCGCCGCCACAGCAACCGCCGCGCCAGCGGGCCCGCCCCGACCTCTCGGCGGGTTGGCCGCCCGGGGCCGCCGCCGCGTCCGGAACCCGGCCACCGCGTCCGCATGACGGACACCGCGCTGTCCGGAACCCGGACACCCAACCGCGTCCCGTCGCACGCTAGACTCGGCAGACCCATGCCGGTCTTCCGGCTCGACAAGCGCCTCGTGTTTCCGCCGGTCGGCCTCTCCGAGGACGGCCTGCTCGCCGTCGGCGGTGATCTGTCGCCGCAGCGGCTGCTGCTCGGCTACAGCCAGGGCATCTTCCCGTGGTACGGCCCGAAGCTGCCCATCCTGTGGCACTCGCCCGATCCGCGGATGGTGATGACGACCCGCGACCTCGTCATCAACCGCAGCCTGCGCAAGACCATCCGGCGCCGGCCGTACCAGCTCCGCATCGACACCGACTTTCGTGGCGTGCTCGCTGGCTGCGCCGACAGCCCGCGCCCCGGCCAGGACGGCACCTGGCTGGTGCCCGACATGGTCGAGGCCTACGCCAAGCTCCACGAGCTCGGCTTCGCCCACTCGTTCGAGGCCTGGCAGGACGACGTGCTGGTCGGCGGGCTCTACGGAGTCTCGCTGGGTGCCTGCTTCTTCGGCGAGTCGATGTTCACGCGCGCGCCCGATGCCTCGAAGCTTGCGTTCGCCGCCTCGGTCGCGCAGCTCGATGCGTGGGGCGTCACGATGATCGACTGCCAGGTGCACACCGAGCACCTCGCGCGCCTGGGCGCCCACGAGGTGCCCCGGGCGGAGTTCCTCGAGCTGCTGCGGGTGGCGCTCGACCACCCCACCCGCCGCGGGCGGTGGACGTTCGAGATCGACCTCGACGCCTGGGCCGACGCCCCATGAACGCTCGGGTAGCTACCCGAGCGCTCACGCCCGAGCGGCTGCGCCACACCGTGGCCTGAGCGCCGCCGGGCCCGATCAGTTACCGTGTAATCACGGTTGCCTGGCGCTGGGCACAGGGGTTGCTCGAGCAGCCGCTGTGGATCTCTCCCTCGCGAGCCTGCAGACGCTCCCAGCTTCTCTCCCGGCCGTCGAGGACCCGTTCATGATCGGAGAGGTGGTCGACGGACATTATGTCGTCCGCGGCCTGCTCGGTCGGGGCGGCATGAGCCGGGTGTACGAGGCTGACGACACCACGCTCCGCCGCCGGGTCGCGATCAAGGTCGCCGAGGATCAGGCGCTCGGCGCGACGATGCTGCTTCACGAGGCGCGCGCGATCGCCGCGGTCCGGCACCCGGGGCTGCCCGCGGTCTACGGCCTCGGTACGCACCACGGCGCGCCCTATCTGGTCCTCGAGCGGCTCTACGGCAGCACGCTCGAGCAGCGGATGGAGTCGGTGGGACCCGACGGTCACTTCTCGGTCGCGGAGACGATCCGCATCCTCGCCGGCGTCGCCGACGTCCTCACCGCCGTGCACACCGCCGGCATGGTCCACCGCGACGTGAAGCCCGGCAACATCATGCTGTGTGCCGCTCACCGCGTGGTCCTGCTCGACTTCGGCATCATGCTGCCCGAGGTTGGCGCCGACGGCGCGATCTCGTGCGGGACCCCGCGCTACCTGGCGCCCGAGGTCGCGACCGGTGGGCTCCAGCCCGGCCGCGCGCACCTGATCGACGTCTACGCCTTCGGCGTGATGGCGTTCGAGCTCCTTACTGGTCGCCCGCCCTTCACCTCGACGCACATCGGCGCGCTGATGCTCGACCACGCGTGCACGCCGCCGCCCGACGTGATGGACCTCAGGCCCGACCTCTCGCCCGCGCTCGGCACGCTGGTCAACGCCTGCCTCGCCAAGAACCCGGTGGATCGTCCGTCGGCGATCGACATCGTGCTCTGGGAGCTCCGCACCATCCTCCGCCGGCTCGAGCGGATCGCGCTCGGCTCGTCGGCCACCATCCGCGCCCCCCGCTGAGGTCAGCCCGGGCAGCGCGGCAGCCGCGCGGGACCATCGAAGAACACGTTCTGCAGCTTGCCGCGCTGCCCTCTGGATCCCGCACATCTTCCCGGTGTCCGTGAGCCAGAGCTCGCGCACGCGAGCCCGCGGTCGAAGGGCAGCCCTCAGGATTGATCACTTCTTTCGCTTTGGTTCGAACGCGCTTTCGCTTCGACCCGTGGAACGCTGGGGCACGCGCGGCCGGCCTCGCCGTCGGCGAAGCCGAGGTCCCGGCGCTTGCTCGATCCGGGGTCCCCGGGCGTGACGCACGCCGGTGCCATTGCCCCAACCCGCCGACGC
>JBKJLC010000171.1:0-6155 GCA_046597055.1 Kofleriaceae bacterium | reverse complement strand
GGCTGGATGCCGTGGAGCTCGCACGCTTCGCTGATCAGCTTCTCGGCGAGCTGGGCGCTCTCGCGCGGCGCGACCATCCAGGCGACGACGTAGCGGCTGTACACGTCGATGATCACGCACAGGTAGAAGTACGACCAGGTCGTCGGCCCCTTGAGCTTGGTGATGTCCCACGACCAGAGCTGGTTGGGCCGGTCGCGAGCAGCTCGGGCGCGGCGTAGCGCGGATGCCGGCGCTGGGCGCGGCGCTCGCGGACTTCATCGTGTGCGGCGAGGATGCGGTACATCGTGCGCTTGCAGCAGAGGTGGACATTCTCGTCGAGAAGGGTCGCGTAGATTTCTGCGGGCGCGACGTCCGTGAATCGGTACTCGTGGAGCACGTCGAGGACGGCTCGCCGCTGTTCGGGCAAGAGCGCGCGCGGCCCCGCAGAAACTCGTCGGTGAAGACCAGCGATTCTCAAAATGTCGTCACCGGCCTGGTTGAGGCCCACTTCCAGCGGTGACACTCCCTGGTCTTGCCACCAGGAGCGACCAAGCGAGCGAGTAGCTCGGGGTGAACGGCGACGTCGTGGCGGGGCATCGACACGTCGGCCAGGTTGCGCGTGATCGCCAGCAGCTTCTGCTTCTGGGTGATGAGGTCGCTGTTGTAGAACGGGTCGCCGATGCACTTGCGATAGCGCTCGTTCATCCGCCGGTCGAGGCACTGCTCGAACGCGACCGTGGACCCGGCGGCCCGGCCCATCCGTAGCCCGTCGTCGACCACCGCCTGGTGCGCGGCGGTGCAGGTCGAGTTGTAGGTGACGGCGCCGTAGAGCTCGTCGCTGGTGCTGCTGGTGGTGGCGGCGTCGACGCAGGCGCCGAGCGCGAGGGCGGCTGGCACCGTCAGCGCGAGCCAGGGGACACGCCGGAAGGCAGAGAGATGGAGTCGCATGGAGCGCGGCATTTCACGTCCCGTGCCGACGGGTAGGTCCGCGTGGTCACGCCGCAGGTTGCCGGCGAGGGAACCGCCGCCGGCCGATGATGTTGCCGACCGGGCAACATGCGCTCCCGGGCAGGAAACCGACCCGCCCCGACCGCGGGCCCGGGCCGGGTTCCCGGCCGCGAGCTTCTGATGATCTACCGGGCCTGGTCTGGTAGATCTCCCCGATGGCCATCCACCGCCGCTTCGATCGCGCTGCCCGCCTGCTCGGCGAGGACGGAGTGGAGCGCCTGGCGGCGTCGACCGTCACCGTGTTCGGGGTCGGTGGGGTCGGCTCGTTCGCCGCCGAGGGGCTGGTCCGCAGCGGGGTCGGCCGGGTGATCCTGGTCGACTACGACCGGATCTGCGTCACCAACGTCAACCGGCAGCTCCACGCGATGAAGGGCACGCTCGGCAAGCCCAAGGTCGAGGTGATGGCCGAGCGGCTGCGCGCGATCAACCCCGACGCGGTCATCGAGGCCCGCGCCGAGTTCTACGGCGCCGAGACCGCGGCCCGGCTGCTGACGCCCGAGCCTGACGTCATCATCGACGCGATCGACCACGTCACCGCCAAGATGCACCTGATCGCGACCTGCGTGCGCGAGCGGCTGCGGCTGGTGTCGGCGATGGGCGCGGCCGCGCGGCTCGACCCGACCCTGGTCCGGGTCGCCGATCTGAGCGACACCCGCATGTGTCCGTTCGCGCGTGAGCTGCGCAAGTCGCTGCGCAAGAAGCACGGGCTCGACTGCACCCAACCCACCGGCGTGCTCGCGGTCTACTCCGAGGAGACGCCGATCGCGCCCCACGCGCTCGGCTACGACCGCGACGGCTTTCGCTGTGTGTGTCCAGGTGGACAGAACGGCGTGAACGACTGCGATCAGAAGAACCGGATCGACGGCTCGCTCGCGTTCGTGCCGTCGGTGTTCGGCATGACCGCCGCCGCGACCGCGGTGAAGCTGCTGCTGGCGCCGGCCCATCGGGGTGTGGCGCCCCGCACGGTCGCGGCCGCGCACGCGCCTTGAGCCAGGCCCGACCCTGGGTGACAATGACGGACGAGGCAGCCTCCGGGCGGCCTGGGGTCGGTTCGTGATCAGCCAAGGAGCCGTATGCGCCACGCCTGGGTCGTCGCCCTGCTTTCACTCGCCGCCTGCGGCGAGGTTCCCCAGTCGCCCATCGATGCCGCCCCGGTGGAGCTCGATGCCCCCGGCGATCCGTGCACCCAGTCCGAGGTGAGCATCGACGACTTCTTCAGCTGCCTCAGCCAGGAGGTGTGCCGGGTCTACGAGGACTGCGTCGGCAGTGACACCGCCCACCTCGACTGCGCCGCGCTGCCGATCAACGTCTTCGGCGACCTCAACCCGGTGCCGCTCAAGGTCGTGATCCACGACGCAGTCGACAGCGGCCGGGCCCAGTGGAACCCGACCGCGGCCCGGGCCTGCCTCGATCTGATCACCGTCAACGGCTGCGGGCTGTTCAAGAACGAAGACATCTTCCAGACCTGCGCCGCCATCGTCGGCAACGTCAACAACGGCCAGGCCTGCCAGAACGACATCGAGTGCGCGACCCCGGGCGCCCAGTGCGTGCCGCCGGCCGCGGGGGGGACCGACGTCTGCGTCGGCTTCACCTGTCGCGCGCCGGTGCCGTCGGGCCAGTCGTGCGTGAGCCCCGCGTTCTGTCGGCCCGAAGATCACTGCGTCGATCGCCGCCCCGGTGGCGTCGACACCTCGTTCTGTGCGACCGGCGAGGTCGGCCAGGGCTGCGACTCCGACTCCGACTGCGACCGCGGCCATTACTGCAACGGCGGCACCAACAACAGCACCGCCGCCGGCATCTGCACGCTCGCGAAGACCGCGGGCTCGACCTGCCGCGTCGACGAGGAGTGCGCCGGCGAGCTGGTCTGCGTCGGCAACGTGAACGGCGCCAACGGCACCTGCCGCGACGTGCGACCGGTCGGCGCGACCTGCGACCGCGGCGGCTTCGGCGGCTGCTTCGGTCATCAGTACTGCGATGCCACCGCCACCGCGAGCGGCACCTGCAAGCCGGCTCCGCAGCTCAACGCCGCGTGCGGGACGGTCGACGGCACGGCGAGCTACTGCGGCTTCTTCATGGCCTGCGAGGGCGAGGTGTGCCGCGCGCCCGGCAACATCGGCGATCCGTGCACGCAGTCGAGCTTGTTCGGGATCGGCGGCGGCGGCGCCAACGGCTGCAACCAGGGCCTGTTCTGCGACAAGGACCTGACCATGGCCACGGTCGGTGCCTGCCAGGCACCGCAGGCCAACGGGTCGCAGTGCCGGCCCAACCGCAGCGAACTGACCTCCGGCGCCTCACGCATGTGCGCCAGCGACTGGTGCGGGTCCGGCGTGTGCAGCGACTTCCCGACCTGCAACTTCTGAGCGCGCCCGCGTTGACCGGCGCCGGGCCGGGGCGAGCGATCGCGCGGTTGTGCTAGCTTCCGCGCAGCGCATGGCCCCGCCGACGTTTCACCGGATCCTCATCGCCAACCGTGGCGAGGTCGCGGTCCGAGTCGCCCGCGCCTGCGACCACCTCGGCATCACGCCGGTGTTCGCGGTGTCCGACGCCGATCGCGACGCGCCCTACACCCGCGGCCGCGAGGTGGTCGTGCTCGGCCCGGCGCGGTCGAGCCAGAGCTACCTCGATCCGGTCAAGGTCGTGCAGGCCGCGGTCCAGACCCGGTGCTCGGCGCTGCACCCGGGCTGGGGCTTTCTATCGGAGAACCCGCTGCTGGCCAGCCTGTGCGCGGTCCACGGCGTCACCTTCATCGGCCCGCCGCCGGCGGTGATGGCGCTGATGGGCGGCAAGTCGCCGGCCAAGCGCGCCATGCGTGCCGCCGGCCTGACCGTGATCCCCGGCAGCGATGGCCCGCTGGCGTCGGCGGCCGAGGCCCGCCAGGTCGCCGACGCGGTCGGCTATCCGGTCCTGCTCAAGGCCGAGAGTGGCGGCGGCGGACGCGGCATGCGGATCGCGCGCCGCGCCGACGAGGTTGAGGCCGCGTTCGCCGAGGCCGAGGCCGAGGCCCGGGCCGCGTTCGGCGACGAGCGGGTCTATCTCGAGCGGCTGATCGAGGGCGGTCGCCACGTCGAGATCCAGGTATTCGCCGACAAGTACGGCAACGCGATCCACGTCGGCGAGCGCGACTGCACGGTCCAGCGCAACCACCAGAAGTTGATCGAGGAGAGCCCGTCGCCGGTGCTCGACGACGCGCTGCGGGCGCGGACGCTGGCCGCGGCGGTCGCCGCCACCCGGGCGATCGGCTACGTCGGGGCCGGCACCATGGAGCTGCTGCTCGACGGTGACACCCTGCGCTTCATGGAGATGAACACCCGGCTGCAGGTCGAACACTCGGTCAGCGAGCTGCGCTCGGGCCTCGACCTGGTCGTGCTCCAGATCGAGGCGGCGGCCGGCCACCGGCTGCGCCTGACCCAGGCCGACGTCCACCTCGACGGCCACGCGATCGAGTGCCGCATCAACGCCGAGGATCCCAGCGCCGGCTTTCGTCCGGCCCCCGGACGGATCACGCGGTGGCGGCTGCCCGACCTGCAGGGCGGCCAGCTCCGGGTCGACACCCACGTCGAGGAGGGCTATCTGGTGCCGCCGCACTACGACAGCCTGCTGTGCAAGGTGATCGCCCGCGGCCAGACCCGCGACGAGGCCTGCGATCGCATGCTGGTCGCGCTCGGCGAGCTGGTGTGCGACGGCGTCGCCACCACCATCCCGATGCATCGCCAGATCCTGGCGTCGGCCGCGTTCCGCAGCCACCAGTACGACACCCGTAGCATCCCCGGCTGGCCCTAGCGGCCGAGCGAGACGACCCGATGGCGCACATCCCCCTGGTCCCGATCGGCCTCCCGCTGGCGCAGATCGCCGACGAGCGCACCGCCACTGACCACCGCGAGGCGCTGGCCGGGCTCGAGGATCGCCTGCGCGCCCGCCGGACCGAGGTCGAGGCCGGCTGGGGCCCCGACTACGTGCTGCGCGTGCACAAGAAGGGCAAGCTGACCGCGCGCGAGCGGCTGGCCAGGCTGTGCGATCCGGGCACCACGCCGCGCGAGGTCGGCACCTTCGTCAACCACGGCGAGGTGTTTCCCGGCAACCAGAAGTCGCCGGCGGCCGGCGTGGTCACCGCGTTCGCGCTGGTCGAGGGTCGCTGGTGCATGGTGATCGCCAACGACAACACGGTGGCGTCGGGCGCGTGGTGGCCACGCACCCCCGAGAAGATCCAGCGCGCGCAGACGATGGCGCTGCGCCTGCGCATCCCCACGATCTACCTGGTCGACTGCTCGGGCCTGTTCCTGCCCGAGCAGAGCAAGAGCTTCCCGGGCGCGCGCGGCGCCGGCCACATCTTCAAGATGAACAGCCTGCTGTCGGCGCACGGCGTGCCCCAGCTGGCCGGCGTGTTTGGCGATTGCATCGCCGGCGGCGGCTACATGCCGATCATCTCCGACCGCGTCTACATGACCGAGCAGGCGTACATGGTCATCGCCGGCGCCGCGCTCATCAAGGGCGCCAAGAGCCAGAAGATGACCTCGCTCGGCATCGGCGGCCCCGAGGTCCACGTCCACCAGTCGGGCTGCGCCGATGTCCGGGTTCCGGACGACGAGACCCTGCTGGCCTGTCTGCGGGCCGAGGTGGCCCGGCTGCCATCGTCGGGCGCCGGCTTCTACCGCGGCGACGCCGCGCCGATGGAGCCGCGGTTCCGGACCACCGAGCTGGCCGGCATCATCCCGGCCGATCACCGCGAGGTCTACGACGCCAACCAGGTGCTGGCCCGGCTGGTCGATCAGAGCCTGTTCTGGGAGGTCATGCCCGAGATCGGCGAGGAGATGATCTGCGGCATCGGCCGGCTCGGCGGGCTGAACGCCGGGTTCGTCATCAACCGCCAGGGCCTGGTCGGCGACCCCGAGCGGCCCGGCGGCCAGCGGCCCGGCGGCATCCTCTACCGCGGTGGCATCGCCAAGATCAGCGCGTTCTCGCGCGCGTGCAACGACGACGGCATCCCGCTCGTCTGGCTGCAGGACATCTCCGGCTTCGACATCGGCCTCGAGGCCGAGGCGCACGGCCTGCTCGCCTATGGCAGCTCGCTGATCTACACGAACTCGACGAACACCACACCGATGTTCACGGTCCTGCTCCGCAAGGCCTCCGGGGCCGGCTACTACGCGATGAGCGGCCTGCCCTACGAT
>JBKJLC010000144.1:0-17136 GCA_046597055.1 Kofleriaceae bacterium | reverse complement strand
CGGAACCACGGTGCCGGTGCTGTTGACCACTTCGAAGTCGGCAGCGGTGACCGAGGTGGCGAGCAGGTTGGCGTTGAAGAGGAAGGTGACCGCGCCGTCGGCGTCGACCGCTTCGGGATCGTCGGCGGCGGCCTGGCTGGTGACAACCGCGAGGTCGGCGATCTTCAGGTCGAAGCTGTTGAGCTGCGCGCCGGTGGCGACCTTCTCACCCGACTTGTCGACGACCACGTCGTTGACCGAGATCGTGCAGGTCGTACCGGTGGCGAAGGTCAGCGCGTCGCGATCGGGGGAGACGTAGATCGCGGGGCCGACCGGGAAGCTCTCCTTGTTGCCATTCGGGTAGTAGTACCCGCCGTTCGGCACGGTGGTGGTGCCGCAACGGAGCGTGATCGGCGAGGCCATACCGGTGAGGAGGCTGCCTTCGCAGACGGTGATCTCGGCATCTTCTTCGCCGTCGCCGTCGGCATCACACACGAGCTCTTCGACCTTGTCGGGATTGAGCAGCTCGTCGAAGACGATGCGGACGTCCCAGCCGAGCGGCGCGAGGTCGTTCGACTCGAAATCGGCCGCGACGTCGGGACAGACGGTCGTGCCCTGGACCAGGCCGGGACCCTTCTCGTCGAGGACGCCACCGACGTACTTGCAGAACGCTGGCACCTCCGCGGCGGTGGTGGCGTCGACCGCCAGCACCGCGAGGACCTCGGGCGGGCCTTCGGGACGAAGGCCGGTCTTGAGGTCGGGTTCGCTCAAGCAACCCGCAGCCAGGATTCCGAGTCCAAGATTTACCGCAAGGAATCCTTGCGTACGGTAGCGCAGCATTACGTGCCCTCCTCTAGTTGCTAGACGGCCAAAGCGGACCCTTTCCAGCCTCGGCCGAGTGAGTCATCTCGCATCGTCAGAGCAAAGGCAAGATCCGCGTCGCACTCTTGTCGCAGGGATCACTATCGAACCGCCCATGGTTCTGAGCATTTCGATCGGCCGGGACAGGGTGCGACACGCTCGGGTCCGCCAACAAAGTCCCGAAAAGCAAAACGCGGCGGCACATGAGGCCGCCGCGTCGAGAACTCTGGGCATCACGCTCGCGTGAGCTGACAGTCGCGAACGTCAGGCGTTCGGTCGCTTGCCGTTCGCCGGCGGCGCCGCGGCCGGGGCCCCGGCGGGCCGGCTTGCGCCCCGCCGATCGGCCTTGTCGTCATCGGCCGCGCTCGCAACGCTCGCCTCCGGCGCGACCTCGATGCCGATGCGGCGGATGTTGTGGTGCGCGAGCAGCCGCGCCTCGATCGCCGACGTGACCTCGGGGTGCTCGATCAAGAACTGCTTGGCGTTCTCGCGGCCCTGCCCGATGCGCTCGCCGCCGAACGAGAACCACGCCCCACTCTTGTCGACGACATTGGCATCCGCGGCCAGGTCGATCAGGTCGCCCTCCTTGGAGATGCCCTGTCCGTAGAGGATGTCGAACTCGACCTCGCGGAATGGCGGGGCCATCTTATTCTTCACCACCTTCACCCTCGTGCGGTTACCGATCACCTCTTCGTCCTTCTTGATCGCGCCGACTCGACGGATGTCGAGACGGCACGACGCGTAGAACTTGAGGGCATTGCCGCCGGTGGTGGTCTCGGGGCTGCCGAACATCACGCCGATCTTCATGCGGATCTGGTTGATGAAGATCACGGTGGTCCGCGACTTGGAGATCGCGGCGGTCAGCTTGCGCAGCGCCTGGCTCATGAGCCGGGCCTGGAGACCGACGTGGGTGTCGCCCATCTCGCCCTCGATCTCGGCCTTGGGCGTCAGCGCCGCGACCGAGTCGATCACGACCAGGTCGACCGCGTTCGAGCGCACCAGCATGTCGGCGATCTCGAGCGCCTGCTCGCCGTAGTCGGGCTGCGAGACCAGCAGCTCCTCGGTGCGCACGCCGAGCTTCTTGGCGTAGCCGACGTCGAGCGCGTGCTCGGCGTCGATGAACGCGCACACGCCGCCGCGCTTCTGCGCCTCGGCGACCGCGTGCAGCGTCAGGGTCGTCTTGCCGCTCGACTCCGGGCCGTAGATCTCGATGATGCGGCCGCGCGGCAGGCCGCCGATGCCGAGCGCGATGTCGAGCCCGAGCGAGCCGGTCGGGATGACCTGGACCTCGCGTTCGATCGACTCCTTGCCGAGGCGCATGATCGCGCCCTTTCCGAACTGCTTCTCGATCGCGCCGAGCGCGAGGTCGATCGCCTTGTCGCGCTGCGGGTCGCGGGCGATGGTCGGGCCCGAGCCCTGGGCGGCCTGGGTAGCGGCGCGGTCAGGCGCGGCGGAGCGGTCGGTCGTGGAGGTGTCCTTCGTGGCCATCGGCGTCTCCCTTGTGGCTGCGGTCTACTGGATGAGCGCAGCGAAGCGCAGCGCTTGACGATCGACGGGCCACGGCGGGACGAGAGGGTGGACACCTATCCCTGGTGTCGCTCCCAACCGTCCTCGGTGCCTGATGACGCGTCGAATGGCGACGGTTCTACGGCCTCGCTCTGACGATCTGGGGCCTTGAGACGGGCTCCAAGAGGCTCCCGCAGGACGACGGCGTACTCTGAACCAGTTGTTTTTGTTACTGATTCGAACAGGGTAACAAAATCCGCTCGCGTCTCACTGAACACCTGTTCGGAGAATGGCAGGAGCACGCCGGCGACGTCGCCCGGCTCGCGCAGCCGGGCGAGCGTGACGTGCGGATGGAAGGCGCGCGGCTCGGCCGGAAAGCCAACCGTCGCCAGCTCGCGGTCGAGCGCGGTGGCCAGCCGGCCCAGGGCGCCACGGCGGGCCGGATCGGCGCCCGCCGGCTCGTCGACGCCCGCCCACACGACGGTCGCGCGCGCCGGGCTGGCAAAGGCGCCGAGCCGCGCGGCCCGGAAGCGGAAGGGCTCGATCCCGACCAGCGCCCGCACCAGCGCGGCGCGGACCGCCGGCACCACCTCGGGCCGGGTCCAGCCGAGATACTTGAGGGTGACGTGATAGGTCGCCGGGGCCATCCACCGGAGCGGCACCTGCTGCGTGGTCGCCCGGCGCGCCAGGGACTCGCAGGTCGCGGCGAGCTCGGTCGCGACCGCGGCCGCGACCGGAATGCCGACGAACAGGCGCATCGCCCGATCGGCCGGCGCGGGCGGCGGGGCGCCGGGCGCCTCGGAGGTCACGAGCCCACCTCGCTGCGCGGACCGACGACATCATGGAGCATCTTGAGCCCCCACCAGGCGGCGAGCAGGCGGACCTGGTCGCGCGCGCCGGGCCACGTCAGGCGGAAGGTCGCGACGGCGCCGTCGGCCTGGGCCCGCGCGATCCATACGGTCCCGACCGGCTTGTCCGGGGTGCCCCCGTCCGGGCCGGCGATCCCGGTGATCGCGATCGCCAGGTCGGTGCCGAACCGGGCGAGGGCGCCACGCGCCATCTCGATCGCGGTGGCCTCGCTGACCGCGCCGTGATCAGTGAGCGTGGCCTCGCTGACCCCGAGCTGACGGACCTTCTCGCGGTTGGCGTAGACGATCGCGCCGCCCACGAAGTACCCCGAGGAACCGGCGGCGTCGGTCAGCAACCCGCCCAGCATGCCGCCGGTGCACGATTCGGCGACCGAGACGGTTCGCGCCGCGGTCAGGAGGGCGCGGCCGACGACGGTGGCGAGCGGCTCGTCACCGACGCCGTAGAGCCAGTCGCCGACCCGGCTGCGCAGCGCCGCGTCGAGATCGCGCAGGCGCGCCTCGGCGGCGGTTGCGTCCGGATCGCGGACGACCAGCTTGACCAGCACCTCGGGGAACTTGAGCTGGTAGTGGATCGACGCGCCCGCGATGCCGTCGACGAGGCCGCGCAGCGCCTCGGACAGCTGCGACTCGGAGCGACCGAAGACCCGGTAGGTCCGGCGCGCGATCCGCGGGGCGGCGCCGTGGCCCGCGCGGAGCTCGGCGACCCGGGCCCGCAGGGCGCCGGCAAAGATCGCGTGGATCTCGCGCGGGACCCCGGGCAAGCACACCACTGGCGTGCCGCCGAGCGTGATCTCGAAGCCCGGGGCGAGCCCGGCCGGATTGGGCAGGACCGTCGCGCCGACCGGCACCCGGCACTGTCGCAGATTCACCGCGGATACCGGGCGGCCGCGGCTGGCGAGGAAGCCCTCGAGCCGCGCCCGGGCAGCCTCGTCGATCGCGACCTCGACCCCGGCGACCTCGGCGACCGTGTCGACGGTGAGATCGTCCTCGGTGGGCCCCAGCCCTCCCGAGCAAAGGACGAGATCGGCGCGCGTGGTCGCCGCCGCCAGCGCGGCCCGGAGATCTCCCCGATCGTCGCGGCAGCTGGTCATCCAGCGCACGGTGACGTCGAGATCCCATAGCTGCGCGGCCAGCCAGGAGGAGTTGGTGTCGACGATCTCCCCGCGCGTGAGCTCGTCTCCGATGGTGAGGATCTCGGCATGCACGGCCGGCACTCTACCAGGCACGGCGAGTGCGCGAAGCGAGCCGTCCGACGGCCCGATCGGTTGACGCGCCTTTCACAGCCAACCTATCCTTCGGACGTGGGAATCCCGTCCCCCCTTCCGCCCCGCCCATGAAGATCCGGTACGCCGCCAAGACTGACGTGGGCATGAAGCGGACCCACAACGAAGACTACTTCTCCCTCATCGAGGACGAGCAGCTCTTCATCGTTGCCGACGGAATGGGCGGTCATGCCTCCGGCGAGGTCGCCTCCAAGATGGCGGCCGAGACGATCGGCGAGTTCTACCAGCGCACGCGCGAGGACGAGGACGTCACCTGGCCCTACAAGATGGACCGGTCGCTGTCGTACGTGGAGAACCGGCTGGTCTGCGCGATCAAGCTCGCCAACCTCCGCATCTTCGAGACCTCGTGCCGCGACATTCGCTACAAGGGCATGGGCACCACGATCGTGTCGACGCTGGTCGCCGGTGACAAGGCGTACGTCGGCCACGTCGGCGACTCGCGCGTCTATCGGGTCCGCGAGGGCGCGATCACGCAGCTGACGCGCGACCACTCGCTCCTCGAGGACTACAAGGAAGCGAAGCCCGACATGACCGAAGAGGAGGAGCGCAACTTCCCTCACAAGAACGTCATCACACGCGCCCTCGGCATGCGCGAGACGGTCCAGGTCGACATCCGCGCGCACCAGATCAAGAGCGGCGACGTGTTCCTGCTGTGCTCGGACGGCCTGTCGGGCATGGTCCACGACGAACAGATCCTGCAGATCTCCGCCAACGCGAAGTCGCTCGAGCGCGCGGTCGCCGAGCTGGTCGACGCGGCCAACCGTGCGGGTGGTACCGACAACGTCACCACCCTGATGCTGCAGTGCGTGTCGGCCTAGGCCGAGCCGCAGGTCGCCCGCGATGCCGCGCTACAAGGTAGGAGCCGGGTCGAAGCTGGTCGTGAAGGCGCGTTCGACGCTCCACGACACGTCCACGGTCTGGAGCGCGGTCACCGGCGACGTCGCCGCCGAGGCGGTCACGCTGGCGACCACCGGTGCGACCGCGACCTTCACCGTCGACATGACCCAGTTCGATGCCGGCGACTGGCTGCGCAACCGCAAGCTGCGCAAGGACTTCGCGCTCGACGAGCACGCCCGCGCGACGTTCGAGCTGGTGCGCGTGCGCGACGTGCAGGTGGTCGACGGCGGCGCGGGTCGGTTCACGGCCAACGCCGAGGGCACGCTGCGCTGGCGCGGGCGCGAGGTGCCGCTGGTCGTCGCTGGCGAGGGCACGCTCGACGGGGGCCGGCTGGCCGCGACCGGGCGGTTCGAGCTCGACATCCGCACGCTCGGGCTGGCCGCGCCGCGGTTCTTGATGATCAAGATGGAGGACATCGTGATGGTCGAGGTGACGCTCGTGGGGGTCGTGGCATAGTCGACGGATGACGCGAGGGCCTCGTAGGATCGTGTTCGCGATGGTGGCGGCGGCGGCGGTGGCGGGATCGGGGTGTTCGGGCAAGCCGGAGTTCGCCGGCATCGGCCCCTACCACGTGAAGAAGCTGACGCTCGCCAAGGCGACCGGGCGGTGTGAGCCAACCGATCTGCCCGACGGGCGCAAGGGCACCTGGTGCTTCGGGCAGCCCGCGCTCGCGCTGGCCGGTCAGAACGCCGATGTCGACCTGTACTTCGGCGGCACGACGCCGGACGCGAAGGTGATCGAGATCCAGCTGCAGATCCGCGGGTGCAAGGAGGCGGCGCTGACGCAGTGGCTACGGACCAGCTTCGGCGTGCCCGTCGAGGAGCGCGGGGTCCGGGCGCGGTGGCAGAACGCGAGCGTGTACGTGATCGGAGAGCTGCCGTCGGGGCCGGGGCGGTGCGCGGTGCGGCTGCTGCCGAAGAGCGAGACCGCCGAGGTCGAGCGGATCATGGCGCAGTAGGCGGGCCATGCGCGGGGGAGAGGGAGACGGCGACGGAGAGGGAGACGGAGAGGGAGACGGAGACGGTTGCTGCGGCGCGGGCCGCTTGTGCGCCCGGCGTCCCGCGCTACGTCACCACGCCGTCGCGCTGGTCCAGTCCTGCTCGAACCGCTGCACCGCAACCCCCGCCGCGTTCCCCTCGCGCACCAGCACGCCGACCTCGCGGTTGTCGCGCAACGACGTGGGCGACATGTTGTGCGACCCGATCAGGGCGACCCCGTCGGCGACCAGCAGCTTGGCGTGCACGACCGGCGTCGCCATCACCTTCACCGACACCCCGGCCGCCTTCAGCGTGTCGGCCATCGCGGCGTTCTCCGCCATGTCGTCGGGGTGCGCAAGCAGCACCCGGACCACGACCCCGCGCGCCCGCGCGCTCACGATCGCCTGCCGCACCGCCGAGTCGGTGATGTAGAAGAGCTCGGCGTCGAGGGTCCGCTGCGCGCCCGCGATCATCGCCAGCACCCGCGCGCGCGCGTCGCCGGGCGACGTCACCAGCCGCGAACACCCGATCGTCGCGGGCTGGCCGGCCCAGTCGGCCGCGAAGATCGCCGCCAGATCGGCGACGTCCTGTGGATCGCGATCGATCACGCCGTAGTTGCGCTGGTCGTCGAAGCCCGCGTTCGTGAAGTTCGTCGACAGGATCACGGCGGTGGTGCCGCCGATCACCAGGTACTTCGCGTGCGCGTTGGGGAAGCCGGCCGGCGCCAGCTTGACCTCGACGCCGCCGGCCTCGAGATCGGTCTTCGTCCGTGGGGTGAGCTGGCTGGGGTCGAGCAGCACGCGCGTCGTCACGCCGCGCCGGTCGGCCGCGACCAGGCGATCGACGATGCGATCGACCGTGAACGAGTACATCTGCAGGTCGATCGAGCCGGTCGCGCCGTCGATCAGGTCGACCACGCGGTTCTCGAGACCGGTCGGGCCCCAGAACACCTCGGGCGCCACCGCGCGCGGGGTCGCGTAGTCGCACGCCGGCGCGTCGGGCTCGATCACCGCGGCGTCGGTCGCGTCAGCGTCACCACCGCCACCGCCACAGCCAGCGCCGAGGGCGATCGCGAGCACCGCGGCCGCGCGAGCCGGGTGTCGGGCGGTCACGAGCGCGCGCTCTCGTTGGGGCAGCGATCGTCGAGGCCACGCGCCTTGGGGCACAGGGCGTAGAGCTCGTGGCGGTGGCGGATCACGGAGAAGCCGCCGAGGCGCTGGGCGACCTTCTCCTGCAGGTGCTCGATCTCGTCGTCCTCGAACTCGAGGATCAGGTTGCACTTGGCGCAGATGAGGTGGTCATGGTGCTCGCCGGCGACCTCGAAGCGCGCCTGGCCATCGCCGAACTGGCGCTCGATGGCGAGGCCGCTCTCGACCAGGAGCTTGAGGGTCCGGTAGACGGTCGCGTAGCCGACCTTCTGGTGACGCTTGCGGACGCGGGCCAGGAGCTCGTCGATCGAGATGTGGTCTTTTGTGCGGAAGAACTGATCGACGATCGCCTCGCGCTGGTTGGTCGTGTTGAGCCGCTTGTCGGTGAGGTACGCCCGCCAACGCTCCTTGAGCTGGCGCGCGTCACCATGATGAAACTCGGGGCTAACAGACCCAGACATGTTTTCATTTTCCCTGCAACGCGGCGTGCGTCAACGGGTAATACCGCCTGCGTGTTTTCAGATGCGATCTCGGTGGGCTGCGGCGGTGTCGGATCCGAGGTCGTCGGTTATGCTCGCGCGTCATGGCGTCGACGGACGGCTCCGAGGGGTACGACGCGGTCCTGGCCCGACTGCGTAAGGTCGTGGAACGTCTCGAGGCCGGCAGCCTCTCCCTGGAGGAGTCGCTGACCGCGTACGAGGAGGGGGTCGGGCTCGTTCAGCGCGGCCATCAGCTGCTCGAGGGCGCCGAAAAGCGCGTCGAACTGCTGATCGCCGGGGGCGCACGGTCGGTGCCCCTCGACGAAGTCGCGGCCGACGAACCGTGACCCACGGCCCCCGGCGCACCTTGGTCGCGGTCGTCGACGATGATCGCGAGGTCCGCGAGTATCTCGCCGACGTGCTCCGCCGCGCCGGCTACGACGTCGCGCTCGCCTCCAACGGCCTGCGCCTGGTGTCCGCGCTGCAGGTCGATCGCCCCGACCTGATCCTGCTCGACGTCAACATGTCCTGGATCGACGGGTTCGAGCTGTGCCGCGCGCTCAAGAAGCACCCGGAGTGGCAGGAGATCCCGGTCTTGTTCGTCTCGGGCCGGAGCGCACCCGCCGACATCGAGGAGGGGCTCGCCTGCGGCGCGGTCGGGTTCTTCGCGAAGCCGATCGACGGCCGCGCGCTCATCGACCGCGTACGCGAGCTGGTACAACCCACCGTCCCATGACCGTCACGATCGATCCTGGCGCGGCTCCCGCGCCGGTCCGCGCCTTCCTCGATCGAGTCCGGCCCGCGGTCGATGCCGAGCTCGAGCGCCGCCTGCCGGTGCCTGCCACCGACCCCGGCCGCCTGCGCGAGGCGATGCACTACGCCGCCGCCGGTCCCGGCAAGCGGCTGCGACCCGCGCTGGTGGTCGCGGCCTGCGAGGCGTGCGGTGGGACCCTCACCCAGGCGCTGCCCGCGGCGGCCGCGCTCGAGCTCCTGCACGCGTACACGCTGGTCCACGACGACCTGCCGGCGATGGACGACGACGCGCTGCGGCGCGGACAGCCGACCGTGCACGTCGCGTTCGGCGAGGGCATCGCGATCCTCGCCGGCGACGCGCTCCTGACGCTCGCGTTCGGCTGCCTGGCCGATCTGGGGCCGGCGTGCGCGGCCGCGGTCGCGACCCTGGCCCGGCGCGCCGGCGCCGACGAGCTGCTGCGCGGCCAGGCGGTCGACCTGTCGCGCACCGCCGGCGGGGCCGCGCTCGACCTCGCCACCGTCGAGGATCTGCACGCCGGCAAGACCGGCGCGCTGTTCGCGGCCGCCACCGAGCTGGGCGCCATCGCCGCCGGCGCCGATCCCGCCGTCCGCGCCTCGCTGGCGCGCTACGGGCTCGCGATCGGCATCGCGTTCCAGCACGCCGACGATCGCGACGACGGCGAGCTTCCGGAGCTCGCGACCGCGGCGGCCGCGCGCATCGCGGAGCTCGCCGGCGAGGCGGTGGCGATCGCCGGCGCGCTCGGCCCGTCCGCGCAGGCCCTGCACGACCTCGCCGCCTGGATCCGGAGCCGGGCCTGAATCTGATTCTGAGCCGAGCGCCGCGCGGCGCCGCCCTGCTGGTGGTGCTCGCGGGCTGCGCGGCCTCGCGACCCGGCCTGCCCCCGGGCGCGCGGGTCCTGGCCCGCGGTAGCCTCGCCTACGCGGTGGCGGTCACCACCGACACCGTCGTCACGGTCGAGCTCGAGGAGCGGTTCGCGCTGGTCGTCCGGGCGCTGACGACCGGGCGGGAGCGGCAGCGGGTCGATCTCGGGCCGCCCGAGCGCGACCTGCCCGCGCTCGCCGTCGGCGGCGGCCGCGCCTGGGTGGGCGGCGACGATCAGCGGGTCCGGGAGATCGACCTGGCGAACGGCGGTGTGGTCGCGACCTGGCCGGTGGGCGCCGACGTCACCGCGCTGGCGTGGCTCCCCGAGGGCGCCGGCGGGTGGCTCGCCGTCGGCGACGCGACCGGCGTGGTCTGCCTGCGTCGGCTCCCGGACGGTGCGCTCGTGCAGTGCCTGGCCGGCGCTGCCCCGGTCGCGCGGCTCGACGCCGGCCCCGGCGGACTGTGGGTGGCGGACGCCGCCGGGAGCCGCGGGTTTTCCGTCCCTACCCTGGCGGAGACCGAGGGCGCCGCGCCGGCGATGCGCTGGCGTGGCCAGGCGCTCGCGGCCGCCGGCCACGAGGTCCGCGCCGGCGACCGGGTCCTGCTCCGCTTGCCCGGGCGGGTCCAGGCGATCGCGGTCGGCCCCGGCGGCGAGCTGGGGGTCGCAGCCTGGGTCGCCCGGCTCGGCGACCCCGCCGTCATCGTGCTGGCGCCGCCCGCCCCGGCCCCGGGCCGACCCTGAGAGCGCTTCCCAGCGCGTGCGCGCACGGCAAGAGTTGACCCCGCACCTCCTGGCTCCCTACCATGAGCAGGTTGAGCGACTGGGAGCACGACACCACCAACGTCACCCGCGAGGGGGACCTCGTCCGCCCATCGACGACGTCGCGCGACCGGGCCTGCGTGCTCGTGTTGTCGGGCTCGCGGGTCGGCACCCTCTTCCACCTCGACCGCGCCGAGACGATCGTCGGCCGCAGCCAGCGCGCCGACATCAACGTCGACGACGACGGCGTGTCGCGCGCCCACGCCCGGCTCCGCCGTGACGGCGATGGCGACGTGTGGCTCGAGGACCTCGGCAGCCGCAATGGCACGTTCATCAACGGCCTGCGGGTCCGGTCCGTGACCCGGCTCACCGACGGCGACAAGCTCCAGCTCGGCCGCGGCACGATCCTCAAGTTCACGTATCACGACGCGCTCGACGACTCGTACCAGGAGAAGCTGGTCGAGTCGGCGCTGCGCGACGGCCTGACCCGGCTCTACAACAAGCGCTACCTCGACGAGCGCATCGACGCCGAGCTGCGGTTCGCCCGCCGCCACGGCACCCAGCTCGGCATGCTGCTGATCGACGTCGACCACTTCAAGCGGGTCAACGACGGGCGCGGCCACCTGGCCGGCGATGCAGCGCTGCAGGCGATCGCGGGGGCGCTCCTCCAGACCGTGCGGACCGAAGATGTCGTCGCACGCTATGGCGGCGAGGAGCTGGTGGTCCTGACCCGCTCCATCGGGGTCGACGGCGCGATGCTCCTGGCCGAAAGGCTCCGCCGCACGGTCGAGGAGCTCGAGGTTGCGGTCGACGACGGCCCGGTGCTCAAGCTCACGGTCTCGATCGGCGTCGCGGTGTTCCCGGTGATCCCGGTGTCGACCGTCACCGAGCTGATCGCGGCCGCCGATCGCGCGATGTACCGCGCCAAGCAGGCGGGACGGAACCGCGTGGTGGGCGCGGACGTCGAGCAAGAGCCGACCCTACCCTGAGCCCGGAACCCGTTTCGTCGTCGGAAGCCGGCCCACGGAATTTGCCGAGGGGGATCCGCGTTGTTACGGTCTAGCATGCGGTCTTCGGCGCGCGTCGTCGCGGTGGTGATGGGTGCCCTCCTGGGTTGTGGCGGCGCGTGCTCGGGCGACGACGCCGGGCGCCGGCGCCCGACCATCCCGGCCGACTCGACGCCTGCGATCGCCGAGAGCGATGACGCCGCCCCGGCGAGCGATCCGACCGCCCCCGCTGCGCCACCCGCTTCGGTCGCGGCGCTCACCGAGGACATGGGCCGGCCCTTCTTCGCCGAGGGCGAGGGCAAGCTCGCGGCCGATCGGTTCGCGCTCGAGGACTGGGCCGGCGCGGTCGACGGGTTCACCCGGGTGAAGGCCGCCCTGCCCGCCACCGACCCCGCGGGACGGGCGCGGGCCGCGCTCTTGATCGCGCTCGCGCAGGCGCGGCTCGGTCGCTGGGATGCGGCCGCGAGCGGCTTCGCCGAGGCCCGGACCGGCCTGCCGGTGCTGGCCGACTGGATCCGCTACCAGGAGGCGCGCGCGCGCTACTTCGGCCGCCAGGCCGCGGCCGCGCTGACCCTGGCCCGCGCGGTCCCGGCCGACTCGATCGCGGGCGCCGACGCCGCGCTGCTGGTCGGCGATCTGGTGCGCGGCCAGGGCGACGCAGCGGCGGTCGCCGCGCACTACCGCGACTACCTCGCGCAGCGCCCCGATGGGATCCGCCGCTCGGAGGCGCGGTTCCGGCTCGCCGAGGCGATCGAGCAGCAGGCCGGCCCGCTCGATGAGGCGGTGATCGCGTACCGCGCGATCACCGTCGAGGAGCCGGCGTCGTCGTGGGCGAAGAAGGCCCAGGCCCGGCTCGAGGCGATCGCGAAGACCGGCGGCCCGGCCGGCGCCGCCGCGGCCGCGCCCCTGACCGCCACCGAGCTGGTCGCGCGCGGCAAGGTCCACTTCGACGCCATGCGCAATCCGGCGTCGGAGGCCGACTTCGCCGCCGCCATGGCCGCGCCCGGGATCACGCCGGCCGAGGCCTGCGTCGCGACCTACCACCGCGCGCAGAGCCTGTTCAAGGCCCGCGATCGCAAGGCGGCCGCGCCGGCCTTCGACCAGGCGATGGCCGCGTGCAAGCTCGCCGGCAACAAGGACCTCGAGATCCGCAGCGCGTACCAGGCCGGGCGCGCCTACGCGTTCACCGGCGATCACACCACCGGCGTCGCGCGCTATCAGGCCGCCCAGCAGGTCGACCCGACCCACAGCTTCACCGACGACGCGCTCCTGCGCGAGGCCGAGGAGTGGGCCGACCTCAACGACGACGCCAAGGTCACCGCCGCGCTCGAGAAGCTGCCGACCCAGTTCCCCACCGGTGACATGCGGGCCGAGGCGATGTGGCGGCTCGGCTGGCGCGCCTATCGCGACGGCAAGGACGCCCGCGCGATCGCGTACTGGCAGCAGCAGATCGCGCTGGTGCCGATCGACGACAACTACTGGGCCGAGGGCCAGGCCCAGTACTGGATCGGGCGGGCCGAGGCGCGCCGCGGCCAGCGCGCCGCGGCGGTCGCCTCGTGGGAGGCCACGGTCCGCGCCTACCCGGTGTCGTACTACGCGATGCTCGCGCTCAACCGCCTGCGCGAGACCGCCCCGGCGCGCTTCACCGCGCTGGAGCGGGAGCTCACCTCCGACCCGGCCGGCTTCGATCCGGCCGCGCCCGCGTTCCAGTTCAAGTCGCGGCCCGAGTACGCCACGCCCGGGTTCGCGCGCGCGGTCGAGCTGATCCGGCTCGGGCTCGGCGATCAGGCCGAGGCCGAGCTGCGCCGGCTCGAGCTGGTGCCGCCGCGCGACAAGAAGCGCGTCGAGGACCCCGACCTGATCGAGAAGCTGTGGGCGATGGCGTGGCTGTACGACCGGGCCGGTCGCCACGGCGCCGCGCACTGGCCGACCCGCTGGCACATCCTCGACTACAAGCGGCAGTGGCCGGTCGGCACCAACCGCGCGCGCTGGAAGATCGCGTACCCGCGCGCGTTCTTCGAACTGCTGAAGACCCACGCCGACAAGAACGGCGTCGTGCTCGAGATGCTGCAGGCCATCGTGCGCGAGGAGAGCGCGTTCAACCCGCTCCTCGAGTCGTACGCCAACGCGATCGGCCTGACCCAGATGATCGCGTCGACCGCCAGCCGGTTCGCCAAGGGCACCGGGATTGCCCCGACCCGCGAGAGCCTGCGCGACCCCGAGAAGAACGTGACCATCGGGGCCCGCTTCCTCGGCTACCTCTTCCAGCACTGGCAGGGCTTCAAGCACCTGGTGCCGCCCTCGTACAACGCCGGCGAGGGTGGCGTGAAGCGCATGCTGCGGGTCCGCGGGACCTGGCCGGCCGACGAGTTCATCGAGGGCATCGTCGACGACCAGGCGCGCAACTACTCGAAGCGGGTGCTGGGCTCGTTCTTCGCGTACAGCTGGATCTACGGCGGCGCGGTCCCCACCATGCCCAATCAGATCCCGCCCGAGCTGCTGCCGGCCCCCGCGCCGGCCACGCCGTGACCGCGGCGCCGGCGCACACCCCGCGGGCCCGGTCGACGCGGCCACGCCCGGTGGCGGCGTGCGTTGACAGCCGAGGCCGGCCCACGGGATGCTCGATCGTCTCGTGAAGCTTTACCTGGTCCGTCACGCCGACGCGGTGCCCGAAGAGGTGGCGGGCTCCGACTCCGAGCGGTGGCTGTCCGCGCGCGGCCGGGAAGCGGCCCGCGGCCTGGCCCGGCTGCTGCGCGCGCACGGCGTGACCCTCGACGCGATCGTCACCTCGCCGCTCCCGCGCGCGGTGCAGACCGCCGAGCTGCTCGCGGCCGGCCTCGACTTCCTCGGCGTCGTCGAGGTGCTGCCGCCGCTGGCGCCGGGCTGCCATCCCCGGCGCGCGCTCGAGGCCCTGCCTGCGCGGGGCGGCTCGGTCGCGGTGATCGGCCACGAACCGGGCATCAGCGTGCTCGCCGCCCTGGTGCTCGGCAAGCCGTCGTTTCCGTCATTCCACACCGCCCAGTGCGCCGCGATCGAGCAGGGCGCGCCCACCTTCACGGCCCGCGCCGACCTCATGCAGATCTATGCCCTCCATGTCGAATAGCTCGCACCGCGGGTCACCGCGCGCCGCCACCCCGGGACGCGCTTCGTGAGCGACTTCGATCCCGCCGACCGGCCCGCGTGGGCGGGGTTCTTGACCGAGGACGAGTGGCGCGAGTTCGTCGGCGCGCTGACCACCGAGCTGGCCCGGCGCAACGTCGACTACCGCCTCGAGGACGGCGTGCTGTGGGCGGCCTGGGGCAGCGAGGAGGACGAGGCGCTCGGCCTCACCAACCTGGCCCAGCTGTGCCGCGCCGCCGGCATCGAGTCGTACCCGACCGTGATCTCGTCGCACTTCGACGCGCTGGTGGCCGGCCGCGGCGATCGCGAGCTCGCCGGTCAGCTCGGCGCCGACCTGGTTGCGGCCCGGCCCCACCTCAAGCTGCGGCTGTACTCGCGCGACACCTTCAGCGGCGGCACCGAGCAGTTCGTGCTGCGCGACATCGCCGACGACCTGACCGCGGTGCTCTGCTACGACCTGCCGTCGAACGTGGTCACGGTGGCGTCGGACTCGCTCGGCAAGTGGGACGTCGCGCGCGACGAGCTGTACTACCAGGCGCTCGCCAACCAGCGCCGCACCGAGCACGGCTCGATCGAGGACATCGACGTCGGCGGCGCGACCATCCACGCGATGACCGGCGAGAGCTTCTTCATCGCGTCGAACCTGCTCCTGCTCGGCGACCTGGTCACCGACGAGGCGCCGTTCGGCGTGCTGGCGGCGGTCCCCAACCGGCACACCCTGGTGTGGCACGCGATCGTCGATCCCAGCGCGCTGCGCGCGATCGACGCCATGGTCGTGATGGCGGCCAGCATGTGCGCCGAGGGGCCCGGCTCGATCTCGCCCAACCTGTACTGGTGGCGCGACGGTGCGATCCGGACCCTGCCGACCCGCGAGACCGAAGAGCACTACGAGTTCGTGCCGCCCGACGACTTCGTGGACGAGGTCCTCGAGAAGCTGGCCGAGCGCGCCGAGATGAATTGACCGCGCCCGCCTGGGCCCGGATCTCGCTGGTCGGGCTCGGCCTCACCCTGCTCTGGATCGGCGCCGCCGGGCTCACCGCCGTGACCGCCGCCGCGGTGGTCGGGGCCGGGGTCTGGCCGTTCACGCTCGCCGAGCACTTCCACCTGCACTACCTGGCGGCGGCGCTGGTGGCGACCGCGATCGCGGCGGCGGTGCGCCGGGCCGCGCTGGCCGATCTGGTCGGGCTGATCGCGCTGGTCAACCTCATCGTGGTGGCGCCCGCGCTGTCCGGATTCCGGACATCTGCGCCGGCCGGCGCGATCCGGCTGCGAGTGCTGGCCGCCAACGTCCTGACCCAGAACCGCGATCGCGTCACGCTGGCCCGCCTGATCGAGCGGACCGGGGCCGACGTGGTCGTGCTGCTCGAGGTCGACCGCGGCTGGCTCGACGACCTGGCGCCGGCCCTGACCGGGTATCCCGCGCGGGTCGAGGCGCCGCGCACCGACAACTTCGGGGTGGCGATCTACGCCCGGACGCCGTTCACGCGGAGCCGGATCGTCGACGTCGGCCACGAGGTGCCGGTCGCGGTGGTCGAGCTCGCCCCGGCCGCCGGCGGCCTGACCGTGATCGGCGCCCATCCGGTGCCCCCGGTCAGCTCGACCGCCCTGGCACTCCAGCGCACGCAGCTCGACGCGATCGCGGCGCTGGCGGCGGCCGCCACCGGCCCGTGTCTGTTGATCGGCGACCTGAACGCCACCCCCTGGTCGGCGGCATTCCAGCGCGTGGTCGCTCGCTCGGGCCTGCGCGACAGCCGACGCGGCTTCGGCGTGCAGGCGACCTTCCCGTCGCGCCTCGGCTGGTTCGGGATCCCGATCGATCACGCGCTGGTCTCGCCCGACCTCGCGGTGGTCGACCGTCGGGTCGGTCCCCCGATCGGCTCGGATCACCGGCCGATCGTGATCGAGCTCGCGATCGGCCCCTCGGATTGACCCGTGGCGCCCATGACGCCCATGACGCCCATGACGCCCATGACGCCCATGACGCCCATGACGCCCATGACGCCCGTGACGCCCGTGACGCCGTGACGCCCGTGACGCCGTGACGCCGTGGTCCGCGGCCGGTCTCGCCGTGGGCGGGGACGAGGTCCCGGCGCTTGCTCGATCCGGGGTCCCCGGGCGTGACGCACGTCGGTGCCATTGCCCCAACCCGCCGACGCATGCGCCACCCGGCCGTGGAACTTACGAGCGCGCCTGGGACCTCGTCCCCGCCTCGGCTCGCCCTCCGTGCTGGCCTCGAACCCCCGGAGCTCGACCGAGATGCCTCTGTGCGACGCCCTTGCCGGCGCCGAAGGCGCCGTGTTCCCCCTTTCCGGTGGCCCTGTGCCGGCGCCGCAGGCGCCGTGTTCCCCCTTTCCGGTGGCCCTGAGCCGGCGCCGCAGGCGCCGTGTCCCCCTTTCCGGTGGCCCTGAGCCGGCGCCGCAGGCGCCGTGTCGAAGGGCAGAGCGCCAAGGTGCCGCACGTGATCTTCGACGGGCTGCCCGGAGGCGGCGGGCTCGCTTGCGCTCGCCCTGGCTCAGAGGGTTGATCGAAATAAGTTGTAGGGGACGATCCCCCGTGATCTAACCGGGCAATGGTGTTGACCGCGACGGACGGCAAGCCACCAATCCGCCGCCGC
>JBKJLC010000125.1:0-33507 GCA_046597055.1 Kofleriaceae bacterium | reverse complement strand
CGCTCGATCGACAGCGCCCGCGCCTTTCTCGTGTACCGCCCCAACAAGCGGCTCCGCATGGATCTCGAGGTCGACTTCGCGGGCGCGCAGCCCGAGCTGAAGGACACCTTCATCCGCTACAAACCCGTCCCGTTCCTCGCGGTCACCGCCGGCCGCTTCAAGCGCCCGGTGAGCTTCATCGGCCTCGCATCGACGTGGGACCTGCCGCGGGTCGATCGCGGGCTGCTGTCCGAGCTCCGCATCGACGATCGGCGCCTGCTGTTCGCCGGCGGTCGTGGCGACGGCGTCTCGCTCGCGTTCGAGCTGCCGGGCGCGATGAACCCCGCGCTGACGTTCACGGTTCACGAGAGCGACCTCGCGAGCGACCTGGCGCTGCCGGCGTCCGAGGTGAACCAGGACCTGCTCGCGCGCTTCGAGATCGAGCCGACGCCCGGCCTCCACGTCGCGGTCGCCGGCGGCTGGATGGGCACGCTGGGCCGTCAGGCCGCCCCCGACAGCTACCGTCACCGCGCGTTCGGCTCGCTCGAGGGCTTCCTCGAGCTCGAGCCGCTGCGCGTGTGGCTCGAAGCGATGGCCGGCGCCAACGCCACCACCTACGTGAACGGGGCCCAGACCGGCCAGTTCATCGCCGCGCAGGCGCTGGCCGCGCCTCGGCTCGAGCTCGCGGGTCCCCTGAAGATGATCGAGCCGTACGCGGCGCTCGGCTGGTACGAGCCGTCGACCGACCAGGCCGGCGACCGGATCACCGAGGTGACCGGCGGCGCCGCTTTGTGGATCACCGGCAAGCTCCGCCTGCAGCTCGAGGGCGGCCGGCGGCTTGCGCAGGACACGGCCGCGGCGAGCAGCGACGCGACCATCGTGCGTCTGCAACTCGGCGTGGCTTTCAAATCAGAAACGGAGCTGAAGTGATCATGTATTCGAACAAGCTCGGTGCGCTGGTGCTCGCGTTCTCGCTCGCGGCGTGTGGTGGTTCCGAAGGAGGCGGCGTGATCGGTCCCGGGGACGACGTGTGCGGGTTCGGCAGCGCGCGGCTGCTGCCGTTCGAGGCCGGCCTGACGTGGAGCTACCAGGTCACCAACGTCCAGACCGGCCAGCGGAAGACCAAGGCTCAGTCGCTGGCGGCCGGCACCGATCCGACCTTCGGCGCGGTGATCGTCCAGACCACGGGCAAGCTGGCCGGCAGCACCCGCAGCCTGCTTCGCCTCGAGGGCGACCGGGTGGTGCGCCTGAAGCAGGAGGACATCACCGACACCGGCGCGGTCGACCGGACCACGACCTACGACCCCAGCCAGCTCCGCCTGGACGAGACGCCGGCCCGGCTGGTCACGGGCGCGACCTGGGACGAAGCGTACGTCGAGAATTCGACCGACGCCCTGGGGGTCATGACCACCGTGCCCAACACCGACAGCTGGCTGGTCGTGAACGCCGCGGCGCCGTGCGAGTCGCCGCTGGGCACGTTCTCGTGCGTCCAGCTGCGCCGGACCCGCACCGCCGGCGGCGTGGCGGTGAAGGAGTTCTTCTTCGCGCGCGGCATCGGCAAGATCCGCGAGACCGGCGACAGCCAGGTCGAAGTGCTGGTCTCCTGCGGCCAGTGAGCCGGCGCCGAGGCGCGCTGACCGCGACCGGCGTCACCGGGCCGCCGCTCCGCCGTCACCCGTAATGCGTCGCCACTCGGTTGTCGCCGGCGGCGTGCCGTAGGACAACTCCCGACGCGATGACCCGGCACAGGCAGGTTCGGTTCGATCGCGCGCAGTCGCAGGTGATGTGGGTCCTGTGGCTCACCTACGGCGCTTTCTACTTCTGCCGGAGCAACCTGTCGGCGGCGGTGCCCGGGATGCGGGCCGAGCTCGACCTCACGGCCACCGAGGTCGGCTGGATCCTCGGCGCGCTCAAGCTCAGCTACGGCGTGGGCCAGCTGGTCAACGGCCAGCTGGCCGAGCGGTTCGGCGCGCGCCGGCTGCTCGCGGTCGGCATGCTGGTGTCGGCCGCGCTCAACGTGCTGTTCGGGCTGGTGACCGGCTTCTACTTCTTGCTCTTCATCTGGGCGTGCAACGGCTACTTCCAGGCGCTGGGCTGGCCGCCGACGATGCGGGTCGCCGCCGCCTGGTTCCCGCCGGTGCAGCGCGGCCGCGCGATCAGCGTGATCGGCACGGGCTACCAGCTCGCGGGGGCCCTGACGTTCGTCGTGTCGGGCTGGTCGGCCGAGTGGCTGGGCTGGCGCGGCGCGCTGTACGTGCCGGCGGTGCTGCTGACCGCCGCCGCGTTCTTCATGCTGGCGACGTTGCGCGAGCAGCCGGACGCGCCGGTGGTGCCGGTGGCGCGGGTGGCCGGGGCGCCGACGCGTTCGTGGCTGGCGACCCTGGGCCTGACCCTGGCGACGCCGCAGCTGTGGCTGCTGGCGCTGTCGCTCGGGCTCCTCAACGCGTGCCGGTTCGGCTTCCTCGACTGGGGCGTCGCGCACCTGATGGAGGTGCAGCCCGGCGGGATCGGCAAGTCGGCGCTGAAGTACTCGGTGCTGCCGCTCGGCGGGATCACCGGGACCCTGCTGGCGGGGTGGGTGACCGACCGCTTCCTCGGCGGTCGGCGGGTGCCCGCGATCTGCGCGATGCTGGTGATGCTCGCGCTCTTGACGATCGGCTACGACGCGATCGTGCAGACCAACCTGCCGCTGTCGATCGTCACGCTCGCCCTGATCGGCGCGATGATCTTCGGGCCGCAGGTGCTGCTGGTCGGCACCGCGCCGGTCGATCTCGCGCGGCGGGGCAGCGCGGCGGCCGCGGTCGGCTTCGTGAACTTCGTCGGCTATCTCGGCGCCGCCGCCGGCGATCAGCTCACCGGCTACATCGTCGACCATCACGACTGGCACACCGCGCTCTACTTCTGGTCGGCGTGCGCGCTCGGTGCGGCCGTGGTCGCGCTGCCGCTGTGGAACGCGATCGCCGAGCGCGCGGCGCCCGCGGAGGCCGCGACCCGATGACCGCCGCGACCCGGGCGGGCATCACCCGCTGGCTCGGCCGCGCCTCGCCGGGCTGGTTCGCCACCTACGCGGTCGTGGTGGCGTTCACGACCTACTTCTGCATGTACGCGTTCCGCAAGCCGTTCGCGGCGGCGACCTACGCCGGCGAGACGCTCGGCGATCTCGATCTCAAGAGCGCGCTCATCATCAGCCAGCTCGCCGGCTACGCGCTGTCGAAGATGCTCGGCGTCAAGTTCAACTCCGAGATGCAGCCGGGCCGGCGCGCGTGGGCGCTGGTGCTCTTGATCGTGTGGGCCGAGGCGGCGCTGGTGCTGTTCGCGGTGGTGCCGCCCGAGGGCAAGGTGGTGGCGCTGTTCCTCAACGGGCTGCCGCTCGGCACCGTGTGGGGCGTGGTGTTCAGCTTCCTCGAGGGCCGGCGCACCTCGGAGATCCTCGGCGCCGGGCTCAGCTGCGCCTACGTGGTCGCGAGCGGCGCGGTGAAGTCGGTCGGCGTGACCCTGCTCGGCGAGGGCGTGAGCGAGGCGTGGATGCCCGCGACCACCGGCCTCCTGTTCCTGCCCATGTTCTTCCTGGCGGTGTGGGGGCTGTCGCTGATCCCGCCGCCGAGCCCGGCCGACGTGGCCGCCCGCACCGAGCGCGAGCCGATGTCGGCGCCCGAGCGGCGCGCGTTCACCTGGCGGTACCTGCCGGGCCTGGTCCTGCTGGTGCTCGTCTACCTGTTCTTGACCGCGTACCGCGACTTTCGCGACAACTACGCGGCCGAGATCTGGACCGACCTCGGGTCGGCGCCGAGCGCGAGCAACCTCACGCTGACCGAGATCCCGATCGCGCTGTCGGTGATGGTCGTGCTCGCGCTGCTCTACCTGGTGAAGGACAACCGGCGCGGCCTCCTGCTGACGTACGTCATCATGATCGTCGGCAGCGTGATGATCGGCGTGGGCACGCTGAGCTTCGATCTGGGCCTGATCGGGCCGCGCACGTGGATGATCCTGGTCGGGCTCGGCCTCTACCTGGGTTACGTCCCGTACGGGTCGGTGCTGTTCGACCGCACCATCGCGGCGCTCGGCGTGGTCGCGACCGCGGTGTTCCTGATCTACATCAGTGACGCGGTGGCCTACGGCGGCTCGGTCGCGCTGGTGCTCTACAAGGTGTTCGGGCAGGCCGAGACCTCGAAGCTGGTGTTCTTCCGTCACTTCTCGTACGTCGCCAGCCTCGTGTGCGCCACGTGCTTCACGGTGAGCTGCGTCTACTTCTTGCGGCAGACCCGTCGGACCGCCGCCGGTTCGTGATCGCCTACTCGACGACCAGCTGGGCGTCAGCGGCAGCCCGCGGCACCGGCGCAGCCGGGACCGGTCGCGCCCAGCGTCCACACCGCGGCCATCTGGGCGCGCAGGTTGGTGAGCTCGCCGGCGAGCGCGTCGTCGACCTCGGTCAGCGCGACCAGCGGCGCGAGCGCGGCCCGCCACGGCGGCGGCAGGCGATCGGCGATCGCGAGCATGAGCAGCGCCACGCCCTCGGCGTGGGTGGGGCCAACCGCGTCGACGATGTAAGCATGGAGGGCGAGGCGGGCCACGCCGGTCCGGGCGCTCGCGAGTGCGTCGGCGTGGGCTTCGGTGCCCGCGGCGCGGATCGTCAGGTGACCGGCGAGCGGCACGACCGCGCGGGCGAGCGCGGCGACGTCGACGATGTCGGCCAGCTCGGTGACCACCCTCGCCAGCCGGTCGGCGAGCGCCTGCCAGCCGGCGCCGTCGCAGCGGAGCGAGAAGCCGACGGCGCCGCCGTGCGCACGCGCGCGGATCACCAGCCAGCCCCGCGAGCGGCCGGTGGCCGGATCGACCGGCTGCATCGCGCGCCACAGCGGTTCGGCCCCGATCCAGTGCGGTGGATACTTGAAGCGCGCCACGTCGAGGACGAGCGCGAGGTCGTGGCCGGCGTGGTAGCCGCCGACCGGCGAGAAGTGGCCGGCGCCGGTCTGGCCGAGCGCGCTGCGATCGTACGAGGCGATGACGACCGCGGACCCCGCGGCCGCGATCGCCAGGGCGGCGCGCCAGGCCTCGACGCCGTCGTGCTCGGCGCGATGGAGCTCGACCTCGGCGGCGTTGCACCGGGCCAGGCACGCGAGCTCGTCGAGATCGAGGCCGCGCCGGCGGATCTCGTCGAGCGGGACGCAGCAGTCGAGCAGATCCTCGGCGAACCACCGCCACGGGCCCTTCCACAGCCGGCCCGGATCGATCGCCAGCGCGTTGAGCGCGACCACCAGCGAGCCGAGCCCGCAGAACGCCGGATCGGCCTGGGTGTGGAACTGCTCGGCCAGCGGGAAGTAGCCGTCGAGCCCGCCGGTGGCGAGCGCCTCGGCGAACAGCGCGCGCCCCGGCGCCGACGAGAACGCGACCGCGTCGGCGGGCAGGGGGCGCCGGTACAGGGTGTCCATCATCGGCCGCGGCGGGCTGGCCCTACGGCGCCCAGCGCGGGCCGTCGCCGGTCACCGACATGGTCTGGACGCCGGTCCGGAACGGGGTGTCGGCGCCGCCGATCCGGATCGACCCGCCGACCGACGCCATGCCCTTCTGGAAGGTGATGGTGGTCGCGGCGTCGAGGGTGACGGTGTACGAGGCGCCGTTGTCGACGACCGTCGGCGTGAGGCTCGCGTCGCCGGCGTTCTTCGCCTCGAGCACGGTGAGGATGTAGCTCTGCGCGGTGCCGGGCCGGGTGTCGACCTCGATCCGGTGCTGGCTGTACACGCGCGCGCCCTCGTCGACCACGCGGTAGGTCCGCTGGGCCGGCAGCAGCGTGGTCATCGTGAGCGCCTGGGTGGCGACCGTGCAGGTGGCGCTGTTGTTCGCCGCGACGACCGGGACGGTCTCGCAGTGGTTGATGAAGGTCTTCGTCGCGCCGGCGTCCGCCGTCTGCAGCCGGTCCAGGACGACCAGCGTCTCGAGCGACCGCACGAACACGAACTCGCGCCGCCACTCCTGCATGCGGGTGGCGGGCGGGACCAGGTCGACGACCGCGAACGTGTAGCCCGGGGTCGACTCGAGCCGCTCCACGATCGCCTCGGGGCCCGAGTACTGGGGACCCGGGTTCGCGCCGTTGACGAGCACGGTGTTGTGCGCGATGCCGAGCGCGCCATCGACGGTGCCGGTGCCGGCGTAGCCGGTCACCGCGCTGTCGTCCGAGCCGGCGTAGGCGGCCGACTCGTGCGAGATGAAGCGACCGTTCCGCCAGATCTGGAACGTGCCGTAGTCGCCGTGTTGATGGCCGATCGTGTTCTCCGCCGCATCCCCGAGCTGCAGCATGAAGGTCGTCGCGCTCGGGCCCCACACGTTGCGGCCGTAGAGGTAACGCGGACCCGAGGCATAGAAGTCGAGCGGGAGCCCGCTGAACCCGAGCGGCGTGCTGGGCACATCGACGGACTGCACGTGCCGCCACGGGCGGACGCCGACCATGTTCGCCCACTCGCGCGCATGTCGGCCGACGTTCTGGGTCGGCCAGTACGACGCCATCGTGGTCATGAAGTCGGGGAAGTAGTGAGTCTGGGCCTGGAACCGCGAGTTCCAGCCCTCGTCGTCGCTGAACGGGAAGATGGTGTAGCCGGTCCCGGTCACGTCGGGGACCGTGGTCGGCGCCGGCGTCGTCGAGTAGATGACCGCGTAGACGGCCTCGCGCCAGAAGTCGGTCTCCTCGTAGAGGTTGCGGCCCAGCAGGTTCGCGGTCACGAACGGGACGAGCGGGTAGGCGCCCACCACCGGTCCGTACTCGGAGCCTTCGCTCGCGATGCCGCCGCGGCTGGTGCCCGCGGCGAGGGTCGACGGGTTGAAGCCATTCTGGAGCCGGTTGGTGAAGACCCAGGTCAGCATGGCCTCGGCCCACGGCACGTTCTCGTCGTAGGCCGTGATCGACCACTCGAGCTCGTTGCGCAGGTAGCCCCAGTAGTAGTTGTTCTGGAACATCCCGGGCCCACCCCAGCTCTTTCGGCTCCACGCCTGGAGGCCGGTCGACACGCCGGCCACGTAGGTGGCGCGCTGCGCCGGCGTGAAGTAGGCGTAGCACCAGTCGAAGATGAGGATGAGCTGCTCGCCGGTCCATCGGCACGAGTCGCAGGCGGTGCCGCCGCTGTCGTCGACATCGCCGAGTCGCGACAGGCCCCAGGTGATCGCGCGCGTGCACGAGCCGCTGGCGTTGTTCGACAGCAGGCCGTGCAGCGCCACGTCGCCGTAGCCACCCCCGCTGTCCTCGCTGGTGGGCGCGGTGAACGGGTTGGCCGCGAACCAGGCGCGGGCCCGGCTCAGCCGGCTGGGGTTGAACCACAGCCGCGGGTGGGCGGCCGGGATCGCCATCCCGTGCGTGGTCGCGACCAGCTCGGCGACCGTCACGGTCGCTTCGGCCCGGGCGCCGGAGCCCACCTCGAGCGCGACCACGGTGTACGTCCCGTCGGTCGAAGGCGCCGTGTACTGGCCGCCGGCCGTGACCGTGCCGCCGGCGCCCTCTTGCACGGACCAGGTCACCGTGACCGCGGCCGCGCCGGACCGGGCCGCGGTGAAGGCTTGCTGACCCTCGCGGCCGAGCGTCACCTGAGACGGGCTCACCGTGAGCGGCCCGATCCCCGGGTCGGTATCGTCGTCGCCGCCGACGTCGTCGCCTGACCCGCCCTGCGTGATCGTGCCCGTGCACGCCACGACGCAGCAAGCTGCCAGCACTACCCACACAGAGGACAAGGTGCGCACTGGGCGCCATCCTACACTGGCGGCGGCGCGTACAAGGCGCGGTTCGCGGGGCGGCCCTGGGGCCGTCGCGGTGCGTGGTACCGTCATTGTGTGACGGGCGTGGTCGATCAGGCGCGGCCGGTCGGCGAGCTGCTGGCGCTGCTCGACGTGGACGAGCGGCGCCAGCCATGACCGGCCCTCCGGTCATCGCCGAGCTCGGCTGCCCGGCGTGTCGTCGCTCGTTCACCGTCCACCTGTTCTGCCGCGACTTCCCGGGCGAGCCCCACCAGCCCGGAAAGTGTCCATGGTGCGGGCACGATGGCACCGCCCCGACGGGCACGACCAAGACCGCGGCCACGTTTGCGAAGCTCACGCCGTTCGGCGGCCCCAGCGGCGTCGAGCTCGCCATGTCCTCCGCGTGCGTGAGGTGCGGCACGTTCCTCTTCGACCGCGAGCCGCGCTGCCGTCGTTGCGGCCTGGCGTCGACACCGCGGATCGCCGCGCTGGAGCCCGAACGGGCGGCCTGGCGCAGGCGCCTTCGCGACGTGAACCGAGTCAAGATCTCTTACGACAGCGACGACGGGAGCCTGACCATCGACGGCCACGGCAACGCCGAGCTTCGCGAGCTGGCCCACGCGCTGTACTCGCGCGGGCAGGTTTATCGCGAGGCTCCGAAGGAGATCCGCATCTGGCGAAGGTCGGTGCGAGACATGGTCGGTCCGGTGATGACGGTCCTGGCACGGGAGTGCATCCCCTCGCCCCCGTACGACATGAATCCCACCGAAGGGTCCTTCACGCCGTGCGCCGCGCTGGAGCACCCGGACGGAAGGCTCATCGTTCAGTTCAGCTCCCTGGTCACCCTGGCGTCGCCTGGCCTGGCACAGGTCGCCGGCAGCCTGGCTGCGTTGTGCAAGCAGATGCGCGCGAGCCCGCACGCGGCCGCGGTGCCCAACCCGGAGCGCACGAGCGCGACGGCCGGCAGGCCGCGCCCCATCGAGGGTCCGCTTCAGGGACCGCCGCCGCCGCCGCCACCGCGGCCGGCCGAGGCGCTGCCGGCGCGTCCCCCGCCGCGAGCGCAGCCGGCCCATGGGATCCCGGACGACGAGTGCGCGGCGTGCGAGACCCGAAGTCCGTTCGCGGAGCGCGTCGAGGCCCGAGGCGCCGACCTCTACACCATGCACCGGTGCCCCTCCTGTCGAGAAGACTTCGCGGTCTTTCGCCCCGCCTTGCGCGCCGTCGTCGCCGCGTGGATGCGGACCCAAGCCGGGGCGCGGCCAGCCACGCCGGAGGCATCGCCAGCGTCGCGCACCACCCCGGCCGACGAAGCGCTCGAGCTCGCCCTTGCCGAGGTGCTCCGGGACCCTCGCTCGGACGCACCCCGGATGCGCTACGGCAAGCTGGTCGTGCCCTTCGACCCCGACCGCGCGACGTTCATCGAGGCGCAGCTGGCCGCGGCCCGCCTGCGCCGGCTGGGCCGTGCGAAGGACGCCCTCGAGCACGATGTCACGAGCTATTCCCTGCTCGCCAAGGAGGGCAAGCTCAAGGCCTGGTGCGGCGGGGTCGACGCGCTCAGCAGCAACGCACACGCCCCGCTCAATTTCCGGAGAGGCTTCATCGAAGGCCTCGCGCTGACCGCGCCGCAGTTCGTCACGCAGGCGGCGAGCTTCTACCTCCTGGCGCCGATCATCGACGTGGAGATCACCAGCCTGGGAACCACCGGGGCGGCGGCGCTGGTCGCGTCACCGCAGCTCAAGCAGCTGCGCTCGCTTCGACTGTACAATACCCAGTTCACCGACGAGGACGTACGGCACCTGGCCGCGTCGCCGTACCTCGAGCGGCTCGCCTACCTGGACCTGGGGTTCAACCAGCTGACCGACGCGGGACTCGAGGCGCTGTGCGCGGCGAACAACCTGCCAGGGCTGCGCTACCTGCGCCTCACGGACAACCCATGCGGCGACGTCAATCCGAGGTTCGACGAGCAAGACGGGCGTCGTTATGGCCTCGTGCCGTCAGCGCTGGCGGACGACCTGCGCAAGCGGTTCGGCGATCTCGCCTGGCTCGCGAGCGCGTACACCTCCGCCGAGCCGCCCCCGGTCGACGCGTTTCCCTGAACCGCCGGAGTCGTCGGGCGGTCGTCGCCTCGCGCCATCGCCCGAGCCGCGGGCCGCTCCATGGTGGTCAGCGCGAGCGCTGGCACCGCGGCGCCGGGCGGCGTATGCCATCGCCATGGCCCTGGCGACTTCCGATGATCCCTTCCTCTGGCTCGAGGACGTCACCGGCGAGAAGCCGCTCGCCTGGGTGATGGCGCAGAACGCGCGCTCCCAGGGCGAGCTCGAGGCGGTGCCGGGTTTCGGTCCGCTGCGCGAGCGGCTGCTCGCGATCTACGACTCGAAGGCGCAGATCCCGTACGTCAGCGCGCGCGGGAAGTGGCTGTACAACCTGTGGCGCGACGAGGCCAACCCGCGCGGCCTGTGGCGGCGCACGTCGCTGGCCGAGTACAAGACGGCGGCCCCGAAGTGGGAGGTCCTGCTCGACCTCGACGCGCTGGGCACCGCCGAGCAGGAGAACTGGGTCTGGCATGGCGTGACCTGCCTGCATCCCGACTACGAGCGCTGCCTGATCAGCCTGTCGCGCGGCGGCGCCGATGCTGACGTCGTGCGCGAGTTCGACGTCAAGACCAGGAAGTTCGTGGTCGACGGCTTCACGTTGCCGGAGGCGAAGAACGACGTGGGCTGGAAGGACCTCGACACGATCACGGTCGGCACCGACTTCGGGCCCGGCTCGATGACCGCCTCGGGCTATCCGCGGATCATCAAGGAGTGGAGGCGCGGCACGCCGCTGGCCGAGGCCCGGACGATCTTCGAGGGCCAGGCGAGCGACGTCGCGGTCGCGGCCATGCGCGAGCACGATCACGGCAAGGTCCGCGACTGGGTCGTGCGCACGCCGTCGTTCTTCACCAGCGTCAGCTACCTCCGCACCGGCGATCAGCTGGAGAAGCTCGAGAAGCCCGACGACGCCAGCGTCGACGTCTGGGACGATCAGGCGCTGATCTCGCTGCGCAGCGCGTGGCAGATCGGCGACCAGACCTGGCCGGCGGGCGCGCTCCTGATCACGCCGCTCCTCGACTACCAGGCCGGCAAGCGCGCGTTCACGGCGCTGTTCGAGCCGACGCCGACCACCTCGCTCGCCTCGTACGCCGGCACCAAGACGGCGATCCTCGTGCTCGAGCTGGAGGACGTGACGAGCCGGCTCTACCTGCACGAGCGGACCCAGGCCGGTGGCTGGCGCCGCACGCGGGTCGAGACACCCGACGTCGGCGCGCTCGGCGTCAGCGCGTACGACGAGGACACGTCCGACGACTACTGGTTCATCGAGAGCGGCTACACCACGCCGACCACGCTGTCGCTCGGCAACATCCGCCAGCAGTCCCGGACCCAGCTGAAGCAGAACCCGGGGTTCTTCACCGCCGACGGGATCGAGACCACGCAGCACTTCGCGACGTCCAAGGACGGCACCCGGGTGCCCTACTTCCAGATCGCGAAGCGCGGGCTCGCCGAGGGGGCGCCGACGATCCTCAACGGCTATGGTGGCTTCGAGGTCTCGCTCACGCCGGGCTACAGCGCGACCAGCGGCGCCGCGTGGCTCGAGCGGGGTGGCGTGATGGTGGTGGCCAACATCCGCGGCGGTGGCGAGTACGGACCGCGCTGGCACCAGGCCGCACTCAAGCAGAAGCGGCAGCGCGCCTATGACGACTTCATCGCGGTCGCCGAGGACCTGGTCGCGCGCAAGGTCACGACCACGCCGAAGCTCGGCATCGTCGGCGGCTCCAACGGCGGGCTGCTGGTCGGCGTCATGCTGACCCAGCGGCCCGAGCTGTTCGGCGCGGTGGTGTGCCAGGTGCCGCTGCTCGACATGAAGCGCTACCACAAGCTCCTGGCCGGGGCGTCGTGGATGGAGGAGTACGGCGATCCTGACGACGCCGCGGAGTGGGCCGCGCTGTCGGCGTTCTCGCCGTACCAGAACGTGAGGCCGGACGTGAGCTACCCGCCCACGCTGTTCATGACCTCGACGCGCGACGACCGCGTGCATCCCGGTCATGCGCGCAAGATGGTCGCGCGCATGCTCGAGCTGGGCCAGCCGGTCCTCTACTACGAGAACATCGAGGGCGGTCATGGCGGCGCGGCCGACAACAAGCAGTCCGCGTACATGGGCGCACTCGAGTACACGTTCTTCGACCGCCAGCTCGGGCTCGCCGCGGCGAAGTAGCGCCGACGGGCAACAAGTGCGCGCGCCGCCTTGCGCCGCTCGCCACGGGCAGGTCACATCGACCGATGGAGGTATCCGTCGGCCGTGCTGAACCCTGCTGAGCGGCCTCCGGTGGTCGTGCCCGATGGCGGCCCGGGCTGGATGCCGGCCATCGTCGACCTGCTGCTGACCGTCGGCTACATCGACGGGCTGTTCCACCTGCGCGAGCAGACCTTCGTCCAGCAGTACCTCGACTCGGTGGTCGTGCTCGTCGAGGAGTCGATGGGCACCGATCCGGCCGAGCGGGTCCGGATCCGGAGCCAGTACAAGTCGCACTTCAGCACGCTGTTCGCGCAGCTCAACACCGAGATCGCGAAGCTCAGCATGGAGGTCATGTCGAGCGGCGATGCGAGCTACGTGCCGACCCGGCTCAAGGTGCGCGCGCTCGCGATCTTCCGCCGGTTCGCGCCGGCCGAGCAGACGATCGCGCTCGAGCTGATCCGCGCGCTCATGCACGCCGACGGACGGATCAGCCAGCCCGAGCAGCTGCTGTACGAGGAGCTGGTGTCGTACTTCCACGCGCCGCCGAGCCCGGTCCATCCGGCCCGGCCGGGCGGGGCCGCGGCCGCGACCGGGGCGATGACGGTCTTGCCGGCGCAGCACAACGGCCTGAAGTCGCTCAGTCATCCGCTGCTCGATCCGCTCGAGCAGACCTACTCGCCGCACCCGGTCGAGCTGCAGGCCCAGGTCGCGCACGACTATCAGCTGGTCGGTCAGGCGATGGCGCAGTGGAACCGGATGCGCACCCAGGGCCAGGGGCGGCTCACCGGGATCGCCGACATCGGGCAGATCCCGCTGGGTGCCCGCATCCTCGACGGCCACGTCCACGTCATGCGGCCTGATCGGCCGGTCGAGCTGGTCGTGCTCGGCGATCTGCACGGCTGCTACAGCTGCCTGAAGGCGGCGCTCCTGCAGTCGGACTTCATCAACCGGGTCTGGGCCCACCAGTGGGATCCCCAGCAGTACCCGGATATCAAGCTGGTCCTGCTCGGCGACTACATCGATCGCGGCCGGTTCAGCTTCGACGGAGTCCTGCGCACGGTGCTGCAGCTGTTCGTCGCGATGCCCGAGCACGTGATCGTGCTGCGCGGCAACCACGAGTACTTCCTCACCATCGACGACCAGACCATCAGCGGCGTGCATCCGGCCGAGGCGCTGGCATCGATCACCCCCCACGTCCCGCGCGAGATGCTCGAGGCGTACCGGATCCTGTTCGAGAACATGCCGACCTCGTTCCTGTGCGACCGCACGCTGTTCGTGCACGGCGGCGTCCCGCGCGACGACACCTTCGCGGCGCGCTACCGCGACCTGTCGAGCCTCAACGATCCCGAGCTGCGCTTCCAGATGCTGTGGAGCGATCCCAGCGAGACCGAGCACATCCCGGTCGAGCTCCAGCGCAAGAACTCGCGGTTCAGCTTCGGTCGCCAGCAGTTCCGCGCCTTCATGGAGCGGGTCGGCGCGCACACCATGATCCGCGGTCACGAGAAGATCGACCGCGGCTTCGAGGTGATCTACGACGAGGCCGATCGGCTGCTGCTCAACCTGTTCTCGGCCGGCGGCTGCGACAACCGCGACCTGCCGATCGACGCCTCCTACCGCAGCGTCACCCCGATGGCGCTGACGATCCATCACGGCCCGGGCACCCCGCGCGCGATCCCGTGGCCGATCCTGTATGAGCCGTTCAACTACGACGTCCACAACGGGTTCCATCGAACCCAGCGGCTGCTCGAGTTTCGCTACTCCTGACCCGCGTCACCCCCGACGAGCGATCGTCGGTCACCAGCCAGGCAGCAGCGCGTCGACCAGGCGATCGGGGCGGACCACGCCCTCGTCGGCGAAGAACCGGTCGGCCGCGAGCCGGTGGGCCTCGCCGGTGCTGCCGCCGACCAGCCGGGCCAGCCGCCAGCGGGCGGCGGCCGCGGTCGCGCGCTGGCCGGTGGCGTCGAGGTGGACCAGCAAGGGGCCGAGGCGGTCCACGGCGTCGGGGAGCGCGCCGGCGGCGGCGGCGACCGAGACCGCGAGCGTGGCGCCGAGCTGGCGCGCGGCCGGCAGCGAGATGCGGCGAAGCTCGGCCAGCCAGCGGCGGGCCTCGGCCAGGTGGCGACCGCGGGCGCCCTGGTCCCCCGCGTCGCGGGCGAGCGCGGCCCGGGTCACCGCCAGCGCGCCGAGGTGCTGCGCGGTCTCGGTGCGGATCATCGGGATGCGGAACAGGAGCGACCCGAGCAGGCGCGCCCAGTCGGTGGCCAGGGTCGGATCGGCGTCGGGGCTGCGCTGGTACATCGCGACCAGGCTGCGGCTCTTGAGCGCGAAGAAGAACGGGTTGGTCAGCTCGCTGTCGACCGGCTGCCAGCTGGCGACCGCGTCGGCGAGGTCGTCGAGGGCCTCGCCGGGCCGATCGCCGATCAGGTGGACCAGCCCGAAGAACGTGCGATGCGAGATCTCGACGAAGCGGTTGCCGATGCGGTGTGCGCTGCGGATCGTCGCCGGCACCCGGCGCCGCAGCTCGCGCAGCTCGCCGAGGATGTGGAGCGACCACACGTGGTGTTGCTCGATGACGTCGGCCTCGAAGGTGTGGCTGCCGCGATCGGGCAGGAGCGCCGCGGCCTGGTCGCACGCGGCGCGGGCCGCGCGCCAGTCGTTGACGACGTAGAACTGGTATGCGACGTCGGCAAAGGCGGCGAACGCGCGCGCGTCGGGCGCGTCGGTCTCGCTGGCAGCCCGGTGGGCCGCCTCGCACAGCCGGATGGCGAGCCGACCACGGCCCATGCCGGACGCGGCGACCGCGGCCGCGCAGATCGCGCGGGCGATCCGCACCGGATCGCCGGCCGGCATCGCGAGCAGGGGCAGCCGCAGGCCGAAGCACGCGCCGCGGGTCGAGTCGACCATCGACAGGCCGGTCGCCACCGACCACGACACGTCGATGCGGATGCGGTCGCGCGGGGCGACCTCCTCGGGGGCGCGGCGGACCCAGCGCAGCCGCGACAGGCTCAGGCGGGTCTGGTACCAGACCAGGCACGCGATCGCGCCGGCGTTGGACTGCGGCAGGGTCAGCCCGACCTCGGCGGCCAGCTCGCGGGCGAGCGCGCGCCCGCGGGTCAGGTGGCCGCCGATCAGGAGCTGCTCGGTCGCCTGTCGGCGCAGCTCGCGCGCCAGGTCGATCGGCTGGTCGTCGGCGGCGGCGAGGTAGGCGTCGGCGGCCTCGGCGGTGCGGCCGGCGCGCGCCAGCACGTCGGCGCGCTCGGCCAGCAGCGCGTGGCGTCGATCGGGCGCCAGCTCGGCCAGCTCGAGCGCGAGGCGCAGCCACTCGGCGGCGCGATCGAACGCGAGCGCCTCGATCGCGCGATCGGCGGCGGCCTCGGCCAGCACGCCGGCGCGGGCGCTGTCGCCGGCCTTGGCGACGTGATAGGCGAGGACCTCGAGGCTGGCCCCGGTCGCCTCGAGGCTGGCGACGATCGTGCGATGCAGCGCGCGCTGGCGGTCGGCGCCGAGCCGGCTGGCGATCGTCTCGCGCACGCGGTCGTGGTAGGGCTCGGTCCGGTCGTGATCGCGCGAGCCGGTGACGCGAACCAGCCGGGCCGCGCGCAGCCCGGCCAGCGTGCGGGCGAAGGCCTGGCGATCGAGGCCGGTGGCCGCGCGCACCGTGCCGAGCGGCAGCGCGGCCGCGCCCAGCGCGACCACCTCGAGCAGCGCGCGGGCGTCGTCCTCGAGCTCGCCGATCCGCTGCCACAGCGCGTCGTCGAGGCGGTGCACCGGGGCGCCGCCGTCGACCAGCCGCCGCGCCAGCACCGCGAGGAACATCGGGTTGCCGCCGGTGTCGATCGCGAGCCGGCTGACGTCGGCGCCGGGCGCGGCCGCGCGCACCAGCGCCTCGGCCTCGGCGCGGGCCAGCCCGCCCAGGCGGATCACGTGGACCGGGACCCGCAGCACCGCGTCGGTGGCGAGCATCGGCACCGCGCCGCCGGGCCCGGCGCGCGCGGTCGCGACCAGCAGCACCGGCGGCGCGTCGGCGCCGGCGAACAGCTCGCCGAGCAGCGCCAGGCTGTCGGCATCGGCCCAGTGGACGTCGTCGAGCAGCAGGATCACCGGCCGGCGGGCCGCCGCGTCGGCCAGCAGATCGGCGAGCGCCGCGAACGCGAGCGACCGGGGATCGAGCCCGGTCGCGGCCGGCTCGCGCCGGGTGGCCGCGGCCAGCGCGGTCACGCCGCGCAGCACCGGGAAGATCTGCAAGAGCTCGCGGGTGCCGCCGGGCGCCTCGACCTCGTCGCTGGGCAGCCCGGCGAGGTAGCGGGCCAGGGCGTCGACCGCGCCGTCGAGCGCGTTGTACGACACCAGCTCGCGCTCGTCGCAGCGGCCGGTGAGCACCAGCACATCGGTCCGGACCGCGCCGAGCTCGTCGAGGAAGCGGCGGGCCAGCGCGCTCTTGCCGATCCCGGACTCACCGGTGATCACCACCGCGCGCGCGCTGCCGGTGGCGAGCCCGGCGTCGAAGCTGGCGCGCAGCGCGTCGAGCTCGCTGGCCCGGCCGACGAACGACGGCACCGGGCCGGCGTCGTGGAGCCCGAAGCGTTCCAGCAGCTCGGCCGCGCCCGGGCGCCGGCCCGGCTCGCGGCGCAAGAGCCGCTCACACAGCTCGACCAGATCGGCCGGCAGGTCGGCGGTGCGCTCGCGCGGCGACGGCGCGTCGACGGTGACCTTGGCCTCCAGCCCGTGCCCGCTCGGGTATGGCAGCTCGCCGGTCAGGGCCTCGAACAGCACCACGCCGACCGCGTACCAGTCGGCGGCCGGCCCGATCTCGGTCGCGATCACCTGCTCGGGCGCCATGTAGGCGGCGGTGCCGACCACCTCGCGGCCGCGGGTCTGCGGATCGTCGTGGTCACCGGCGATCTCGGCGACCACGCCGAAGTCGAGCAGCACGACCCGGCCGTCGGGCTCGACCAGGATGTTCGACGGCTTGATGTCGCGGTGGACCATGCCGCCGCGGTGCAGCGCGGCGACCCCCGCGACCAGGCCGCGCAACCCGGCGCGCAGCCGGGGCTCGTCGACCCCGCGCCAGCCGATCGATCGCGACGTCACGTCATCCCAGGTCGGCGGCTCGCTGCCATCGGTCGACTCGGTCGGCTCGCCGTGGCCGGTCCGCGCCGACCGGGCCGCGGCCGCGTCGGCGACGGTGGCCGCGGTCAGGGTCGGACCGAGCAGGCCCGGCGTGCGGCCCGGATCATCGGGCCGGACCCAGCGCAGGAAGTCGACCCCGTCGACCAGCTCCATCGTGAAGAACCAGGCGCCGTCCTCCTCGAACAGCTCGTGGAAGCTGACCAGGTTGGGATGCTGGAGATCTCGGACCGCGCGGAACTCGTGCTTGAGCCGCAGGATCGCGCGCGGCCCCACCCGGCGCAGGCCCTTGAGCGCGAGCCGCACCAGCCGGTCGCGATCGAGCACCTCGTAGACGACGCCCATGCCGCCGCGGCCCAGCTCGCCGACCAGCTGGAAGCGGTCGCCGCCGGGAAACGCCACCGCGGCGTCGCGAGTCGCCATCCACCCCCAGCGTAACCTCGCGCCGGGGTCGGCGGGCGGGAGCGGCGCGGTCGTATCAGCCGTGCCGATCAGCCGTGATAGACGCGGCTCTCGACGATCAACCCACCGGCAACCACCAGCACCTCCGCCACCGGCAGGTCGGCCTCACCAGGTGCGCGCCGCACGTACTCCATGAACACGCGGTGGCCGTCGGCGGTCAGCGCGTCCAGCTCGTAGCCGAGCCCCGGCAGGCGGGCGAACGCGTCGGCCCACCACGCCCGCAGCGCCGGCTTGCCGCTCAGCACGCCGCCGGTCTCGGGGTGGCGGGCCCGGATCTTCGGCGAGCTGTGCACCGCCGCCTCGGCGTACAGGTGCAGCAGGCCCTCGAGATCGTGGCGGGCGAAGCAGTCGAGCCACTGCCGGGCGATCGTGCGCAGGTCATCGGGTTCGCTCATCGGGGTGCCACCATCTTCGCCCAGTTGGCGCGGTGGTGGTCGCGCATGCCGACCACGTCGGCAGCACGCGGCAGCGCGATCGGGTCGGCGCCGGCGGCGTCGCCACGCCCGGCGGCCGCGAGCAGCTGGTCGAGATAGTCGAGGTCGGCGCGCGCGATGCCCTGCGCCGCGGCGGCGGTGAGCCGGGGGCCGTGACCCGGAATGACCTCCCGCACGCCGTCGGCGAGCACGCCGAGCAGGCGGACCAGGGTGGCGCGATAGGCGCCGGCGTCGTCGATGAACGGGATCTCGCACGGCGACAGGTAGTCGCCGACCAGCAGCAGGCCGGCGGCCTCGACCAGCAGGCCGAGATCGTCGGGGCTGTGACCGGGCAGGTGCAGCGCGCGCACCACGAGGCCGCCCAGCTCGGTCACCTCGTCGTCGGCGAGGCCGCGGAGCTGCGCTGGCCAGCGATGGCCGTCCGGCCGCGGCACGTACCAGCGCGAGTCGAACGCGCGGGCGTCGTCGAGGTAGCGCGTGGCGCGGGGATCGTCGGCGGCGACCGCGTCGGCCAGGCTGCGACTGACCCACACCGGGGCGGCCGGGAGTGCGGCATGGCCCATGACGTGGTCCCAGTGGCCGTGGGTGAACACGACCGCGGCGGCGCCGCCGAGCGCGGCGGCCCGGGCCGCGATCTCGTCGAGCTCGCGCGGGAAGTAGGCCGGGTCGACCACGACGCAGCCACCGCCGCCCGACAGGACCGTCGTGGTGGTCTGCCAGATGCCGCTGGTCAGGACGTCGACTTGCACCGGGCGAGCATACCCGCCAGCCGCCCCCTGGCATCTGCCTGGCAGTCGCGGCAAGGTGCTCCCCCATGGCCGAATCCCTGTACGACATCATCGGCGTGCCCAGGGACGCGACCAGCGATGCGATCCGCAAGGCCTATCGCAAGCTGGCGCGGAAGCACCACCCCGACGTGAACCCGGGCAACGCCGACGCCGAGGCGAAGTTCAAGAAGGCCTCGACGGCGTACGAGGTCCTGTCCGACGACAAGCGGCGGGCCGCCTACGACGAGTTCGGCGACGCGTCGCTGCAGGGCGGCTTCGATGCGGTCAAGGCCCGCGAGTACGCGCGCTGGCAGAACACCCGTCAGCAGCGCGGCAGCGGCTTCTCCGAGGGTCCCGCCGAGTTCGACTTCTCCGAGCTGTTCAACCGCGCGCGCGGACCCAGCCGGGGCTCCGACCTGCAGGCGATGGTGGAGATGGAGCTGCGCCAGGCGATCGAGGGCGCCGAGATCGCGCTCGACGTGCCCGGGCAGGGCACCGTGCGGGTCCGGATCCCGCCGGGCGCCGACACCGGCTCGGTGATCCGGATCCCGGGCAAGGGCGCGCCGGGCGGGCGCGGCGGTCCGCCCGGCGATCTCGTCATCGAGACCTCGGTGCGGCCGCACCCGTGGCTGCGGCGCGACGGGCTCGACCTGTCGTTCAAGCTGCCGATCGATCTCGACGAGGCCTACAACGGCGCCAGCATCGAGATCCCGACCTTCGACGGCAACGTGGTCCTCAAGGTGCCGCCGCGGTCGCAGGCCGGCGCCAAGCTGCGCCTGCGCGGCAAGGGCATCAAGCGCAAGGAGGTGCGCGGCGATCTGCTGGTCGAGCTCGACGTGCGCATGCCCGACCAGGCCGACGACGAGCTGGCCGCCGCGCTGCGCGCCAGCCGGGCCGCCTACAGCGCGCCGGTGCGGCAGGAGCTGACGCTATGACGACGACCCGCTTCACCTACCAGCGGCTGGTCGAGCTGGTCGATGGCGACGACGAGCTGATCACGCGCCTGGTCGAGGAGGGCGTGATCGAGCGGCGCGACGACGATCGCGTGCTGGTCGACGTCGACCGGGTGCTGGTCGCGCGCACGCTCTGGCGCGAGCTCGAGATCGACTGGCCCGGGCTCGAGGTCGTGCTCCGCCTGTGCGACGAGCTGGCCCAGGCCCGCGGCCGCATCGTCGAGCTCGAGGCCGCGCTGCGCGCCGTCGGTAGCGGAGCCGGCCGACCGTGACCACCGCCGACGATCCGCCGGCCCACGGCCCGCTCGCCGGCGATCAGGTCCCCGCCGACCTGCTGGCCGCGATCGAGCGGCTGACCCACGACCTGGAGGCCCGGCCTGACAGCGACGATCTGGCCCGGCGGCTCGAGTGGCTGATCGACGTGCTGATCATGCGCGGGCACCTCGCCGAGGGCCATCGCCGCTTGATCGGCAAGATCAAGGGCGAGCGCAGCTCGGTGCGGCTGGCGATGTTCCGCGACAAGCGCGCGATGCGGAGCCCCGACGTCGACTGTGCGAGCCTGATCCCGCTGTGCCGCGCGCGTTGCTGCAGCATGGACGTGACCCTGTCGGCGCAGGACGTGGTCGAGCGCCGGCTGCCGTGGGTGCTGTCCGAGCCCTACATGCTGCCCAAGAACCCGGCCACCGGGTACTGCGGGTGCATGGGCGCGGATGGCGGGTGCACCGTCTACGACGATCGGCCGGGCACCTGCCGGGCCTACGACTGCCGCCACGACGCCCGGGTCTGGCTCGACTACGAGCAGCGGATCCCGGCGCCGCTGCGGCCCGGGCTGGTGCCCCCGGTCGGACCGCAGGCGGACCCCGCCGCCGACGACCGGCCTGGTCGCTGATCCAAGATCAGATCAGCGCGAGCTCGCGGTCGCCGCGGTGCTGGTCGCGTCGGTCTGGGTCGGCCGGGTCGGCGGGGCCAGGCGCGGGTTGAACGCGCAGGTGTCGAGGATGACGTCGTCGACCACCCACACATCCGAGTTCAGGCACAGATCGACGTTGGCCAGCACGCAGTCGACGCCGGTCTGGTCGACGACGAGCACGTCGTAGTCGCCGCAGCGGATGTCGACGATCAGCAGGTCCTCACCCGGGTAGAGGACGTCGGGCAGGAGATCGGGTCCCCAGCTGTCGTCGCCGAGCTCGGCCAGGTGGACCTCGGTGAGAACGTAGCTGCTCCGGTTGGCGACGGTCAGCTCCGATCCGAAATCGTCGTCCGACGAGATGACGCAGCCGGTGGACGCGGCGCTGATGACGAGCGCAGCCATGAGGGAACCGGTGGTGATACGCATAAGAGTCTCCTTGAACAGCTGCCCGGACGTACTGCCAGGCTCGTGCCACGCCGGCGGAGGCGGAACGGGTACCTGCGGCCGTGGCATGTGACGTCGGCGCACGGCGCCGCGGCGCGTGCGGCACCGGCGCGCGTGATCGGGGCCTCAGCTGGGCTCGTCGTCGCGCACGTGGCGGTCATCACCACAGGTCGCGAGCAGCTCCTCGAGCATCGCGCGCCCGATCGGCTTCACCAGGTGGCGATCGAAGCCGGCCGCGTGGGTCCGTTGCTTGTCGTCGGCGTGGCCCCACCCGGTCAGCGCCGCGATCATCAAGTCGCCGCCCCATGGCAGCCGCCGGATCCGCCGACAGGCCTCGAGGCCGTCCATGCGCGGCATGCCGAGATCGAGCAGGATCACGTCGGGCCGGAACCGGGTCGCGACCTCGATCGCCTCCACGCCATCGCGCGCGACCTGGACGTCGTGGCCCATCTGGCCGAGCAGGCCGGCCAGGGTCTCGACCGCCTCGTCGTTGTCGTCGGCGATCAGCACCCGCCGGCTCGGCGGCCGCGACCGGCGCGGGGCGGCCGCGACCGGCGCCACCGCGGGCGCGGCGTCGGTCGCGGTGGGCAGGCGGACCAGGAACTCGCTGCCGTGGCCGAGGCCGGCGCTGCGCACCTCGATGGTGCCGCCGTGCATGGTGACCAGGCGCTTCACGATCGTGAGGCCGATGCCGAGCCCGCCGTGGGTGTTGCCGTGGACGCGATCGAGCTGCGTGAACATCTCGAAGATGGACGCCTGCATCGCGGGCGCGATGCCGACGCCGCGGTCGCGCACCGACACCACCGCGTCGCCATCGACCTTGGTCAGCGTCACCCGGAGGTCGCCGCCAGGCGCCATGTACATCGCCGCGTTCTGCATCAGGTTGGCGAGCACCTGCGCGATCCGGGTCGGATCGACCTCGGCGTGGATCGGCCGGGTCGGCACCTGGACGGTGAGCCGGTGGCCCAGCTCGTCGATCTGCGCGGCGGTGGTCTCGATCGCGCTGCGCATGACCGAGACCAGATCGACCCGCTCCTTGCGCAGCTCGATCTGGCCGCGGGTGATCCGGCTGACGTCGAGCAGGTCGTCGACCAGGCGGACCAGGTGGCGCAGCTGGCGCTCCATGACCGCGCACGCGCGCGCGGCGATCCCGCGATCGGTGGTGCCCATCGCCAGCACGTCGAGCGCGCTGCGGATCGGCGCCAGCGGGTTGCGCAGCTCGTGGGCGAGCGTGGCCAGGAACTCGTCCTTGCGCCGGTCGGATTCTTCGAGTCGCTGCTCGACCTCCTTGCGCTCGGTGATGTCGATGATCGAGCCCACGTAGCCGAGAAAGTGGCGGTCGGACGACCAGCGCGGCGCGGCCGCGTCGATCGCCCAGCGGTCGGCGCCGTCGGCGCGGTGCAGGCGGTACTCCATCCGGAACGGATCGCGATCGGCGTTGGCCGACCCGAAGGTCGCCTGCGCCACCGCGCGATCGTCCGCGTGGATCGCGTCGAGCCAGCCGTCGCCCAGGGCGGTCTCGGGGGTCTGGCCCGTGAACTGATACCAGGAGCGGCTGCGGAAGGTGCAACGGCCCTCGGCGTCGGTGACCCACACCATCATCGGCGCGTGGTCGGCCAGGTGACGGAAGCGCGCCTCGCTCTCGCGCATCACCGCGTGGGCGTTGTGGCGGAACCGCGCCAGCGCCAGCAGCCCCGCGATGCGCGCCAGCAGCTCGCGCTCGCCGAACGGCATCGCCAGGCAGTCGTCGGCGCCGGCGGCGAGGCCCTCGCCGCGCAGGTCCTCGCCGGCCCGGGTCGAGACCAGCAGGATCGGCACCAGTGCGGTGACCGGGTCGGCGCGCAGGCCGCGCAGCAGCTCGAAGCGATCGGTGGCCGGCGCGGCATCCGCCACGATCAGATCGGGCGCGCGGTCGCGGACCACGGCCCGGGCATCGCGGGGGTCGGTCACCACGATCACGTCGTGCGCGTCGGCCAGCAGGCCGTGGAGGTACGTGCGCATCGCCGGGTTGTCGTCGATCAGCACCAGCGTGGCCCGGACCCCGGGCGGCGGCGTGCTGTCGGCCCACATCAGGCGGGCCTGGCCGGGATCGTCGGCGCCGAGCGCGTCCCCGCCGGCCACCTCGAGCGGCAGCTCGCTGGCGACCAGGTCGGCGGTATCGCGGCGCGACAGCGCGCGTCGCCGCGGACGCTCGATGGGGGCGACCGCCGGGGCGGCCGCGCACGCGTGGGCGTGGCTGAGGGCGGCCGAGACCTGGGCGGCGACCAGCTGGACGAACTCGCGATAGTCGTCGTCGAACCGGCAGCACGGATTGAGCCCGGCGATCATCACCGCCGAGCGACCGGTGGCGCGCGACGGAATCGGCACCGCGACCGCCTGTGACGGCGGTCGATCGCAGCCACCCCGGGGCCAGGTGCCCGAGCCAGCCGCCAGCTCGGGGATCACCTCGAGCGCGTCGTTGTCGATCACGGTCCAGAAGGGCCACGCCGACAGGCGGTCCGGCATCACCGCCTCGGGCACCTCGGGGTGACCGCGCTCGATCCCGGCGGTCCCGGCCAGGACGACGCGGCCGCGACCGGGCTCGCCGAGATACAGCATCGCGAACGGCAGGTCGCAGGGATGACGGGCGAGCGCGGCGGACGCCTGCGTGCACGCGTGCTCGAACGTGCGGGCGGTGGCCACGGTCGCTGCCAGGTCGCGGACCAGCGCCAGCCGGCGCTCGGCGACCAGCCGGCGGGTGTCGTCGTGGCAGCTGCACAGCAGGCCGACCGCCCGGCCGTGCTCGTCGAGGATCGGGCTGTACGAGAACGACGTGTGGCGCTCCTCCGTGGTGCCGTCACGCTCCACCACGTGGCGCCGCCGCTCCTCGAAGCCAGTGCCCCGCGCCAGCGCCGCGAGCGCGCGGGGCCCGGTGTGGTCCCACAGCTCCGACCACACCTCGCCGGCGGTCGCGCCCAGGGCCTCGGGGTCGCGGTCGCGGTCGCCCAGCAGCTCCCGGTACGCATCATTGTAGAGGAGCCGCTGCTCGGGGCCCCACAGCACGCACATCGCCTGCCGCGATCGAAGCACCACCCCGACCACCACCGAGAGACTCGCCGGCCAGCTCTGGGTCGCGCCGAGCGAGGTCGACGCCCAGTCGAACGCTGCGATTCGCGCGGTCAGCTCACCGCCACCGCCACCGCCGGACGCGCGGGGCGGAGAGCGGTGGACGGAGTCGGACACCCTCCCACTATGTCCGACGAACGGGCGCGCGGCTCTTCGGCGTCGCCGAAGGGACCGAATGAGCCCGTCGCGGGCCGTCATCCTCCGTGCGCAGGCGCTCGATGCGCGCCGTGCGCACGGTCCGATCAGGATGATCCTTGGGTGGCGTCGCCGCAGCGGCCTCGAACCGCTCCGCCGCCTGCGGCGCGATCTCGAACCGCGTATCGTGTGACATCACGCGGATTGCGCCGATGTCGGCCTTGGTGATGCCGCCCCGCTGACAAAGCACCGGAATCAGCCAGCGCGGATCGGCGTTGCGAGCGCGGCCGAGATCGATCCGGAACCACACGCCGCCGTCGCCCGAGCGGATCGGACCACCCGGTCGGGACGACGTGCCGGGACCAGCAGCGCCCGGCGCGACGCGCCGCGGCGACGGGCCGATCACGGTCAGCTCCTCGGGCGCGGGCAGCTTGTTGCGATGCAGGCGGACCAGCGCCACCGCGATGGCGTCGGCGCCGCGCTCGGCGACCAGCGCGCGGGCGGCGGCCAGCTCGTCCTCGGCGGGCTCCTTGGCCAGCGCCTCGACCTCGGTCGCGAGCCGGGCGCGATCACCGGCCCGGATCTCCTCGGCCGACGGCGCCGGCAACCAGGTCGGCTTCACGCCGGCGTCGTAGAACATGCGCTCGGCGTGGTAGCGCCCGGGCGCCGGCACCAGCACCACCGAGATCCCCTTGCGGCCCGCGCGGCCGGTCCGACCGCTGCGGTGGAGCAGCACCTGCGAGTTCTGCGGGAGATCGGCGTGGATGACCAGGCCGAGGTCGGGCAGGTCGAGGCCGCGCGCGGCGACGTCGGTCGCGATGCAGGCGCGGGCGCGGCCGTCGCGCAGCGCCTGCAGGGCCCGGGTGCGCTCGGCCTGGCTCAGCTCACCCGACAGCGCCACCACCGAGAAGCCGCGCTCGAGCAGGTTGGCCGCGAGGTGGCTGGTGCCGTCGCGGGTCGCGCAGAACACCAGCGCGGTGCCGACGTCGTGGTGCCGGAGCAGGTTGACCACGGCGTGCTCGCGCTCGCGCGGGGCGACCGCGATCGCGCGGTACTCGATGTCGCCGTGGGGGGCATCGCCCTCGGTGCTGGCGATCCGGACCGCGTCCTTGGTGTAGCGCTTGGCCAGCGCCAGGATCTGGCGCGGCAGGGTGGCCGAGAACATCAGCGTGCGCCGGGTCGCCGGGGTCCCGTCGAGCAGCGCCTCGAGGTCCTCGCGGAACCCGAGGTCGAGCATCTCGTCGGCCTCGTCGAGCACCACCGCGACCAGCCCCGACAGGTCGAGGTTGCCGCGGTCGAGGTGGTCGCGCAGGCGGCCGGGCGTGCCGACCACGATCGCGGCGCCCTGCGAGAGCAGGCGCTCCTCGCGGCGCATGTCCATGCCACCGACGCAGGCGACGATGGTCGTGGCGGTCGGTGCGTACAGCCACAGCAGCTCGCGCTGGACCTGCATGGCGAGCTCGCGGGTCGGCGCGACCACCAGCGCGCGCGGCGGGGTGCCGCGCGGAATGGCCATGGCCTCGCCGAGCAAGGTCGGGGCGAGCGATAGCCCGAACGCGACGGTCTTGCCGGATCCGGTCTGGGCCGAGACCAGGAGATCGCGGCCGATCGCGTCGGGCGCCAGCACCGCCGCCTGGACAGGGGTGGGGTCGGTGTAACCTTTTTGCTCGAGCGCGCGGAGGAGGGCGGGGTGGGCCGGGGGGAAGGCCATGGCCCCCCCCATACCATGCGCCGTGTCCCGGCCGGGGAACGATCACGGGCTCATTCAGCCCGGCAGTCGCGGTCCGGAGCGCGGTAGCTTGGCCCGGTCTGTCCTTCGCCGCAGGGTGTGTGAACGGCGCTCTGCCTGCGCCAGCGCGGGCTAGCCAGGTCGGCCTCACCCCGCCGAAGTCGATCTGGAACACGTCGCCATTGCCCCAGCCACCGCCCCGGCGGAGTGATCCGATGATCGCGTCGGAGTCGGCGGCGGGCGCGGCCGGTCACGTCCTGATCGCAGAACATGCCGGGCGGGAAGTAGGGCCCGCCGGGACCTATCACCACACCATCTTGGACGTCTTCGCCGTCACCTCCGCAGGCGGCGGCGAGTCCGAGCAACCCCAACGCGAGCGCAGTCGAGCGCAGCATGTCGGCATGGTTACACGGGCGAGGGCTGTGGGTGTGTGTGTGGGAAATGCGTTGACCACATATGAATTGTCATGCGGTCACTGGCGCCGAGCGCTACTCGTTACAACAATGTCCCCCGATGAGAACCAACCACGCGCCCGGCGCGGCCTTGCTCCTGTCGGTGATGGCGCTGAGCGGCGCGTGTACCGGCGTCATCACCAACGGTGGCGACGACGTCAGCAATCCCGGCGCTGGCGACGACGATGTCGGCCCTGGCGATCCGCCCGGCGATCCACCGGGCACGCCGATCGATCCCAACCTCACGGTCCGCCTGGTCCCGGCCTCCGGCCAGAGCGGCACCCAGGTGGTCAACTTCGCCATCCCGCTGCCGGTCGGCATGCTCGACGACGCCAGCCAGGTCCGCGTCGTCCACGGCGGCACCGACCTCGCCGCCCACCGGCGCGCGCTGGCGATGCACCCCGACGGCTCGGTGCGCAGCGTCCAGATCCAGGTCCAGCTCGCGCTCGCCGGCGAGACCTCGCTGGCGATCGCGGTCGGTGAGGCCGGCGGCGGCGATCGCGCGGCGGTCCCGGTAGCCGACACGCTGGTGGCCGCCGACGGCACCGCCGGTCCCAAGGTGTGGGCGGTGCTGCCCGCGGCCTGGCTGGCGGCGAGCGGCGTGATGGGACCGCTGCTCGCGCAGGCGCAGACCCAGGGCACCGCGCTCGACGCGTGGCGCGGCGTCTGCGATTACGCGCGCTGGAACACCGAGGCCTTCCTCGCCGGTCAGGCCAGCCGCGACGTGTGGCTCTTCGATCGCACCACCGCGATGTACCGCGGCTACGCCATCACCGCCGATCCGGCGCCGCTGTCGTCGGCCTACCGCGAGGCCGCGATCTACCGCGCCGGCATCACCGGCACCGGCACCGCGACCCGCATCGGCGTGCCCGGCGCCGCCGACGACCTCAAGTACCACTACAGCCAGGGCATGGCGCTGCACTACCTCCTGACCGGTGACGACCGGTTCCGCGAGGCCGCCGAGGACGTCGCGACCCGCGCCCACGGCCTGTGGACCGACCCCGGCTATGCCGGCGCCGCCGACTTCTGGACCGAGCGCCACGCCGGCTTCAGCCTGCTCGCGTACGAGTGGGCGGCGATCGTCTCGGACGACGAGGCCGCGACATTCACTGGCTGGGCCAACCAGGCCGTCGACGCGTACCTCGCGATGCAGGACCACAGCCGCAGCGGTTCCGACGCCACCGCGCGCTGCTTCACCCACACCGCCGAGGCCCACGGCGAGTCCTACGGCACCACCGGGTGCAGCCCGTGGATGAGCGCGATCCTCGCCGACGGTCTCGAGGCCCACGCCCTGCGGATCGGCGGCGCCCGCGCCACCGCGGTCCGCAGCCACCTCGTCCAGCTCGGTCGCGCGGTCGCCCGCAACGGCCGCGATTCGACCGGCAAGCCGTACTACTGGATGGCGCTCGGCGGCACCAGCGAGCCCGACGAGTACGACGAGCACTGGGGCGAGTCGGTCTACCTGGTCGCGATGGCGTGGCATTACAGCGGCCGCACCGACGGCGCGCTCCGCACCGCCGCCGACCAGCTCCTCGCCGGCCTGGCCAGCAAGGGCGAGGCCGGTCAGCTGCGCAGCTTCAACTGGCAGTGTCGCTCGGCGGTCCAGGCCCCGGCCTACCTGCGCTGATCGAGCCCGTCGGCGGCCCGGTCAGCGGCTGTGATTCTTTCGAATCCCACCCTCCCTTCGATCGGTCGGGCGCGGCCTGGATGCCGCGCCGGACCGCAGCCCTGCGCTCAGCGCCCGAAGTCTTGCATGATCGTGATGCCGCCCGACGGCGTCAGGTAGATCCCGCAGCCGAGCGCGCCGTGGTTGCCGACCATGTTGTCGTAGTGCCCGCCGCCGGGGCCCTCGCTCCAGAACGCTTCGAGGCAGGCCGCCACCGTGTCGCGCACGGTGCCCTGGACGTTCCAGCCCAGCCAGGCCGGGCAGGTGTTCTCGGCGAACGCGATGCCGCCCCCGTTGGTGTCGCCGAAGTGGCCGTGGGCCTCCATGTTGTCGGTGTCCTGCTGGGCCCCCGTCGCGGCGTAGGCCTCGAGCGCGCTCGACCGCGTCACCGCCGGCCGTCCCACCGTGGCGCGCAGGCGATTGGTCTCCTCCACGCAGAACGCGAGGTCACTGGATTCCCCTCCCGTGCCGCCATCGTCGCTGCCACACCCGGCCAGACCCGCGATCAACCCGGCCAGGGCCAGGGTCGTCACCGAGCGGCCGCGGCGGGCAGGGACGGTTGAACCGGAAGGAGCGTGAACCACCGACATCGACGGGAGCATGTCCGCCTGGACACGAGCAGCATGCGTACCAACGCATCGCGCTGCGATGTCAAGTGCTTGGCCGCGGATCCATCCCGGCCTGGGGGCCCTCGGCCCCCAGGGTGGCGCCGCCTGGGGGCCGGCACCACCCGGTCAGGGTCGGGGCGGGCGCCGCTGCTTCTCGGCGTACATCGCGCGATCGGCAGTCCTCAGCAGCTCGTCGAGCGTGGCCGGCCGGTCGGGATCGAAGGTCGCCATGCCGACGCTCCACGAGATCGGCGCCGGTCGCGGCGCTTGATTGGCCGTGGCCAGCACCTCGGCCAGGCGCGCCATCACCGCGGCGGCGCTCGCCACGCTCGCCTCGGCGCACAGCACGACCAGCTCGTCGCCGCCGATGCGCGCAACCAGGTCGACATCCCGCAGCGTGCCGAGCAGGACCTGCGCGGCGTCGCGGATCAAAAGGTCGCCAGCGGCATGGCCGAGCTCGTCGTTGATCGCTTTGAGCCCATCGAGGTCGAAGTACAGCAGCAGCAAGGGCCGGCGCGTGCGGCGCGCCATCGCCAGCATCGGCGTCGCCAGCGTGATGAAGCCACGGCGATTCAGGACGCCGGTCAGCTCGTCGTGGATGGCGGCGTGCTCGAGCCTGCGGGCGAGCTCGTGGGCGTCGGTCACGTCGCGCCCGACCGAGACCCCGCCGACGATCGCGCCACCCGCGTCGCGCAGCGGGCTGGCGTTCACGCTGTGCCAGCGCGCGCCGTCCGGGCCCCGGACACAGAGCAGCTCGCCGCGCGTGCTCTCACCGGCGAGCGCCCGGATGAGCGGCAGGCGCTCGGCCGGGTACGGCGTGATCTGGTCGGGCAAGAACACGTCGGTGCGGGCCAGCCACCGGTCCGGGTCGGACGACTGGCCGACGTCACCCAGGCTGTTCCGGGCCGCCCGGTTCGACAGCACGGTCCGGCGCTCGCTATCGATCGCGACGACGGCCTCGTTCATGTTGTCGAGCACCGTGGTCAGCTTGTCGGTGGTCTGCTGCAGGGCCGCGCGGGCGCTGTCGAGCTCCCGCGTCCGCACCCGCAGCTCGAGCACGTCCATCACCACGGCCGCGAGGCTCATCAGCAGCGTCCGGGCGTGCTCGTCGAACGCGCGCGGCGCCCGGTCGATGATGCACAGCGTCCCCAGGTCGTGGCCAGCGGGCGTCGTGAGCGGCGCACCGGCGTAGAACCTGATGAACGGCGGGCCGGTGACCAGCGGGTTGTTGCGAAAGCGCGGATCGGCGTGGGTGTCTTCGATCACCAGCGGGGTGGACCGCCCGAGCGCGTGGGCACAGAACGCCACCTCGCGCGTCGTCTCCCGCAGGGGCAGCCCGATGCACGCCTTGAACCATTGCCGCTCGTGATCGACCAGCGATACCAGCGCGATCGGGACCCCGAAGATGTGGGTGGCGAGCTGGGTGACTCGATCGAAGCTCGGCTCGGCCTCGGTATCGAGCACGTCGTAACGGAGGAGCTCCCCCATCCGCTCGGTCTCTTGTTCGTCGGTCAGCATGCGTCCCGGCGACCGCCGCCCCCGCGGCGACGACCTGCCTACCGGCGGACTATAGCCGGTGTCCGCTGGGGGACGTACTTCCCTGGCGACCCAGCGCCGGGTTCCCCGTGCAGGCGGCCGGGCGCGGGTCCTCGTCGCGCGCGGCGTCGGGCTGCGCCCGCCGTGGCGTCGGCCTCGGCGCGCCCGCGCGGGCCCGGCGGTTGCCGACCTACGTCCGCGGGGCGACGTCGAACGTGAGCGTGTTCGAGCGCAGTGGCCCCATCTGCCAGTACACGGTGTGAGCCCCCGGCGTGTCGAACGTGTACGTCGTGATCTCGTAGTTGTGATCGACGGCGGGTGACGGCTGGACCCGCCCGTCGTACACGCCGGTGGGCGCCAGGGGATCGCCGGTCGCCGGCGCCGACGGGGTGACCAGGGTGCCGTCGACGTGCTCGCCGAGGATCGGTTTGGGGCCCATGACGTAGACCGAGCGCCCCGGCGTGGTCACCTCGGCGACGTGGATGATGCGTACCGGCTCACCGACCGTGGTGGCGAGCCTGCCGGTCATCACCGTCAGGCGCGCGCCGTCGTGGACCGCGCCCTTGTCGGCCCACTGCGGATAGCCGCGCGCGACCGCCTCGTCGGCGGCCGGGGCCGGCACGATCCGATCGCCCTCGCGTACAGCCAGTCCCGTGGTCCCCGCGTCCTTCGGTTGCGTCATGATCGCTGTCCCTTCCGCCGTGGTCGGCTTGGTTCCCGAGTTACAGCCCGCGGCGCCGACGGCGATCCACCAGATCCACCGGGCCCACGCCGCGGCCGTGACGGCGCCGCTCGTCATGCCCGCGCCTCGACGTCGTCACCCTGGGTCGCCGACGGTCCGGCCGTGGTGCTGTAGCCGTTCACGGTGACCGCCGCCGGGCGCTTCTCGGTGCGGAACATGACCTTGGTGCCCGCCAGCTTGGTGATGATGCGCTTGATGATGTAGCCCGAGCTCGGGATCGCGACCGGGGTGGTGACGCCGCCGGTCGGGTCCTTCCAGATGTCGAGCTGCTGCTTCTCGAAGCTGCCGGTGCCGCCGTGGTTGTCGGCGCGGTCGAGCACCGCGGCGCGCGACCAGCCGTGCTGGTCGTCCGGGATCGGATGGCCTGGCATGAACCCGCTCTGGTTGGACGGCAGCGGCGGCAGCGTCGCGCACGAGCCGGTGTGGTTGTACGACAGGCCGACCTGCTCGCTGTCCTCGATCCCGGCCATGTCGGCGTCGACGCCGGTCGACGAGGTGATGGTGATTGCGATGGCCATGCCGACCCGGTCGCCGCTGTCGATCGGCGCGTGGGTGGGGCCGTTGCGCACGGCGACCGGCGTCGGTCGCGCCGCCGCGGCCCCGCCGCCGCCGCTCTTGCTGCAGCGCTTGAGCCCGACGTCGGTCGTCAGCCCGTCGCGGACCGAGCGCATCGCGCGCGACGCCCCGCCGTAGAGCATCGACAGCACGCCGCGCGCCGCGCCGTCGGCGCTGGCCTCGGCGGCGCTGTCGTCGGTGACCTTGCGCTGGACCGCGTGCTCGGCCTGGCCGGCGCCGGCCTGCTGGCTGACGTGGGCGAGCTCGTGGGCGATCAGCGCGTCGCCTTCGACCGTGCCCGGCCGGAACGCGCCGCTGGCAAAGGCGACGTGCTGCCCGATCGTGACGGCGTGGGCGTCCTGCTCGTCGGCCAGCCGGGCCGCCCGCGGGTCGGTGTGGATCCGCACCGCGCCGAAGCTCTCGCCGAACGCGTCCTCCATGCGGGCGGCGGTCGCGCCGTCGAGCGCCTGACCGGTCCCGAGCCGGCTGACCTGATCGGCCGGGCTGCCGGGCTCGGCGAGCTTGGGCGCGGCCCCGGGCCCGGACGGCGTCGCGGTCGGCGCGGCTGCGACCGCCGCCGCGGCCGCCTCGGGCTCGGCGGCGACCAGGTCGGCCGGCGGCTGACCGGTGTCCTTCCACTGCCGAACCCCGTCGCGCACGCGCGCGACCACCGGCGCCATCATGTCCTCGGCGGTCCGCGCGCTCCGGGTGGCCGGCGCGAACCGCTTCAGCAGCGCCTCGCCCTGCGACGCCGGCAGCCCGCGGTAGCGCGCGAAGTACTGATCGATGTACGGGCACCCGACCACCGAGCCCAGCGGCCCGAGCTCGTCGGCGGCGGCGGCCGACACCGCGGTCCGGAGCACCTCCATGAACGTGCTCTTGAGCATCTGCCCCGGCGCGACCGGGCCGTCGTCGACGATGAGCGCGGTCGGCGCCGCCGGGCCGGCGGTGACCGCGCTGGCGACCGCGTCGGCTTCGGCCTCGGCCGGGCTGTTGGCATCGCCGACCTCGACCCGCCGCTGCGGCGTGAGCCGACCGGCCGCGCCCTGTTGCACGACGTGGGTCAGCTCGTGGGCCATGAGCCCGAGGTCGCCGCCGCTCTCGCCGGCGCCGAGGAAGACGTCGTTGCCGTAGGCGAACGCGCGCGCGCCCATCGCGGCGCTGGCGCCTTGCGCCATCGGATCGGTGTGCACGCGCACGCCCGACAGGTCGGCGCCCAGGTGCGCGCCGACCTGGGTCGCCACGCCGGCGTCGACCGGCGCGCCGCCACCCTTGCGCTCGACCGCGACGGTGGCGACGTCGTGGATCGTCGGCGGGGGGCCCGCCTCGTCGCGCCCGTCGTCGAGGCCGCCGGTGGCGACCCCGCGCCCGTCGTCGCTCGCGCGTCGGGCCGGCGACCGGTAGGCGCCCCGCCGGGTCACCTTCCCGGGCGCGATGCTCCGTCGCGCCGGCTCCGCCCCGCTCCCGCCCGCCTCCGTTGCCAGCGTCCACTCCCTGGATCCCATGGTTCCCTCCCGGCTCCAGTCTACGAGCGTCCCCGCCGCGAGATTCCTCGGGAGTGACGATTTATGCTTTTTTGCAGACAGCGCGTATGACCGCGCACGGGCCGAGCCCACCCGGGTGCCAGCACCTCGGGCGGCAGGAGCCTCACCGCCGGCTCGACTCCGGACCGCCGGGAGGCGGCGCCATCGGCGCGCCGGCCCGACCGCCGCGACTGGCTGCCCTTGACGACGGCCGGTTCATGTAGCAAACCAGGTAACATGAAACGCGACTCGCGGCTGTCGATGACGCTCCACGAGCTCCTGCACATGGCCGAGGCCGGGCGGCCGCTCACGTCCGACGAGCTGGCCCAGCAGGGCGGGGGCAACGCGGCGGTGGTGCGCCGGACCATGGCCGGGCTGCGCGAGGCCGGGCT
>JBKJLC010000025.1:0-25498 GCA_046597055.1 Kofleriaceae bacterium | reverse complement strand
TGGTGGATGCGCATCCGGTCGAGCGTAGCCCGCTCTACCGTCGGGTGGGGGCCGCGGCGCCGGTGTCGATGGCCGGACCCGGCTGGCGGCTGATCAGGAACACCGGCCGCTCCGGCGGGTAGGTGCGCAGGCTGTCGAGCTCGACCTCGAGCTGGCGCAGGTTCTGCTGGAGCACGCGCAACTCGGCGCGCTCGCTCGCGCGCGCGCTGGTCGGGACATGACAGGGCGTGACGATCGCGGCGAGCACGCCGCACGCGAGGGTGAAGCCGGCGACGACCGCGAGCCCGCGGGCGATCGGCCGGGCCATGCGACCGGCGGCCCGGGCCCGTTCGCGGGTCTCGGCGGCGGCCCGCTCGAGATGCCCAGCCGCGCCCTTCACCTCCACCCGCGCCCTCGGCAGCTCGGTCGGCATCGGTCGAGGATAGGCGGCCGGCACCGAGGCAGCAACCGCTCATCGTCGACGCCGAGCTGCGGGTCAGGTCGCCGCGACGCGCGGCTGCGGGGCCGCGACCGCCAGGTCGGGAGCGGCCTGGCCGCGCTCGGCGAAGGTGCCGTTCTGCTGGTAGCGCTTGCGCTGCAGGAGGTTGAGCGCGACCCGCGACCGCCAGCCGAGGTAGCTGCGGGTGAAGGTCGAGACCTGGCGCGGATCCATGTACGGGTTCTTGAGCCCGCCGACCGCGACCAGGGTCAGCACCTGCTCGGCGACCGAGACTGGGCAACCCTCGAGGCGGATGGACGACGAGGACCGGTGGACCGCGGCCTTGGCGGTGGTCACGCCCAGCTTCTTGAAGATGTCGTCGTGCTTGATGGTGTGCGGATCGAGCGTCGCGCGGTCCTTGTACGTCGACTTGATCTGCACGAGCTTGCCCTGGAGCTGGCCGCTCCAGTCGACGCAGTCGCCGATGAAGATGACCTTCTCGCCGGGGCCGGCCGCGATCGGGCCCTCGTACTTGCCGAACACCACGTGCATCCGCGGCAGCTTGGCGTCGGTCTCCTTGTCGTAGACGCGGAGGATCTCGATCGCCTCCTCCATCGCGCCCGGGCACCCGCCCCAGCAGTAATCGGAGTGCTCGACCTCGGGCGGCGGCCCGGCGTACGCGGTGATGTTCGAGCCCTCGAAGTACTTCTCGACCCGGATCAGGCCGACCTTGAAGCCCTTGGCGCGGGCGATCGCCTCCTCGAGGGTGACGTCGCCGGTGATCTTGATCTTCGACAGGTCGGTGCTGCCGAAGCCGTAGTCCTCGCCGATGCGGATGTGATCGACCGAGCGCGGGTCGATGCCGATGATGGTCGAGCACACCGCGTCGAAGGCGACCTGGCTGTTGCCCATGATGATGAGGCCGAGCGGGAACGGCGACGGCGTCAGCATCCGGCCCTCGCCGGCGGTGATCGCGTCGATCGCGATGAACTGCGGCTGGATGATGTGCTGCAGGTCGCCGATCTTCTCGTTGAGCTTGTGATCGTGGTCGATCAGGCGATGGCGATCGTCCTGGATGCCGATGTAATTCTTCATCGAGAACGTCACCGTGGTCCACGGGTGCGCCTTGAACTTCGGCATGTTCACGAAGAAGTCGGCGCGGGCGACCGGCTCGGGCGTGAAGATGTAGTCGCGCAGCCGCTGCGGATGCGACAGCGGGATCTCGACCTGCGCGGTCTCCTCGAAGTAGTAGCGCTGGGTCTGGGTGCGGGTGGTCATCGCCTCCCAGCCCGACTGCTCGAACGCCAGCCGGGTCGGGACCGTGATGCCGCAGCGCTCGCCGACCGCGAGCTCGGTCATCGCGCCGCCGCCGACGTCGCGCAGCGCCTTGATCATCGCCTCGCCGCACTCCGGCCGCGTGTACGCGTACGGGAACATGTCGCCGGCGGCGACCAGGTTGGGCTTGATCAGCGTGCGACCGAAGGGCCGCAACCCCAGCTCGTCGAGCGCCTCGCGGTAGACGCGGCGCAGGGTCTCGACGTCGTAGTCCTTGACCGCGCGGATGATGACCCGAGGCTCGGCGGGAATGCGCATGTGGCGAGAGCATACCCCGCGGTCCCGCGGAGCACTACCGACTTGTGGTCAATAGCTGCGGACGTCGCATCCGTCACGCCCGGCTCGGCGCGATCCGCACCGCCTCGACCGAGATCGGGCGATGGGCCGGGCCGCGGGTGAGACAGGCTCTGATCATCTGGCACCAGACCGGGGCGTCGGGCCGGGTCCGCGCAACCCGCTCGGCGACCCTCGGGCCAGCTACGCCAGCGGTTCGCCGTCGTCGGCCCACGCGCTGCCATGGGCGGCCAGCTCGTCCATCACGTTGAGCATCGCGGCGTAGTAGCCGTGGGCGCCGAGGGTGGCCGAGTCGCCGACCACGAGGAGCATGCGGCGGGCGCGGGTCAGCGCGACGTTCATGCGCCGGGTGTCGGCGAGGAAGCCGATCTCGCCGTCGGCGTTCGAGCGCACCAGATCGACCACGACCACCTCCTTCTCGCGGCCCTGGAAGCCGTCGACCGAGGAGATCTCGAGGCCGGCGGCGCGCTCGACCGCGAGCAGCGCGCGCAGGCGCCGGACCTGGGCGTCGTAGGCGGCGATCACGGCGAGATCGGCGTGGGCGACGCCGCGCGACAGCAGCCGGCGCACCTCGGCCACGGTGCGGTCGGCCTGCGCCGGGTTCCAGGTCGACGGATCGGCGTGGTCGTCATCGTCGGCGGTGAGCCCGCCGCGGCGCTCGTCCCAGTCCTTGCCCGCGGTGTCGAGGAACCACAGCGCGGTGCCGCGCTCGGGATCGAGGCGCACGCCGAGGTCGGCCAGGGTGTGGCCGACCACCGCCGGCGCCGCGCGCAGCCGGCCGCCGTACTTGCTCTCCGACGGGAATCGCATGATGTCGGCGTGCATCCGGTGCTGCTGCACCAGCATCGGCGCGCCCGCGGTGGCCGCCATCCGCTCGAAGAAGGTGGTGCCGAGCCCGCCGCGCGCGGCCTCGGGATCCACGATGGTCGGTGGTAGCTGGTGGGGATCGCCGGCGAGGATCGCGCGCGCGCCGCGGGCCAGCGCGCACAGCGCCATCGGGTCGGGGACCTGGGTCGCCTCGTCGATGATCACGGTGGCGAACACCTGCTCGGCGAGCAACGGGTGATCGGCGCCGGCGCAGGTCGCCAGGATCACCGGCGTGGTCGCGATGAGGTGGGCCTCGGCCTGTGACAGCGCCGCGCGGGCATCGCGCTCGAGCGCGCGCAGCTCGCTCCACAGCGCGCGGGCGGCGGGACCGCGGGCGCCCAGCGCCTGGCGGCGGACGTCGCGGGCGCGGTCGTTGAGATCACGGCGCAGGCGGGCGCCATCTGAGGCACCGACCAGCGCGTCGAGCGAGCGCGCCTCGAGCGCGGGCGCGATCCGCGCCGGGTGCCCCAGTCGCACCACCGCGACGCCGGCGGCGACCAGCCGCTCGCCGAGGTTGTCGACCGCGACGTTGGACGCCGCGGTCGCGAGCACGCGCTCGCCGGCGAGGACGCACTGGCGGATCACCTCGACCAGCGTGCGGGTCTTGCCGGTGCCGGGCGGGCCGTGGATGAGGCCGACCTCGCGCGCGGTCAGCGCGGCGGTGACCGCGCGCCGCTGGGCCTCGTCGAGCTGGGGGTCGAGCGGCGCCCAGGTGACGTCGCGCCGCACCACCGGCGGGCGGTCGCCCGCGAGCACGTCGAGCAGGTAGCGCAGCGGCGACTGAGCCTTGGCCGCGCGCGCGCGCGCGATCGCGCGGTCGCCGCGGGCGAAGGTCGCCTCGGGCGCCTCGAGATCGAGGTGGCAGCCGGCGTCGAGGATCGCCTCGGCCGGATCGCCGTCGACCATCACCCACAGATCGTCGCGCTCGCGGCGCGACACCACGCCGCGCGAGGCCTCGGGCTCGTCGGGGGCCTGGCGCCACAGCACGATCGGATCGCCGGGTCCGACCCGCACCTCGCCGAGATCGACGTGCGCCGGGGGCGTCAGCAGCAGGCGGGTGCGTCCGCGCGGCGCCGGGCGGATGTCCGCGATCGTCAGATCGGCCAGCGCGATGCCCCGCGCGACCCGGGTGCGCAGGCTGGTCCCGCGCCGGGCGGCGACAAACTGCTCCCGCGCCGTGGCGCGCTCCAGGCGCCACAGGACGGCCAATCGGTCGAGGAGCTCGTCGAGCGCCACCGCGATAGGCTACTCCCAACTTTGCGCGGCGCAGCGGGTTTCCCGCGCATGTCACGTTCGGTCCGGCTGCGTCGTCTTGGCGGCATGACCCCAGCTCGAATCGCCGTCGTCGGCGCCGGCTATGCCGGCGTGCTCGCCGCCCAGCGCCTGGCGCGTCGGGCCGGCCCCCTCGCCCAGGTGACCCTGCTGAACCCGAGCCCGGACTTCGTCGAGCGCATCCGGCTGCACCAGGGGGCCGCCGGGCACCGGCTCCGGGGCCGGCCGATCCGCGGCTGGCTGACCGGCACCGACGCCCAGCTCCGGATCGCGCGGGTGGTCGGGCTCGACCTGGCCGGCCGGCTGCGGATCGAGGAGGGCGGGGTCCGGTCGTGGCTCCCGGTCGACCACGCGATCCTCGCCGCAGGTAGCGCGACCGCCGCGCCGGTGCCGGGCGCGGACCTGCACGCGCACCGGCTCGACTCGCCGGCGCAGGCCGCGGCGCTGGCGGCGGCGGCGCGCGCGGCGGCCGCGCGGGCCCAGCCGCTCGTGATCGTGGGCGGCGGCCTGACCGCGCTCGAGGCGGCCACCGAGCTGGCCGACGCGATCCCGGGCCTGCGGGTGACGCTGGTCTGCCGCGGTGGCCTCGGCGACGGCGCGCTCGGCGCGCGCGCGGTCGCGCACGTGCACGCCGCGCTGGCCCGCCGCGGGATCGAGGTGCACGCGCACACCGCGGTGACCGCGATCGAGCCCGACGCGGTGGTCACCGCGCGCGATCGCCTGGCGGCCGGCGCGGTGCTGTGGGCGGCCGGCTTCGTCGCGTCGCCGCTGGCCGCGGCCGCCGGGCTGGCGGTCGACGGGGTGGGGCGGGTGCTGGTCGACGACACCCTCGCGGTGCCGGGCGTGCCCTGGTTGTGGGCGGCCGGCGACGCGGCGATGCCGGCGGCGCGGGTCGGCGCGCCGGTCCACATGGCGTGCAAGACGGCGATGCCGATGGGCCGTCACGCCGCCGACAACCTGGTCGACGTCCTCGCCGGGCGCGCGCCGCGGCAGTTCCGGTTCGGCGACAGCGGCGTGTGCGTGAGCCTGGGCCGCACCGACGGTGTCATCCAGCGGCGCGACCCGACCGGCGTGGCGCGCGGCATGATCGGCGGCCGGCTCGGCGCCTGGCTCAAGGAGCGGGTGTGCCGGTTCACGCTCGGGGCCCTCGACCACCCGGCGCTGCAGGCCACGTTCGGGCTGTACCAGCGGCGCGGCCAGCAGGTGCTGGCCGCCGGCGAACGGGCGTCGGCGGTGCTGCCCGCTGCCGGCGAGCTACCTTGACGGTCATGGACGCGATGGCGCGCTTCGAGGAGCACCGCGGGCTCCTGTTCGGCATCGCCTACCGCATGCTCGGCAGCGCGGCCGACGCCGACGATGTCCTGCAGGAGGCACGGCTGCGCTGGCTGACGGTCGCGCACGACCCGATCGACTCGGTCCGGGCCTACCTGGTGACGATCGTGTCGCGCCTGTGCCTCGACCAGCTCGGCTCGGCGCGGGCGCGCCACGAGACCTACGTGGGCCCGTGGCTGCCTGAGCCGATCGCGACGCCCTCCGATGCCGATCCCAGCTCGCTGTCGATCGCGTTCTTGCTGCTGCTCGAGCGGCTGAGCCCGCCCGAGCGCGCGGCGTTCCTCCTGACCGAGGTGTTCGACTACAGCCACGGCGAGGTCGCCGCCATCCTCGGCAAGTCAGAGGAGGCGTGCCGCCAGCTGGCGGCGCGCGCCCGCAAGCACGTGCGCGACGGCCGACCGCGCCCGATCGACCGCGCCGATCACGCGCGCGTGCTGACCGCGTTCGTGACCGCGTGCGCCTCGGGTGATCTGGCCGGGCTCGAGCGCCTGCTGGCCGCCGACGTGGTGGTCCACACCGACTCGGGCGGGCGGGTCCGGGCCGCGCGCAACCTCGTCACCGGCAGCGACGCCGCCAGCCGGCTGTTGATCGGGGTGGCCCGCAAGGCCGGCGCGGGCACGTCGATCGAGCCGTACCTCGTCAACGGCCTGCCGGGGCTGCGCTTGCGCGCGGGCGGGCGGGTGACCGGCGTGGTCGCGCTCGACGTCGCCGACGGCCGGATCCAGGCGGTCTACCTGGTCAACAATCCGGACAAGCTGGGCCGGGTGGCCGAGGCGTGATCCCCCGCCGGGTCACTGATCTTCGTCCAGCGTGAGCCGGGTGCCGTCGTGGCGCCAGCGCAGGTCAGGGGTCGTGATGATCAGGCGCAGACGCGCCGGCGCTGCCGGCGCGTCTGCGAACAGGGTGCGATCGGCGGCGCCGACCGCCTTGTGCGCGGTCTCGGCCGCCACCTCGCGCGCGGTCTCGGACCAGGTGCCGAAGTCGTCGGGCGCTTCGAGCGTGACGGTCAGGGTGTCGTCGGCGCCGGTCCAGTCAGCGAACCGCAGCCGGGGGCGATCGAAGATCGCGGCGGCGACGTCGACCAGGCGCTGGCGGCGCTGCGGGAGGTCGTGCTCGACGTGGGCGAGCTGGCGCTTGCCGTGCCGGGCGAACCCTACTCGCGATCCGGCAATTTCCGCACGCCGTGCGCGCTTCCGGGCCCCGTCCGCAAAAACGGACGAACTTCTGCTACCGTCCGCGCCATGGCGAACGTCTTCGAGGACAACTCACGGAGCATCGGGCGCACCCCGCTCGTCAGGATCAACCGCATCACCGCCGGCGCCGGCGCGCGCGTGCTCGCCAAGATCGAGGGCCGCAACCCGGCCTACTCGGTCAAGTGCCGCATCGGCGCGTCGATGGTGTGGGACGCCGAGCAGAAGGGCCTGCTCGGTCCCGGCAAGACCATCATCGAGGCGACCAGCGGCAACACCGGCATCGCGCTCGCGTTCGCCGCCGCGTCGCGCGGCCTCGAGTGCGTGCTGACCATGCCGGAGACGATGAGCATGGAGCGGCGCAAGGTGCTCGCCGCGTTCGGCGCCAAGCTGGTGCTGACCCCGGGCCCGCAGGGCATGAAGGGCGCGCTCGCCAAGGCCGAGGAGATCGCGGCGTCGGAGCCGGGTCGCTACGTGCCGATGCGCCAGTTCGAGAACCCGGCCAACCCGTTCATCCACGAGACCACCACCGGGCCCGAGATCTGGGAGGACACCGGGGGCAAGGTCGACATCTTCGTGTCGGGCGTCGGCACCGGCGGCACGCTGACCGGGGTGTCGCGGTTCTGGGAGAAGGTGAAGGGCACGCCGCTGCACTCGGTCGCGGTCGAGCCGAGCCACTCGCCGGTGATCACCCAGACCCGCAGCGGTGAGGAGGTGAAGCCGTCGCCCCACAAGATCCAGGGCATCGGCGCCGGCTTCGTGCCGAAGAACCTCGACCTCGCGCTCGTCGATGCGGTCGAGCTGGTCAGCAACGACGAGTCGGTCGCGATGGCGCGCCGCCTGGCTCGCGAGGAGGGCATGCTGGTCGGCATCTCGTGCGGCGCGGCGATGACCGTGGCCGATCGGCTGGCGCGCCGGCCCGAGAACGAGGGCAAGACGATCGTCGTGGTGCTGCCGGACGCCGCCGAGCGCTACTTCACGGGCATCCTGTTCGAGGGCATGTTCGACGAAGTCATGAACGCGGTCGCGATCTAATTCAGGCAGGTGGCCGCGGCCGTCCGCAGGTGAACCCCAGTACCGGTTTCGCCTGCGCACCGTCGGCGGTGGCGAGCGGCGCGGCGATTTCATCTCGGCACCACCACGAGACCGGTCCACCGGTTGCGAGGCCGTCCCCTGCCGGGCAAGATGCGGCACCCCGCCAGGAGGACGCTTCGTTGGCCACGTCGACCGCACCCGAGCAGCTCACGCGCACCACCACGTCGATCCCGGCGCTCTTCCTCGATCGGATCGAGAAGACGCCCGACCGCGAGGCCTACCGATATCCGTCCGGTGCCGAGTGGAAGCCGCTCACCTGGCGTCAGGCCGGAGACCGCGTCCGCGCGATCGCCGCGGGCCTGCTCGCCGAGGGCATCGGCCGCGAGGACCGGGTCGGGATCCTCGCCAACACCCGCTACGAGTGGGTGCTGATCGATCTCGGCATCCAGTGTGCCGGCGCCGCCGCCACCACGGTCTATCCGTCGTCGACGGCCGAGGAGTGCGCGTACATCCTCAACGACTCGACCACGCGGGTCGTGTTCGCCGAGGACGCCAGCCAGGTCGCCAAGCTGCGCGCGCATCTCGGCACCACGCCCGAGCTGCGCCGGGTCGTGCTGCTCGACGGAACCCCCGACCCGGTCGACGGCGACTGGGTGATCGCGCTCGGGACGCTCGAGGCCCGCGGCCGCAGCCACCTCGCGGCCACGCCGGGGGCGGTCGACGCCGCGACCGCCGCGGTCAAGCCCGAGCACCTGGCGACCCTCATCTACACGTCGGGCACCACCGGCAAGCCCAAGGGCGTGCGCCTGGTCCACGAGTGCTGGGCCTACACCGCCGACGCGATCGCCGCGACCAAGCTCATCAACGAGGATGATCTCGAGTACCTGTGGCTGCCGCTGTCGCACAGCTTCGGCAAGGTGCTCACCGGTGGTCACATCCGCGTCGGCCACACGTTGGCGATCGACGGCCGCATCCCCAAGCTGATCGACAACCTCGCCGTGGTGAAGCCGACCATGATGGCGGCGGCGCCGCGCATCTTCGAGAAGGTCTACAACAAGGTCATCCAGGGCGCGAAGGATGGCGGCCGCCTGAAGTGGGGGATCTTCCAGTGGGCGATCCGGGTCGGCAAGCGGGTGTCGGCGTTGCACCAGCAGGGCACGGATCCCGGGCCGCTGCTCGCGCTCGAGGCGCGGCTGGCCGATGCGCTGGTGTTCTCCAAGCTGCAGGCGCGGTTCGGCGGCCGGCTGCGGCTGTTCGTGTCGGGCTCGGCGCCGCTGTCCCGCGAGATCGCCGAGTTCTTCCACGCCTGCGACATCCTCATCGTCGAGGGCTACGGGCTCACCGAGACCAGCGCGGCCAGCTTCGTCAACCGCACCACCCGGTTCCGGTTCGGCACCGTCGGCCACCCGATGCCCGGCACCGAGGTGAAGCTCGACCCGCAGGACGGCGAGATCTTGCTCCGCAGCCCCGGCGTCATGCGCGGCTATCACAACCTGCCCGAGGAGACCGCGGCGACTCTGACCCCCGACGGCTGGCTTCGCACCGGCGACATCGGCGAGATCGATCCCGATGGCTTCCTGCGCATCACCGACCGCAAGAAGGATCTGATCAAGACCTCCGGCGGCAAGTACGTCGCGCCGCAGCACCTCGAGGGCATGATCAAGACCGCGTGCCCGTACGTGAGCCAGGTCATCGTGCACGGGGATCGCCGCAACTTCATCAGCGCGCTGGTGACGCTCGACGAGGAGGCGATCAAGAAGTGGGCGGAGGGCGCCGGGCTCGGCGGCAAGAGCTACCCCGACATCGCCGCCAGTGGCGAGGTGCGCACGCTGATCCAGGGCGGCATCGACGAGGCCAACCTGACGCTGGCCAAGTACGAGACGATCAAGAAGTTCGCGATCCTGCCGCAGGATCTGACGGTCGAGGCCGGCGAGCTGACGCCGAGCCTGAAGGTGAAGCGCAAGGCGGTCGAGAAGAAGTACGGCGCCGTGCTCGAGGAGATGTACCAGGGCGCGATGGCGGACTCGTGACGGGGGTCGGTGGGATCCGGGCGCCCGGCGCCAGACGGTCGACCCTGCTGACCGCGGTCGCGGCTGGGCTCTCCCGCTGCGCCCCCCGCGCGGTGGTGGCCGCCACGCTGGCCGCGCTCCTCGGCTGCGGCACCGGCGGCGCCGGGCCGGCCGGGCCGGTCGGGCAGGGTGCCGGCACCGCCAGCGAGCCCGTGGCCGCGACCCCCGCGCCCGCGCCGGCCGCGATGCCCACGGCAGCGCCGGCTCCTGCGTCGGCACCGGTGCTGGTGGCCGCGCCTGTGGTCGAGGTATCACCGGCGCCCGCACCACGGGTGGGCGCCGACTTCACCGCCGAGGCCCGGCTGCTGTTCCGCTACGTCGCATGCGGGACCGCCGAGCCGATCGCCGATGCCGCGATCGCGAAGGTCGTCGACGACCACTGCGCGTGGGTCGGCAAGGAGCTCGGCAAGCGGGCCCGCTACGTCGCGAGCGCGCGCGCGTTCTTCGACAAGATCCAGCCGGCCGACCTGCCGGGCACGGTCGTGTACCCGTTCGGCGGCGGCGACCTGATCTCGGCGCTGATCGCGTTCCCGAGCGCGACCGAGATCACGACGATCTCGCTCGAACAGGCCGGCGACCCGCGCCGGATCACCAGGCTCACGGCGGGGCAGCTGGACGCCAGCCTGGGCCGGCTGCGCGGCGAGCTCGGCGGGATGCTGTCGGTCGGCTCCAACACCAGCGCCAACCTGTCGTCGTCGCAGCGCAACGAGCTGCCGGCGCAGGTCTCGTCGTTCATGCTCGGCCTGGCCGCCAACGGCTTCGAGCCGGTCGGCCTGCGCTTCGTGCGCCCGGCGCCCGATGGCTCGCTGCACTACCTGACCGCCGACGACATCGCCGTGGTCGAGGGCCAGGCCGCGCGCGCGCGCGGTGGCGAGACCTCCGGCAGGGTCCGCGGCAAGGCGCGCAAGGGCGACTGGCTCGACCCCAACTTCTCCGACGCGTTCGCGCACGTCGAGATCGAGTACCGCCGGCTGGGTGCGCCCACCGATCCGGTCCGGGTCCATCGCCACTTCGGCTGGAACCTGCACGACGGCGAGATGGCGCGTCACCCCGAGCTGCTCGCGCACCTGGCGCGCAAGGGCAAGGTGGTCGGGCTGGTGAAGGGCGCGAGCTACCTGTTGTGGCGCCACGACTTCGCGACGATCCGCGGCTACCTGCTCGGCCACATCGCCTGGATGCTGTCGGACTCGACCGGCGTGCCGCCCGAGCATGCGCGGCGCGCCGGCATGGTGCAGGACACCTTCGGCCGCTTCACCGGCGCGTTCCTCGGCAGCGCCGAGACCAAGGGCAAGCGCCACTCCGACGACTTCAAGGAGCTGTGGGCGCGCAACCCGAAGCGGAAGCTGACGTTCCGGTTCGGCTACCTCGACGCCGAGAAGCACCCTCACCTGCTCGTCACGCGCCCGGCGCACTGAAGCGCCCGGCCGACCGATCCAATGAGAGGGTGAGCAGCGAAGGCTTCACACCCGCTGACCGGTATCATCGCTCGTGATGAATGCTGCGGTGCTGGTTGAAGCGCTCTACGCGATCGGCATCGGCCTCGTGGTCGGGCTGGAGCGCGAGCACAGCGAGGTCGCCGGCGGTCACGACGATGGCGCGGTCCCGTCGCCGGCGTCCGGGTCGGACGGCAAGCCGCGCCAGGTCGTCATGGGCGCCCGGACCACGGCGCTGCTCGGGCTGGTCGGCTGGCTGCTCGCGTACCTCGGCAGCGCCGCGCCCTGGCTGCTGCCGGCCGGCGTGGTGGCGATGGTGTTCCTGATCGGGGCCCAGATGGTCGCCAGCCGCGACATCGGCATGACCACCGAGGTCGCCGGGGTGGTCGTGCTGCTGCTCGGCGCGCTAGTCCGCCACGACCGCGCGCTGGCGGTCGGGCTCGCCCTCGGCACCACCGCGCTGCTGGTGTCCAAGCCGTGGATGGCCGGCTTCGTCAGCAAAGTGCGCCGGATCGAGATCACGGCGACGCTCCAGCTCCTGCTGCTGGCCGCGATCGTGCTGCCGCTCCTGCCGAGCGAGCCCCAGGACCCGTGGGGCGCGCTGCGCCCGCGCAAGGTGGGTACCTTCATCGTGCTCATCGCCGCGGTCCAGTACGTCGGCTACGTGCTGACCCGCTGGCTCGGCGCCGCCCGCGGGGTCGGCCTGGCCGGCCTGCTCGGCGGCCTCACCAGCTCGACCGCGGTCACCGTCTCGATGGCGCGCTCGGCCCGGGGCGCGCCCGAGCTGGTCGTCCCCGGCCAGATGGCGACCTTCCTCGCCAACCTGATCATGCCGATCCGGGTGGTCGTGATCACCGGCGCGCTCAGCCCCGAGGTCGGCGGCCGGGTCGCGGTCGCGGTCGCGGCCATGGTGCTGACCCTGCTGATCGCGGCCCTGGTCACCTGGCGGCGCATGCGCGCCGAGCCGGCCGAGCCCACCGCCGAGATCAAGCTCAAGAACCCGTTCGAGCTGTGGAACGCCCTGTCCTGGGGCGCGGTGCTGTGCGTGGTCCTGGTCGCGGCGACGCTGGCCACCCGCTACTTCGGCGACGAGGGCCTGCTGATCGCCGCCGCGATCTCCGGCATCACCGACGTCGACGCCATCACGCTGATCGCGTCCGAGCAGAGCAAGAGCGGCGCCCTCACCGCCGACATCGCCGCCCTCGCGATCGTGATCGCGGTCATCGCCAACACCATCTCCAAGGGCGTCATGGCCTACGCGGGCGGCGGACGCGCGTTCGGCCTGCGAATCGTCGTGGTGTTCGGGATCGCCACGGTGGCGACCGCGCTGACCGCCGCGGCTGGCTACCTGCTCCCGTGAGCCCGGTCGGCCGCCGCCGCGTCGCTACTGCGCGAACCACCACGCCAGCTTGAGCGCGATCACGTGCGCCCCCGGCGCGCTGAACGCATCGACCAGGCTGGTCCCGACCGCGCGGGCGCGCGGATCGCCCGACGACCGATCCTGCTGCCAGACCGCGTACAGGGTCGAGCCCGCGCGCGGCTCCCAGCGCAGCACGGCGGTCGAGCGCAGCGAGCGCGCGGTGAAGTCGGGCTCGGGCAAGGTGAAGCCACCGTCGACGACCTGCACGGTCTCGCCGTCGCGGCGCACGGTCTGGTAGCGGGTCAGGTTGCCCGAGCGAGGCGCGGTGAGCTCGCCGAGGTCGTGGTAGCGGCCGCGCGACACGAAGGGTTCGAGGTAGAGGTCGATGGCGAGATCGGGTGTCAGCGTGATCGCCGCGCGCAGCTGGGCCGAGACCTCGAGCCGGTCGATCGAGGCGAACACGAAGCGCTGGCCGAAGGTGTCGGCCGCCATCGGGTCGTCGATGGTGGCGAGGTACTGGCGGCGATCGAGCCCGCGGTGGAAGCGGGGGGCGAGGTCGAGGCGCACGTGGTCGCTGGCGCGCAGGCCGATGCTGGTGCCGACCGAGGTCGAGGTCGCGCCGCGCGGCGCGTGCTCGGCCTCGAACGTCGCGCCCCAGGTGACGTCGGTGCCGCGGCGAGCCTCGACCGACAGCCCGGCGAACCCGACGCCGCCGGTGCGCATGAGCGGCCCGCCCCGGGTCGCACTGTCCGAGAGCCCGGACAGGTGGGCGCCAACGGTCGTCTCCAGCTCGACGAAGCCCAGCGTGAGCGCTTCGATGCTTACCGTGCTGGTGGTGCTGCGGCGGTCGCCGGCGAAGCTCCAGTTGGCGCCGACGTCGACGTCGACCTGCCACGACTGCCAGCGGCTCGAGGGGGTGGTGTCGTACCAGCCGGCCTCGACGATGCCCGACACCTCGTCGGCGTCGGCGAGCAGGCCGGGGCCGTTGAGGTCGAAGCCGGGCGACTCGACGTTGGCGCCCGCAGCCATGCGCAGGGTGCCGGCCCGGCGCGCGCCGCGCATGCCGGCGTGCCAGCCCGACAGCGAGGTGCGGGTCGGATCGAGCCGCTTGTGGGTCGCGTCGGGCCGCTGGAAGTAGTGCGTGCTGGTGGTCTGCACCCGCGCGATCGCGGGCGCGTCGCCGGTGACCACGCTGCCGCCGGCATAGCCGCCCAGCTCCCAGGCGCCGCCGTCCCAGCGGTGCATCCCGTCGAGACCGCCGGCGGCCGACAGGCCGGGCAGGGCGGCGGCCAGCGTCGGATCGCCGAGATCGTGGGCGACCGCAGCCGCGCTGGCACCGAGCCGCGAGGCGCCCAGCTCGCGCTCGACCCGGGTGACGCCCCACGCCGAGCGCGGCGCGACCTGCGCGGTCCCGGCCGGCGTGCGGGCCTCGGCACCGTCAGTGATCGCGACCAGCGCCCCGACCGTGCCGCGGTCGCCGAGCCGGCCCGACAGCTTGGCCGCGCCCAGGATGCGCACCGAGTCGGGCACCTCGGTGGCGTCGGCGGGGACGGTGTCGCGCGGCCGCGCGCCGACCCGGCGGCTGTAGAAGTAGCTGGCCTGGCCGCTGTTGAAGATCTCGTTGCCGGCGACGAAGAACGGTCGCTGCTCGTCGAACGCGACCTCGAACGCGCCGAGGTTGACCACCGCCGGGTCGGCCTCGACCTGGCCGAAGTCGGGGTTGATCGCGAGATCGAGGGCCAGCGCGCTGCCGAGGCCGATCTTGGCATCGAGGCCGAGGTTGCCGCCGGTGTCGAGCTCGCCGTCCTCGACCACGCGCAGCGACGCGGCGAGGTAGGGCAGGAGCTCGATCCCGAGCCGGCGTGGCAGCTGGTCGAGCCCGCGCAGCTCGCCCATGTACGACGCCCAGCCGGTGCGGGCGCGCGGCACCACGATCCAGAACAGGTCCTCGTTGCGGCCGGGCAGGTAGCGGTTGAAGTTGATGCCCCACGGCTGCGCGCCCTGGCGCGGGTAGCGCAGCTGCGGCCACGGGATGCGCAGCTCGGCCGTCCAGCCGTCGGGTCGCACCCGGGTCACCGCCGACCACACGGGGTTCCAGGAAGCATCGCGGTCGTACTCGCTGTCGTCGGTGTGGATCCAGTCGGCGCGCACGCCGGCGACGGTGACCGCGAAGCTGTAGGCGATCCGGCCGGTGCGGTAGGGATCGACCGACACGATGAAGCGCTCGGCGCCGGTGGTGTCGTCGCGCCGGGTGAGCGAGCGCCGGGTCCGCCCCGGCGCGCTCCACATCCGGGCTCCGATGTAGAGCGCGTCGTCGTCATAGATGATGCGCACCTCGGTCGGATGCGACGGCCGGGCGTTCTCGACCGGGTCCTTCTGCAGGAAGTCGCGGGTGACCGAGGCCGCCTGCCAGGCCGGCTCGTCGAGCGCGCCATCGAGCACGACCGGCCCGCCGGCGCGGCCAGCGTCGACGTGCTTGGCCGAAGCGGGCGCGGCGACCGCCGGGCCGGTCGCCATCGCCAGCACGGTCACCACGACCCCGAGGACGCGGGCACGGAGGGACATCGCGCGCCGAATGTACCCAATCGGTCGAGGTAACCCCCCGACCTCGCATGGACATTTCGCCAAGGTCGGGGGCGCGGGAAAGTGGCCCTGGCCGATCGGCCGTGTTACCCGGGAGGACCCGTGAGTGACCCGGTTCCCAAGGATCCGCCTCCCGTGAAGGCCACCGGCGCCGGGCGCGGCGTCCTCTACATCGCCTTCGCCAAGCTGTACTTCATGGCGATCGGCGCGCTGATCGAGTTCCGCCTCACCGCGGTGCTGTCACGCGCGACCTTCGGCGCCTACGGCGTGGTGTCGTCGGTGGTGTCGCCGCTCAACAACGTGCTGGTGACCGGCTCGATCCAGGCGGTGTCGCGGTTCACCGCGCAGCGCCCCGAGACCGCACGCGCCGTGCAGGCCGCCGGCCTGCGCATGCACCTGTTCCTCGGCATCCCCGCCGCCATCCTGTTCGTCGCGGCCGCGCCGCTGTGGGGCCTCGCCTTCCAGGACTGGTCGAAGGTCGGCCCGCTGATGCTAGCCGCGTTCATCATGGCCGGCTACTCGTTCTATGCGGTGTTCGTCGGCACCGCCAACGGCCTGCGCCTGTTCAACCGTCAGGCCGGGCTCGACGTCACGTTCGCGACCCTGCGCGCGCTCGGCATCGTCGGCCTGGCGACCGCCGGGTTCGGCGTCTACGGTGCGGTCAGCGGCTGGGTCGCCGCGGTCGCGGTGATCCTCGTCGTCGCCACCTTCGTGATCGGCCGCCCCGGGCCGATCGCCGAGGTCGATCGGATCGCGGTCCGCCCGATGATGCGGTACTTCGCGAAGCTCGCGCTGTACCTGATCCTGCTCAACCTGATCATGTCGGTCGATCAGCTGCTGATCAAGGCGCTGACCACCCGCTGGTACGCCGACCACGCGACCCGGCTCGCGACCGGGCTCGACCAGGCGCTGCCGTGGGCGCGCGACCTGGCCGGCTTCGCGGTCGAGCCCCACGCGCTGGCCGACGTCCAGGTCGCCTACTACCGCGCGGTGCAGAACCTGGCCCGGCTGTCGTACCAGGCGATCATCGCGGCGACCTTCGTCATCTTCCCGCTGGTGTCGCGGTCGACCTTCGAGGACGACCGCGAGATGACCCGCCGCTACGTCCAGATCACCGTGCGCTACTCGCTGATCTTCGCGACCGCGCTGGCGGTGGTGATGGCCGCCAACCCCGAGCCGCTGCTCGACATCCCCTACGCCGAAGACTACGCGCGCCTGGGCGCCCCGGCGCTGATCTCGCTCGCGCTCGGCAACGTCGCGTTCTCCATCTTCGCGATCGCCGGGACCATCCTCAACGGCGCCGGGCTCACCCGCGAGGCCACCATCAGCGCGGCGATCACGCTGGCGCTGGCCGGCATCGGCAACGCGATCGTGATCCCGATGATGCAGCCGGGCCAGGACCTGCTGGTCGCGGCCGCGACCACCACCGGCCTCGCGATGGTGTGCGGCGCCGGCATCGCCGGCTGGTTCCTGCGCCGGAAGCTCGGCGCGTTCCTGCCGGTCGCGACCGCGCTGCGGGTCGCCGTCGCGATCGTCGCCGCCATGGTCGTCGGCCGCGTGATCCCGTTCCGGACCCCGCTCATGACCCTGGTCGAGGCCGCGATCGTCGGCCTGACCTTCCTCGGCACGTTGATCGTGACCGGCGAGCTCGGCAAGGCCGACCTCCGGGCGATCGTCCAGGTCCGCGCCAAGCGCGGCCAGGGAGGCGACCCTTCATGAGAGCTCTCATCCTCGCGACGCTGGTGGTCACCGCGGCCTGCGCCCACGCTCCGCGCGGCGAGGCGCTGATGGACTCCGTGCGCACCTACAACGACGGCGTGCGCTGGGAGCGCTTCACCGCCGCCGCCGCCGCGGTGCCGCCGCGCGAGCGCGAGCAGTTCCTCGACGAGCGCGACGAGCTGGCCGAGGATCTCCGCATCACCGACTACGAGGTCATGCGGGTCAAGGAGGATGGCGATGCCGCCATCATCCAGGTCAAGGTGAGCTGGTACCTCGCGTCCGAGGGCACCGTGCGCCACACCTGGGCCAAGCAGACCTGGGAGCACCACGCGCGGGCCTGGCGCATCGTGGCCGAGGAGCGTGTGCGTGGCGACAAGATGCCGGGGCTGGCCGAGGGGACCGCGCAGGCCGCCACCGCACCCGTGCTGGCGCCAGCCTCGCCGGAGTGAGGTAAGCTCGCTGCGAGTGGCGCAGAGCGACTTCGTCAGCCGTGGCCAGGAGCTGCTCCTCGCCGGGCAGTACCAGGAAGCCGTGAAGGTCTGCCGCCTCGGGCTGCTGGCGCGGCCGACCGAGGTGCACGGCCGGCTCGTGCTCGCGCAGGCCCTGCTCGGCCTGCGCCGGTACGACGAGGTGCTCGCCGAGATGCGAGTGGCGATCGAGGTCGACGGCCACAACGCGGGCGCGCACCAGCTCAAGGGCGAGGCGCTGCTGCGCAAGGGCGACGGCTTCGCGGCGGTCGAGGCGCTCGAGCGGGCCGCCAGCCTGGCCGGCCCCGATCCCGCGATCGCCGGCCTGCTCGCCGAGGCCCGGAGGTCGATCGCCGCCGCCGGCGCGCACTCGGCCGGGGCGGCGTTCGGCGACCCCGGCGACAGCCTGACCAAGCACTACCCGGCCCACCGCGGCGGCGACGCGCGCGGCGGCTCGGGTAGCTACACCCGGCCGCTCGCGGCCCGCGGCAGCTCCGAGCCAGCACCGGGTCGGCGCCCGGATCGGCCCCGGACCCCGAGCCCCGACGAGCTCGCGGTCGGCGATCGCTCGGGCACGGTCGAGCTCGATCCCGATCTCGAGGGCGTCGTCGAGCTCGACGACGACGACCTGGCCGATCCGCCGGTCGACACCGGCTCGATCGACGTCGGTGACGACGACCTGCTCGACGTGGGTGACCGCGATCGGCGCGGCGGCGGGCCGGGTCGTGACGCCGAGGCCACCCGCGCCGAGCGTCCGCCGACCCGCCGCGCGCCCGCGCCCGCGCCCGACGCCGGTCGCCGCCTGCCGGTGCCACCCCGGCCGTTCTCGGAGGAGGTGCCCACGGTGCGCCGCTCCGGCGAGCCCGGCCCGCTCGATCCGCGGCTCGCGCAGTCGTCGCGGGCGATCGACGACCTGTTCCCCGACAACGACGGGGCCCGGCGCGTGCCCGGCAAGCTCGGCGGGCTGTCAGCGGGGCGGCTACCGGCGCCGGCGCCCCAGCGGCTCGGTCCACCGGCGGCGGTGCCGCGAGCCGCGCCGAACGCCAAGACCATGATGGCGCCGGGGCCGAGCGGTGCCGAGCCGCCGCGGTCGCCCGACGACATGGCGCTGATCCGCCGCGGCGTTGGCCCCGGTGCGCCCGCGGTCGCCGAGCCGGTGGTGGCGACCCGGCCCGGCTCGGGGGTGCCGACCGAGCTGGTGGTGCCGTCGGGCTCGATGCTCGCCGAGGGGCGGCGCCGCCGCCCGTTCGCGATCCTCCTGTGGGCGCTGCTCACGATCGGGATGATCGGCGGCGGGGTGTTCGCCGGCTTCTGGATCCGCGACCTGCGCCTGGCCCGGCAGATCGACACCGCGCGCCAGGGCGCCGACGTCTCGGCGCGGGCGGACACCTGGACCGGCTGGCGCAACGCGCGCGATCGCCTGGTCGGCATCGAACGGGCCCAGCCGACGCCGGCGCACCGGGCCGCGCTCGCCCGTGCCCGCGCCGTGCTGGCCGCCGACTTTCACGACGACCTCGACGGCGCGCGCGCTGCGGTCGGCGCGCTGGCCAAGGCGTCCAGCCCCGACGCCGCGCTGGCGCGCGCGTACCTCGCGCTCGCCGAGGGCGACGCCACCCGCGCGCGGACCGCCGCCACCGACGGTGGTCCGCCCGACGATCCCGCGGTCGGCCTGGCGCTGGCACGCGCGGCGATGGTCGAGGCGCGCTGGGACGACGCGACGGTCGCCGCGCGCGGCGCCGCCGCCAACGATCCGCGCCCGGCGGCGTGGCTGGTGGTATGCGCGGCCGAGACCGGCCGCAAGCGCTGGGCCGACGCCGATCGCGCGTGCGCTGATGCGCTCGTGCTCACGCCCGGTCATCCCGGTGCGACGATCGCCCGCGCCCGCGCCCGCGCTGGCAGTGGCGCGGCGCGCGGCGAGGCCGCCGCGCTGGTCGCCGCGCTGGAGGCGCTGGTGACCGAGGCGGCGCGGCCGCCGGCGCAGTCGCCGCTCGGGGTCTCGCCGGGTCAGGCCGCGTGGGCGCAGCTCGCGGTCGCCGAGGTGCAGCTGGCGACCGGCGACATCATCGCGGCCCGGCGCGCGCTCGAGCGGGCCCAGCGCGGCCGGGTCGACGATCGCGGCTTCGTCGAGGCCGAGGCCGCGGTCGCGCTGGCCCTCGGCGACGTCGCCGCGGCGCGCCGCACCGCCGATCAGGGCCTGACCCGCTGGCCGGGCAGCGCACCGCTGGTGCTGGTCCGCGCCCGCGCGTTGCTCGCGGTCGGCGACGTCGCGGTGGCCGCCGACGCGCTGGGCGCCCTCGCCGGTGGGGCCGCCTCGTCGATCGACGCGCTGGTCGTGCGGGCCGAGCTCGAGCTGGCCCAGGGCGACCTCGATGCCGCGGCGGGTCGCCTCGACACCGCGCTCGGGAAGAGCCCCGACTTCGAGGACGCGATCGTCGCGCGCACCTGGGTCGATCTGGCCCGCGGCGACGGCAGCGCCGCGCTCGCCCGCATCGAGCCGAGGCACGGGGCGACCGCGTCGCCGCGGGTGGTGGTCGCGTACGCCGCCGCCAAGCGCGCGCTCCGTCAGCTCGACGCCGCGCGGACCGCGCTGACCCGCCTGCACGAAGGCCCGCCCGGCCCGCTGACCGGCCGGGTCTGGCTCGAGACCGCGCGGGTCGAGCGCGACGCCGGCAACCTCACGCCGGCGCGGGCCGCCTACGCCAAGGCGGCCGAGATGCTGCCCGCCGCCCGCGAGGTGCGCCTCGAGTCGGCGGTGCTGTCGATCGACGACGGCGACGCCGCTGGCGGGCGCGACGCGCTGGTGCGGCTGGCCGCCGACGCGCCCGACGACGCCACCGTGCTGCTCGAGGCGGCCCGGGCCCAGACCTTCAACGGCGAGCTCGCCGCCGCGCAGAAGCTGCTCGACCAGGCCACCCAGGCCGGTGGTCGCAAGGCCGGCATCGCCCGCGAGCGCGGCCGCCTGGCCCAGCGCAAGCGGGATCCGTCGGCGGCGGTGTCCGGGCTCGAGACCGCGGCCCAGCTCGAGCCCGACGAGCTCGAGACCCGCCTGCTCTTGATGGACGCGTACTACCTGGCCGGCAACGAGCGCGGCGCCCAGCGGCAGGCCGACGACATGCTGCGCAAGTTCCCGGGCCGCGCCGAGACCTTCCTCGCGCTCGGCCGCCAGGCGCTGCGCGGCGAGCGCAACGCCGAGGCGCTGACCCAGTTCGGCAAGGCCCGCGAGCTCTTGGCCAAGGCGCCCCGTCGCCGGCTCGCCGACGCGCTGTTCTGGCTCGCCTACGCGACCTACTACAACGACGACCTCGCGCGCGCCAAGCAGCTGCTGCTCGAGGCGGTCAACCTCGATCCATTCCACGCCGACGCCCGCGCCGCGCTCGGCCTGGTGCTCGGCGAGCTCAGCGATCCGGGCGGCGCCGCCGCCGCGTTCCAGCGCGCGCTCGAGCTCGATCCCGAGAACACCGAGGGCTACTTCCTGCTCGGCCAGGCGTTGCACGCCGCGCGTCGCCCGCGCGAGGCCAAGAAGTGGCTCGAAACGTACCTCGAGCGCGCGCCCGACGGCGAGAACGCGGCCGCCACCCGCGTCCTGCTCAAGAAGCGCTGATCACGCCGCGCCGATCACCGGGATCCGCAGCGTGAACACGGTACCCCCGCCCGGCGGGCACAGCGTCCGCGTCCCGCGGGTTCGCGGCTACTTCTTCTTCTTGTGGGACTTCTTGCGGGCGGCCTTCTCGGCCTTCCGCTTGTCGCGCTTGTCGTTCTTGTCGGCCGCGCGCACCACGCCGGGCGTGTTCTTGGTGCCCGGCGCGGTGTAGCCCTTCGGCATGCCGGGCAGGTTGCCCGATGACGCCCCGCCGGTCAGCCCGCCCGGCAGCCCGGGCATCCCCGGCATGCCCTCGAGCCCGGGCGGCATGCCACCGCCGGCGCCCATGATGGCGCCGAGGTCCATGTTGGCCAGCTTCTTCATCTGGGAGAACTGCTTGAAGCCGGGCAGCTTGCCCATCAGCCCGGTCGAGGCGCCGAGCTGCACCATCATCTGGCGCATCGTCGCGAACTTCTGCAGCAGCTCCTTCACCTCGTGCTCGCCGCGGCCCGAGCCCTTGGCGATGCGCCGGACCCGGCCCGGCGCGAAGTCGGCGCGGCGGCGCTTGGCCTGCCGGCCCGCGGTCGACGTGAAGTCCTCCCACGAGGTCGTCACGAACACCTCGGGCTCGGTGCGCTCCTCCATCGTCATGGAGTTGATCATCGCCTCGATCTTGGTGAGCTCGCGATCGTCGAGGTTGACGCCCTCGGGCATCTGGCCGCCGAAGAACGGCAGCTTGTCGAACAGATCCTTCAGCGAGCCCATCTTCTGGATCATGCGGATCTGCTCGAGGAAGTCCTGCATGTCGAACTTGCCCTTGAGCATGCGGATGGCGTCTTCTTCCGCCTTTTCCGCGTCGACGACCTGCTCGAAGTCCTTGACCAGGCCGACGATGTCGCCCATGCCGAGGATGCGCGAGGCCAGGCCCTCGGGCCGGAACTCCTCGAGCTTCTCGAGCGACTCACCGATGCCGAGGAACTTGATCGGCTTGCCGGTGACCTCCTTGACCGAGAGCGCCGCGCCACCACGGGCGTCGCCGTCGAGCTTGGTCAGGATGACGCCGTCGAGGTTCAGCTTGTCGTGGAAGACCGCCGCGGTCTTGACCGAGTCCTGCCCGATCATGGCGTCGAGCACGAGGAAGATGTTGGCCGGCTGGCAGCGCCGGTCGATCTCCTGCAGCTCGTGCATGAGCGGCTCGTCGATGGCGAGCCGACCGGCAGTGTCGAAGATGACGACGTCGCAGCCCTTCTTGGCGGCCTCGCGCATGCCCTGCTCACAGATGTCGGGCGGCGAGCCGCCCGGGATCGTGAACACCGGCATGCCGAGCTTCTCGCCCAGCACCTGCAGCTGATCGACGGCGGCCGGACGGTAGACGTCGGCGGCGACCAGCATGGTCTTCTTCTTGTGCTTCTTCTCCAGCCAGCGCGCCAGCTTGCCGACGGTGGTGGTCTTGCCCGAGCCCTGCAGGCCGACCATCATCACGCCGGTGACCCCCTTCTTCGCCCACCGGAGGTCGGTGTCGACGGGGCCCATCATGGCGGTCAGCTCGTCCTGGCAGATCTTGATGAACGCCTGCTCGGGCGTGATCTTGATGGTGCCGTGGTCGCGCGTCGTGGCGCGCAGCTTGACCTGCTCGCCGCGGGCCTTCTCGCGCACCCGCTCGAGGAACGACTTGGTGACGTTGAACTCGACGTCGGCCTCGAGCAGGCTCATGCGCACGTCGCGCAGCGCCTCGTCGATCAGATCGTCGGTGAGCTCGGCGACTCCGGACAGCCTTTGTTTGGCGGAACGGAACCCGCGGGTGAGTGTCTCAAGCACTGCGTCGTGGCTCCTTGTAAGGGCGTCTCTATAGCACGAACCACTTGGTCGGAGGATCGTTTATGCTGCACGACGTGCGCCGTATGTGGCTGATACCGCTCGTGAACTTGGTAGCGCTCGCGGCCGGGGTCGGCGTCACCCTCGTCGACGCGCGCGCCGCCGCAGCCTCGGAGATCGTGTGCGGCCTCGCCGAGAAGGACCTCGTGCTCGTCGACGGCATGCTCGACGACTGGCAGGGCGTGACCGCGCAGCGCTTCGCCGCGGGCGCCGCTTCCGACGCCGGCATGGCGGTGCGCTGCAACTACGACGACGCCGCGATCTACCTGGCCATCGACGTCTCGGACAACCAGCTCATCCGCCGCGGCAAGAAGGACAAGGGCGCCGAGGACATGCTGGTGCTCGCGTTCGGCGCGCGCCGGCTCGAGCTCTTGCCCGCCGACGGCGCGAACGGTGTGGCTCGCAAGGCGCGCTGGGCGGGCGGCGGCGCCACCAAGGGCCTGCAGATCGCCGACTCGCTGCAGCCGCGCGGCTGGTCGTTCGAGATCGCGATCCCCAAGGCGCGCCTGCCCGGCTTCGGCAAGGGCGTCACCCAGGTGCCGCTCGTGATCGAGCTGCACGACGCGGATCTGTTCTCCGAGCGCGTTGCGCAGGACGTCGTCACCAGCGGCAGCGGCGGCTCGCTGCTGCTCGAGGAGGGCGCGCAGCTCTACCAGCAGGTGCTCCAGGATCTGCGCATCAAGCCCAAGGACATCTGGATGGACAAGATGGCCAACGTCGACGGCGAGCCGGGCGCGGAGCGGGTGATCGTCGCCGGGCGCACCGTCTTAGTGCTGGGCGAGTCGTACTCGTACATGCAGCTTCCGGTACCCCGGAAGGACATCCTGGCGCTCAAGCTGGTCGACCTGGCCGGCGAGGGCAAGACGGCGATCGTCGTGCACTACGTCGAGCGCGGCAACGGCGGCGCGCGCGAGGTGCTGGCGGTGTGGAACGTGCAACCCGACGGCTCGTTCACGCGGCCGTTCGCCGCCGAGATCGCCAAGGAATCGCCGATCGGGCGCATGAGCTGCACGTGGGCGCTCGAGCCGAAGCTGGTCAAGAAGGGCAAGAAGGCGATCAAGGGCAAGGGTCAGGACATCGTGGTGCGCGCCGGCGACGTGCGCGGGTTCACGCAGGAGAGCTGGCACGAGGACCCGGCCGAGGACGTGACCCCGATCCTCTTGCCGTGGGGCGAGGTGAAGGAGCAGCGCTGGCACTTCCGCGGCAACGAGTCGTTCGGAGACGCGGAGTGAGCGGAGTTTCGATATGACGACCGCGGTCGTCCTGCGCAAGCTCGCGGCGTTCGTCGCCGGCGCGGCGGCGGTCGCGTGCATGACGGCGTCGCCGGGCGGGCGCAAGGTCGTCGAGAACGTGCCCGATGGCGCGAGCGGCGGACGCGCCGAGCTACCCGACGGGTCGTACGCGTGCAGCATCGAGGAGTCGGGTTACAAGTACCCGCCGTTCGCGTGCGTCGTGTCGACGAGCGGTGGGCGCACGCGGCTCGAGAAGCTGGGCGGCTCGCAGCGAATCCGCGGCGACGTGACGTTCACCGGCGCGGGCGGCTTCCGCTTCGAGGGCGAGTTCTACTGCCCGTGGGGCGACTGCACGCAGGCGATCGCGGGCGACTTCCACGGCACGAACGGCCAGGACTTCGTGGGCGAATTCTTGACCAGCACGGGCACCGTGATCTTCGCGCTGCGCTACCTGCCGGGTGGCGGCGCGGACAGCTACGGCGGCGGCGCGTACGGTGGGGGAGTGTACGGGGGCGGCGCGTACGGCGGCGGTGTGTACGGGCGCGGCGGCTACAGCCACGGACCGTGAGCGCGCGGCGGTGACACGAGCACCGCGCGACGCCCTGGGCGGGCGCCGCGCGAAGGCGGAGTGCTACGCCTCGCCGCGGGGCGGCTGTGCGGCGGCGCGGCGCGAGGCCGGGCCGTTCGTGGCCGGCTTGTCGGCGACCGTGGCGCCCTTGTCGGCCTTCTCGGCCTTCTCGGCCGTGGAGGCCGCGTTGCCCACCATCTGACCGTCGACCACGCCGACGCGCGCGATGTTGAAGTGCTCGAGGACCTTCTTCTCGATGGAGGCGTAGACCTCCGGGTGTTCCTTGAGGAACTCCTTGGCGTTCTCGCGGCCCTGGCCGATGCGCTCGCCCTTCCACGAGAACCACGCGCCCGACTTCTCGACGACGTTGGCTTTGACACCGAGATCGAGGATCTCGCCGGTCTTCGAGATGCCTTCACCGTACATGATGTCGAATTCGACCTGCTTGAACGGCGGAGCCACCTTGTTCTTGACCACCTTTACCCGCGTGGAGTTGCCGACGATCTCGTCCCGGTCCTTGATCTGGCCGGTGCGGCGAATGTCGAGGCGGACCGAGGCGTAGAACTTGAGCGCGTTGCCGCCCGTGGTGGTCTCGGGATTGCCGTACATCACGCCGATCTTCATGCGCAGCTGGTTGATGAAGATCACCATGCACTTGGAGCGGTTGATCGAGCCGGTCAGCTTGCGCAGCGACTGGCTCATCAGGCGAGCCTGGAGGCCGACGTGACTGTCGCCCATCTCGCCCTCGATCTCGGCCCGGGGGACCAGCGCGGCGACCGAATCGACCACGAGCACGTCCACCGCATTCGAGCGCACCAACGTATCGACAATCTCGAGCGCCTGTTCGCCGGTGTCGGGCTGCGAGACGA
>JBKJLC010000299.1:0-10468 GCA_046597055.1 Kofleriaceae bacterium | reverse complement strand
TGCGAAATTCACCCGATCGCGATCACGGAAACCGGTCCATCTCGATCACCGAAACCGGTCGATGGCGATCACCGACGCCGGTTCATCGCGATCGGTGGTCCGGCCACCCGGAGCGATCCCCTGAGCTGATCAGGGGGGTCAGGCAGGCTTGACGCTCAGGTGAGCGTCGACCGGGCGACGCGGCGAGGACGGTGCCTCCAAGGCGCTCCTGAAAAAGGAGCGCGATGCCAACGGAGCGACTGTCCATGCGGAAGACCCGAGAAATTTTGCGACTGAAGTGGCAGCAGGGACGCAGCCACCGCGAGATCGCGCGCGCCCTGGCCATCGGCACCGGCACGCCGAGCGACGTCGCCAAGCGAGCGAACGCGGCCGGCATCGAGAACTGGGAGGCGGTCGAGGCGCTCAGCGACGACGAGCTCGACCGTAAGCTGTACCGAGCGGCAGCGACGGCGTCATCAATGCTGTCGCCCACGAAGCCCAAGCCGGATCCGGCGCAGATCCACATCGAGCTGCGACGACACGGCGTGACGCTGCGGCTCCTCCACGAGGAGTACCTCCACGCGCATCCCGACGGCTACGGTTACACGCAGTACGTCGCCTTCTACAACACGTGGGCGCAGCGGCTGAAGGTCGTGATGCGCCAGGTCCACAAGGCCGGCGAGAAGTGCTTCGTCGACTACTCCGGCAAGAAGCCGTCGATCGTCGACCCCAGCAACGGCGAGCGCGTCGAGGTCGAGTTGTTCGTCGCCGTGATGGGCGCGTCGAACTTCACGTACGCGGAGGTGACCGGGTCGCAGCAGTCGGCGGACTGGATCGCCAGCCACGTGCGGCTGGTCTCGCACCTCGGCGGCGTACCGCGCGCGTTCGTTCCGGATCAGCTGAAGTCGGGCGTCGTCATCGCGAGTCGGTTCGAGCCGGCGATCCAGCGCACGTACGAGGAGTGGTCGCAGCACTACGCGACGACGATCCTGCCGGCGCGACCTGGCAAGCCGCGCGACAAGGCGAAGGTTGAAGGCGGCGTGCTGATCGCACAGCGCTGGATCCTGGCGCGGCTGCGCAACGTCACCTGCTTCTCGATCGCGGAGCTGAACGAGCAGATCGCGCTGCTGCTCGTCGACCTCAACAGCCGTGTGATGAAGCGCTACGGCAAGAGCCGACGCCAGCTATTCGACGAGCTCGATCGTCCCGCGCTCGCGCCGCTACGCAGCGACCGCTTCACGCACGGCGACTGGTCGTACGCAACGGTCGGCTTCGACTACCACGTGTGCGTCGACGAGCACCACTACTCGGTGCCGTACACGCTCGTCGGTGAGCACGTCGAGAGCCGACGGAGCGCATCGACCGTCGAGGTCTTCTTGAACACGAACCGCGTCGCGTCGCACGTGCGGAGCTTCGAGCGCGGCGGCGCCACGACACTCACCGAGCATATGCCCGCGTCGCATCGCAAGCACGCCGAGGAATCGGTCGTCGAGATCGAAGCGTGGGCGAAGCTGATCGGCCCATGCACGTCCGCGCTCGTGCGCGCGATCCTCGACGAGCGTCGTCACCCCGAACACGGCTATCGCTCGTGCCGCGGGATCAAGAGCCTCGTCAAGCGCTACACGCCCGATCGCATCGAGGCCGCTTGCGAGCGCGCGCTCGTCGCCAACGCGCGCTCGTACCTGAACGTCGAATCGATCTTGAGGAACGGCCTCGACCGGCAGCCGCTGCCGGACACCACGTCGAGCGGCGCGGCGCCGCCGCCGCTCGACCACGAGAACATCCGCGGCTCGGACTACTACCACTGAGCAGTGTCCGATTCCCGGACACTGCCGTCTTCGCGGCACGAACACAGGAGCGATCAAGATCATGCTGAAGGAACCGACGATCGATAAACTCAAGGCCATGCGACTCGACGCGATGGCCACCGCTTGGAACGAGCAGCAGGGGAAGCCCGACACCGCGGGCCTGTCGTTCGACGAGCGCTTCGGGATGCTCGTCGACGCCGAGTGGCTGCATCGCGAGACCAAGCGGCTCACCACCGCCCTGCGCGATGCGAAGCTCAAGCTGTCGAGCGCGTGCGTCGAAGACATCGAGTACTCACCGAAGCGCGAGATCGATCGCGCGCAGCTTCGTCAGCTCGCCGCGTGCCGCTGGGTCGCCGAGCACCACAACGTGCTCATCACCGGCATGACCGGGACCGGCAAGACGTACATCGCGTGCGCGCTCGCGCAGCAGGCATGCCGCAAAGGCTACCGTGCGATCTACCGACGAGCATCGCGGCTATTCGGCGAGCTCGCGCTCGCACGCGCCGACGGAAGCTATCCCCGCTTGCTCGCCAAGATCGCGCGCGCCGACGTGCTTGTGCTCGACGATTGGGCGATCGCGCCGATCACCGACATCGAGCGACGTGATCTGCTCGAAGTACTCGAGGATCGATACGGCACGCGCTCGACCATCGTGACCAGCCAGCTGCCGCCCAAGCGCTGGCACGAGCACATCGCCGACCCGACTCACGCCGACGCGATCTGCGACCGACTCATCCACAACGCCCACAAGCTCGTGCTAAAAGGTCCGTCTAAACGCAAGTCCGAGGAGCAGGAAAACGAGAAGTAGCTACTGATCACCGTCTCCGCCGCTCCCGCGATCGCCATCGGCGGTTTCGGTGATCGCGATGCGCTGGTTTCGGTGATCGCCATCAGTGAACTACGCAGTGAACGGTTACGAGATTGAAAGTGACGAGCGTTACGCTTCGTACTCTCAGTAGCTCGGACCTCGCGGCGGCGCAAGGCGGAGCGGACACCGGTCAGGTCTCACAAACAGTGAGAACCAAGCCGCCCACCAGTACGATTGGTTAGTCGCTCGGCGGCAATGCCTCGAAAGTACCGCGTCTTCGGAGGATAGTCAGCCCCGCCCCGCCGCCTGAGCGACCGGTATCACCGGTCGTTCACGGGCGGCGGGTGTTTGCGATCTACTGTTCGAACGCCTCTTCGGTCAACCTCGCATCTGCTCGCGACCCGACGAGACCTCGACCGCCGGCGGCTGCAATTCGATCACGTTAAAGACCATGGGAGCTAGTGAGATGAGATACGCAAGGGTCCTTCGGTGCAAGAACACGCGACTGATGTCGACGTTCTGCATAGTAATGTCACTTGGTGTCGGATGCTCAGCCGGCTCGTCTCCACGGAGAACGCAATTGAGAATAGCCGCAGAAGGGTTGGCGCGTCCGGGGTTCGCAAAGGAGGAGCCCGTCACCGACCGCTATCACGGGCGTGACGTCGTTGATCCGTACCGATGGATGGAGACAGATCCGGCGAGATTATCGGCTTATGTACGCGAGCAAGATTCGTATACGAGAGCAGTCCTCGAGAGACTGCCGCATCGTGGTTCACTTCGCGCGGATGTGGAGCAGTCGTGGCAGGAACTGGTGCGTCTGAATGTGTTTGGCGACACGGGAAGTCGGATCGTCTTTGCTCGCGTTCTCCCTACGGACGAAAGGCGTCGCGTATTTGTGAGAGATGCTGCGGGCGAACGAGAGCTCCGTATCGAGGGGCACGAAGACCTGAACATTGATTTTGTAGTCCCTTCTCCCGATGGCGAATTGGTTGTGATGGGAGTGTCTGAGGGCGACTCGGAAGATTCCGTGCTTCGGATCTTCGAGGCGAGCACGGGAAGACTCCTGCCCGACGCGATCGATCGTACTCAGTATGCGTCTGTGTCCTGGCGTCCTGACGGCAGGTCGTTCTACTACTGGAGGCGAGCCGCTCCCATCCCCGGTGCTTCGAGAGAAACTTGGTTCGACAACTCGCAGACATATCTGCACCGGATCGGAGACGTTCCGGACCAAGCCCAGCCTGTGCTGGGGCCAAGCGTCGGCGGACTCGGTATCGGGCCGAAAGAGTTCTCCTGGGTGAATGCGTCCACTGGGTCGCATTGGCTAGTGGGGATCAGCACCCAGGGGGGGGCTGCACCCTTGCGCGTATACGTGACAGACGGCCGCAGTCAGACATATCGATGGCGACTCATTGCTGCCGAGGACGCGCACGTGACTCAAGTTGTCGCCCATGGTGAGTATATATATCTGCTCACACATGCAGGAGCGCCAAAGTTTCGAGTCGTGCGAGTACCCGCGCGCGACGCGGCGTGGGAGTCCGCGGAACTCTTTGTGCCCGAAGAGGCTGGAGTTATCGAAGACATGGCTGTCGCGCGAGATGGCCTTTACGTGAAGCGGTTGGTCAATGGAAGTTCAACGTTGGAACGGTTTCCGTGGAACGGTGACCGTTCCGAACGGATCTCCTTGCCCTCCGAAGGCACGATACAGGTCCTGCGCGCTTGGCCTGAGAGAGACGGTGTTTATCTCGCATTGGTCACCTGGCTGGCGGCGCCTCGTTGGTGGCGTTGGGGGGCTGGTCGTTTTGAACGAATCACCCTGAGCGATACGAAGGATGACGTCCACAATGAGGACGTTCTTGCAGTTCATCGAGAGACAGTAATCAGCAGGGATGGCACGGAAGTGCCAATGACGATTATCGCCCGAAGGGGCTATGTCCGCAATGGCAGCGCCCCGGCATGGTTGGAGGCCTATGGCGCCTACGGGATATCGAACTCAGCCTCCTATGACCCGAGTATGCTGGTGTGGGCGGAGCGTGGTGGCATCATCGCTCAGTGCCATGTCCGTGGCGGAGGAGAAAAGGGGGAGCGCTGGCATCTCGAAGGCATCAAGGAGAAGAAAGAGAACGGCGTTGACGACGTGATTGCTTGCGCCGAACACTTGTTCGCACGAAAGTGGTCAAGTCAGAGCCGGCTGACAGGGTATGGGCGCAGCGCCGGCGGGGTGGTGATGGGGGGAGCGCTCACACGCCGGCCAGATCTGTTCTCGGCTATGGTCTTGGCGGCTCCCGCCGTCGGGCTGTTGCGCCTTGAACAAACCGAAGGCGGTGCGGCAAATGTCCCGGAATTCGGAACGGTAAAGGATCCCGAAGAGTTTCGGGCCATCCTCGCGTCGGACCCGTACCACCGTGTGAGGCCACGCGGACTGTACCCGAGCGTCCTTCTCTCGGCCGGAGCGAATGACGTTCGGATTCCGCTTTGGGCCGTGAGCAAAATGGCGGCGCGGTTGCAGGCGAATACAGGGACGGCTAACCCTGTGCTGCTGCGTGTAGCGGCCGATGCGGGACATGGGTTTGGCACATCTCGCACTCAGGGAGTGGACGAGATCGTTGATTTCATGTCGTTCGCCTTGGCGAACTCAGAGGGCCAGGAGTAAGCGCCCGAGAGTGACGAGGCGAATAACTGGCTCGCGGGCAGGCTGCAATGGCGCCGACGCCGAAACTGGCAGTTCGGGGCTGCCTGCCGACCGGCGCCGTCGAGTTATGCCTCAGGCCCTCAGTTAGAGATCGCCGACGCGCAGGGTCGGATGCGACGGCCGACCAGGTCGCGGACGAGCGCCTCCACTGCCGCGAGACAAGACTCCACCGGCCTCTTCTGACGCATGCCTTCGCATTGGCGTTGATGAACTCGAACTGCGCGTTCCGATCGGGATGCTGGCTGCCCTCGATGGCGAGCATGGTGGGCGAGCACGCGGCGATCGAGGTGGCCGCGGCGGAGCAGGACGCGCGGGCGGAATAGGGGCGGACGCGGTCGAAGGCGAGGTAGACGATGGGTACGCGCTGCACGAAGGCCGTCTGCCACTGGCAAACGCGGGCCGAACCGCAGCGAAACCTGCGGAACCGTCGACGCGGCGCTGGTGTTCCGGCGACGAGGCTTTGAATCCGCGACTCTGGCCGCGAGCGAAACACCTCGCCGCCGACTCGGAACACCGCTGCCAGCGCTGGCCGTCGACGCGCCGTCGGCGATCAAGGCGATGGCCGCTCACCCGTGCGGCATGACTCGTGCTTGTGCCCAGCCTTCGTGCAGCAAGCCGCCTCGCTCGCCAGGACCAACGATACGCTGTCGGCCGATTCGCTCGTCGCCCGGACCACCGACGGGCTGGCGCCGGCGATGCACGAGTACCTGTTCCTGGTGCTCAAGGCCGACGAGCCGTCGGCGCACCACGTCCGGCTGTCGCTCGCCAACGTCAGCGAGCTGCACATCGGCCGCGGGGCACGTGACCGGGTCGAACTCCGGCCCGGCGCGGTCCCGGGTCGCCTCGAGCTCGGCCTGCCTGATGCCTGGTGCTCGAAGCAGCACGTGGTGATGATCCGGACCCGGGGCGGATGGGTCGTCCACGATGTCCAGTCGAAGAACGGCAGCATGATCGACGGTCATCGCATCCGCGAGGCCGCGGCGCTTCCCGACGGCGCCCTGCTCGAGGTCGGGCGAACATTCTTCATCTACCGGCAGGTGTCCGACGGGCCGAGCTCGGTCGGCGCCGAGCCGCTGACGCTGGGACCGCCACCGTCGGCCGCCGATCTGTTCCGGACCCTCAGTCCGACACTGGAGCACCAGCTCGGCCAGCTGCGGCGCGCGGCGCCGACGGCGCTGCCAGTCCTGATCCGCGGCGAGTCGGGCACCGGCAAGGAGGTGGCGGCCCGCGCGCTCCACGAGCTGTCGGGGCGTCGCGGCCCGTTCGTAGCCGTGAACTGCGGGGCACTGTCGCCGGGACTGCTCGAGAGCGAGCTGTTCGGACACGTCCGCGGCGCGTTCTCGGGCGCGACCGACAGCCGGGTCGGGCTGGTCCGCGCCGCCCACCAGGGCACCCTATTTCTCGACGAGCTGGCGGAGGCACCCCACGCCGTGCAGGTCCGGATGCTGCGGGTGCTCCAGGAGCGAGAGGTGCTTGCGGTCGGCGCGACCACGCCGGCCCCGGTCGACGTGCGCGTGATCGCGGCGACCCACGGCGACGTCCACGCGCTGGCCGCGCGCGGCGAGTTTCGCCCCGACTTCCTGGCCCGCCTCACCGGCTTCGAGATCCGGCTGCCGCCGCTGCGTGCGCGCCGCGAGGACATTGGGCAGCTGACCGCCGGGTTTCTCCGCGCGGCGCGGGGAGACCGGTCGGAGATGACGATCGACGGCGACGTCGCGCGCGCGCTGCTGCGGCACCCGTGGCGCCTCAACGTTCGCGAGCTCGAGCGCCTCATCACCGCCGCGGCCGCGATGGCGACCGACGGGCGGCTCAGCCTCGACGCCTTTGGCGATCGCCTCGAGCGGCCGGCGGAAGACGGCCCGGTGGCGCCGGTGATCGCGCTCGCGCCGGTGACGCCCGAGATCGCCGGCCCGCGCGGCTCACGCGAGGACGTGGTCGCCGCGCTGCGGACCCACCGCGGCAACATCAGCGGCGCCGCCCGCACGCTGCGGACGTCGCGGACCCACGTGCGCCGCCTCATCTTGCGCCACGGCATCTCGGTCGGCGATCTGCGCTGACGGCGCCGGTCACGGCCGGCAGCGCGCCGCGGCCTGCGCCACGTAGGCAGCGGTGAGGGTGCGGCTGCCGAACGGACGCTCGTCGCGTTCGCCGTGATGGATGAAGGGGACCGCCGACCAGCCGGCGGCCGCAGCCGCGGCCAGGAAGTCGCGCCCACGCTCGAGGGCGGGCCGGGCCTGCGCCGCGTCGATCGCGGCCAGGGCCAGCATGGCGTGGGCGGTGTCGAGGGCGTTGCCGAGCCCGTCGCGGCCCCAGCCACCGTCGGGCTGCTGGCCCTCGGTCAGCCAGCGCGCGGCCGCGTGGAGCGCCGCCGGCGCCCCGCCGAGGTGGGCCAGGGCTCGCACCGCGGCGTAGGTCGAGTAGAACGAGCCCTGGTACCAGGCGGCGGCCCAGTCGCCGGCCGCTCGCTGCTGACCGGCGAGCCAGGTCGCGCCGCGGGTCACCGCGGTCGCGTACCGGGCGCGATCGTGGAGCGCGAGCGCGTAGATCAGGTTGGCAACTACCTCGGCGTCAGCGGCCGGGGCCCCGACCAGCGCGGCCTGAGCGTGGTGCAGCGGCGTGCGAGCCGCCGGCGGCGGCAGGAGCCAGGTCGCGAACGAGCCGTCGCCGAGATCGCCGTCCTCGATCGCGGCCCGGATCGGCGCGTCGACGTCGTCGGCCGCGGCACCGCCGCCGACCCGCACCGCGACCTGAAGCACCTGGGCCAGCAGGTCGGCGTCGGGCGGTAGCTCGGCGAGCGCGGGGTAGTAGCTCCATCCGCGATCGGGACAGACCCGGGCCTGGCGCAGGTACGCCAGCTCCTCGGTGAGCATGGGGGCCAGCGCCTGCGGCCATGGTGCCGGGAGGTCGCACAGCGCGTCGGCGATCAGCGCCCGCTGGAAGACGTCGCCGGCCACCACCTCGCGCGACATGTCGGCGCTGAAGCGAGCCTGGTGCCGGACCTCGCCGAAGCCGGCCCGCCACTGGTCGACGACGTAGCTGGCCGCGTCGCGAGCGAGGTCGAGCCAGCGGTCACCGGTGGCCGCTGGCAGGTCGAGCGCGGGGCGTGCGGAGCCGCGGGCCCGGTTGCGGGCGACGATGGCGGCGACGTCGGCGCGGGTCGCCTCGCAGCGACCGCGCAGCGCGGCCAGCGCGCCGGCAAGGGGCCGGCCCGCCACCGCCGGGGCCGCCCGGTCGAGCGCGGCCACCGCCAGCCCCAGCACGCGCTCGGCATGGCCGTCGTAGTAGAGGCGGCGGCCGACGTCGTCGGGCGGGTCGTCGCCGCCGGCGTGGGCGAGCGCCAGCGTGGGTCTGCCGGCGGCCCGGTCTCGACGCCATTGCACCAGCTCGTCGAGCAGCTGACCGACGAGCGCGTGGGCGTCGATCGCGTCGGCGAGGGCCGCATCGGCGGGCTCCCCGCCGGCGGCGGCCAGCGCGCGCAATGCCAGCCGCGGCACCGCGGCGCGACCGCGTGCCAGGGCGAGGCCGGTGGCGTCGTCGAGCCGGCGGCCGCCGGCGATCGCCCGCTCGAGCTCGAGCGCGGCCAGCGCGTCGCGCACCACCGCGGTGGCCAGCGTCCAGAAGCGGTCGTCGGCCGGCACCGCGTGGCGGCCGGCGTGCACCGCGGCCAGTCCGCGATCACAGGCCGTCACCAGATCGCCGCCGCCGGCGGCGGTCAGCGCGGCGTCGGCGTGCTCGGCGGCCAGGCTCACCGCCTGCAGCTGCGCCGCCGATACCTGCGGGAACGCTGGCATCACCAGCAGCAGCTCGGCCACCCGACGCGACGGCGCGCGGGGCGCGGCCGCGGTCACGGCTCCTCGTAGCCGCGCACGCCGGCCAGGAGCTCGAAGGTCGGGACCCGCGCCAGCGCCGCGTCGTCGAGCTTGTACTGCTCGCACACCAGGCTGAGTCGGGTGTGCGCGGTGGCGACCGGCGTGACGTGGTGCCGGAGCCGGCCGCCGAAGTAGAGCAGGGTGCCGGCCCGCGGCTGGACGCGGCCCACCTCGTCGTCGTCAGTCAGCATCACCAGCTCGCCGCCGACCAGGTCGTCGGGGACGTCCACGTACAGCACGCTGACCAGCAGTGGCGCGGTGCGGCCGCCGCCGAGGTACGACGACAGGCTGCAGTCGACGTGGGGCGCGATGGCCGAGCCGGCGCGCATCACCAGTGGGTTCAGGTAGAACGCGTTGCAGGTCGGGCGCAGCGACCGAGCGACGAACGTCGCCAGGTACGGGAAGCGCGCCACCGCCTCGTCGACCCCGGAGCGGGTGAACACCATCGAGAAGCCGAGCGTGCCGTCGAAGCTGGTGCTGAGCCGGTTGCCCCCCAGGTGGGGCGACGCCATGATGTCGTGCCGTAGCGCGGCCAGCTCGGCGGCGGGGAACGCGTCGTGGCACAGGCCGTAATGGTGGTTTCCGGTGAGGCGCATGGGTGACTCCTTCAGGCCGCGCGCGAGTCGAGGGTGACGTCGTCGCGGGTGGGGGCGGCGGTCACCGCACGGGTGCGGGCCAGGAGGCCGAGCAGGCCGCGCAGCTTGCTGCGGACGGGGTCGCGATGGGCGGCCGGCGACGACGCCGTCGCCTCGTCGAGAAACGTGCCGACCTGGAGCCGCGCGCCCTTGCTGATCTGCGCGCACAGGTCGAGCAGGGCCGGGTGCGCCGGCAGCTCGAGCGGCTTGCCGTGCGACGCGATCACCAGCTGCGCGCCGCGCTGGCGGTAGACGAACAGCCGCGCGCCACACCCGACGATCCAGTCGTTATCGTCGAGGGCCACCACCGGCGCCAGATCGGGCACCTCGTCGAAGCCGTGGCTGGTCACCCACTGCATGAACGAATCTTCCATACGGGTCTCGACCCGCGGATCGGCGATCGCGGCATCGATGGTGCGCCGCAGCCAGCCCAGCGCGCCGTCGAGGCCGACCTGGGCAACGTCGGGCACCGGCGCCGGCGGCGTGGTGAGCTCGCGGTGCAAGGCCGAGGTCGCCGACTGCAGGAAGCCCAGCATGTCGCCGGTGCGGATCACGCCGAGCCCGAGCGTGGTCACCGGCCCGCCGACCACCTCGGAGATGTGCCAGTAGTCGGCCGGCCAGTACATGATGTCGCCGGGTTCGGCGTCGAGCACGATGGCCTCGGCGCGCAGCTCGTCGTC
>JBKJLC010000298.1:0-4978 GCA_046597055.1 Kofleriaceae bacterium | reverse complement strand
GGACGCCGACATCGTCCGGCTGTACTACGTGGAGCACTGGCCGGTCGGCACGATCACGACGCAGCTCGGGCTCCATCCTGACGTGGTCAAGCGGGTCCTCGGCCTCGGTGCACCCCGCCCCGAGGCGCCCAGGCGGTCGCGTCTCGTGGAGCCCTATCACGACTTCATCGTCGAGAAATTGACCCAGTACCCGCGGCTGCGCGCGACACGGCTCTACGACATGGTCCGCGACCGCGGCTTCCTCGGCGCGGTCACCACGGTGCGCCGCTACGTCGCGGACGTGCGGCCGCCGCCGCGCCGGGAGGTCTACCTGCACACCGAGCCGCTCATCGGCGAACAGGCGCAGGTCGACTGGGCCTACGTCGGCAAGCTCGCGGTGCCTGGGGGCACCCGCGCGCTCTGGCTCTTCGTCATGGTGCTCGCGTACTCGCGGGCGATCTGGGCCGAGTTCGTCATCGACCTGACCGTGCATTCCCTGACCCGTTCGCTGGTGCGGGCCGCGCACGCCTTCGGGGGCTCGACGCGCCAGTGGCTGTTCGACAACCCCAAGATCGTCGTCCTCGAGCGCCAGGGCGACGCCATCCGCTTCCACCCGGTGCTCCTCGAGCTGTGCGGCACGATGCGCGCGCAGCCGCGCCTGTGTGCCGTGCGGCGGCCGCAGCACAAGGGCAAGGTCGAGCGCGCGATTCGCTACCTGCGCGACCGCTTCCTCGCCGGTCGCACGATCATCGGCGTCGATGAGGGCAACGTCCAGCTCCGTCGATTCATCGACACGATCGCGCATCCGCGGCCGCATCCGGCCCTGGCTCAGCGCACCGTCGGTGACGTTTTCGCCGAGGAGCGCGCCCGCCTCTTGGCCCTGCCGGCACCGTTGCCGTCGACCGATCGGATCGCGCTGGTCACCCTCGACCGCCAGGCCTTCGTGCAGCTCGACACCAACCGGTACTCGGTGCCGACCCCGGTGGCCGAGCGCCAGCGCGTCGTCACCCTGGTCACCAACGACCGCGTCGTGCGTGTCCTCGACGGCACGACGCCGGTCGCCGAGCATCCACGCAGCTGGGGACGGCGCCAGGTCATCGAGGATCCCGCCCACCGCGCGGAGCTGGTCGCGCAGCGGCGTGCCGCGCGCGACCTGAAGGGGCGCGATCGCCTCCACGCCGTCGCGCCCGCCTTCGGGCAGCTGCTGGCGCGCTGGACCGCCACCGGTCCCAGCCTCGGCCTGCGCGTCACCCGCACGATCAAGCTCCTCGACCTGTACGGCGACGAGGTCTTCGCCGCCGCGGTCGCCGATCTCGCCGTGCGCGGTCTCGCCGATCTCGGCGCGCTCGCCGTCGCCTGCGAGACCCACCGCACGCGCCGTGATCGCCCGGTGCCCATCCTGGCCGACCTGTCGGCCCATGCCGACGACGACCACGCCGTCGTGCCCCACGATCTGGAGCGCTACGATGCCAAATGATGACGACCTCACCGAGCGCCTCCGCCGTCTCGGCTTTCGCCTGCCGCGCGACGCCTTCGCCGCCTTTCTGACCCACCTCCACAAGAGCCGCGTCGGGCCGACCGAGACGCTGGAGCAGCTGGCCGACCTCGAGGAGCGGACCCGCGACACCGTCAACCTGGCCCGTCGCACGCGCGCCGCTTGCCTCGGCACCCACAAGCCGCTCGACCGCTTCGACTGGGCCCACCCTCGCACGATCGACCGCACGCTGGTCGAGCGCCTGATGTCGCTCGATTTCGTCGACACCGGCGCGAACGTGCTGATCAAGGGCAGCTCCGGCGTCGGCAAGACCATGATCGCGCAGAACCTCGGGCTCGCCGGCCTGGCCGCCGGCTACACCGTGCGCTTCGCCTCGCTCGCCACCGCGCTGGCGGACCTGCTGAACCAGGAGTCGCTCCCCGCCTTCGAGCGTCGCGTGCGCCGCTACTCAGACCCCGACGTGTTGATCCTTGACTCATGTTGAGCACCTGGTTATGTGGAGCTGGGCGCGCTTCCTCGTCGACGATCGGCGAAATGACTCCACATAACCCAGCTCCCCCGGTCACAGCGCCTCGAGCCACTGGAGGATGGTGCGGTCGGTCCGCCACGCGGCGAGTTCGGGATCCACCTCGCCGATCGGGCGCGCCTTGGCGATCGCGGCACGCTTCGTCGCGAGGTCGACGGCCGCATACCGGTTTGTGGTCTCGACGCTGGCGTGACCGAGCCAATGGCTGATCGTGACGAGGTCGACGCCGGCCTGAAGGAGGTGGACGGCTGTGGTGTGGCGAAGGACGTGGGGGTGGATTCGCTTCCGGTGGAGCGTCGACGCCACCGAGGCGGCCGCGTCGACATGCTTGCGGAGGAGGTAGCGGACGCCGAATCGGGTCAGCGGTTCGCCACGCCGGTTGCGGAAGAGTGGCGTCGTCGCGCCGGGGTCGACGCGCAGTTCGTCGAGCAGCGCGCGGAGGATCTTCACGGTCCGAGGCCAGAGCGGGCAGAGCCGCTCCTTTCGGCCTTTGCCGCGGAGCCGCGCGTGGAATGGGCGAACAAGCTGGAGGTCGGCGGGGCGCAGGTCGAGGACTTCCTGGACGCGGGCGCCCGTGTTGAAGAGCGTGAGCAGGAGCGCGTGATCGCGGCGGCCGTCAGGCGTTGCCCGGTCGGGAGCATCGAGGACAGCGGCGACCTCGTCCCTCTCGAGGTACTCGACGATCCGCGGCCGAGCACGCTTGAAGGGGATCGCGAGGATCCGCTGGCACAGCTCGAGGTGCTCGGGGTGGTTCGTTGCAGCGAACCGCGCGAAGGCATGGATGGCAGCGAGTCGCGCGTTTCGTGTCGCGACGCTGTTGCGGCGGATCTTTTCGAGGTGGTGGAGGAACGCGAGGATCTCGTCGGGAGGCAAGTCGTCGAAGTCGAGCTTGACGACCGCTCGACGGCGACTCGCCGAGAGGAACCGCAGGAGCAGCGTGAAGGCGTCGCGGTAGCTGCTGACTGTGTGCGGGCTCATGCCGCGGACCCTCGGCAGATGGTCAGCGAAGAACCCGCGCAACGCGCGGGCGAGGGGGCTTGCCGCCGGCTTCACCGGGTCCTCCCAGAGATCCGGAGCCAGTGGCGCTCGAACCGGTCGCTTGCCGCCTCCGCGACCGGCTCCACGAGGGCGAGGTAGTACGCCGTCGACACGATCGAGACGTGCCCCATCACGGTCGCCAGGGCCGGCAGCTTCGCTTGAACGTCGACACCGGAGCGATACCAGCGCAGGAGCGCATGGACCGCGAACGTGTGGCGGATGTCGTGGACACGGGGGAGGCGCCCGCTCGGCGTGCGGACGTCGGCCGCCTCAAACAGCCGTCGCATCGCGTGCCCAAGGCTCGCGCCCGAGTAGGCGCTGCACCCATGGTGGTTATTCACGAGGAGTGGCGTGTCGGGTCCGCTCGGGAACCGCCGACGGAGCTGGAGGTACTGCTCGAGTTCGCCGACAGCGCTCTTCGAGAGCGCGACCAACCGTGACTTGTGGAACTTCGAGCTGCGGACGAGCAGCGTGCGCTCTACGGGGTCGTAGTCGGACATCGCGAGACGAACGAGCTCGCCGCGTCGGAGGCCGGCCGTGTAGAGGAGCACGATCGCGAGGCGGAACACCGGGCCGCGAAGAAGCGACGTCGACCGCGCCGGAAGCGTGGTCGCGGTCTGCAGAAGCCTCGCGATCTCGTCGACGCTGAAGATGTGCGGCCGTCGCGCGACATGCGGAGCCGGGAATCCGCTCGCATCCGGCACGAAGCAGGTGCGGTCGGTGCGACGAAGGTAGAGGCAGAGATTGCGGACGATCCGCATCCGCGTCCGCCGCACCGTCGGCGAAACGTGGTCGAAGGTGCGGGCCCACTCGGCGAACAGGGCGGGCGTGACCGAGGCGGCCCGTCGCTGGGCGAGGAAGCGATCGAACTGAATGAACAGGTACGTCTCGCTGGAGAAGCGCCGCCCGAGAGCCTTCTTGAGCGCCAGGTACGCGGCGATCTGCGGCCCGAGCCGCGAGCGCCAGGTCGGGGTCACGCTCGCACCTCGTCCGGAACTTCGAGTGCCGCATCGCGAAGATCGTCGACGGCGAGGCGGAGGTAGACGCACGTCGCCTCGGCCGACCGATGGCCGAGCAGGTCGCCGATCGCCTTGATCGAGGTGCCCCGGCGAAGGAGGTGAACCGCGAGCGAGTGGCGCAGACAGTGCGGTCCCTGGAACGGGATTGAAAGCCGGCCTCGCCGCGTCCACGTCTGGAACGCCTCGGTGACCGCCGTCGGCTTGAGCACACCTGCCGGCGCCCTCACACGCAGGAACACCTCTCGATGCGGGAGGTCGGGGCGGTCGCGCCGAAGGTAGACGGCGATGGCGGCGCCGACCTCCTTCGTCAGCGGCAGCACGATCGGAACCTTCATCTTGGGCCGCGGAACCCGGAGGCGACCCGCGCGCCATTCGATGTCGTCGAGCCGCAACGCAGCGACCTCACTGGTGCGGAGGCCGTACGTCGTGATGAGCAGGAACATCGCGTAGTCTCGTCGGCCCATGGGCGTCGACCGATCGATCGCCGCGAGAAACTGCTCGACGGTCTTCCACGGCAACGAGCGCGGCAACCGCTCGCCGCGATACACGCGCGGTGTGTCGATGCCGCGCTGGAGCCCATCACGGATCACGCCTCGGCCGACGAGGAACCGCAGGAAGGACCGGACGTGGGCGACAACGTGCTGCAGGCTCTCGCGGCCGATGCGTGGCGAGACCGCCGCCAGGAAAGCGTCGATCTGCTGGATCGTCAGCCGCCGAGGAACTGCGGGATCTCCGTCGTAGCCGAGGAACCCAAGCAACTCAGAGACGGTCGACGCATGGTGCGACATCGTCATCTCGGCGAGGCTTAGGCGGCGGCTTACGACGGATCCAATCGCGGCCTGAGCCGAGATCCACTGCGCCGGGCGCGGCCACGCCGACCGCGAGCGCGGCGGCGGGATACTGATCCACCGCAGCCGCCGG
>JBKJLC010000275.1:0-4100 GCA_046597055.1 Kofleriaceae bacterium | reverse complement strand
CGGGCGTAGCGGGTGTTCATCAGACCGCCGGCCTCGTCCTCCTCGTAGGCGAGCAGGGCCTCGACCTCCTTGCGGGTCAGCCGGTCGACCAGGCCGAGCAAGCGGTTGCGCTGATCTTCGGGCGCGGCCTGGATGAGGTCGGCGACGTCGTCGGGCTCGAGCAGGCGGACCCACTGCCGCTGCTCGCCCGGGCGCATCGCGCACACCAGATCGACCTCGTCGTTCGCGGGCAGGCCGATGAAGAAGTCCTCGGCATCCTCGCGCGGCAGGAGCCGCAGGCCGTCGAGGCGCTCGCTGCTGTCGAGCACGCCCCAAGCGTCGCGGAGCTCGTCCACGTTGAGCGGTTCCTCGACGGTGACGACCACCGGGGTCGGATCGCGTGGGCCGGCCTGGCTCGACTCGATGCGCAGGTGGCGCGGGTCGGACTCGGCCTCGGTGCGCGGGCGGTCGTTGCGCTCGTCCGAGCGCAGCTCGGGCAGCCGCGGGTCGGACCGCTCGGCGCGATCGAGGGCGGCGCGTTCGGCGCGCTCGACGGTCGAGGCGCGCTCGCCCCGCTCGGCGCGCGACTCGTGGCGCGGCTCGGCCCGCGCCTCGGCGATCAGGCGGATCTCCTGGGTCACCTCGGCGGCGGTCGACGGATCGAAGTGCGGCAGCTCGCGGGTCGGGTCGGTCGGCAGCGGCGTCGCGTCGGAACGGACCGCATGCGCGCGGTCTTCATCGTCGTCGGTCGCCATCGCCTCACCCTGCCGAATTCCCGGCCATAAAGGAAGCTGGACCTGGACTGAATCAGTTCGGGAGGTTCGCTTCGCGCGGCGGCCGCGCGACCATCACCGGCATCGCGTGCGTGCAGCAGGTGCGCACGCCATCGACGGTGCGGACCAGGTCGCCCCAGCGCACGTCAGGGTCGGGCACCACCCGCGCTTGCAGGATCCCGTACTCCTCGACCGCCTGGCGGATGACCCCGCGCACGAACACCGCGCTGATGTGCTGCTTGTCGCCGGCCTCGAGGCAGTAGGCCTCGTCGGTCCCCGGGGGCGACACGCAGAACTTGCCGCCGCGGCGCGCGCGCACGGTCAGGACCGGGCCCAGCGCGAGGCGATCGGTCAGGACGAAGCCCTTGTGGTACTGGCGCTGGCCGACGACGAAGATCGGCTGGGCCCCGCTCACCTCGGCGCGATCGAGCACCGCGTCGACCTCGGTCCACGGCACCGCGTGGTCGATCGCCAGCTTGACCGGGCCGGGCGGGATGGCCGCCGGCGCCACCCCTGGGCGCATCACCAGGGTCGGGCCCTCGCCGAGCGGCACGATCCCGTTGGCCTGGGGCAGGAGCGCGCCGCCGACCTCGGCATCGAAGTGCATGTCGCACGCCGCCGCGGCCGGGACCGCGGCGGCCGCGGCGAAGACGACGGCGAGGCGCATGCCCCAATCTACCTCAGGGAACCCGCGTAGACTCGCGCCATGTCTTCCGAGCCCGGGCCGGAACTGGGCTCCGAGACCGCCGACGCCGACCCGTCGCGGACGTGGACCGTCAACTCCGCGGCCGCGCTCATGATGCGCCCGGTGCGATCGCTGCTCGACGCGATCGTCGGCGACGATCCGCCGCTCGAGCTGCAGCTGGTCGGGCGCACCGTGCTGCAGGCGATCGTGGTCGGCCTCAGCGTCGGTGCGGCCGGCTGTCTGTTCCTGGTCACGCTCGACGTGGTCGAGCGGCTGCTCCTCCTGGGCGGTGCCGGCTACCCGCGGCTCCACGCCGCCGGGGAGCACGCGGTGGCGTCGGTCACCGCCACGCCGCGACTCTGGCTGATCGCGATCCTGCCGGCGCTGGGCGCGCTGGCGGCCGGCTGGCTGACCCGGCTGGCGCCCGAGATCCGGGGCGGCGGCGGTGACGCGATGATCGCGGCGTTCCACCACCGTGGCGGCGCGATCCGGCGCCGGGTGATCGTGCTCAAGCCGCTGGTCTCGATCCTCACGCTCGGCACCGGCGGCGCCGGTGGGCGCGAGGGCCCCACCATGCACATGGGCGGTGCGCTCGGCGCCTGGGTCGCCTCGCTGATGCCGACCACCGAGCGCGAGCGACGCGTGCTCATGATCGCCGGGGTGGCGGCCGGCATCTCGGCGGTGTTCCGCACCCCGCTGGGCGCCGCGCTGCTGGCGATCGAGGTGCTCTATCGCGACGACTTCGAGTCCGAGGCGCTCATCCCGGCGGTGCTCGCCAGCGTGGTCGCCTACTCGCTGTCGGCCACGCTGATCACGACCTCGCCGATGTTCGGGGTCCTCCCCGACTTTCCGTTCCACTGGCACCACCTGCCGCTCTACGCGGCGGCCGCGCTGGTGGTCGCCGCGGCGGCCGCGGCCTTCGTCGGCACCATGCACACGGTCCAGCGCGCGGTCGCACGGCTGCCTGGCCCCGAGTGGGCGCGGCCGGCGGTCGGCGGCCTGGCGCTCGGCGTGCTGGCGGTGGCGGTGCTGGTGGTGGCGCCGCGCTACTTCGACGTGTCGACCACCCACCTCAGCGTGCTCGGCGGCGGCTACGGCAGCGCCCAGCTCGCGATCACCGGCGACGCCGCGCTGGCCACCGGCGGCGCCGCCACCCTGGTCCTCCTGGTCGCGGCGCTCCTGCGCGCGGTCGGCTGCGCGCTGACGGTCGGCTCGGGCGGCAGCGCCGGTGATTTCGCGCCGTCGCTGGCCGTGGGCGCCCTGGTCGGCGGCGCGCTCGGTCACGCCGCCGAGACCTGGCTCCACGTCGATGGCCTCGCGCCCGGCGCGTTCGCGCTGGTCGGCATGGCCGCGTTCTACGGTGGCATCGCCAAGGTCCCGCTGGCGGCGACGGTGATGGTCTGCGAGATGGCCGGCCGCTACGACCTGCTGGTGCCGCTGATGCTCGCGCAGGCGATCGCGTTCGTCGCGCTGCGCCGGGTCGCGCTGTATCCGGCCCAGGTACCCGCACAGCGTCACTCACCGGCGCACGCCGCGGCGTGGGCGCGCCGCGAGCTGGCCCGGATCCACGCCGGCGAGCTGATCCGCCCGGGTCGCCCGGTGGTGACCCTCGGACCCGGCGACAGCGCCGACGACGTGCTGCGGGTGATGGCCGACAGCGACCAGCAGGTGTTCCCGGTGCTCGACGCAGCCGGCGTGCTGGTCGGCCTGATCACCGGCCAGGGCACGCGTACGATCGCGGCCGCCGAGGACGTGCGCTGGGCGGTGGCCGCCGATCTGATGGAGGCGCCGGTCGCGGTCCCGGCGACCGCGCCGCTGGCGGCGGTCGCCCGGGTGATGCTGGCGCGCGACCTGCGGGCGGTGCCGGTGGTCGATGCCAGCGGCGCGATCGTCGGGCTGGTCGACGAGCACGACGTGTCGCGGGCGTACCTGGGCGCGAGTGACGATGCCGGGACCAGCGCCATCCGCTAGCGCCCGGTCACATGAGCTCTCGCACTCACAAATTCGATCACTTGCTCTTCCGTTCGTCCTGAGCGCAGCCCGGCGCGTAGCGGCGGGCGAAGTCGAAGGACGACCCGTGCGCGGCGGGCGTCCTTCGACTTCGAGCTCGCTTGCGCGCGCTCTGCGCTCAGGACGAACGGAAAAAACTGCTCGATCCGGATCGCTTGCGCCCATCTCATCGGCATTGCCGCTAGCTGGCGCACCGCTCGAGGTCGCCGTCGCGGCGGCGGGCATAGCTCGCCCGGAACCGGCGCCGACGATCGCGCGTGCGCGGGCCCCCCGCTGCGGCGTCCGACCTCGACCGTCGCCGCGGGTCAGCCGTCGACCGGCGGCTACCCCTGGTGGGGCGGCTGCCGGGCGTTGAAGAAGATGTGCAGCGGCGCCCGTCCCGCCGACGTCGGCGCCGCGTTGTACGGGCACACCGTGATCTCCAGCATGAACACCTGCTCGTCCATCGGCTTGAAGCCACCCGGGCTCATCGACGCGCAGCTCATGGTCAACGCGCCCGCGCTGTTCTGACACTGCCAGTTGATCAGCCGCGGTAGCGCGGTCGAGTCGGAGCAGTCGTCGTTGCTGACGTTGTACGCGCGCTGGGCGTTGTCGCGCACCGAGGTGATCACCGGGTCGCCACCGGGGGATGCCGACGGCTGGCACAGCGTGAA
>JBKJLC010000189.1:0-5428 GCA_046597055.1 Kofleriaceae bacterium | reverse complement strand
GCGATGACGCCCGCTGGTGACGCGGCGCCCGCGCGGCGCGTCATCGGCTGTGATGAGCGAAAGGCGCGCGCGGGAGCGGCAACCGCGCCGCTGGGTGGCACGCTCCGCGCCATGGATCGTCGTCACGCGCTCGTCCTCTGCGGCCTCGCTCTCGCCTGTGGCTCGCCGCCCCGGCGACCCGTCGGGGGTGGCGAGGGCGGGCGGCCGGCGCCGACCCCGGCCGCGCCCACGGCACCGGCGCCCGCGGCGGACGGGACCGGGCTGCGGCTGCCCCGCGACTTCAAGATCGAGCGCTACGAGATCGCGCTGACGATCGATCCGGCGCTGCCGACGATGACCGGCGCGGTCTCGATCGCGGGCGCGCTGACCCGGCCGACCTCGACGATCTGGCTGCACGCCGAGGACATGACCTTCGCGCGCGCGACCTTCGTCGGCCGCGACGGCGACGTCGCGCTGTCGGTGATGCCGGGTCCTGCGCGCGGCCGGATCGCGCTGCGGGCCGACGCGCCGCTGCCGGTCGGCCCGGCCACGATCGCGATCGAGTACACCGCGAAGCTGCAGGACACCGAGACCGAGGGCACCTTCCGCCAGAAGTCGGGCGACGACTGGTACGTGTTCACCCAGCACGAGGCCATCTCGGCGCGGCGCAGCTTCCCGTGCCTCGACGAGCCCGACCTCAAGGTGCCGTGGCGGCTGCGCCTGACCGTGCCGGCGACCGCGACCGCGGTTGCCAACGCGCCGGCCGAGCTCGACGTCGTCGCCGGCGGGTTCCGCCACGTCACGTTCGCGCCGACCGAGGCGATCCCGTCGTACCTGGTCGCCTACGCGGTCGGCCCGTTCGAGTACGTCGACGCCGGCAAGTCCGCGCACGGCGTGCCGATGCGGATCGTCACGCTGCGCGGCCGCAGCAAGGATGCCGCCTTTGCTGCCGAGTCGACGCCCCGGATCCTCGCCGGCCTCGAGAGCTGGTTCGGCACGCCGTATCCGTTCGCCAAGCTCGACTCGATCGCGGTCCCGGTCACCGTCGGGTTCGGCGCGATGGAGAACCCCGGGCTGATCACCTATCGCGAGACGCTGCTGCTGATTCCCGAGGACGCCGCCGACCGCCGCCGCGAGGCCTACGCCAGCGTCGCCGCCCACGAGCTCGCGCACCAGTGGTTCGGCAACCTGGTGACGCCGGTGTGGTGGGACGACATCTGGCTCAACGAGTCGTTCGCGAGCTGGGTGCCCGAGAAGGTGCTCGCCACCCTGTACCCGCGCTGGGTCCGGCCCGAGGACGCGGTGACCGGGCGCCACAACGCGCTCGACAGCGACAGCCTCGGCACCGCCCGCGCGATCCGCCAGCCGATCGTGGCCGACGACGACATCGTGACCGCGTTCGACGGCATCACCTACGGCAAGGGCGCTGCGGTGCTGCGGATGGTCGAGGACTGGGTCGGCGCCGACCGGTTCCAGGCCGGCGTGCGCGCGTATCTGGCCCGCCACGCCCGCGGCAACGCGACCGCCGCCGACTTCATCGGGGCCATCGCGGCCCAGGCGCCCGAGCTGGCGGTGCCCGCGGTGTTCGCCAGCCTGCTCGATCAGGCCGGGGCGCCGCGGCTCACGGTCGCCACCGAGTGTCCGGACGCCGGACCGGCGCGGGTCACCCTGGCGCAGGGGCGGTTCCTGGCGCTGGGCGCGACCACCGGGGCGGCGCCGACCTGGACCCTGCCGGTGTGCGTGCGGGCCGAGGTCGGCGGCAAGCTGGTGCGCGCGTGCACCCTGCTCACCGGCGGCAGCGGCGCGGTCGCGCTGGCGGGCTGCCCGGCGTGGGTGTGGCCCAACGCCGACGGCCGCGGCTACTACCGGACCACGCTCGACGCGGCTGGCTGGCGCGCGGTGCGCACCCGCGGCTGGGCGCGGCTGACCGCGTCCGAGCGGCTGGCTGCCGGCCAGGATGTCACCGCCGCGGTGGTCGCCGGCGACGTCGGCATCGACGTCGCGCTCGATCTGGTCCCGGCGCTCACCGCCGACCAGTCGCGGCCGATGGTCACGCTGGCGGCCAAGCTGGTCGAGGGCGTGGTGGCCTGGGTCCCCGCCCAGCGGCGCCCGGCGTTCGCGGCGTGGACGGCCCGCCAGTTCGGCCCGCTCGCCCGCAAGCTCGGCTGGGTCCCGCGCGTGGGCGAGGGCTCCGACGTCGAGCGCCTGCGCAGCGCGGTGGTGCCGCTGGCCGCCGACGTCGGCGGCGACAAGGCGCTGCGCAAGACCGCCGTCGCCAAGATGCGGGCCTGGTGGACCCTGCCCGAGGCGGTGCGCGGCGACGTGGTGTGGGTCGCGATGCGCGCGAAGCCGGCGCTCCACGAGGCGCTGATGGTCGCGTTCAAGAACGAGCAGGATCGGACCCTGCGCGCCGAGATGGCGCGCGCGCTCGGGATCGTCGCGACCCCGGCCCGCCTCGAGGCTGCGTTCGCGCTCACCCTGGATCCGACCGTCGACATCCGGTTCGCGCTGCCGATCCTTCAGGCGGCGGCTGGGCGCCACGACACCCGCGCCGCCGCCGAGGCCTACGTGGTCGCGCACCTCGACGAGCTGATCGCGCGGCTGCCGGGCGACTCGTCGCTCGGGCTGATCGCGGTGCTGGCCGCCAGCTGCGACCCGGCCCGGCAGGTCCCGATGCGCGAGCTCGTGGTCGCCAAGCTCGGCACCAAGCGCGGCGCCCAGCGCCGCATCGACCAGGCGTTCGAGCGCATGAACCAGTGCGTCACGCGCCGCGCCGCCGACGAGCCCGTGCTCGTCCGCTGGCTGGCGAAGCTGCCGAAGCGCTGAGCCAGCGCGGGCGCCGACGCGCGATGCGAGCCGGCGACCGGGCGCCGGTCAGATGCCGCCGCTGAACGTGTCGCACGCCGCCAGCGTGCCCTGGCTCAGCCCGGTCTTGAACCAGCGCACGCGCTGGGACGAGCTGCCGTGGGTCCAGGTCTCGGGATTGACCTGCTGGCCGGCCTGCTTCTGCAGGCGGTCGTCGCCGATCGCGGCGGCGGCGGCCAGGCTCTCCTCGACGTCGCCGGCCTCGATCAGCTTGCGCTGCTGGGTCGAGTGGGCCCAGATCCCGGCGTAGCAGTCGGCCTGCAGCTCGAGTCGCACCGACAGATCGTTCTCGCGCGAGCGGTCGCGCGCGCTCTCGCGCCTGACCTGCTCGTTGGTACCGAGCAGGTTCTGGCAGTGGTGGCCAAACTCGTGGGCGAGCACGTAGGCCTGGGCGAAGTCGCCGGGCGCGCCGAACCGCTGCTTGAGGTCGCGATAGAACGACAGGTCGATGTACGCCTTGTTGTCGGGCGGGCAGTAGAATGGGCCGACCGCGGACGACGACAGCCCGCACCCGGTGTCGACCGCCTCGGCGAAGATCTTCAGCCTGGCGTCCTGGTAGCGGTGGCCCTCGGCGGCGAACACCTTCGCGAACGTCCCCTGGATGTCGTCGACGACGAAGTTGATGAACCCGACCAGCTCGACGTCGGGGTCGGGGCCGCTCGGGCCCTTGGGCGCGCCGGTGCCATGGGACTCGGTGGGCGCGCTCCCGGTATCACTGGAGAACGGCAGCTCGACGCCGGCCGCGCGCGCGACGAGCACGATGATCGCCATCACGATGCCGCCGCCGCCCAGCTTGAGCGCGGTGCCGCCGCGGGCCGGCGCCTCACCGCGGGCGTCCTCGACGTTCACCGATTTATGTCCGCGCTCCCACTTCATGGTCCCAGGGTACCAGCGCGGTAGATTTGGCCATGGCCGAGACCAGGGCAAAGCAGACGGCGAAGGCGAAGTCGAACGTCGACGCGACGCCGAAGCAGCCGCGGGCACCGCGCAAGAAGAAGGGCCCGGCCCCGGGGTCGGCCGGCCTCACCGCCGCGGAGTGCCTGACCGGCGTGGGGTCCCCCGAGCTCGCGGCCGCGGTCGCGCGGGTGACCGCGGTCGGCGGCACCATCGTCGGCCAGTACCGGGAGCCGCTCGGCGGCCACTGGGTCGCCATCGCGATCTTGCCGCTCGATCAGGTCGAGCCCACGCCCTACCAGCGCGAGCTGTCGAAGGCCCACGCCGAGCGGCTCGCCGGCGTGCTCCCAAAGGTCGGCCGCTTCCTCGATCCGATCGTCGTGGTGCCCACTCCCGACGGGTTTCGCTCGCCCAACGGCATGCACCGGCTGTCGGCGATGCGCCAGCTCGGCGCCCAGGCGATCACCGCGCTGATCGTGCCCGAGCCCGAGGTCGCGTTCCGGATCCTCGCGCTCAACACCGAGAAGGCGCACAACCTGAAGGACAAGTCGCTCGAGGTCGTGCGCATGGTGCGCGCGCTGGTCGCCGACCCGGCCCAGGCCGGTCGCCCCGAGTCGGAGCTGACCCTCGAGCTCGAGCACCCGGCCTTCCTCACCATGGGCATCTGCTACGAGCAGAACCCGCGCTTCTCGGGCGGCGCGTACATGCCAGTGGTCAGCAAGTGCGAGGCGTGGAGCGACCAGCCGCTCGCCGACGTGCTGCCCGAGCGCGAGGCGCACGCCGCCCAGCTGCTCGAGCTCGACGAGGCCGTCAACGTCGCCGTCCAGCAGCTCAAGGACGCCGGGTTCCAGAGCGGATACCTGAAGCCGATCGTGGTCGCCCGGATCAATCCGCTGCGCTTCATCAAGGTCAAGCCGGGCCAGCCGATCCGCGCTGATTTCGACAAGACGCTCGACAAGATGCTCGCCAGCGCGCGCACGTTCGACCCGTCGAAGGTCAAGGCCGCCGACATCGCGGCGGCGGCGATGATGGCCGGCAGCAGCAGCGAGGAGTAGCGCCGCGGCGGGTGCCACCGCCGCCGCCCGCCCCCAGCGCGGACGTCCCCCCGGCGATACGACCCAGCGTGTTGCTCATCCGCTCACCTGTCGCACACGCGCTCGGTCGAGGGTTCGGGTTCGGCCGCCAACGGCGGTCGTGAAAAGACGGCGGGCGCCAGAATCCGCCGTCGTGTCCGCACTGTGAATGCGTTGACTCGCCGTGCAGTCAGTCAAACGTCGAAGGATCTGTTAACCAGAAAGTCAATGGATTCCAGATAATTAGTCGTTGACGCCGCGTCGCCGCACGGTCACAACAGAATACAGTCAACAGGGAGTCGCCCATGTTCGAGATCCAGACCGTCGGTATCGTTGGAGCAGGCCTCATGGGCACCGGCATCGCGGAGGTGTGCGCCCTCGCGGGCCTGCGCACCATCATCATCCGCGCGACCGGAGGCGATCCCCAGGCCGCGTTCGAGCGGGTCCGCGCTGCGATGCTGGGCCGGGTCAAGAAGGGCAAGCTCGCGGCGGACGACGCGGCGGCCGCCCTGGAGCGGCTCAGCGCGACCGGCGACCTGGCCGCCGCCGCCGCCTGCGATCTCGTGATCGAATCGATCGTGGAGGACGTCGACGCCAAGCGCGACCTGTTCGCCCGC
>JBKJLC010000123.1:0-72501 GCA_046597055.1 Kofleriaceae bacterium | reverse complement strand
GGTCAGTCGAGGAGGCCGTCGACCGAGCCCAGGCCCTGGCGGACCAGGACGATCTGGTCGCCGTCGACCTCGAGCACGGTCGAGGGGGTGTCCTCGGTGGTGGTCGCCTCGACCACCACGTCGATGTGCTGGGCGAAGGCGTCCATGATCTCGTCGACGTCGCGGCACGGCTCGCCGGTCTCGGGCGAGATCGCGCTGGTGGTGAGGAGCGGGCGGCCGAGCGCGGTCACGATCGCCTGGGCGATCGGGTTGGCGGTGATGCGGATGCCGACGGTCCGGCGCTTGGCGTCGGTGAGCGTCTTGGGCACCTCGCGCGAGGCCGGCACCACCAGTGTATAGGGGCCGGGGAAGATGCGCTGGGCCAGCCGGAACGCGGTCTGGTTGAAGTGGGCGTACTTCGACGCGCTCGACAGGTCGGGGCAGATCAGCGCCAGCCGCTGGTTCTTCTTCATGCCCTTGGCGCGATAGATGCGCTCGATCGCATCGCGCGCGTCGATGGCGCAGCCGAGCGCGTAGACCGAGTCGGTCGGGTAGGCCGCGACCCCACCAGCTTCGAGGAGCTCGACCACCTTGGCAACCTTGCGCACCGAGGGTGTGCCCCACGGCTCGATGTGGAGGCGCAGGACGCCGGTCATGGCCGACCGGGTCCGAGCCTGGCGTCGAAGCCGGCGGCGGTGACGTACTGCTCGATCGAGATCTGTCGGCTCGAGTCGGGCTTGATGATCTTCACGGTCACGAACCGGGTCCGGGCCAGGTCGCACAGCCGCTTCATGTCGGGGCCCTGGAACAGCTTGCCGACGAAGCGTCCGCCCGGCGCCAGGGTCGCGAACGCCAGCTCGAGCGCGCGCTCGAACAGGCCTTCGGACCGCGCCTGGTCGACGTGGCGAATCCCGGTGGTGTCGGGCGCCATGTCCGAGAGCACCACGTCGAACGCCTCGAGGTCGCCGAGCAGATCGGCCGGGACCACGGTGAAGACATCCCCGACCAGCAGCCGCGCGCCCGAGATCCCGGGGATCGCGACCCGGTCGATCCCGACCATGCGGCCGGCGTCACCGATGCGGCCGCGCGCGTACTGCAGCCACGAGCCCGGCGCACAGCCGAGATCGAGGACCCGGTCGGCCGGGCGGAACACGGTGATCGCGCGGTCGATCTCCTCGAGCTTGAACACCGCGCGGGCGCGGAAGCCCTGGTCCTTCGCCTTGTTGTGGAAGTGGTCCTTGCGGACTTCCTTGTCGCCGAGGCGGCTCCTGCCCTTGGCCATGGTCGTATCCCGAGAGGTGGTGAGGCCCGAAAATCGAAACCGCCGGTCGCTGCAATGAGCGCCGGCGGTCGGGTGCGTGGTGCTGGTTCCGCTCGGTCAGCGACCCGCGGCAGCCTTCTTCGAGGCCTTGAGGGGGTTCTTCGAGCGAACCTCTTCCTTGCCCATGCCCTTGCGCTTGTACGTCGTGCGGGTCGCGGCCATGGTCACGACGACGACGCCGTTCTTGCCACCAGGGACGGCGCCACGGACGAGGATGCAGTTGTCCTCCTCCATGATGCGGAACAGCTGGAGGTTCTGGACCGTCTTGGTCTCGTTACCCATCTGACCGGCCATGCGCTTGCCCTTGTGGACGCGCTGCGGGGTCAGGCGGCATCCGATCGAGCCACCGTGGCGGTAGTACTCGTGGGTGCCGTGGGTCTGGGTCATGCCCTTCATGTGGTGCTTCTTGATGACACCCTGAAAGCCCTTACCCTTGCTCTCGCCCTCGACGTCGATGACGACGTCGGCGCCCGAGAACAGGTCCTTGGCGGTGATCGCCTGACCGACCTCGAACTTGTCGACCTCGGCCACCGGGAGGCGGAACTCGCGAATGACCCGCACCGGCTTGGTGTTGGTCGCCTTGGCGAGGCCGTTCTCCGGCTTGTTGGCGAGGCGGAGCGGCTTCTCTCCGAAGCCGATCATCAAGGCGGAGTAGCCGTCCTTGTCCGCCGTGCGCTTGCCGACCACCACGTTGGGGCCGGTCTGGATCACCGTGACGGGGACTCGCTCGCCGTCGTCGGCGAACACCTGAGTCATACCGAGCTTCTTGCCGAGCAGGCCGATGCGAGTAGCCATGGACGTCTCTCCTGAGGGTCCGCGTGTATACCGGTGCCGGTTGACGAAGTCAACCGTCCGTGCCGGCGCCGGTCACGGTCGTGGTGGCTGCCGGCGCGCGGTCGCCGTCAGCAGGAAACCTGAACACTCTCGCCGTGTTGGCGACGGTGGCGTGGGCGAGCTCCTCGATCGACACCCCGGCCTCGCGCGCCACGGCGGCCGCCGTATGCACGACGAAGGCCGGCTCGTTGCGCCGGCCGCGCATGGGCACCGGGGCGAGATACGGGCAGTCGGTCTCGACGAGGATGCGGTCGAGCGGCACCCGCCGGACCGCGTCGCGGATCGGCTGGGCGGTCTTGTAGGTGACGATCCCGGAGAACGAGACGTAGAAGCCGAGCGCGACGTAGGCCGCCGCGTCCTCGGGCGTGCCGGTGAAGCAGTGGATCACGCCGCCGACCTCGGCCGCGCCGGTCTCGGCCAGGATCGCCTGGGCCTCGGCGTGGGCGTCGCGGATGTGGCAGACGACCGGCTTGCCGACCGCGCGCGCGAGCGCGACGAAGCGGCGGAACGCGGCGGCCTGCACCGCGCGATCGGAGTGGTCGTAATAGAAGTCGAGGCCGGTCTCGCCGATCGCGACCACGCGCGGATGCGGCGCCAGCCGCTCGTGCACGGCCCACCAGGCGTCGGTCATCTTGTCGGCGTCGTGCGGGTGGGTGGCGACGGTGGCGAACACGTCGGGATCCCCCTCGGCCATCGCCACGGCGCGCTCGGCGCTGGACGGCTCGCCGACGGCGCCGATCACGACCATCCGGCGCACGCCGGCGGCTCGGGCGCGGGCCAGCACCTCGGCGCGGTCGGCGTCGAACTCGGGTCCATCGACGTGGGCGTGGCTGTCGGTGAGCTCGAGCGTGGGTGCGGCGGGCGCGGCGGTCATGCCGGCCCCGAGGTATCACGAGCGCGGATCGCCGCGACCGCGCTGGCGATCTCGTCCCGGAGATCTCGACCGCGCCGCCGTCCGGCCAGCTGCTCGAGCGGCGTGATCGCCCAGGCGCCGCCGACCCGGGCCAGCTCCTCGACCGCGACGCCGCGGACCGGCAGGCGGCGGTTGTCGAGCGAGGCGAGCAGGTAGGCGCGGGCGCGCGCGGCGTGGGGCCCGGCGGGATCGAGCGCGATCACGGTGGCGGCCGCCTTGGCCTGGACCTGCGGGGTGGTCCCGCGGCGCTCGATCACGCCGGCGAGCGCGTCGGCCGCGGCGGGATCGCCGAGCTCGGCCAGCGCGCACGCGGCGTCCCAGTCGCGCTCGGCGTCGGTCAGCGCGGCCGCGAGCACGTCCTGGCCCCGCCGGTCGCCGAGCTGGGCCAGGGCGTACGCGGCGTCGAAGCGGATCCCGGGCTCGCCGCGGTCGATCAGCCGCGCGAGGTGGCCGGCCGCGCGCGGATCGCTGGTGGCGCCCAGCGCCAGCGCGACCGCGCCGACCACGAGCGGGTCGCGGTCGTCGAGCGCCGCCACCAGCGGCTCGAAGGCCGCGATCGGATCGATCTCGCACAGCGAGGTCGCGGCCTGGAACCGCAGGTCGGCCGCGCCTTCGCGCAGGGCGGTGGCGAGCGGGGCGAACCCGCCGGGGGCGCGCAGGGTGCCGAGCGCGATCGCGGCGGCCTGGCGGACCCCGGGGGCGCCGTCGTCGAGCCGGCGCACCAGCGCGGCCACGGTCGCCGGGTCGGCCGCGCCGAGGTCGTCGGCGTCGAGCGCGCCCAGCGAGCTTGCGGCCTCGGCGCGGACCTCGGCCGCGTCGTCGTCGAGCGCGGCGGACAGGGCGGTTCGCGCGCGATCGCGATCGGCCGGGCCGACGTCGCCGAGCACCTGGGCCGCGGCGACCCGCGCGCGCAGCGTGCCGGCCTGGAGGTCGCGGACGGCGGCGTCGACCGTGATCGTGCGGGACGGGAACAGGAGCGTCACGGACGACGGCTTAGCACGTAGGAGACCGTCCTCCATCGCTCTCCTGCAGAAGGCAGCGCTCGCACCCGACTCGCGACCCGGGCCCCGCCGTCATTGTTGACCGCTTCGCTCCGCTCGCTGGGGGCTATTGCTGGGCCGTCGGACCGGTCGGGGCCGCCGGGGCCGCGGCGCCGCTCGCGCGCTCGAGCAGGTCGACGGTGTGGACCCGATCGGCGGGGGTCCGGGCCAGGATGATCGCGACCAGGGCCGCCCGGTCCTCGATGTCGTAGGGCGCCGGGGCACCGACGCCCGGAACCAGCAGGCTGCGCGCGGGCGTGCCGCCATCGACGAAGCAGGTCGCGGTCGACGGCGAGGCGACCACCCGCACGACCTCGTCCCAGGTCAGGCGGAACCGTCGGTCGCCGCCCGACACCACCGCGAGCGCCTCGTCGTCGACGACCACCACCAGGCGCCACGCCGGCGACGCCAGGTACACGGTCCCGAGCGCGGCGGCGCCCAACCCGGCGATGATCATCGCGGTCGCGCCGCTGGCGGCACCGATCAGCCCGCCGATCGCCGCGGCGACCCCGAGCGCGATCGAGCCCATCGCGAGCGCGCGGTAGCGAGGTCGGAAGCGAAAGCGCGACGGCGTGGACATGCCCCATCATGGCCCCACCGACGCCGTCGGACAAACCGCCCAGCGTCCGCGGTATGCTGGCCGGCCATGACCTCCCGCGAGCACCGCCGCGCCCGTCGCGTCGCCGTCAACTATCCGGCGCTTGTCGAGTCGATCGGCCAGCCGCGAGTGACGCTGCACCCCGCGGTCGCATCGGTGTACCAGCGGGTCGCGCCCGACGAGGCATCGGTCGGCACCAAGGTGCCCGGCGCGGTGCGCGACCTGTCGACCAACGGCGCGTTCCTCTCGTGCGCGCCGTTCCCGCTGCTGGCGCGCGTCCAGCTGAGCTTCGATCTGCCGAGCTACGGCCCGCTCGACGCGGTCGGGTGGGTGCTGTGGCGGCGCGACGCCGACTGTGAGATCCCCGATGCCCTGGGCGAGCCAGTGGCGCTGCCGGCCGGCATCGGTGTCCTGTTCGAGGCGATGCCGCTCGAGGCGCGCACCATCATCGCCAAGTTCGCCCGGTAGCCCCCAGCGAGCGGAGCGAAGCGGTCAACAATGACGCCGGGGTCCGGGGTCACGAGTCAGGCGCGGGGTCTGCCTGGGCCAGGGGAGCTATGGCGTACGGTCTCCTGGCGACGCCGCCCGCAGCGGCAGGTCGTGCGACGTGGCCGGGCTGGCCGGCTCGCCCGCGCGAGGTGACGCCACGGGCAATTTGCGCCCCCGCGGTCGCCGCCGGCGGGTGAGGCGGGTTTGCGCCCCGGGAGGTGCCCGTGAGGGAGCCGCCGACCGCCGTCGATCGACCTCATCGTAAGTGAGTGACTGGGGTGCCCGAGCAGGAGCGGCGCCGCGCGCGGCGCGTGGGTGCGGGCGTGCCGGTCGCGGCCGTCGTCACGCGGGTGACGTGCCGACCGCGGTCACTTGATGCGGGTGCCCGGCGGCACCGGCGACGCGACCCCGCCCAGCGCCAGGATCGCCTCGTCGCCGGCGGCCAAGATCATGCCCTCGCTGGTCAACCCGCGCAGCTCGCGCGGCGCGAGGTTGGCGACCACCAGGACCTGCTGGCCGACCAGCGCCGCCGGCGCGAACGCCTCGGCGATGCCGGCGACGATCGTGCGCACCCGACCCTCGCCGAGATCGACCGTGAGCTTCAGCAGCTTCTTCGCCTTCGGCACCGCCTCGGCGGCGACGACCGTCCCGACGCGCAGATCGATCTTCGCGAAGTCGTCGTAGACGATCTGCGGCAGGAGCGCCGCCGGTGCCGCTGCCGCTGCCACTGCCGGTGCCGGTGCCGCTGCCGCTGCCGTTGCGGTTGCCGGTGCCGCTGCCGCTGCCGGTGCTGCTGCCGGTGCTGCTGCCGCTGCCGCCTCCCGGTACTCCGCCGGCAACCACTTCTCCAGCAGCACCGCGGTCCGCTTGTCATCGATCCGCGGATACAGCGGGCTCGACGCGGTCGGCGTCAGCCGCGGCAGATCCGTCCCGAACTCGCCCTCGCGCGGCCACCGGGCATCCTTCTCCGCCACCCCGCCACCGAGCCAGCCGTCGAGCGCCAGCGCGGTCGCCGGCAGCACCGGCGCGATCACCAGGCGCACCCACCACAGCGCCGCCGACAGCGTGTGCAGCACGTGCTCCAGCTCGGGCCGGCGCGCGGGATCCTTGGCCAGCGTCCACGGCTCGGTCGCGGCGATGTAGCTGTTGGCCTCGCGGACCAGCCGCCACATCGCCTCGAGCGCGCGCGACGGCTGCAGGTTCTCGAGGGCCATGTGGGCGTCGCGCACGGCCTCGCCCGCGACCCGGGCCAGCTGCGCGTGCGGACCGACCGCGGCCAGCGCGGGGTCGCGGGTGCCGGCGCCGCCAGCGCCGTAGCGGACGATCATCGTCAGGCTGCGGTTGATCAGGTTGCCGAGGTCGTTGGCGAGGTCGGCGTTGTAGCGCTCGACCAGGCCCTCGTAGATGAGATCGCCGTCGTTACCGAGCGGGGTCTCGCGCAGCAGGAAGTAGCGGACCGCGTCGACGCCGGTCGCGGGCACCGCCGAGGTGCTCGCGAGATCGGCGGCCAGCTCGAGCGGCGACACCCGGGTCGCCGGGATCGACTTCGAGATCTTGCGACCGCCGATGGTCCACCAGCCGTGGCACAGGACGCCGCGGGGCAGCGGCAGCCCGGCCGCGAGCAGGAACGCTGGCCAGTACACCGCGTGGAAGCGGAGGATGTCCTTGCCGATCACGTGGAGCGCCGTGCGCCAGAACCGCTCGACCGTGGGGTCGGACGTGGCCGCGAACGGATCGCCGAGCGACGACAGGTAGTTGGTCAGCGCGTCGAACCACACGTACATGACGTGCTTGGCGGCCTCGCCGGGGTGGCGCGCGTCGTCGGGGACCGGGATGCCCCACGAGAAGCTCGTCCGGGACACGGACAGATCGCGCAGCCCGCCGCGGAGGAACGACAGCACCTCCTTGCGGTACTGCTCGGGCTGGATGAAGTGCGGGTGGCGCTCGATGTGCTCGATGAGGCGGTCGGCGTATGCCGACAGCCGGAAGAAGTACGAGCTCTCCTTGGTCACCCACGACACCGGGCGCTCGTGGACCGGGCACACCTGCTCGCCGGCCGGGTTCTTCTTGAGCTGGCTGTCGGTGTAGTACTCCTCGCAGCCGACGCAGTACCAACCCTCGTAGTGGCCGAGGTAGAGGTCGTCGGGGTTGCGCTCCTGGATGCGCGCCCACAGGCCCTGGGCCACGTGCTTGTGGCGGTCCTCGGTGGTGCGGATGAAGTCGCGCGCGAAGCCGTGGCGCGCGACGCCGTCGTCGCCGAACGCCATGCCCAGGCGCTGCCAGGTCTCGAGGAAGCGCGGCGCGACCTGGTCGCACAGCGCGCGCGGGGTCAGGCCGCGCTGGTCGGCGGCCTCCTGGATCTTCTGGCCGTGCTCGTCGGTCCCGGTCACGAAGCGGACGTCGTCGCCGCCCATGTGATGGAAGCGCGCGAGCACGTCGGCGACGATCGTGGTGTACGCGTGCCCGAGGTGGGGCACGTCGTTGACGTAGTAGATCGGGGTGGTGACGTAGAAGGGGCGGGTCATGACAGGTCTTCTGGGTCGTCGGTGGACGGGGCCGGCGGCGCGGAGGAGGGCGGCGCGCGGGTTGGCTCGCCGGGGGCGTCGGCCGGGTCGGGCGGGTCGTCCGAGTCTTGATCGTCGTCGGAGGCGTCGCCCGGTGCGGCGCCGCGACCGGCGGGGGACTGCGCCGGGAACATCGGCTTGACGTCGGCCGCCTCCATCACCTGGCTCTCGCCTGGGCCGAACGCGACCCGCACCCGCTGGCGCAGCACGTCGACCTCGACCACCCGGCCTTCACCCTGCTCGGTGATGACGCGCTTGCCGAGCTTGGGCAGGCCCTTGCGCATCTCCGCGTAGGTCGCTTGCTCGTAGACCAGGCAACACTTGAGCCGGCCGCACTGGCCCGACACCTTGGTGGGGTTGAGCACCATGCCCTGGTCCTTCGCCATCTTGATGGAGACCGGGACGAAGTCGGGCAACCAGGTCGAGCAGCACAGCTCGAGCCCGCAGCTGCCGATGCCGCCGACCTGCTTGGCCTCGTCGCGCACGCCGACCTGGCGCAGCTCGATGCGCGCGCCGGTGGTGGTGCCGAGGTCGCGCATGAACTCGCGCAGCTCGACCCGCTCGTCCGACGTGTAATACAGGTCGAGCTTGCCGCCCTTGCCCGACGCCGACGGCGCCTGGGTGTACTCGACCCGGAACACCTTGATCGGCAGGTTCAGGGCGCGAGCCTTGTCCTTGGCCTGACGCAGGACCACGTCGGCCCGCGCGCTGTCGAGCTCCAGACCCGCGAGGTCGGCGGCGTTGGCCTTGCGCAGGACCCGGCGCACGGTCCGCTCGTCGTGCGCGCGGCGGGCCGGCGGCACCGCGACGGTGGCGACCCGGGTCGAGCGCTCGCCCTCGACGACGACGCGATCGCCCAGCTGGTAGTCGACGTCGGCGGCCTCGCACCAGTAGACGCGACCGGTGGTGACCAGGCGGACGCCGACGAGGGTCGCGACCGGGCGGCCCAGCGCGTCGGCGGTGGCCGCGCCCTGGTCGACGGTCAGCGGATCGCGATCATCGCTGGCGGGCTCGAGCGGGAGATCGGCGCCGAGGGTGATCGCGGGCGCCGGACCGTCGTCGTCGGCGGGGGGGGCCGTTGGGGCGGCCGGGCCATCGACGCTGGGATCGGCGTCGTCCCACGCTACGTCGACCCCGGTCGGGGCGGCGGGGCGGGCGGCGCGCTCGCCACGGTCGGTACCGTCGGGGCGCCCGCTGGCGGGGCCGCGCGCGTCGCGCTCGGCGCGGGTGCCCCGCGGGTCGTCAAGTTGGTTGCCGCGAGGATCGCGCTCGGTCCGCGCAGCGTCGCCGCCGCGATCGGGCCGGGCACCGCCGCCACGGTCGGCGTGGTTACCGCCCTGGGCGCGACCGCCTCCGGGCCCGCCCTCGGCACGCGCGGCGCCTTGCGGCGGCTGCGCCCGACTACCGCCGCCGCCCATGGCCGGCTGAACCTGGGGGCGACCGCCGCCCTGCGCGGGCCGGCCGCCCGGCTGGGGCTGCCGGGCACTTCCGCCTTGCGCGGGGCGACCGCCCCGCGGCTGCCGATTTCCGCCGGGCCCTGACGGCTGTCCGCCACCTGGCGGTGCGCGTCCGCTGCCTTGCTGCCCGCGACCGCCCTGTGCAGGCCGACCGCCGCCACCCTCAGGACGCGGACCCTGCTGCCGCGGCGGACGGGACGTCGCCGGCGCATCCGGTTGGAGGGCGCCCTTCGACTCCGCGCTACGCGCTTCGCTCAGGGCGACCGGTGGCTGGCCGAGCGCTACACCCTCGCCGTCGGGGCGTGCCGCGCCGTCGGGGCGCGCTGCGCCCTCGCCATCACCCTCGCCGCGCCGGCGTCGCCGGCGTCGCCGAGCGGGATCGCCCGGGGGCGCGCCGCCACCGCCGCCCTCGCCGTCGGTCACGCCGCACCTCGCTGCAGCCGGTACGCGATCGCCTCGAGCGAGATGCCACCGTGGCCGTTGTGCAGCGCGAGCGCGGTGTGGGTCGACAGCAGCGCGCCGGCCAGCCGGGCCGCGCGCCGGGCTGCGGCGACATCGCCGCCCTCGGCCGCGGTCCGGGCCCGATCGCCGAGCTCGATCGCCGCCAGCTCGATCGCCGCCGCGACGTCGAGCTTGTCCTCGCTCGCCTTCTGGGCGAGCCGGATCGCGGCGCTGCGGGCGTCGGCCGGCGCCGCGTCGATCGCGGCGATCAGCGCGCGCGCGGCCATGACCACCGGCTCGGCCTCTCCGCCCTGCGCGGCCTGCCGCGCCTCGATCCCGAGCGGCGCGAACCCGACCCGCTGGCAGCGGCTGCGGATGGTCGGGAGCAGCTGGTCGGGCGCGATCGTCATCAGCACGAAGCGGGTCCGCGCCGGCGGCTCCTCGAGCGTCTTCAGCAGACAGTTGGCGGCGGCCGGCTGCAGCGAGTTGGCCTCGTCGATCAGGAACACGCGCTCGTGCGCCTCGTGGGGCGGCAGGCCGACCGCGGCGACCACCCGGGTCCGCACCGTCTCGATCGGGACGATCTGCGCGGCGCCCTCGCGCGCGAGCGTGATCACGTCGGGATGCGTGCCGTCGGTGATCCGGGTGCAAATCTGGCAGGTGCCGCATCCGACCCCGGGTGCGACCTCGCAGTTCAGCGCCGACGCCAGCGCCAGCGCCGCGGTGCGCTTGCCGACCCCGCTCGGTCCGGAGAACAGGAAGGCGTGGTGCAGGCGGCGGTGCTCGATCGCCTGGCGGAGGACCGCCACGGCGCGATCCTGGCCACGAACATCGGCGAAGGTCGGCACGCGGGCACGCTATCACGCCGCCCCGTGGACCGCAGCCGGGGCGACTCCCGAGGCGCCGCCGGCGCCGGGCGCGCAGGTCGCGGGCTCCGGCGATCGCGTCGGCCGAGCACGGCTCAGCGTCGCGATCACCGCGATCGACCCTCGTTCGAACGTCGGCGGCGGTCTGGTATAGAGGTCGTCCCATGACGAAGCCGTCCGGTCCCCGCCCGCTGCCCACCCTCGTCTCCGCGTCGGATGCGGGCGCCGCGGCTGCGGCGGCTGCGGCGCCGCCGGCGGTCGCGACCGCCGACGCGCTCCCGGCGACGCTGTCGGCGTTCCGCGAGGTCCCGCGCACCGGTGTCATCTTCGTCACCAGCGAGGCCCGCAAGCGCGGCTTCGATCCTGACGGCGGCGACTGGTGCAACCTCGGTCAGGGTATGCCCGAGGCCGATGCGCTGCCGGGCGCGCCGCCGCGCCAGCACGCGGTGACGATCGATCCGGCCGATCAGGAGTACGCGCCGGTGTCCGGCGTCATCGAGCTGCGCGAGGCGATCGCCTCGCTCTACAACCGGCTGTTCCGCCGCGGCATGCCGACCCAGTATTCGGCCGAGAACGTCGCGCTGTCGGGTGGCGGCCGCACCGCGCTGACCCGCCTGGCCGCCTCGCTCGGGCACATCAACCTCGGGCACTTCTTGCCCGACTACACGGCCTACGAGGAGCTGCTGTCGGTCTTCCGCAACTTCTCGCCGATCCCGATCCTGCTCGAGGGCGAGCGCGGCTACGCGTTCAGCGCGGCCGACCTGCGGCGCGAGGTGCTGGGTCGCGGCCTGTCGGCGGTGCTGCTGTCGAACCCGGCCAACCCGACCGGCAAGGTGATCGGCGGCGACGTGCTTGCCGAGTGGGTCGGGGTCGCGCGCGAGCTCGACTGCGCGCTCATCTTCGACGAGTTCTACTCGCACTACGTGTGGCGGCCCGATCTCGCGGCCCAGGGCGGCATCTCGACCGCGGCCCGCTACGTCGAGGACGTCGATCGCGATCCGGTCGTGATCCTCGACGGGCTCACCAAGAACTGGCGCTACCCGGGCTGGCGCACGACCTGGACCATCGGCCCCAAGAAGGTGATCGAGGCGGTGACCTCGGCTGGCTCGTTCCTCGACGGCGGTGGATCGCGGCCGCTGCAGCGCGCCGCGATCCCGCTGCTCGAGCCCGAGTCGACCCTGGCCGAGACCCGCGCGATCCAGGCCGAGTTCGGCAAGAAGCGCCAGCGCATGCTGAACGGCCTGCGCGACGTCGGCTTCACGATCGACCTGCCGCCCGAGGGCACGTTCTACGTGTGGGCGTCGGCGCAGCACCTGCCGCCGTCGATCAACGACGGCATGAGCTTCTTCCGCGCCGCGCTCGACCGGAAGGTCATCACGGTGCCCGGCGACTTCTTCGACGTCGATCCCGGCAAGCGCCGCGGCGGGCGCCACTCGCGCTTCCGCCGGCACCTGCGCTTCTCGTTCGGGCCGCCCATGGCCCGCCTCGAGGTCGCGCTCGAGCGCATCCGTGAGCTGGTCGCAGATGCCGCGCGCGACGCCTGACTCGGTGGCCCCGCCCGGGGCCCCGGCGCCGGCGCCGCCGAGTCGCCTCGCGCGCATCGTGAAGCGGATCTGGTGGTTCCACAGCCTGTTCGCGCTGTCGTTCGGCGTGGGCGTGATGCTGTTCGCGCGCCACGGCCTCGCCTACGCCGACAAGCTGCTGATGGTGCTCGGCCTGTCGTGGCTGCTGATGTTCGTCGCGCTGCGCTTCATCGTCGGGCCGGCCAACCGCGGCGATCACGAGCACATGCTGAAGAAGGGCGTCCGCTTCGGCACCAACTACGTCATCAAGCAGCTCTACCAGCAGATGTTCTTCTTCCTGGTGCCGCTGTACGCCTCGAGCGCGACGTTCTCGCTCGCGTCGCTGAACTGGTGGATGGCGCCGGTGCTGCTCGCGTGCGCGGTGATCTCGACGATGGACCTGGTGTTCGACAACGTGATCATGGAGCGCCGCTGGCTGGCGTCGACCATGTACGGCCTGGCGATGTTCGGCCTGCTCAACGTGATCCTGCCGCTGGTGTTCGGGGTCACCCACCTGAGCGGCCTCCTGATCGCCGCCGCTGCGACCCCGCCGTCGGTCGCGCTGCTGTCGTTCTCGAACGCCGCCGTGTTCTCGCCGCGCGGCATCGTCATCACGCTGTCGGTCACGCTGGTCCTGTTCGCCGCCGTCGTGTACGGCCGCCGGGCCATCCCACCGGCGCCGCTGGCGCTCTCCGAGATCGCGGTCGGCCACGGCAGCTACGGCAGCTACGAGTGCCAGCCGCCGTCGAAGCACGTCATCCGCAAGAGCCAGCTCGACGGCCTGCGCTGCGGCTCGCTCCTGGTCGAGCCGGGCGGCCTCAAGGAGGACGTCGTCCACATCTGGAAGCACCGCCGCACCGTGGTAGCCCGGGTCGCGCCGGTCAAGCTGGCCTGCGACGGCGAGGGCCAGGTCTTCCGCAGCGAGCTCCCACCCGGCCTGATGCCCGCCGACCCCGAGGGCCCGTGGCAGTGCGTGACCGAGACGCTCGGTGGCCAGCTCGTGGGCATCCGGAGGTTCAAGATCGTCGGCGCCGACGGCACCGAGACGCCCGCACCCGACGCCGCCGGCCCGGACGTCGGCGCCGCCCGCGACGCCGGCGCCTCCACTGCTGCCGATGCCGGTGCCGCTGCCGCTGCGGATGCCGCTGCGGCTGCCGGTGCCGCTGCCGATGCCGGCGCCGCCGACTGATCCCCCCGCCCGCCGCTCACGTCCCGCAGCGCCCGATCGCCCCGCGCGCCGCCAGCGCGACCCCGCGCTCCTCGCTCTGCGCGAGCGAGCGCAGGAGCGGCACCGCCTGCTTCGGACACTGCGGCCCGAGCATCCCGAGCGCGGTGACCGCGGCCGCCTGCAGCTCGGGGAACGCCGCGTCCTGCGCGGCGTCGAACAGCGGCGCCGCCGCCCGGCGATCGCCCAGTTCGCCGAGCGCGCCAGCCGCGCGCACCGCCAGCCGGAGCGCGGTCGCGTCGGAGAACGCCTGGCCGCGCCAGCGCTCGAACCGGGTCAGCACGGCCCCGACCTCGCCGGGCAGCCCGGCGTACAGCGCGATCGCGCGGTCGCGCAGCGGCAGCGGTGCCTTGCCGTCGTCGGCGACCTGCAGCAGCCGGTCGGCGATGCCGGGCGCGCGGCAGCTGACCAGCGCGGTCAGCGCGTCGATGCGCACGTCGACGTCGGGGTCGCGGCCGGTCGCGGTCTCGAGCGCGGTGCGCGGCCCGGTGCGCTGACAGGCGAGGCCGAGCGCCGAGGCCGCGCCGCGGCGCAGCTCGGGCCACGAGTCGCCCGCGAGCACGGTCGCCAGCGCGCGGTCGGCGCCGGCGCGGGCGGCCGGCTCGTCGGCCGCGGCGGCCGGGCGACCGCCAGGCGGCGGCGCCGCCGTGCGCGGCTCGAGCGCGAGCGCGGTCACCGCCGCCAGGCGGGTCCCGGGATCGCGATCGCCGGCGAGCCCGGTCAGCGCGGCCCGGGCCGCCGGCACCGGGTTATGGCCCAGGCCCTGCGCGCCGACCCGGCGCAGCGCGCGCCCGCGCGCGTCGTCGCCGACCCGCTCGAGCCAGCCGGCCAGCGTGGCCAGCTCGGTCGCGTCGCCGACCGGCGCGATCGCCGCGACCAGCCGGTACCGGACCTGGTAGTCGGCCTCGCCCGCGAGCGCGGTCAGCATCGCGGCCACCGCCGGACGCGCACCGTCGTCGGCCCGCAGCGCGGCCTTACCGGCCGCCCGCCACAGGTCGGCGCGCGCCGCTGGCGTGGTGGCCGACGGCACCCGGGCGACCAGCGCGGCGGCCCCCGCCGGCGCCAGCAGCGCGACCACGGCGGCGCGAAAGCTGCGACTGCCGGTCCCGGCCGCACCGGCGATCGCGGTCGGATCGATGCGCGCGAGGGCCCGCGCCGCCGCCAGCCGGCCTGCCTCGTCGGCGTCGGCCTGCGCGACCAGCGCGGCCAGGGCGGCCGGCCCCGCCGGCGGCAGCTCGGCCAGCCGCGCGGCCGCGTCGTCGCGCCGACGCTCCGTCAGCTCGCCGCGCGCGAGCCCCTCCGCCAGCGGCGCGACCACGCCCGGCTCGCGGAGCTGGGCGAGCGCACCGAGCAGCCGCGGCCGCACCACCCCGGTCGCCCGCCCCAGCTCGGCGGTGAGCGCGGCGACCGCCGCCGCGCCCCGGGTCGCCAGCGCGCGCGCGGCCGAGTCGCCGGCGACGCCGCCCTGGGCGACCTGCGCGGCCAGCAGGGGCTCGGCCCCGCCTGGCGCCAGCTCGACGTCGGCCAGCACCGCCAGCTCGGCGATCGCGGTGTCGCCGGTGCCGGCCCGGGCCCGGGCGCCGCGGTGGACGTCGACGATCACGATCGTCACGCAGCCGTCGATCGGCGCGGGCAAGGTGGCGAGGTAGGCCTGGCCGGGGCCGCCGCCCGCCACCGGATCAGGTACGTCGATCAGCACGCTGCCGGTCTTGCCGAGCACCGCGAGCCGCGCGACCCGGTTGCCGGCGGCCAGGGCCGCCGCGCTCTGGCCGTCGCCGGGCACGATCCGGACCGCGGCCGCCCGCCCGCCGCGGGTGGCGGGTCGCACGTCGAACAGCTCGCCGGTGCCGTCGCCGCCGCGGTCCTCGCGCCACGCGGTCGCCGGGTCGCCGTCGCCGAGCGCGCGCGGCGCGACCAGCTCGCCGGCGTCATCGGCCCCGGCCTGGGTCGACCCCAGCCGGACCCGGTACCACCCCGCCGCCGCCGCGCCCGCGGCCCCGCGCTCCGCGGTCGCCTTGACCACCGGTAGCTTGTCCGGGATCCGGACACCCGGGCGGATCGGGCGGAACCGGCGCGCGCGCGGATCCCAGCCCTCGCGGAACAGCTCGACCGGTCCGCCGTCGCAGCGGGTCAGGTCGGCGCGCTGCTGCCAGCGGACCAGCCCGCCCGCGGTCGCCGCGATCCACACCTCGTACTCGCCATCGTCACCGGCGGGCCCGACCGGCCCGCGCCACACCTCGCGCAGCCCGCCGGCGTCCCAGCGCAGCGCCAGGCCCTCCCACCCGTCGCCGATGTGCGCGGTCGCGACCACGAACGGCCGGCCCGGGCCGGCGATCGTCAAGGTCGCCTCGCGCAGCTCGCCCGACAGGCCGAGCGGGATCACCTGGCCGCCGCCACCCCCGCGCTCGACCACGATCTGCCCGGGCGCCTCGATCCGCACGAGGTCGGGCTTGCCGTCGCCGTCGACGTCGGACTCGTGCTCGGCGCCCCCGGCAGCCGCCGACAGCGGGACGAGCAGGGCAGGGACCACCAGGAAGCGCCGCATGCGGCCACTATAGAAGGAGGTCGGCGCCGGCGGTTGCACCCGGGCCAGCCGCCGGCTACCAAGGCGGTCTTGCATCGCCGGAGCTCCTATCACTTCGACCTGCCGCCCGCGCAGATCGCGCAGCAGCCCACGGATCGCCGGGATGCGTCGCGGCTGCTGGTGGTCGGCGAGCCGCTGGCCGATCGCGGGTTCGTCGATCTGCCGGGGCTCTTGCCGGCCGACGCGGTCGTGGTCGTCAACGACACCCGGGTCATGCCCGCGCGGGTCCACACCCACAAGGACACCGGCGGCGCGGTCGAGCTGCTGTTCATCGAGCCCACCGCCGACCCGGCGCCGGCCGGGCACACCGCGTGGCGGTGCCTGGCCCGCGCCCGCCGCGCCGTGCGCGCCGGCCAGGTGCTGCGGCTCGACTTCGCGCCGGCCGCGATCGTCACCATCCTCACCGACCGCGCCGAGGACGGCTCGCTGGTGGTCGCGATCCCCGGCGACGGCTTCGGCTTCCTCGACACCCACGGCGAGCTGCCGCTGCCCCCGTACATCACGCGCCAGGGCGGCCCGGGCTCGGCCGACCGCGAGCGCTACCAGACCGTCTACGCCCGCGAGCCGGGCGCGGTCGCCGCGCCGACCGCCGGCCTCCACGTGACAGCGGCGATCCTCGAGGCGCTGGCCGCGCGCGGGATCACGGTCGCGCCGGTGACCCTGCACGTCGGGCTCGGCACCTTCCAGCCGGTGCGCGAGGACGATCTCGCCCTGCACGTCATGCACTCCGAGCGCTACACGGTCCCGGCTGCCACCGCCGCGCTGGTCGGCTCGGGCCGGCCGGTGGTCGCGATCGGCACCACCGTGGTGCGCACGCTCGAGGCGGCCGCGACCGGCGACCACCAGGTCGCGGCCGGCCCCGGCGCGACCCAGCTGTTCATCCGCCCCGGCACCGGCTTCCGCTTCCAGGTGGTCGACCACCTGGTCACCAACTTTCACCTGCCCGAGTCGACCCTGCTCATGCTCGTGTGCACGTTCGCGGGGACCGAGCCGGTGCTGGCGGCGTACCGTCACGCGGTCGCCGCCGGCTACCGCTTCTTCAGCTACGGGGACGCGATGCTGCTCCCTCGCCGTGAACCATGATCATCCCGCTCCCGACCCCCGGCTTCTCGTTCGAGATCCTCCGCGTCCTCGGCAACGCGCGCGCCGGCGTGCTCCACACCCCGCGGGGGGACATCCCGACCCCGGTCTTCATGCCGGTGGGCACCCAGGGCACGGTCAAGGCGATGACCCCGGGCGAGCTGCGCGCCGCCCCGCTCGACGCCGCGATCATCCTGGGCAACACCTATCATCTCTACCTTCGCCCGGGCCTCGACATCATCGCGGCCGCCGGCGGGCTCCACAAGTTCGCGGCCTGGGACCGCCCGATCCTGACCGACTCCGGGGGCTTCCAGGTGTTCTCGCTCGCGGGGATCAACCAGATCGACGACGACGGCGTCACCTTCCAGAGCCACATCGACGGCTCGCGCCACCGGCTCACGCCCGAGGTGTCGCTGCAGATCCAGGGCATCCTCGGCGCCGACATCGCGATGGTCTTCGACCAGTGCCCGCCGGCCGAGGCCGACGACCTTGCCCACGAGCAGGCGATGACCCGCACCACCGCGTGGGCCGCGCGCTCGGCCGCGGTCGCGCGCCCGGTCGGCCAGGCGCTGTTCGGCATCGTCCAGGGCGGCACCGATCTCGAGCGCCGCGCCCGTCACGCCGCTTCGCTCACCCCGATTGGCTTCGACGGTTACGCGATCGGCGGGCTGTCGGTCGGCGAGCCGATCCCGGAGATGTACCGGGTGCTCGACGGTTTTGCCCACACGCTGCCGGCCGATCGGCCGCGCTACCTGATGGGCGTGGGCACTCCCGCCGACCTCGCCCACGGCGTCGCCGCGGGCGTCGACATGTTCGACTGCGTCATGCCGACCCGCAACGCCCGCAACGGCTATCTGTTCACCTCGGCGGGCAAGGTCACGATCTCGAACGCGAAGTACCGGATGGACTTCGGCCCGGCCGACCCCGAGTGCCCGTGCGAGACCTGCCAGACCCACTCGCGGTCGTACCTGCGACACCTCCACATGGCGGGCGAGGTGCTCTACAGCCGGCTGGCCACGCTGCACAACCTGACCTACTACGCGGGCCACATGCGCCGACTCCGGGAGCAGATCCTGGCCGAGGGCGTCGAGCCGGTTCCAAGCTGATCGGGCAGTTGCGAGCGCGGTGGCGCGGCCCTACAGGGCCGGGGACGGTTGGTTGGTATTGACCCCCGGAGAGCCCGGTGCTAATCACCCACGACTTTTCGGGTTTCTCGTTTCCAGGAGAACTTCCATGGGCGCCCTGTCTCCGCTTCTCATGATGGGCCTGATGTTCGTCGTCTTCTACTTCATCTTGATCCGTCCGCAGGTCAAGAAGCAGAAGGAGCACGCCGCGATGCTGAGCAAGCTCGGCAAGGGTGAGCAGGTGATCACCCGGGGTGGTGTCATCGGCACGATCACCGGCGTCCAGGCGAACGACATCGTCGTGCTCGAGATCCAGGAGAAGGTCCGGGTACGCGTGCCGCGCGCCTACATCGAGAACAAGTGGACCGGTACCGAGGTCAAGTCGGCCGACAAGGCCGACAAGGCCGCCTGAGATCGTCCCGGCCGGCTTCCCGCCAGCCTCGGCCTGATCTAGATTCCGCGCTCCCGCGTCGGTCGGCGTTCGCCGCCCGCGCTCGCGCCCGAAGGGTTCCTCCATGGATCGCAGCCTCCGTCTACGCAGCTTTGGCCTCGCCGCCATCGTCATCTTCTGCGTCATCTATCTCCTGCCGACGATGCTCGAGTCGCGGTCGCTCCCGTCGTGGTTCGGCACCGTCTTCGACAAGAAGATCACGCTCGGCCTCGACCTCCAGGGCGGCGCGCAGTTCGTCTACACGATCGACCTCGACAAGGCGGTCGACGACAAGGCGTCCGACGTCAAGCGCGATATCGAGGCCAAGCTCGAGGAGAAGGGCATCAAGGGTTCGGTCTCGAACCCGGCGATCGCGGCTGGCGCCATCGCGGTGAAGCTCGAGGACCCGGCCCGTCGTGACGAGGCGACCAAGCTGGTCGTGTCCGACTACGGCGACGTCATCACGCCCATGACGTGCCCGGACGGCGACCTCAAGGCCGCCATCTGCGTGCGCATCTCGTCGAAGTTCGCCGACGGCGTGCGCAAGAGCGCGCTGACCCAGGCGGTCACCACCATCAAGGACCGCATCGACGCCCGCGGCATCGCGGAGCCGACCGTGATCGAGAAGGACGACCGCATCCTGGTCGAGCTCCCCGGTCTCGACGCCGAGAACATCCAGCGCATCCGCGAGTTGATCGCTCGCACCGCGAAGCTCGAGTTCAAGCTCGTCATCGATCACACCGACAACGACCCGTTCATGCAGCGGCTGTTCACCCATGTCGCGGGCGAGCAGGGCCGCAGTGGCGAGACCGTCGAGCCGGCCGCGCTCGAGCTCGGCATCACCGCCCATGCCGACTCGTGGTCGCTCGACAAGAGCCCCGACAAGCCGCTCTACGACTGGTACCTCGCGGCGTACGACCGCGAGGAGGCCCTGACGCTGTCGGACGCCCGCAAGCAGGGCTGCTACCGCAAGGACCTGCCCGAGAAGGACGGCAAGGTCCGCTGCAAGGTCAGCGGCCGCCGGCTCATCGAGCGCTACCTCGAGCAGCTCGGCACCACCGACCCCAGCTTCAAGATTCGCGACGATCGTCAGATGAGCTTCGAGGAGGTCCACCCCGACCCGTCGGCCGAGCGCGCCGACAAGCGTCCGTTCTGGCGCACGTACTACCTCGACCGCACTGTCCACCTGACCGGTAGCTCGGTGTCGGCCGCGCAGGTCAGCTACGACCCGAACACCTACCGTCCCGAGGTCGTCGTCCAGTTCGACCGCCACGGCGGTCGGGTCTGGGGCGATCTCACCGGCAGCCACGTCGGCAAGAAGATCGCCATCATCCTCGACGAGGCGGTCGAGTCGGCGCCGATCATCCAGGGCGCGATCCGCCAGGGTGCCACCACCATCTCGATGGGCGGCGGTGATGCGCAGGGCCAGGAGCTGGAGGCCGCGGACCTCGTCAACGTGCTGAAGACGGGCTCGCTGCCGGCCCCGCTGAAGGAAGAGTCGACCGCCGAGCTCGGCCCCACGCTTGGTCGCGACGCGGTCGACAAGGCCCAGTTCTCGTTCGGCCTCGGCATCCTCCTGGTCATCATCATCATGGTGGGCCTCTACAAGTGGTCGGGCGCGATCGCCATGGTGTCGGTCGCCGTCAATCTCCTGATGATGCTCGCGGTCATGGCGATGTTCGGCGCGACCCTGACCCTGCCCGGCATCGCCGCGGTCGTCCTCACGGTCGGCATGGCGGTCGATGGCAACGTGCTCATCTACGAGCGCATCCGCGACGAGCTGAACATCGGCAAGTCGGTCAAGGGTGCGGTCGAGGTCGGCTACCAGCGCGCGTTCTCCAGCATCCTCGACGGCCAGCTGACCACCGCGGTCGCCGGCTGGGTTCTGCTTCAGTACGGCTCGGGCCCCATCAAGGGCTTCGCGGTCATGCTCTTGGTCGGCATCGCGACCACGCTCTTCACCAGCATCTGGGTCAGCCGCTTCTTCTTCGACCTCTACGTGAGTCGCAAGAAGGGCGAGCTCGCCACGATCTCGATCTGACCAGAAGCGAGCCGAGAACCACCATGGCCGCCAAAGAGCACAAGTTTCGCTACATCCTCAAGCCGGGCAACGACTTCGCGTTCGTCGCCCGCTTCAAGACGTGGATCCTCATCTCGCTCCTGCTGTGCGCGGCGAGCATCGCGATGCTGTTCGTCAACAAGTCGGTCCGGGGCAGTCACCTGAACTGGACCATCGACTTCAGGGGCGGCACCGAGATCGTCTATGCGTTCAGGAACCGTCAGGCCCCCGGGCCCGACGGCCAGGTCGCGCCGGCCACCTACGCGCGGCCCGACGCCGGCAGGGTCCGTCAGGCGCTCGAGCAGGCCGGCGCGGCCGGCTTCGACGTGTCTGACATGTCGTGGACCGAGGAGACCCCCGCCGGCGACGTCACCGCGCGCGGCATCCTGGTCCGCACGCCGCGGTTCGGCGCGATCACGCCGGCCCAGCAGCAGCAGGTCGCCGAGGCGTTCCGCACCAAGTTCGCCGATCGCAAGATCGACGTGGCGCGCTGGACCGGCGACCGCCTGTTCGTCCGCGCCGGCTCGCCGATCAAGGAGGCCGAGGCGGCCGAGGTGTTCAAGACCGCCGGCATCGAGGCCAAGCCGTGGGGCGACACCGCCCAGGTCTACCTGACGCCCGACAAGAGCACCGGCGAGTACGAGCTGACCTACTCGATGTACGGGCTCGACCGCCAGTACGAGCAGGTGCTGGAGAAGGCGTTCCCCGAGGTCGACGTCGCGCCGATGCAGTCGTCGACGGTCAGCGCCAAGGCCGGCTCCGAGCTGCGCAACGACGGCATCCGGTCGATCTTCTACGCGATGCTGCTGATCGTCCTCTACCTGGCGATCCGCTTCGACATCCGCTACGCGCCCGGCGCGATCGCCGCGACCATGCACGATGCCATCATGGTGATCGGCGTGTTCGCGGTGACCTGGACCGAGGTCTCCCTGACCTCGGTGGCGGCGCTGCTGACGGTGGTCGGCTTCTCGGTCAACGATACGGTCGTGATCTTCGACCGCATCCGCGAGAACAGCGAGAAGCTGAAGGACAAGCGACTCGATCGGATCGTCGACATCTCGCTCAACGAGGTGCTGGTTCGCTCGATCCTGACCTCGGTGACGCTGTTCGCCGTCACCCTGATGATGAACGTCTTCGGCACCGGCCTCGTCCGCAACTTCGCGTTCGCGATGAACGTCGGCATCATCGTCGGCGCGTACTCGTCGCTGTTCCTGGCCCCGCCGCTGTTCCTGTGGATCTCGAAGCGCTGGTACTCGGGTCCGGCGCCGGCGCGCGCACGCGCGGCCGCGGCCGTCGCGTCCGAGCCCTGAGCTTCGGTCGCCCGCCGATGCCGCGTCGTGTGACCCACGGCGCGGTAGGTGGGGGCAACCTCGGGTGAAGTGGGGCGATGCGCTCCCGCGGCCTCGGCGTGAGGGAAGACGCGGCGGATAGTCCGCGAATGCGTATTTGTCCTGGTGTGTTCCTTCTCTCGACCGCGCTCGTCGCGGCCTGCGGCGGCGACGATGGTCCGGAGCCGGTGGTCAATGTCGACGCCGCCGTCGCCGTCGATGCCAGCACCAGCGTCACCGTCCCGATCAAGGGCGACCGCGCGGCCTTTCTCGCCGCGCGGGTCGGCCGGGATCCGTGGCAGAAGCTCACCGCCGATGCCAGTGGCGACGTGGGGCTCGCGGTCGACCGCCCGTTCGAGATGGTCGGGGTGTGTCCCGATAGCGGCACGATTGTGACCACGTACGCCGGTGGCGTCGAGGACGCCAACATCGATCCCGACGCATACGACATCGGGTGCGGCTCGATCGAGACCGTCCCCTTGACGGTCAACTACACCGGGCCTGGCGAGGTCTTCGTTTCGCTGGGCTTCAACCAGATCGCGCTCGACGCCACCGCTCCGCCCCGGCCGACCTTCGCTTCGCCCGGCGTCCATGACGTGGTCGTCATCGACCGGGTCGGGCACCAGATCGCCATTCGCCGCGGCGTCACGATCACCAGCGGGATGGCGCTGACCGTCGATCTGACCGGTGCGGTGCCGATGGTGGCGCATCCGATCGCCGGCGCGCCCGCGACGGCCACCGTCAGCAGCACGCTCTACACGGCCAATGGCTCGCGCGCGCTGCTGGCGCAGGGCGACACCACCGGCTGGACGGTCCCCGCCGCGCTCGCCACTGCCGGCGACAATCACCTGGTCGTTGTGAGCGAGCAGGACACCGCGCTGCCGCGGAGACGGTCCCGCTCGGTGCGGGTCGATCCGGCGAACACCGCGCCGATCGCGATCACCCTGCCGCCGCACCTCGCCTCGGCGACCCTGAGCTGGGCGCGGGTGCCGTCCGCGACCTACGTCGCCACCGGCGAGTGGCACGAGGCCAGTATCATCGGCTACGCCGCCGACGCGCCGCTCTGGTTCGCGCATCAGTACCCGCATGCCGCCAAGACACCGGGTGTGATGACGGTTCCGGACGCGTCCGCGGTCCCCGGCTGGAACCCGGCCTGGAACGTCGATCCGAGCGGCCCCGTGGTGGTGAACCTCTACTTGACGCGCGAGGTGGCCGATGGCCTCGAGACCGTGTCCTGGGAGCGCAAGGACGAGCTCCCCGAGGGTCCGGACATGCCCACGGCCAAGGCGGCGCGCGCGTCGCGGGCCGATCGCGTCGAGCGCCTGCGCGCCGACCGGTTCTGACCCGCGGGTCCGGCGGTGCGCCCGCGCATCGCGGCCGCAGGGCACTGTCGGCTGTCAGATGGAACCGGTAGCGTGCGCGCGTGCTTCCGGTTCGTGCGCTCGACGAGGTTGCGGCCGAGCGCCTCGCGCGCGAGCTGCGCGTCCATCGGGTGACCGCCCGCTGCCTGGTCGGCCGCGGCGTCGGTGACGCGGCGGCAGCCCGGACCTTCCTGGACCCGAAGCTGAACCTGCTGCGCCGGCCCGAAGGCGACCGCGGCATGGCCGGCTTCGCGGTCGCCGCCGATCGCCTGACCGTCGCGGTCCTGCGCAACGAGTCGATCGCCGTGTTCGGCGACTACGACGTCGACGGGGTCACCACCTGCGCGCTGCTCACCGGCTTCCTGCGCAGCTGCGGCGCCCGGGTGGTCGGGCGGGTCGCCCGCCGCGACGAGGGCTACGGCTTCTCGGCGGCGGCGGCGGCCGAGTTGCTGGCGGGCCGGCCGACCCTGATCATCACCGGCGACTGCGGCACCAGCGACCAGGCGACCATCGCCACCGCCCGGGCCGCCGGCGCCGACGTGGTGGTCGTCGATCACCACACGGTGCCGGTCACCGGCGCGGTCCATCCGGCGACCGCGCTGGTCAACCCGCACCGCGCCGACTCGGCGTTCCCGTTCCGCGGGATGGCGTCGGTCGGCATCAGCTTCTATCTGGCCGCGGCCGTGCGGACCCGGCTGCGCGCGCAGGGCTGGTTCGTCCGGCGCACCGAGCCCGATCCCCGCGACCTGCTCGACCTGGTCGCGGTCGGCACCGTCGCCGACCTGGTGCCGCTGCACGGCGAGAACCGGATCCTGGTCGCGGCCGGGCTCAAGCTGCTCGCCGAGCGCAAGCGGCCCGGGCTCGCCGCGCTGCTGACCGCGGCCGGGCTCGACGGCGGCGACAAGCCGATCGACGAAAAGGCGATCGCCTGGAAGCTGGCGCCCCGGCTCAACGCGCCCGGTCGGCTGGGCGATGCCGCGCCCTCGCTCGACCTGCTCCTGGCCAGCGCCGACGAGGCGACCGCCCGGGCCGAGACGCTCGAGATCGCCAACCAGACCCGGCGGGCGGTCCAGGACCAGGCGGTGGCCGAGGCGCTGGCGGCGCTCGGCGACGCCGACCCGGGCCCGGCGATCGTGGTCGCCAGTGACGCCTGGCCGTCGGGCGTGGTCGGGATCGTCGCTGCCAAGCTGGTCGATCGGTTCCGCCGGCCCGCCTTCGTGATCGCGATCGATCGCGTCAGCGGGATCGGGCGCGGCTCGGCGCGGGCGCCGGCCGGCGTGAATCTCTATCAGGCGCTCGGCCGCTGCGCGCCGATGCTGGAGCGCTTCGGCGGGCACGCCGCCGCCGCCGGGCTGACCGTGCGCGCGTCCGAGGTCGATCGGCTGCGCGAGGCGCTCGGCTCCGCGGTGCTGGCCGAGGGCTCGGGGCCGGTCGCCGCGGTGGCCGCCGACGCCGAGGTGCGGCTGAGCGACGTCGACGAGCGGCTGGTCGGGGAGCTCGGTGGCCTGGCGCCGTTCGGGCAGGAGAACGCGGCGCCGCTCCTGATCGTGCGCGGCGCCGAGGTGCGGGTGACCCGCCGGGTCGGCGACGGCTCGCACCTCAAGCTCGAGGTCGCCGACGCCAGCGGGACCATTCGCTCGGCGATCGGGTTTGGCCTGGGCGATCGTGACCCGGGCGTCGGGGCGCGGGTCGACCTGGCGTTCGTTCCCGGGGTCTCGAGCTGGAACGGGCGGACCCGGGTCGAGCTCGAGCTGAAGGACCTGGAGCGGTCGTGACGGCGGGCGCGGCCGGGCTCGAGCTGGTGGCGCGGCCCGCGGGATCGCGGTAGGACCTCCTGGTCATGGCTCGCCGACACCGCCCGCTCGCCGATGGCGAGGCTCCCGTCCCGCGGATCCCGCGGGGCAAGGGTTGGTCGTTCTCGTCGGTGCAGCTGGTCCGGATCGCGATGGTCGCGGTCGCGCTGGTCGCGGTGCTGGTGCTGCAGCGGCCCTGCGCGGACTCGATGAGCACGTTCGTGACCGGCTTCGACGATACCGACGCGGCGGTGCGGCCGGTGATCGTGGACGCCGGCCGGCCGACCGGGACGATGCTGCGCGCGGACATGACGCCCGAGGAGATGAAGGCGGCGATCGAGAAGGAGCGGGCGGCGGCGGGTGGGGGGAGTGACGCGGGGGTGGATGGTGGGATTGGCGGCGGCAGCGGCGGCAGCGGCAGCGGCAGCGGCAGCGGCAGCGGCAGCGGCAGGGGCGGTAGTGCCGGCCCCGGCGGCGGCGCGCGCTGACGAGCCGGGGGTGCGCCCCAGGATCCCGCACAACGTTCCGGTGCCCCTGCGCCAGGGCTCGCGCAGCGAGCCCGCGGTCGAAGGGCCGAGCGTCGACGAAACCTGCTGCCCCTTGCGCGTCGGCCGTCCTCCGGCAGAGCCTCGCGGATCGGGACGGGAGCGATCTGGATCGTGGCCGGTCGTGGCTCACAGGCGCCTCGGGCCCGCAAAGCCCGAGCGACGACCGCGCGCTTCGCGCGCCGTGTGAATCGCTCGCGGGCGGGCAGCCCCCGGCGGATCGATCCCAGGGGCCCGCGATGGCAGCGCGCGCGAGCGAGCTCGTCAGCGAGCGTCGGCGCGCGGGCGCAGGGTCGGCGCGCCGGGCGCGGCCCCCGCCGGCCGCATGCAGCGCCGCTGCGGTCTGCCGGGGCGTCCGGTCGCGCGGGTGGATCGGGCTCCCGCATTCCACTACCCTCGGTGGATGGTCGCGGTTGGCACCATCCGGGAGCTGTGGCGGTTCCCGGTCAAGTCGATGGCCGGCGAGCGGCTCGACGTGGCCGAGGTCGGCGCGCACGGGGTGCGCGGCGACCGGGTGTGGGCGGTGCGGGACGATCGCAAGGGCGTGATCGCGAGCGGCAAGCAGCTGCCGGCCCTGATGCGGCTGGCGGCGCGGTTCGTCGACCCCGGCGCGCGCGAGGCGTCGCCGCCGGTCGCGATCACGCTGCCCGATGGGCGCGAGGTCACCAGCGACGATCCCGACGTGCACCGCCGGCTCGGCGAGGCGCTCGGGCGCCCGGTCACGCTGTGCCCGCTGCGGCCGGCGAGCGATCGCGAGCACTACCGCCGGGTCGAGTCACCGGCCGACGAGCGCCGGGTCGAGATCGGGCTGCTCGACGGCGAGGTCGAGCCCGATCCGTCGGTGTTTCCGCTGGCGACGCTCGCCGAGCTGGCCCGCTACGCGACCCCGCGCGGCACCTACTTCGACGCGTGCGCGCTGCACGTGCTCACCACCGCGAGCCTGGCGGCGATCGCGGCGCGCGCGCCCGGCGTCGACCTGGACGTGCGCCGGTTCCGGCCCAATCTGCTGATCGAGACCGGCGGCGCGACCGGCCTGATCGAGACCGGGTGGATCGGCGGTCGGCTCCGCGTCGGCGCTCTGCGTGCGCGGTTGGTCGCACCCACGCCGCGCTGCTCGATGCCGGGTCGGGCCCAGCCCGGGGTCGAGGCCGACCGCGAGGTGGTGCGCGCGGTCGCGGTCCACGCCGGCCGCTGGCTCGGCGCCTACGCCGAGGTCGACCGGCCCGGCACGCTCCGCGTCGGCGACGCGGTCGCGGTCGAGCCACCCAGCGACCTGGCGCCGGCGCGCTGGCTGCGCACCGGTCGCGCCGCGGTCCGGCGGCTGGCGGTGCGCGGCGCGGCCATTCTGGGCCGGGGCTGACCAGCCGGTCGGGCTGGCGCGGCCGCGCCGGGCGCGAGCACGCGTCGATCCCGTCGACCGGCCTGAGGTCACGCCTCGACGACGGTCAGCGGCGGCGGGGTGGTCAGGGTGACCGCGTGCTGCCCGCACGGCATGTTGCGACGGGTGCGGGCCAGCAGCTCGCGATCGATCGCGGCGAGCACGACGCCGTCGCCGTCGGGCCGCTCGCCGACGATCTGCCCCCACGGGTCGACGATCAGCGTGTGGCCGTAGCTCTCGCGCTTCTCGTTGTGGCGGCCCCACTGGGCCGCGGCGACCACGTAAGCCTGGTTCTCGATCGCGCGCGCGCGCAGGAGCAGCTCCCAGTGCGCCCGGCCGGTGTGGGCGGTGAACGCGGCCGGCACCAGCAGCACGTCGGCGCAGCCGTCGCGCCACAGCCGCCGGTACAGCTCGGGGAACCGCACGTCGTAGCAGATGGTGACACCCAGCCGTAGGCCGGCGGCGGCGACGACCAGCGCCTCGGTGCCGGCGGCGGTGCCATCGCTCTCGCGCAGGGTCGCGCCCCCCGGGATGTCGACGTCGAACAGGTGCAGCTTGCGGTAGCGCGCGATCACGCCCCGACCCGGCGCGACCACCACCGCGGTGTTGTAGGCCCGGCGGGGATCGCCAGGCACGCTCTCGGGCATGCCGCCGCCGACCACGATCGCCTGGTGGCGATCGGCCAGGTCGCGCAGCATCGCCAGGATGGGGCCCGGCGTAGGCGCGTCGAGCGACTCGGCGACCGCCATCTTGTCGCCCTCGCGGCGGCCGAGGAACGCGAAGCACTCGGGCAGCACGATCACGCGCGCGCCGGCCGCGCCGGCCTCGTCGCCGAGCCGCCGGCAGGTCGCGAGGTTCGCCTGGAGATCGTCGACCGCGCACATCTGCACGGCGGCAACCAGAACGGAGTCGGACATGCGCCGCAGTCTAACGCAACACCGCGCACCTGCCCGGTGGGCTGGAGCTACGGCGGCGGCGTCGCCGGGGTACTGCTCGCCGCCGGCACGCCGTGGCCCGACCTCTCCACGATTGCGGCACCGGGTGGTGCGCGACGGAACGGGGACTGCTCGCGATGAGCGTCGGCACCGTTCGGAACCGGTCACCACCGTCGAGAAGCTGCCGGCGATCGACGGTCCGACGCCGGCGATCACGGCAGCCGTTGGCAGGGTGGGGCGGCACGAAAGCTGCTGAAGCTCGCGTCCATGCGCCTCGCCTCGCTCGTCGCCGTCGTCGTGCTCACCGCCAGCGGGACCGCCTGGGCCCAGCCTGCGCTGACTCCGCCCAGTTCCGTCGGTCCCGTCAGTCCCACCAGCCCGCCGGCTGCCCGGCGGTCCGGCGGCAAGCATGCCTCCACGGCGGTCGCGATCTCCCTCGGTGCCACGCTCGGCTCGCTCGCGGTGATCGGCCTCAGCGTCGACAGCGGCTCGGCCACCCTACCGACGATCGGCGTGATCGGCCTGTACTTCGCGCCGAGCACCGGGCAGTGGTACGCGGGGCGGTCTGGTGGCCTCGGCCTCATCGCCCGAGGCGTGAGCGGGCTGGTGATGGTCGGCAGCGCCTTCCATATGATCGGCGAGACCCACGCCGACGTCCCCAGCGGCCAGCGCGGCGCCGAGGTGATGTTCTGGGTCGGCGCCGGGATGTGGGTCGGCTCGACGATCTACGACCACGTCGCGGCTGGCCGGGCCGCGCAGAGCTGGAACCGCCGGCATGGGGTCACGCTCACGCCGACGGTGGTCTCGACCGGCGCGGCGCGCGCGCCCGGGATGTCGCTGCAGCTGTCGTTCTGACCGGTTCGGGGCCGCGGGTCAGGCCGGGGTGGCGGCGGCGAGCGCCTCGAGCTCTTGCCAGCGCGCGTACACCCGGTCGACGTCGAGGCGGGCGGCATCGAGCGCGGCGATCAGCGCCGGGACCTCGGCGCCCTGGTCCTTGAACACCGCCGGATCCGAGAGCGTGGCCTCCAGCTCGGCGACCCGCGCCTCGGCGGCGTGGATCAGCGGCTCGATCGCGGCCAGCTCCTGCCGCTCCTTGAAGCTGATCTTGCGCGGGCCGGTCGCGGCCACGCGCTCGCCGTTGCCGCGGGTCGCGGCCGGGCGGGGCGGGGCGGTCACGCTGGCGGCGGGGGTCGCGGCGAGCGCCGCCTTGCGCCGGGTCATGTACGTCGTGTAGTCGCCCTCGTGGAACACGACCTTGCCGTCCTCCTCGAACGCGAGGATGCCGGTCGCGACCCGGTCGAGGAACCAGCGGTCGTGCGAGACGATCAGCGCGCAGCCGGGGAACCTGGCCAGCGCACCCTCGAGCGCGCCCAGGGTGAGCAGATCGAGGTCGTTGGTCGGCTCGTCGAGCACCAGCAGGTTGCCGCCGCGGCGCAGGAGCCGGGCCAGCTGGACCCGGTTGCGCTCGCCGCCCGATAGCTTGGCGATCGGGGTGTCGGCGGTGGCGTCGGCGAACTGCAGCATCTTCAGGAACGACCGGACGTGGACCGGGCCGTCCTCGAGCAGGACGTGGTCGCTGCCGTCGGCGACCTCGGCGAGCACGGTCGCGTCCTCGCGCAGCTCGGTGCGGCCCTGCTCGAGGTACGAGAACATCGTGTTCTGGCCGACCACGACCTTGCCGGCGTCGGGCGGGTCGATGCCGAGGATCGTGCGCAGGAGCGTGCTCTTGCCGGCGCCGTTGGGCCCGACGATCCCGATCCGGTCGCCCGCCTTCATCGTGAGCGTGAGCCCCTCGAACAGGGTGCGGCCGCCGAGCCGCCGGCTCACCTTGGTGAGATCGAGGATGGTGCGGCCCAGGCGCGGCCCGGTCGGCAGCCGCAGCGCCATCGCGCCCAGCACCGCGTCCTCGGCGGTCGGCGCCGACGACACCGCGCTGTCGAACCGGTCGAGCCGGGCCTTGGCCTTGACCGAGCGCGCCTTGGGCTGGCGCCGCACCCAGTCGAGCTCGCGGCGGACGAACATCGCGCGCTCGTGCTCGTCGTTGGCCTCGGTCGACAGCCGCTCGGCCTGCTTCTCGAGGAAGGTCGAGTAGTCGCCCTCGTACGAGTGCAGATCGCCGCGGTCGAGCTCGACCATGCGGGTCGCGACCCGGTCGAGCAGGTAGCGGTCGTGGGTCACGACGATCAGCGCGCCCGGCCAGCTGCCCAGGCGCTCCTCGAGGAACGTGACGGTGCGGGCGTCGAGGTGGTTGGTCGGCTCGTCGAGCGCGAGCACGTCGGCGCCGCCGAGCAGCGCCCGGCCGAGCGCGACCCGCCGGCGCTGGCCGATCGACAGGGTCCCCATGAGCTGCTCGAGCGGCGGCAGATCGAGCGCGGCGGCCAGGGTCTGGATCGCGTGCAGCGGGACCTGGCCGCCGCGGGCCAGCACCGCGCCGACCGCCGCCTCGGGATCGAGCCGCGGCTCCTGCGAGACGTACTCGAGCCGGAGATCGCGCCGCCACGTGATCGAGCCGGCGTCGGGCTCGAGGCCGCGGACCTCGTCGTCGGCCAGGCCCACGCCGCGGTTGGCCCCGACCAGCATCTTGAGCAGCGTGGACTTGCCGGCGCCGTTGCGCCCGATGAGCCCGATCCGATCGCGCTCGTGCACCGACAGCGACACGCCGTGGAGCACGTGGCGCTGGCCGAAGCTCTTGTCGAGCCCGAGGACGGTGAGGATCGCGGACACGGGCGCGCATTCTGATCTACCGCGCCGGATTTGTCCCGTAGGATGCGCCGATGTCTGGCCTCGCCCGGTACGGGATCGTCGTCCTGATCGCCCTCGCTGCGCATCGTGCGGAGGCTGCGCCGGCCGCGCAACCCGCCGACGTGCTCGCCGTGCTGACGCTGCCTTCGATCGACCGGCTCGGGGGCGTCGGCGACTTCGCGGACCGGATCCAGCCCGGCTCGTCGGTGGCGGTGACCGCGATGCTCCAGCCCGGGCTGGCCGAGCTGGTCGGCGCCCGCGGCCTCGACGGGATCGCGCTCGGCAAGCCGGTGCGGCTGGTGGTGCTCGATCCGCCCGGCGGCAGCGTGACGCCGGTGCTGGTGGTGCCGGTCCGAGACGGCAAGGCGCTGGCGCGTGCGGTCGGGCCCGGCGCCAAGGTGCGCACCGCGCGGGGCTGGGCCGTGATCGGTCCGGCCCCGGCGGTGGCGCGGGTCGCGCCGTGGGTGCTGGCGACCCTGGTCCTCGAAAAGGCGCCGGCGGCGCCGACCGCGGCGGTGTTCCCGGCCGCGATCCTGGCCGCGCACCGGACCGCGATCGACCAGCTCGGCCCGCAGATGATCGCCGCGATGGCGGCGGTGCCTGGCAGCTCGCCCGAGCTGAACGACATGATGACCACGATCGCCGACGGCCTGATCGAGGGTCTCGAGTCGAGCGCGCGCTTCGACCTCCACATCGAGGCCACCGCCGACCTCGCGTCGATCGACCTCGCGGCCACCCCGCGGCGGTCGACCCGGCTGCACGCGCTGGTCGCGGCCCAGCAGCCGTCGACGTTCCCGCTGCTGAGCCGGTTGCCGCTCGACGGCGCGATGGTGGTCGCGGCCGGCCGGTGGGCGTCGGGACCGCTGCGCCCGGCGTTCCAGAAGCTGATGGAGCCGCTGTTCGAGAAGTCGCTCGGCCATCCGCTCGACGACGGCGAGCGCGCGGCCATGAACGGCATGTGGGACGCCGTCACCGGTGAGATCGCGCTGACCGCCGTGATGAACCCGCCCGCGCCGAGCGCCGGCAAGCCGGCCGGCCGCAAGCAGGCGGCCGCGCCCGCCGGTCCGCCGATGTCGATGGCCGCGCTCTATCAGGTGACCGATGCCAAGGTCGCCGCCAGCCACGCCGACAAGCTGGCGGCGGCGCTCGCCGGCGGCTCGACCACCGACCTCGGCGGGGTCAAGCTCCGCATGCAGATCAGCCGCGACAAGGCCGCGATCGACGGGGTGAAGTTCATCCACTCCACGATGACCTTCGACTACCGCGGGCTCGGCGCCGCCGAGGCGGCCCGGATGCGCGCGACCCAGGGCGATCGCACCGAGGGCCGGTGGGGCGTCTGGGATGACGTGATGGGCTTCGTGGGCGGCCCCGACAGCCTGGCGGCCGCGCGCAAGCTGGTCGCGGTCTCGCGCGGCAAGGCGAAGGCCGGGCCGCTGCCGGCCGCGCTCGCGGCGCTCGTCGACGACGCCCGCGCGCACCGGGATAGCATCGTGTTCGTCTACGACGTGGGCGCGCTGATCGCGACCGTGTCCGGCAAGCCGGCGTCGTCGGTGCCGGCCGGCGGCGCCGCATTTGCGACCTCGTTCGGTTTCGCCGATGCCCGCGCGCACCTGCGGGTGACGGTTCCGTCGGTGGCGGTGACCACGCTCATGCGCATGCAGCCCTGAACGGGCGCGCGCGCGGGCGAGCAGGGAGATCATTCCCCATCCGGACACTCCGGAAATCAGGCAATTGAGACGGCCGAAAGCCACTTGCGGCCGGTCCGCGGGAGTGGTACCCAACACCCGCTTCGCTCTCTCTGTCTGGAAGGTGGGCCTCGGCCCGCCTTTTTTTGTCTCGAGCCTCCGCCGCTGATGTTTCTCGCTCTCACGCAACCATCCGAAAGCACTCTGTCGACGAGGAATTGCATCGTGAACCGCGCCAACGAAAACACCGTACGGCAACGCGCTTGGGCGCTGGTTGAACCGGTGTGCGTCCACGCGGGCTACGACCTCGTCGATATTCGGTACGTCACCGAGCCCGGTGGCTGGGTGCTGCGCGTGTTCATCGACCTACCCGAGCATCCCGCCGGCGCGCGCGCCGACGGTGACGAGCCCGCGAAGGACGCGATCGACCTCAACGACTGCGAGCGCATGTCGCGCGAGCTGTCGGCGGTTCTCGACGTCGAGGATCCGATCGCGCAGGCGTACAGCCTCGAGGTCAGCTCCCCCGGCATCGACCGGCCGCTGGTCAGCGTCGCGCACTTCCGCCGGTTCGTCGGCGCCGAGATCAAGGCGACCCTGCTCCAGGGCGTCTCGACCGCGAGCGGCGGCGAGCGCAAGAACTTCCGTGGCACGCTCGACGGCGTCGAGGGCGACGGCGCCACCGCGCAGGCCCGGGTGATCGTCGACGGTCAGCCCTGGAAGTTCCCGATCAAGGACGTCGACGTCGCCAAGATCGTCCCCGACTGGGACGCGGTCATGCGCGGCGATCGACTGCCCGGTCGGCCCGCGCCTGCGGCCGCCGCCGGTCCCGACGACGGCGCGCCCGCCAATCCTTCCAAGAAGCCCAGGAACCCGAAGCCGCCCCGTGCGGCCAAGGGCTCGTAGCGCCGGACGATCCGGACTCCCGACCACCCGAAGAAGACTACGAGGCCACGATGGATGCCAACCTCAGCATGGTGATCGACCAGGTCGGTCGCGACAAGAACATCGACCGTGCCGTGCTGCTGCAGGCGCTCGAGCAGGCGATCCTCACCGCTGCCAAGCGCGCGTTCGGCATGAACCGTGAGATGGAGGCCAAGTACAACCCCGAGAGCGGGGGCGTCGACCTCTTCCTGATCATCAATGTCGTCGAGGACGACGCGATCGAGGGCCGCGAGATCACGGTCGAGGATGCGCACAAGTACGGACTCGAGGCCGAGCTCGGCGACGAGCTGCTGTTCCAGATCTTCTACCGGCCTGAAGAGGCCGAGCGCGCGACCGAGCAGGACGAGAAGTTCGGCGACGTCATCGACCTCAAGCAGGCCCACAAGAAGTTCGGCCGCATCGCGGCCCAGACCGCCAAGCAGGTCATCAGCCAGCGCGTGCGCGAGGCCGAGCGCGACAACGTCTACAACGAGTACAAGGACCGCAAGGGCGAGATCGTCCACGGCATCGTCCGCCGCTTCGAGCGCGGCAACCTGGTCGTCGAGATCGGCAAGACCGAGGCGCTCCTGCCCATGCGCGAGCAGGTGCCGCGCGAGTCGTTCCGCGTCGGCGACACCATGAAGTCGCTGCTGCTCGACATCGACCGGATGGCGCGCGGCCCCCAGCTGATCCTGTCGCGCGCCCACAAGGGCTTCCTCGAGAAGCTGTTCGAGCAGGAGGTCCCGGAGATCTTCGAGAAGATCGTCCGCATCGAGTCGAGCGCCCGCGAGCCGGGTGCCCGCTCGAAGATCGCGGTCTCGTCGCGCGACCGCGACGTCGATCCGGTCGGCGCCTGCGTCGGCATGAAGGGCTCGCGGGTCCAGGCGGTCGTGCAGGAGCTGCGCGGCGAGAAGATCGACATCGTCCCCTACGACGACGACCCCGCCCGGTTCGTGTGCAACGCGATCGCGCCGGCCGAGGTGTCGCGCGTCATCATCGACGCCGAGGGCCACCGCATGGAGCTGGTGGTGCCCGACGAGAAGCTGTCGCTCGCGATCGGCAAGAAGGGCCAGAACGTCCGGCTGGCCAGCCAGCTGTCGGGCTGGCGCATCGACATCCACTCGGAGTCGAAGATTTACGAGCTCGAGCGCCGCGCGAAGGAGCAGATCGCCGCGATCGGCGGGATCTCGCACGACCTCGCCGAGACCATGTTCAAGCTGGGCTGGCGCTCGGTCGCCGAGCTGTCGCGCGCGCACGCCGAGGAGCTGGCCGGGGTCCCCGGCGCCGGTGGCCTCGACGGTGCTCGCAAGATCATCGCCGGCGCCAACGAGTACCTGACCGCGTCGCGCCGCCGGCCCGACGACCTGCGCCGCGAGACCGAGCGCCGCGCGACGCTGTCGGGCGAGCAGCAGCTGCTCGAGGTCCCGGGCGTCAACGAGGAGGTCGTCCAGATCCTGGCCGGCGTCCAGATCCGCTCCCCGGAGGAGCTGGTCAAGATGCCGCTCGAGGAGCTCGCCTCCACGACCGGGATCGACATGAGCGACCTCGCCAAGCTACGGCAGCGGGTCATCACGTATCTCTCCGGCGGCGCCGAGTAGCGCCACCGCCCCACTGACTCTGGAGCCACCTTCCGCGTGAATTCCCTTCGCCCCGAACGCCCCGTCCATCAGCCCGTACGCACGTGCGTCGGCTGCCGCGCCATCGCGCCGCAGTCGGAGCTCGTCCGTGTGGTGCTGATCGAGGGGCACGCCGTCGCCGATCTTCGGCGGCGCGCGGCAGGGCGAGGGGCGTACGTGCATCCGCGACCCGCCTGTCTGGCGGGGGCGGGTCGCGGAGGGCTGGCGCGTTCTTTGCGACATGGCGTGAGTCGGCCGGACCTCGAGGCGCTCCAGCGGGAGATCGCTCGTGGTCCAGCTGCCGCACGCGCCGACGGACTTGGGCCTAGCCAAACGCCCGCGGACGCAGTAGAAAGCGTGCCGCGCCCGGTAGCGCCCCGAACCTGTGACGAGTGAGCTGAAACGGAGCCCCATGCGCGTTTACGAGATTGCTAAAGAGGTCGGGATCCCCAACAAGGAGCTCCTTGCCAAGATCCGCGCGCTCGGGCTCGAGGTGAACAACCACATGTCGTCGCTTGGCGCCGACGACGTTGCTCGCATCAAGAAGTCCCTCGAGAGGGAGCGCACTGCTGGCGCATCGCCGCAGGAGACCCACAAGCTCTCGACGGGCACCGTGCTGCGCCGTCGCTCGAGCAAGGCCGACGAGCCCGAGGCCGCGCCGGCCGCGGTGGCGTCGCCGCCGCCGATCGTCCGTCGCCGTGCGGTCGACGAGGCGCCCGCGCCCGCGCTCGACGTGCGTCGCACCGCCGAGGCCGAGGCCGAGCAGCGCGCCCGTGAGGAGAACGAGGCCCGCGCTCGCGAGGCCGCCCGCGCCGACGCCCGCGCGCGCGACGAGCAGCGCATCCGCGAGGCCGCCGAGGCCCGCGCCCGCGAGGTCCGCGAGGTCACCGAGGCGCGCGAAGCCCGCGTCCGCGACACCGCCGCTCGCGCCGCCCGCGACGAAGAGGCTGCCCGCCAGGCGGCCGCCGCGGCCGCCAACGGCGGCGCCGCCGCCAAGAGCCAGGCTGCGGCCGAGCCGCCCAGCAGCGACGATCACGGATCGAACGGCCACGGCGTGGAGAGCGCCACCTCGCCGGAGCCCATCGTGGAGGATCGCCCCAGCAGCGACCAGCGTCCCAAGTCGCGCGTGTTCATCGCCGGCCCGGCCAGCTTCCGCCCCGGCGGCGTGGCCGCCCGCGAAGAAGTCGTCGCCGCGCCAGCTCCCGCCGCCCAGGCGGCCCCTCCGGCCGCCGCGCCGCTGCCCCAGGGTCCGCGCCCGACGGTCATCGTCCGGGCCCGCGACGAGGCGCCGCGCCCACCGGTCGGTCCCGCCACCGTGCAGGAGGTCGCCGACACCGCGCGGTCGCGGTTCGAGGCCGAGCTGGAGCGGGCCCGCGTCCGGTCCGCCGAGCGTCAGGCCGAGGCGCCGATCCCGGTGCCCGAGCCGGAGGCGCCGCCCGCGCCGGTCGTCGAGATCGTGCGCGACCCGCGCCGGCCCGCGGTCGGAACCGTCATCAAGCTGCCGACGCGCATCCAGATCACCGAGCGCGCGCCGGCTGGCGGTCGCCCCGCGGCGACGCCGCCGCCCGGCGGTCCGCAGGCCATCCGCGGTCGCTTCGCCGAGCAGCAGAAGAAGGGCGGCCCCCGCGGTCCGGGCGCCAATCGCTTCGGCTCGAAGAAGCTGCCCATGACCAAGGGCAAGGGCAAGAGCACCCAGATCACCGAGGCGGCCGCGCACAAGCGCGTCATCCGTATGGAGGAGACGATCGCGATCGCCGACCTCGCCCGCGGCATGGGCGTGAAGGCGACCGAGGTCCTCAAGAAGCTCTGGGGCATGGGCATGACGGGCGTGAACATCAACGCCTCGATCGACTTCGAGACCGCCCAGATTCTCGCTGGCGAGTTCCAGTACGAGGTCCAGAACATCTCCTTCAAGGAGGAGGACATCTTCACCGAGGCGGCCGACGCCGACGAGACGCTGGTCCACCGCGCTCCGGTGGTGACCATCATGGGTCACGTCGACCACGGCAAGACGTCGCTGCTCGACAAGATCCGCAACACCAAGGTCGCGGCGGGTGAGTCAGGTGGCATCACCCAGCACATCGCCGCGTACAAGGTGCCGGCCGGCGTGGGCCACGGCGAGATCGTCTTCCTCGACACGCCCGGTCACGAGGCGTTCACCGAGATGCGCGCCCGCGGCGCGCAGGCCACCGACATCGTCATCCTGGTGGTCGCCGCCAACGACGGCGTCATGCCACAGACCATCGAGGCGCTCGCCCACGCCAAGGACGCGCAGGTCCCCATCATCGTTGCGGTCAACAAGATCGACCTGCCCGATGCCCAGCCCGACCGCATCCGCCAGCAGCTCGCCGACCACGGCCTCATTCCCGAGGAGTGGGGTGGTGAGACCCAGTACGTCAACGTGTCCGCCCTCAAGGGCGAGAACATCGACAAGCTGCTCGAGACGATCGCCCTGGTCGCCGAGCTCGGCGAGCTCAAGGCCAACCCGAACAAGTCGGCGTCCGGTCTCGTGATCGAGGCTCGCCTCGACCGGAACCGCGGCCCGATGGCGACCATCCTGATCCAGGAGGGCACCCTCAAGGTCGGCGACATCCTGGTGGCCGGTCGTTGCTACGGCAAGGTCCGCGCGATGCTCGATGCCCGCGGCGAGACGCTGAAGGAAGCGGGTCCCTCGACCCCGATCGAGATCCTGGGTCTCGACGGCGTGCCCGAGGCCGGCGATCAGGTCAACGTTGCCGACGACGACAAGGCCGCCAAGCAGGTCGTCGAGCACCGCCGCCAGGTCTGGCGCAAGCGCGAGCTGTCGAGCTCGTTCAAGATCACGCTCGAGAGCGTGATGGCGCGCATCCAGGAGAGCACCGGCGACGGCAAGGAGCTGAAGATCGTCCTGAAGGCGGACGTCCAGGGCTCGGCCGAGGCCCTCAAGGCCGCGCTGGTCAAGCAGTCGACCGAGAAGGTCAAGGTCAACGTGATCGCGACCGGCGTCGGCGGCATCACCGAGGGCGACGTCAACCTGGCGAAGGCCGGCGGCGCCATCGTGCTCGGCTTCCACGTCCGGCCGGCCGGCAAGAGCGCGAAGCTCGCCGAGCAAGAGGGCGTCGACATCCGCCTCTACGACATCATCTACGACGCGCTCGACGAGGTGAAGCTGGCGATGGCCGGGTTGCTGGCGCCGATCAAGCGCGAGTCGCCGGTCGGCAAGCTCGAGGTCCGCAACACCTTCATGATCCCGAAGGTCGGCATGATCGCCGGCTGTATGGTCACCGACGGCAAGGTCACCCGGAAGGCGCTCCTGCGCGTCATCCGCGACTCGATCCAGGTCTACGAGGGCAAGGTCGGCAGCCTGCGGCGCTTCAAGGACGACGTCAGCGAGGTCACGTCCGGCTACGAGTGCGGCGTGATGATGCAGAACTTCAACGACCTCAAGGTCGGCGACGTGATCGAGACCTACGAGGTCATCGAGGAGGCGGCGACGCTCTGAGGCGGCGACTCCACCCCGGCGCCGCGCGCGTCCGGGGGCCATGCCGCGCGCCCCGGGTGCGCGACATGGGAGTCGGACCCCAGAACCTCGCCGGCAGGTCATGCACGTCGCGGTGTGTCGCTTCTCGCTGCTGATCGCCCACAGCCACTCGCTGAAGGAGAAGCGCAGCGTCGTGAGGCGCCTGCGCGACCGCATCCAGCAGCGGTTCCAGGTCGGGCTGGTCGAGGTCGGCGGTCAGGACACCTGGCAGCGCGCCGATCTGGCGTTCTCGGTCCTGACCGGCAGCCGCGATGCGTCCGAGGCGGCGATCGCGGGCGTGCTCGCGTTCACCGCGGCCCAGGACCAGGGCGAGATCACCGCCGCGCGCCACGAGGTGCTCGGCTTCGGCGACGACTGGTTCGCGGCGGCTTCGCCGTGGACCAAGCCGATCGCCGGCGAGGGCGCCGCCGAAGAAGACTGGATCCCGGCGTCGTGGCGCGACGAAGAGAGTCGGGGCTAGTGCAACGGCCTCGCGCTGACGTGAGCTCGAGAGCGGTGCCGTAGTGGGCCGCAAGGAGCGCGTCGAGAGCGCGCTGCGCGAGCACCTGGCCGAGATGGTCGCGCGCGAGGTGAAAGATCCGCGCGTGCAGGCCGCCGGCATCGTCGGCATCTCGCGGATCGAGTGCACCTCCGACCTGTCGGTCGCGCGGGTGTGGGTCTCGATCTACGGCGACGACAAGGTCGCAGCCCGGGCGCTGGCCGGGCTGCAGGGCGCGGCCGGCTTCCTGCGCGGGCCGCTGGGCCGGCGGCTCAACCTGTCGCGGCCACCCGAGCTGCGGTTCGAGCTCGATGCGACCGCGGTCATGAGCCGCAAGCTGCGCGAGATCGTCGAGGAGGACGTGGTGCGCGCCCGCGAGGCCGGCCGCGGGCCCGACGAGCCGGCGCCGGTGGTGGCCGCAAGCGCGGACGCGACCGAGGCCGTGGCGGATGCGGCGCCGGATGCGGCGCCGGATGCGGCGCCGGATGCGGCCGCCGACGACCCTGCGTCCGCGCCCGATCCGGCCCGCTGAAACCTCCGGACGCGCCGGATGCCCGAGATGCCCGACCGGGATGGCCGGGGGCCGATGGCGGCCGGGGCCACGACGTGACGACGTGCACGAAGCGAAGACTCCGATGGCGCCGGCCCGGCGAGTCCGACTACTCTCCGTAGCGATGCGTCCACGGCTCCTTCCGGTGCTCGGCTTGCTCTCGGTGCTCGGTGCCTCCGCGGCCTGTGGGGATGACGAGGGTCAGGCCCAGCCGATCGACGGCCCGGTCGAGGTGCCAACCGACGCGCCGGTCGATGCGGTGAACCTCGACCCGACTTTGCTGTCGGAGACCGGCCTCTACAGCGACATCGCGGCCCGGACGCTGGCGCCCGGGGTGGTCCCGTACACGCCGCGCTGGGAGCTGTTCTCGGATGGCGCTGCCAAGGGACGATGGATCTACCTGCCACCGGGCACGACCATCGACACCCGCGACATGGACTTCTGGTCGTTCCCGCAGGGCACCAAGCTCTGGAAGGAGTTCGCCCGGGGCGGCGTGGTGATCGAGACGCGGCTGCTGTGGAAGACCGGGCCGAGCGACGACCTCGCCGACTGGTTCATGGTCTCGTACCAGTGGAACCCCGCCGGCACCGACGCCACCGCGGTCTCGGCCGGGGTCGTCGACGACCCGGGCCACAACGATATCCCGTCGCGCTCCGACTGCCGGAAGTGCCACGGCCCCAACCGGTTCCCGACCATCGTCCTCGGCTTCGGCACCCTCCAGCTCGACCACGACGCGCCCGCCGGGCAGCTCGATCTGGCCGGCCTGGTCGCGGCCGGCCAGCTGTCGGTCAACCCGGCCCCCGTGGCCAGCGGCCCGTACTTTCCACTGCCTTCGGCTGGTGCCGCTGACCCGACGACCGCCGCCGCGTTCGGCTACATGCACGCCAACTGCAGCGGCTGCCACAACGCGCGCTCCGAGCTCGCCGCCGGTCCGAGCCCGCAGGCGATCATGCAGCTGCGCCTGCTGACCGCGGCCGACCAGCGGACGTCGTGGGCGGCGACGCCGCCCTACCGCTACACCGTCAACCAGCGCGTGATGGTCGGCTCGACCGAGCCGTACCTCGTCGTACCCAACAACCTGGCGGCGAGCACGCTGTACAGCCGCATGACCTCGCTGGGCCCCAACCGGATGCCGCCGGTCGGGCGCGAGACCGCCGACGACGACGTCGGCGTGCCGGCGGTCCGGGCCTGGATCCAGGCGCTGCAGCCGTGAAGCGCCGCGGCGAACGCGACCTGCTGCACGGCGTGCTGGTCATCGACAAGCCGGCCGGGATGACCTCGGCCGCGGTGGTCGGCGAGGTCCGCCGGCTGATCGGCGCCAAGACCGCCGGCCACACCGGCACGCTCGATCCGATGGCGACCGGCGTCTTGCCGGTGTGCCTGGGCTCGTCGACCAAGCTGGTCCAGTGGCTCACCGCCGAGGACAAGGAGTACGAGACCGAGATCGAGCTCGGGCTCGAGACCGACTCCCACGATCGCGCGGGCACGGTCATGCGCCGCGACCCCGAGGGCGCGGCCCGGGTCGATCGGGCGATGCTGCTGGCGGCGCTGGCCGGGCTGGCCGGTGATCAGGAGCAGGTGCCGCCGATGTACTCGTCGATCAAGCACGGCGGGGTGCGCCTGCACGATCTGGCGCGGGCCGGGGTCGAGGTCGACCGGGTCGCGCGCTCGGTCCGGCTCGACCGGGTCGAGCTGCTCGAGCTGAGCCCGCCGCGGGCGCGGCTCGCGATCACGTGCAGCAAGGGGACCTACGTGCGCAGCCTGGCGCGCGACCTCGGTGAGCGGCTGGGATGTGGCGCGTCGCTGACCAGCCTGCGTCGGGTCGCCAGCGGTCACTTCACCCTGGCCGACGCGGTGCCGCTGACCGGCCTCGATCACCCGACCGCCGCCGCCCGCCTGGTGTCGCCGGCGCGGGCGCTCGGGCTGCCGTCGCTGGTGGTCGCGGCCGCCGCGGTGCGGACCGTGCGCGATGGCCGCCGCCTCGATCCCGCGGTGTTCGCCGCCGGCATCGACGACGGCCTGTTCCAGATGCTGACCGAGGCGGGGGACATCCTGGCGATCGCCGAGCGCACCGGGGAGCGCATCGCGCTGCACCGGGTGCTGGCCCACACGGCGCCCAACCCCGAGCCGCTGGCGCTATCTACAGGTGAGGCCTGAGGATCTCCCGCGGCTTCGCGGCTTGACGGACGACCTGGTTTCGTCCAACCTCCGCGACCGAACCACCCAGGCCGCGCCGCTGGTCCCCGAGGACGAGCCCGCTGGCGACGAGGAACACCATGCCCGTCTCGACCATCCGCAAGCAAGAAACCATCGTCAAGTACAAGCAGCACGACGGCGACACCGGGTCGCCCGAGGTGCAGGTTGCGCTCCTCACCGAGCGCATCTCTCACCTGACCGAGCACCTGAAGGTGAACAACAAGGATCACCACTCGCGTCGTGGGCTCCTCAAGATGGTCGGTCAGCGCCGTAGCCTCCTCGACTACCTGAAGCGCAAGGACGCCGAGCGCTACAAGAAGCTCATCGAGCAGCTCAGCCTGCGCCGCTGACCGCGGCCACGCCGACCGAGTCGTCCCGGGCTGCACCTTGATCGGTGCGGCCCGCTTCGTTTTCGATGCGGACGATCCCGACGGTGGCCCGGCCGGCCGGGTGAGTCATGGAAGCCCGCGTTCCATCTCGCCAGCGCAACAGCCGTGTGGCAGGATGCCCGGCGAAACGTGGTCGACTCGGCTCGAGCCTGACGGGCATGAACCTTCTGTCGAGCTCCTGAGATCTCACCCGGCCGTCACAGGACGCGCAGGGCAGCATCTGGGGGGCTGGAGTGAGGGACCAGACCGCAGGTCGGGAACAGGGCGACCCCCTACCTGACGCGAAAGGTCTGTGTTCCATGGCATTCATCAAAGAGTCCTGTGTCGTTGGCGGCAAGGAGATCTCGATCGAGACCGGTAGCTGGGCCAAGCAGGCCGGTGGCTCGGTGCTCGTCCGCTGCGGCGAGACCGTCGTGATGGTCATCGCGACCGGGTCGGCGAGCCCGCGCGACATCGACTTCATGCCGCTCACCTGCGAGTACCAGGAGAAGTTCTACGCGTCGGGCAAGATCCCGGGCAACTACTTCCGCCGCGAGGGTCGGATCACCAACGAGGAGATCCTGGTCTGCCGCCTGATCGACCGTCCGGTCCGCCCGATGTTCCCCAAGGGCTGGCTGATCGACACCCAGATCATCGCGAACGTCATCAGCTACGACAAGACCAACCCGTCGGACATCCTGGCGATGACCGGCGCGTCGGCGGCGCTCACCATCTCGGATCTGGTGTGGGACGGTCCGCTGGCCGCCATCCGGGTCGGGCTCATCGGCGGCGAGTTCATCGCCAACCCTACCTTCGAGGAGCGCAAGAAGAGCACCCTCGACCTGGTGGTCGCGTGCAGCAAGGACGCGATCACGATGGTCGAGGGCGAGATGCACGAGCTCAGCGAGACCGTCGTCATCGACGCGCTGATGTTCGCGCACAACGCGGCCCAGCCGCTGATCGCGCTCCAGCAGCGGATGCGCGACGCGGTCGGCAAGCCCAAGCGCACCTTCACCGCGCCGGCGGTCGACGAGGCCCTGCACAAGAAGGTCAAGGAGCTCGGGCTCGACGGGCTCGCCACCGCGATGGCGACCCGCGAGAAGAAGAAGCGGGGCGCCGCGATCAGCGCGGTTCACGACAAGGTGACCGCCACGCTGACCGCCGAGGGCCAGCCCTGGGCCGGCAAGCGCAAGGACGTCGACGGCGCCTGGTCGAAGCTGGTCAAGAAGCACGCGCGCGGGCTCACCCTGTCGACCCGCAAGCGCATCGACGGTCGCGCGCTCGACGAGATCCGCGCGATCAAGTGCGAGATCGGCGTGCTGCCCAAGGCCCACGGCTCGGCGCTGTTCACCCGCGGCGAGACCCAGGCGCTCGCCATCGTCACGCTCGGCACCAAGTACGACGAGCAGAAGATCGAGACCCTGGCCGGCGACGTCCGCAAGCAGTTCTTCCTGCACTACAACTTCCCGCCGTTCTCGACCGGTGAGGTCAAGCCGCTGCGCGGCCAGTCGCGGCGCGAGGTCGGCCACGGCTTCCTGGCCGAGCGCTCGGTCGGCCGCATCCTGCCCAACTACGAGGACTTCCCGTACACGATCCGGGTCGTGTCGGAGATCCTCGAGTCCAACGGCTCGTCGTCGATGGCGTCGGTCTGCGGCGGCTCGCTGGCGCTCATGGACGCCGGTGTGCCGACCACCGCGCCGGTCGCCGGCATCGCGATGGGCCTGATGAAGGAGGGCGACGACTACGCGATCCTCTCCGACATCCTCGGCGACGAGGATCATCTCGGCGACATGGACTTCAAGGTCACCGGCACCACCCGCGGCGTGTGCGCGATCCAGATGGACATCAAGGTCAGCGGCCTGACCCGCAAGATCCTCGAGGAGGCGCTCGAGCAGGCCCGCCGTGGCCGCCTGCACATCCTCGAGAAGATGAACGAGGCGCTCGCCACGCCGCGCGACGAGCTGTCGAAGAACGCGCCGCGCATCATCACGGTGCAGATCAAGCCCGACAAGATCCGCGACATCATCGGCCCGGGCGGCAAGACCATCCGCGCGCTGCAGGAGCAGACCGGCGCCTCGATCGACGTCAGCGACGCCGGCGTGGTGTCGATCGCCTCGGCCGACCTGCGCAGCCTCGAGCAGGCCCAGGCGCTGATCAGCGGCCTGACCATGGAGCCCGAGGTCGGCCAGTACTACAACGGCGTGGTCAAGCGCATCATCGAGATCGGCGCGTTCGTCGAGATCCTGCCGGGCACCGACGGCCTCCTCCACATCAGCGAGATCTCGAACGAGCGCATCCGCGCGGTCGAGGATGTGCTGAAGGAGGGCGACGAGGTGGTGGTCAAGTGCGTCAAGGTCGACCGCGACGGCAAGATCCGGCTGTCGCGCAAGGACGTCCTCGACGCCAACCCGGGCGCGGACGAGATCAACAACTTCGTCATCTGATGGCGCGGGTGGTCTTCCAGCGGTTGCGGCCTGACGCGGTGGTCCCGCGGTACATGAGCGCGCACGCCGCGGGGATGGACCTGACGGCGGCGATCGCGGCGCCGGTGGTGCTCGCGCCCGGGCAACGGGCGGCGATCGGCACCGGTCTGGCGATGGCGATCGAGGGTGGCTTCGAGGGCCAGGTCCGGCCGCGGTCGGGCCTGGCGCGCAGCCATGGCGTGACGGTCGCCAACGCGCCCGGCACGATCGACGCCGACTACCGCGGCGAGGTCGCGGTGCTGTTGATCAATCTCGGCACCGAGCCGGTGACGATCGAGGCCGGGCAGCGGATTGCCCAGCTGGTGATCGCGCCGGTGGTGCAAGCGGAGCTCGAGATCGCCGACGAGCTGCCCGCGACCGCGCGCGGCACCGGCGGCTTCGGCTCGACCGGGCGATGAGCAAATTGCGGCCGCCCGCCGGAGGGGAGCGCTTCGCCGGTCGCTTCGACGTGGCGGCCCACGTCGCGTCGGCGCCGGGGTACGTCGAGCTGCGCGCGCGCGACATCCAGCAGAGTGTCGAGGTCGCGCTGTGGTGGGTGCGGCCGACGCTGCACGGCAAGGCCGCGCGCGCCGCGGTCGGCGCCGACGCCGAGCGGCTTCGGGCGCTGGTCCGGCCCGGGCTGCGGCGGCTGTACGCGATCGGCGAGGCCGAGGGCGCGCTGTGGGTGAGCTACCAGCTGGCGGCGCCCGGCCCGGCGCCGCGGCCGAAGCAGCCGACCGCGGTCGGCCAGGTCGCGGTCTGGGTGCGGGCGGTGGCGACCGCGCTGGCGACCGCGCATGCCGAGGGCCGGGTCCACGGGCGGCTGACGCCGGCCGACGTGGTCCTGGTCAGCGGCCAGCTGTATGTCGGTGGGGTTGGGCTGTGGCGCGACGTCGACCCGGCGGCGGCGGCGGTCGCGTGGCGCGGGCTCGACGTGTTCCTCGCGCCCGAGGTGCGGGCCGGCGCGGCCCCGACCCCGGCGGCCGACGTGTGGAGCGTCGCCGCCAGCGCCGCGGCGCTGATCGCGGGCGTGACCACCGGGCCCGAGCTCGAGCGCGCGCTGGGCGTGCTGGGGCCGGCGTTCACGGCGGCGCTGGCGACCGAGCCGGCGCAGCGGATCGGCCTGGCCGAGCTGGCGGCGCGGGCCGACGAGGCCGCGGGGCGGGCCGGGGCGTCGGCCGGGACGGCGGAGGCCGTGCGGTCGGGCGCGTCGATCCCGGTGCCGCGCATCGGCGCCGGGATGGTCACGCTGTCGTCCGACGGCAGCGGGCCGGTCCCGATCGACCGCAGCGGCGCGATCCCGGTCGACCGGAGCGGGGCGATCCCGCGGCTGATGGGTCGGAGTGGACCGATCGCAGTCGACCGGAGCGGGCCGATCCCGGTCGACCGGAGCGGGCCGATCGGGAGGCCACCGTCGAGCGACGCGGCGGCGATCGCCCCGCCGAGCCCCGACCGGGACCCGGCGTCGGGCGATCCCGATGCGTTCTCGGCCGCCAACGTCACCGGCGCGCTGGCGCGGGTGAAGGCGGTCGCGCCCGGGCAGCTCCACATGATGTCGATGCGTCCGCCCGAGGCGGCGGGGCCGGACCAGGCGGTGCCGGTCGCGGTGCCCGGCGACGACACCCGCCGGCAGGTCCAGCTGCGCGCGATGTCCGACGCGATGCCGCGCGGCTTCGCGGTCAAGCCGGGCGCGCTCGGCTACATGGCGCCGCCGCGCGCGGTCGCCGACCGGCAGCGACGCACGAAGATCATCGCGATCGCGTTCGGCGTGGCGATGGTGATCGGCGCGATCGTGATCGGATCGTTCGCGCTCGGCGGCGAGCGCCCGGCCGCGGTCGCCGGTGGCGGGGACCCGGCCCCGGCGCCGGTGGCGATCGTCGCGATCGATGCCGCGCCGGTCGCGGTCGATGCCGCCCTCGCCCGCGGCTGCACCGACGCGATGCGGCCGATCGGCGCGGCCTGCATCGATCCGCACGAGGCGCCGGGCGCGGGTCGGCTACCCGACACCGGCGTCCGCCTCGACGAGGCGGCGGCGGCGTGCGCGGCGCGTCAGCTGCGGCTGTGCACGGCCGTCGAGTGGCGCGCGGCGTGCGCGGGTGCCGGCGGCGCGGCGTGGCCCTACGGCGCCGGCCGCGAGGCGGGTGCCTGCAACCTCGCCGGGGCCCGCGCGGCGATCGCCCGGGCCGGCTCGTTCCCGCGCTGCGTGAGCGCGGCCGGCGCCCACGACATGAGCGGCAACGTCGCCGAGTGGGTCGCCGACGGCAGCATCCTCGGGGGCTCGTCGATGGACGGCGGCGATGGCCGCTGCGATGCGCCGGCGCGCGCGGTGGCGCCGGGCGCCAGCGCGGCCGACGTGGGCTTTCGCTGCTGCGGCGATCGCTGACCGGCCGCGCTTCGCTCGGCTCGGAGGCCGCGCCCGATCGGTACGGAACCTGAGCCGCCTCGCTTCGATCGGCTCAAAGATGGATGCGGCCGGCGGTGCCGACGACGTGGCAGCTGTTGCAGTTGCCGCTGGCCGGGTCGGGCATGCTCTTCTCGGGCGACGGGCACTTGCTCGCTTTGACCGTGAACGGCGGCGTGAGCACTTCCTTCGTGTAGAAGTTGCCGTTGGTCGCGGTGATGAGCCTGACCGTCACGTTGCGCGCGTCGCGCACGATGATGGTCGCGCCCGGCACCGCCGCGCCGCCCTGGGCGGTGCTGAACAACGTGCCGCCGACGTAGAACTTGGGTGCGGCAGCGGTGCCGGTGTGGCAGCCGAGGCAGGCGGCGCCGGGGTTGTGGTTGCCGTTGGGGAGGGTAGCCGCGGGCGGCTCGCACGTGAGCGAGGTGCCGCCGTCGGTGCCGCCGTTGCCGGTCCCGCCGCCATCGACGTCCCCGGTGCCGCTGCCACCGTCGACGACCTCCGGCGCCGGCGGGTCAGGATCGGTTTCGGCGGCGACGCAGGCGGACGCAGCCAGGAGGAGGACACCGAGGAAGCGAGTCATGTACGCGCACCATGCGCAAGCCGCGTGCCGCGCGAGGGCGCGCCTGCGCTGTCATGAAACCAGGGGCCTGTGGCGCCACCGGAAACGACGACGGCGACCGGGCTCCCCACCACTGTAGGCTGCCACCCGCACCGGGCGATCCGGCTCCGGTCAGTGCCGGGCCACAGGAAAAGTGATGGGTTGGCGGCCTCGAGGCGCCCCAGGCGCGAGGCGCAGGGGCGAAGGGGCGAAGGGGCGAAGGGGCGAAGGGGCGAGGGTTACGGCCTGTAACTCGAGTCTCCGGTACGAAGCGCACGGGGATGGAGCGGCGGCCTCGGCCGTCAGCTTGGCCGTGGCGGCCCTGTGGATGGTGGTGGCGGCCTTGGCCCCTCGACCCCGCGCCGCGCGAGGGTAGGATGCGCGCCAATGCGTCCCGTAGCTTCCCTCGCGCTGCTTGGACCCCTTGCGGCGCTCGCCTGCAGCGGCTCGCCGCGTCCGATCGCGCCGCCCGCACCGCCACCGAACCCAGCGCCCGCGACGCCGACTTCCGCGATCCCGGTCGCGAGCGCGTCCCTGCCGGTCGCGCGGACCGTGGCGGTGGTCGACCCGCAGTTCGGGCTGTCGGTGGCCGATCCGTATCGGTGGATGGCGACCGAGGTCGATGAGGTCGCGACGTGGATGCGCGCGCACGGGGCCCACGCGGCGGCCTGGTTCGCGCGGCTGCCCGGCCGCGAGCGGCTCGCGTCGCGCGTCGAGGAGCTCGGCATGTCGACCCGGGTGCCGAGCCGGCTCCAGCTCGCCGGCGGTCGCACGTTCTACATGGAGGTGACGGCGGGGGCCGAGTTGCCCCGCCTGATGGTGCGCGACGAGCGCGGCGATCGTGTGCTGGTCGATCCGACGAAGCTCGGCGGCGACAGCCACGCCGCGATCGACAACTACAAGCCGTCGCCCGACGGAGCGCTGGTCGCGTACAACCTGTCGCGCGGCGGCGGCGAGATCTCGACCGTGTACGTCATCGAGGTCGAGACCGGCACGGTGCGCCCCGACACGATCGAGCGGATCTGGGGCGAGTTCGACGTCCAGTGGCTGCCCGATGGCCGCGGCTTCTTCTACACGCAGATGGCGCTGCCGGCGGCCGGGGTCGACCCCCTGCTGAAGATGCAGGTGCGCCTGCACGTGCTGGGTGCGCCAGTCACGAACGATGTCGCGATTCTCGGCGCGGGCGTCGGGACCCTGACGCTCGCCCCCCAGGAGTTTCCGGTCGTCTGGGTGCCGCCTGGAAGCCGAACCGCCGTCGCGACGTCCATCGGCGCGCGGTCCGAGATCCGGGTCGCCGTCGCGCCGCTCGCGGCGCTCGATCGCACCGGCACGGGCAAGACCCCTTGGCGCGAGGTGGCTCGCTTTGCGGATGGCGTCGAGGAGCTCGCGGTGCACGGCGATCGCATGTACCTCCTGACCCACCGGGCCGCCCCGAACCGCAAGGTCGTCTCGGTGCCACTGGGGCGGCCCGACCTGAAGCGCGCGCGGCTCGAGGTTGCCGAGGATCGCGAGGTCACCCTGGTCGGGATGGAGGTCGCGAAGGACGCGCTGTACGTCCGCCAGATGATCGCCGGCAGCGGGCGCGTGCTGCGCCGGCCGTGGAAGGGCAAGGCGGCGCAGACCACCCTGCCGTACAGCGGGTGGGTGAGCTCGCTCGCGACCGATCCGGACCGGGCGGGCGCGGTGATCGGCCATGTCGGCTGGACCCGACCGGAGGCGTATCTCCAGTACGACGGCCGCGGCGGGTTCACCGCGAACGGCCTGGCCGCGACCAGCGCCGCGGACTACAGCGGGATCGTCGCCGAAGAGCTCGAGGTCGAGTCCGACCAAGGCGTGCGGGTCCCGCTCTCGATCCTGCGCAGGTCGGATCTCGTGCTCGACGGTAGCCACCCGACGGTCGTGAACGGCTACGGCGGCTATGGCATCTCGATCAACCCGTCGTTCAACCCGACCCGGCTGGCGTGGCTCGAGCGCGGCGGCGTGCTCGCCTTCTGTCACGTGCGTGGCGGCGGCGAGAAGGGACACCAGTGGCAGCTCGATGGTGCGCGGGCCAAGAAGCTCGACGGCGTCCGCGACCTGATCGCGTGCGGCGAGTACCTGATCGCGAAGGGCTACACCGCGCGCGAGCGACTGGTCGTGGAGGGGCGCAGCGCCGGCGGCATCTTGATTGGTCGGGCGGTCACGCTGCGCCCCGAGCTGTTCGCGGCGGCGGTCATCGGCGTCGGGATGGTCAATCCGCTCCGGATGCTCGCCGCCGATAACGGCGCGAACCAGATGGCCGAGCTCGGCGATCCCGGCACTGCCGAGGGCTATCGATGGCTCGAAGCGATGGATCCTTATGTCCACGTCACCCCCGACACCGCGTATCCGGCGGTGCTCTTCGCGGTTGGCCTCAACGACAAGCGGGTCGCGCCGTGGATGTCGGCCAAGATGGCGGCGCGACTGCTGGCCTCATCCACCAGCGGCCGCCCGATCCTCGTGCGCACGGAGTCCGATGCGGGCCACGGGGTCGGCTCGACCCGCGGCCAGGCGTTGGCCGAGCGGGCGGACATCTTCTCGTTCTCCCTGGCGGTCACCGGCGACCCCGAGTTCCAGGCCCCGTGAGCCTCCCGACGGCGGCGGCCGAGCTCGAGGTCACGGCCGAGACGGCGACGTTCATCCGCGGTGGCGGCCGCGACGTGGACACCAGCCGGATGCCGGCGGCGGCGGCGTGTGCGCCCGGGGCGCGGGTGCGCCTGGTCGACGAGGGCGGCGACGAGGTCGGGCTGGCGGTGGTCGATCCCGACAACCAGCGGCTGCGCGTGATCGGGTTGCCGGCCGACGGCTTCGTGCAGATCGACGGCGCGCTGATCGGCTGGCGGGTCGAGCGCGCGATGGCGTGGCGCCGGGCGCTCGGGCTACCCGGGGAGGACGCTGCCTATCGGCTGGTCCACGGCGCGGGTGATGGGCTGCCCGGGTTCAGCTGCGACGTGCTCGGCCGCTTCGGCGTGGTCTGGGTGCTGTCGCCCGCGCTGGTGCCGCTCGGCCGCCAGCTGGCCGACGCGATCCGGGGCTTCGCCCGGCTCGACGGGGTGGTGGTCAAGGTGCGCGCGCGCGGCGGCGCCGACGCGGTGACCCAGGAGATCGTCGGGGCCACGCCGCCCGAGCGCTACGTCGCGCACGAGCGCGGGGTGCCGTTCGAGATCCACCCGCTCGGCGGGCTCAACGTCGGCCTGTTCACCGACATGCGCGAGCACCGGGTGACGCTCGCGCGCCATGCCAGCGAGCGCACGGTGCTCAACCTGTTCTCGTACACCGGGGCGCTGTCGGTCGCGTGCGCGCGCGCCGGCGCGGCCCGGGTGACCTCGGTCGACACCTCGGCCGGGGTGGCGGCGTGGGCGCGCGGCAACTTCGGACGGTCGGGCCTGACCGACGAGGCGCGCTGGAAGTTCGAGACCGGCGACGCGGTGCGCTTCCTGGCCCGCGCGATCAAGACCAAGGAGCGCTACGACCTGGTCGTGATCGATCCGCCGACGTTCTCGACCGCGCGCGGCGCGCCGTGGACGCTCGACCGCGATTACCCCGCGCTGATCACGCAGGCGGCGACCGTGATCCCGCCCGGCGGCCTGCTCTGGCTCGCGGCCAACACCCACGAGCTCGGCTCGCTGGTGAAGCTCGCGCACAAGGGCGTGCGCGGCGCCGGCCGCGACGCGGTGATCGTCGAGCAGGGCGGGCTCCCCCCCGACTATCCAACCCTCGCGGCCCAGCCGCGCGACCGCTACCTGCAGGTCGTGCTGCTGCGGCTGTGACCGAGGCGCGCCCGATGACGCACGTCAACCGGTGGCTGCTGGCAGGCGGCGTGTTCAGCGGTCTCGCATCGGCCCTGCACGTCGCCATCATCCTCGGCGGCCCCGCGTGGTACCGCTTCTTTGGCGCCGGTGAAGGCATGGCACGCCTCGCGGAGAGCGGCGCCGCCACGCCGGCGATCATGACGGCGGCCATCGCGTCGATCCTCGCGACGTGGGCGCTGTACGCCTGGTCGGGCGCGGGCCTCGTTGGCCGCCTCCCGCTGTTGCGGCTCGGCCTCGTCCTCATCGCGACGATCTACCTGGTGCGCGGCCTGCTGGGCATCCCCGCGGTGATGCTGGTGGACCGGCCGTACTTGAACGAGCTCGCAGCGCGCATGCCGTTCATGGTCGTGAGCTCGCTGGTGTGTGTCGCGGCTGGCGCGTTGTATGCGGTTGGCGCAGCGCAGGTCGGGCCGACCGTGCGGCGCAGCCACCCGTGAGTCAGAGGCGCTCGACGCGCGGGTCCCGCGCTGGCCGCGGGTCAGCCGGACGTGCGGTCTCAAGCTCGGATCGGGCGCGACCCGAAGCGCCGCGGGTTCCGCCGGGCGCGTCAGGGGCGGTCGCCCGCGAGCGTGGCGGCGGCGTCGCGTCGGCGCGCCCAGGTCGGGCCGGCCTCGGCGAAGACCGCGCGGGCGGCGGCCGCGAGCCGCTGGACCCGACCGGGGTCGACCCCGCGCCGGTGCAGCGCGCTCGCGAGCGCGAGCCGGGTGCGGGCCAGCTCGTTGGCGTCGGTCGGGCTGCCATCGCGCAGCGCCAGCGCGCGCTCGAGCAGCGCGGTCGCGTCGACGGCCTGACCGCGGGCGACCTGGGCCTCGCCCTGGCAGGTCAGCGCGTACGCGAGGTCGGGCGAGTTGGTGCCTGACGCGCGCACCTCGAGGTCGTAGGCGCGCCGACACAGCGTGAACGCGCGGACCGGGTCGTCGCTCAGGAGCGCGACGTCGCCGAGGTTGCCCAGCGGGATCGCGAGATCGAGGTGGTCGGGGCCGAGCGCCTTCTCCCAGCTGGCGAGCGCGCGGGCGAAGTGCTGGTCGGCCTGGATCAGGTCGCCGCGATCGAGGTAGATCCCGCCGAGGTTGTTGAGGGTAGCGCCGACGTCGATGTGATCGGGCCCGAGCGCGGCGATGCGGCGGGTCAGGGCGTCCTGGTAGAGCGCGAGCGCCTCGTCGAGCTGCCCCTGGTGATAGAGGACCGCGCCCAGGTTGTTGAGCGAGGTCGCCACGTCGGGATGACTCTCGCCGAGCCGGGCGGTGCGGATCGCGAGCGCGCGCCGGTACAGCGCCTCGGCGGCGGCGTGGTCGCCCAGGTGCGATGCCAGCCGGCCGCGGTGGTTGAGGGCCTCGGCCAGGCCCAGCTCGTCGGCGAGGATGCCGTCGGACGTGCGCAGCGCGATCGCCTCGTCCTGGCGCGCGGCCGCCGCGATGACCTCGCCGGCGGCCTCGAGCGCCTGCGAATGCCGATGCAGCAGCTCGGCCCGCAGCAGGCGGGGCCGGCCGATGCGCCCGAGCCCCGCGGTCGCGGCGTGGACCAGCGCCAGCGCTTCGCGCGGGCGGCCCAGCTCGGTGAGCACCCCGACCGACAGGATCCAGGCCTCGGCCGCGGTGCGGTCGGCGCGGTCCTCGGCGGCCAGGGTCGCGGCCTCGAACACCGCTTGCTCGGCGGCGACCAGATCCCCCGATCGGCGCGCGGCCCGGACCAGCGCGAGCCGGGCCTCGGCCCGCAGCGGCCCGTGACCGCTCAGGTCGGCGGCGCTGACCGCGGCGTCGGCGTGGGCCCGGCCGCTGCGCACGTCGGCGGCAAAGATCGCGGCGGCGGCGGCGGCCAGCGCGGCTTCGGCGGCGGCCAGGTGCGGCGTCAGCGCCGGGGCCGACGGTCGCGGCGCGACCGACAGCAGCGCGGCCGCGTCGGCGCAGGTGTCGAGCGGGGGCAGCGCGGCGGCGGCGTCGAGCGCGTGATCCATCAGGGCCGGATCCGGGCCGGCGCCGAGCCGGTCGATCAGCGCGTCGAGCTCGCCGAGTCGTCGATCGAGGCATGCCATGCGGAGGTCGAGCAGGGCCGGTGACTGCTCGTGCCGCACGCTGGTCGCCTCGCAGGTCGCGATCCGCGCAGCGCCGAGCGCGCTGGTGCGGCGGTCGAACTCGGCGGCGACCCGGCCGGCCCAGGCCGGGGCATACGGCCGGTCGGTGGCCGCGAACGCGGCGACGATCCGGGCGCGGGCGGCCGGGGCCCACGCCCGCGCGACCGGCGCATCCGCGCGCCGGCACGGCGCCGGCGGGGGCTCGCGCAGGCCCACGAGCGCGCCCACCCCCAGCGCGACGACGGCGACCCCGCCGAGGCCGATCGCCAGGCGGCGCCTGCGGACCGCGGGATCGTGGGCGAGCGCGCCCAGCATCGCCGGCATGGTCAGGAAGCGATCGACCGGATCGGGCGACAGCGCGCGCACCAGCACCTGCCGGGTCCACGCCGGCACGTCGGTGTTGCGCGGCGGCGGTCGGACCCGGTGGGCGGCGGCGTTGACCGCGAGGGTCTCGGCGTCGTCGCCGTCGAACGGGCGCTCGCCGTAGAGCGTCTCGTACAGCGCGACCGCGAACGCGTACTGATCGACGCGGGCGTCGTGCATGCCGGGCCGGCGCTGCTCGGGCGCCATGTACGACGGGGTGCCCATCACCCGGCTCGCCATCACCCGCAGCGAGTCGTCCTCGTCGGGGTCGTCGGGGTCGGTCGCGATGTCGACGATCGCAGGCGTGACCGGATCCGACCCCGAGCCCGAGCCCGAGCCCGAACCGGCGCTGCGGCCGCCGAAGCGGGCCAGCCCGAAGTCGAGCACGCGGACCCGGCCATCGCGGCCGAGCATGACGTTGCCGGGCTTGAAGTCGCGATGGACGATGCCGGCGGCGTGCGCGGCGGCGAGGCCGTGTCCGGCGGCGGTGAACACCGCCATGATCGCGGCGCGGGTCCGGGCCTGCTTGCGCCAGGCCGCCAGGGTCTCGCCGTCGACCAGCTCCATCGCGATGAAGACGCCGTCGGCGAACGAGCCGGCGTCGTGGACCGAGATCACGTTGGGGTGCGAGACCCGCGCCATCGCCTGGGCCTCCGCGATCAGGCGGGCGCGGCCGTCGCCGGTGATGTCGCGCACGAGCTTGAGCGCGATCCGCCGGTCCAGCTCGGGGTCGTAGGCGCCGTAGACGTCGCCCATGCCGCCGCGGCCGAGTGGATCGACCACGACGTAGCGACCGACCACGGTGCCGCGGTCGAGCTCGGGCAGCCGACGCGAGCGCCGTGCCTGCGGCGCGGTCGAGGTCGCGGGCTCGGCCGCCGCGGCCGGCTGGGGCTCGACCCCGACCGTCGACGGCTCGTCGTCGCTCGCGACGTGGGTCCCAGCCGCCAGGCCGGCGGCCTCGCCGCGGTCGTCCCGCTCGGACGGCACCATCTGACGAGTCTACGATGTTCCGGTCACGTACTCCTGTCACTTCGGCGTAGCATTCCCCTCGCATGACCCCCGGTCGCGTCCTGCTTCTCCTCGCGGGCGTCCTCGCCGCCGCATGTGGCGACGACTCCTCCTCCCCCGCCTGCGCGGAGCTACCGCCGGCCGGCGATCCCGAGGGTCACCCGCAACCCCTCGGGGCCAGCGCCACCCAGGCCCGGGCCGGCCGCATCACGTCGCCGGCGCAGCTGCCGCCGACCACGCTCGGGCTCGAGACCTGGGCGGTCGGCGACTTCGTGCTCGCCAACGACCGGGTCGCGATCGTGATCGAGGACGTCGGCGCGTCCGACCTCTACGATCCCTGGGGCGGGCGCCCGGTCGGCATCGCGCTGGTCGAGGGCGGCGCGCTGACCCGGCCTACCGACTTCACCGAGGTCTTCTTCTTGATCGGCCGCTCGGCGATCGTCACCGACTCGGTGACCGTGGTCAACGACGGCAGCGATGGCGGCCCCGCGATCGTGCGCGCCAGCGGCCGGCTGGCGCCGCTGCCGTTCCTCGACTTCTTGCTGAGCGGCATCCTCACCGACGACCTGCGCGATCTCGAGGCCGCGATCGACTACACGCTCGCGCCGGGCGCGGTCGCGGTCGACATCGACTACCACGTGCGGTCGTCGCGAGCCGGCGACACCCCGTCGGGCTCGGTGCTGCACGGCTTCATGTTCACCGAGCGCACGCCGACCCAGGTGCCGGGCGCCGGCTTCACCACCGAGGTCAGCGGCACCACCTGGCTCCAGCACGTCGACGACGATGGCGCGAGCTGGGCCTACCGGGCCGCCGGGGTCTCGCTCGGCGGCAGCATCGCGCAGTCGGGCTTCGTCGGGACGCTCAACGACTCGTACCTGATCCCGCGCTGCGCGGTGACCCTGCACCGCCATGCCCGCGTCGTGATCGGCGGGCCCGGCCTCGACGGGCTCGAGCAGGCGCGCGCGGTCGACGAGGGTCGGACCCTGCGCGCGATCACCGGCACCGTCACCGGCATCGCGCCGGGCGCGGCCGCGCGGGTCCACGCCATGACCGGCGACGTCTACCTCACCCGCGCGCCGGTCGACGCCAGCGGCGCGTTCACGGTCCACGTCCCGTTCGAGGCCCCGGTCACGCTGACCGCGGTGCAGCCGGGCGGGGCGATCGCCCGGGTCGACGTGGCGGCGGCCGCGACCACCGCGACGATCGCGCTGCCGGCCCCGGCGCAAGTGTCGGTGGCCGCGGTGATGGAGCAGGGCGCCGGGGTGGTGCCGGCCCGGGTCCAGCTGGTGCCCGACGGCGCGACCCTGGTCGATGTGCCCGACAGCTTTGGCGAGCCCGAGCCGCCCGGCGGTCGCGCCGTGGTCGCGTTCTCCGACGGTCGGCCCCAGGTGCTGTCGGTGCCGGCCGGGCGCTATCGGCTGGTGGTGTCGCGCGGGCCCGAGTACGAGCTCTTCGAGCAGGCGCTCGACCTCGCCCCCGCGCAGCGGGTGAGCGTGACACCGCTGCTGCGCCGGGTGGTCGACACCACCGGCGTGCAGTGCGGTGACTTCCACATCCACACCATCCGCAGCAACGACTCCGGCGACGACGCCGTGCTCAAGGTGCAGAGCGCGATGAGCGACGGCGTCGAGATCCTGGTCCGCACCGACCACGAGTACGTCGACAGCTTCGCGTCGATCATCACCGACCTCGGCTACCAGGCGTGGGCGATGGCGGTGGGCTCGATCGAGATGACCAGCTTCCAGGAGTGGGGCCACATGAACGTGTTCCCGCTCGAGCCCGACGGGTCGCTGCCCAACGCCGGCGCCCCGCAGTGGAAGGAGTATCCGACCGCCGCCGACCCCGACCGCGCGGTGCGCACGCTGATGCCGCCGGTGGTGTTCGCGCAGGTGCGCGCGCGCCCGGAGCGGCCGACCATCATCATCAACCACCCACACGGCGACGGTGACTACTTCGGCTTCGCCGGCCTCGACCCGGTGACCGGCCTGGCCGCCCGGCCCGAGGCGTGGGACGAGGAGTTCACGCTGGTCGAGGTGTTCAACGGATCGGGCTGGATGGCGAACCGCAACGGTACCGTCGCCGACTGGTTCTCGATCCTGAACACCGGCCGCCCGATGTTCGCGGTCGGCGCGTCGGACAGCCACGGGATCCGGTCGTCGCCGGTCGGGTACCCGCGCACCTGCATCGCGGTCGGGTCGGACGCCCCGGCGCAGATCACCGCCAACCAGGTCCGCGATCAGCTGGCCGCGGGCCACGCGACGGTGTCGGGCGGCATCTACCTCGACGTCGCGGTCGGCACCGCGCGGCCCGGCGACACCGGGCGGGTCGGGGACGTCGCCAGCGTCGACGTGCGGGTGCAAGCGGCGAGCTGGGTCGACGTCGACACCCTCGAGGTCACGGTCGACGGTGCCACGGTCGCGACCATCCCGATCACCGCCGCCGACGCCGAGCCGGGCAACCCGGTCGTGCGCTGGCACGACGTCGTGCCGGTCACGGTCGCGGCGCCCGGCGGCTGGGTGGTGGTGGCGGCCTACGGCAACCAGGCGCTCGAGCCCGTGCACCCGGGGCGGCTGCCGTTCGCGGTCAGCAACCCGATCTTCCTCACGCGGTGACACCGGTCACCCGGCGTCGGCCGGGCCGACGGCTCGGGGGTGGCGAGCCGGGTGCGGGCGCGCGCGACGTCTCGCCTGACGCACCTGTCGCAGCGTCCGGAAATGGGATCGCCGATCCCACAACCGGACGGCCGGTCCGCACGATCGCAACGGTTGCACCAGGATGGAGGCCTGGGTGCCGGGCTCGCTGGATCCCGCCAGCACCCGCCGCGGCGGCCACAGCCTCGAGGTCACCGCGCGCCTCAAGCCCGGGGTCAGCCTGGCCGGGTTCCGCGCCGAGCTCGACGGCCTGATCAAGGGCTGGTCCGACGGCAAGGCCCCCATGCTCGCGAGCGCCGAGCACCACCTCGACAAGGCCCAGCACCCATGGAAGCCAGCCCGACCATCCCGACCGTCACCCCGCCCACGTCCACGTCCACGTCGAAGGCGCCCGCGGCGCCGACCGCCGCGGCCCACCAGGAGGCCGCCATCAAGCTGTCGGCGATCGCGAAGATCTTCCACACCGACGAGGTGGAGACCCACGCGCTCACCAACGTCTATCTCGAGGTGCCCGCGGGCGAGTTCCTGTCGATCAACGGGCCGTCGGGGTCCGGCAAGTCGTCGCTGCTGGCGATCCTCGGCCTGCTCGACGAGCCGACCCGCGGCGAGTACCAGCTCGGCGGGGTGGTCGCGTCGGGCCTCGACGCCGCGACCCGGGCGCGCCTGCGCAACCGCGAGATCGGGTTCAGCTTCCAGGCCTTCAACCTGATCGGCGACCTCGACGGGTTCGAGAACGTCGAGCTGCCCCTGGTCTACCGCGGCGTGGCCGCGCCCAAGCGCAAGCGTCGGGTCATGGCCGCGCTCGATCAGGTCGGCATGACCCCGCGCGCGCGCCACCAGCCCGGCCAGCTGTCGGGCGGTCAGCAGCAGCGGGTCGCGGTCGCGCGCGCGGTGGTCGGCGAGCCCCGGCTCCTGCTCGCTGACGAGCCGACCGGCAACCTCGACTCCAAGAACGGCGACCAGGTGATGGCGCTGCTCGAGGGCCTGCACGCCAACGGCACGACCATCATCATGGTGACCCACAACCCGGACTACGCGGCCAAGGCGAGCCGGGTGGTGCAGCTGTTCGACGGCCGCATCGTCGAGGACCGCAAGACCTGATCGCGGCCGGGCCTTTCCCGGTCGTCCTTCGACGTGCGTCTCGTCGGTCCTTCGATGTGCCGCTCCCGTTCGCCGTCACCTCTCACGCGCTGCGCCCAGGATCCCGCACATCTCCCCCGGCGTCCCTGAGCCCGCCGTCGAAGGGCAGCCCGTCGAAGCTCACGTGCGGCACCTTGGCGCTCTGCCCTTCGACACGGCGCCTGCGGCGCCGGCTCAGGGCCACCGGGAAAGGACAACCCTTTCGATCACCTGGCGAGTTGTGATCAGTCCCGAGCGCTGCCCTTCGACACGGCGCCTGCGGCGCCGGCTCAGGGCCACCGGGAAAGGTGAGCGCTTCCGATCACATGAAGACTTGGGATCAATCCTGAGGCTCGCCCTTCGCCTTCGCCTCTCCCGTTCGTTCTGAGCGCAGCCCGGAGCGCGGAGTCCAAGGACGCCGTGCGTCCGGTGGGAGGGCGTCCTTCGACTTCGCCCGTCGCTCCGCGCCGGGCTGCGCTCGGGACGAACGGGAAGGTCTCTCGACACGCCTGCGTCAGCGGGCGCCGAAAATGCGGACGGCCCGCGCCGGTGAGGCGCGAGCCGTCGGAGGCGGTCGGGTCGCGGGTTACTTGTACTCGACCTTCAGGGCGAAGGTGCTCGAGGCGGTGTAGCCGTTGATGGCGAGGTAGTAGCTGGCCGCGCCGCTCAGGTTGCAAGTCTCGGTGACGTTGTTGCCCTTGTAGGGGCGGCAGTCGTAGGAGGCGCTGGTCGGCTGGGCGCCCTTCCTGACGTAGAGGTCGGCGTCGCCGGTCACGGTCATGACCGCGGACAGCTCGGCGGCGGTGTACGGGCCCAGCTGCTTCCACTCGCCAGCGACGACCGTGCCGGTCTCGTTGACGACCGTCGCGGTGGTCGGGGTCGGGGTCGGGGTCGGGGTGGTGCCGGTGGTGAAGCTGATGGCGAGGGTGAAGTTGCTGGTCGCCGCGTAGCCGTTGACCGAGACGTAGAAGGGACCGGCGCCGTTGACCGAGCAGTCCTCGGCGGTGCCGCCGGCGTACGGGCGGCAGTCGTAGTCGGCCGCGGTGGGCTGGGCGCCGCGGCGGACGTAGAGGTCGGCGTCACCGGTGCCGGTCATCGCGACCGCGATGTCCGAGCCGTTGAACGGGCCGTAGTGCTTCCAGGCGGCCTTGGCGACCGTGCCGGTCTCGTTGACGGTGGTCGGCGGGGTGGTGGTGCCGGTGCCGGCGCCGGGCGCGTCGATCGAGAGGTCATAGACCTTCTTGACGTTGGCCCAGGTGATCTTGCCGCCGGCGACCGAGGCCTGCGACAGGCCGGTCGGGAGCCACAGGAAGTCCGGGTGCGCGGTCTTGCTGCTGCCGACCCACTCGCCGCCGATGACCTTGCCGCCCGCGTCGATCTCGAGGACGTACTCGTACTTGTCGGTGTGGGTGTAGGTGTCGATCGTGCTGCCGAGGTTGCCGTCGACGTGGGCGGGCGACTCGGCGATCCACTGGACGTCGGTCTTCAGGTAGACGAGCTTCGCGGCGGCGGCGTTGAAGATGTAGGTGCTGGGGACGGTGCCGTACTTGAGCTTGATCTCGAAGTCCGACGACGCGGCGAAGCCGTTCGCCGAGACGTAGAACTGGGTCACGCCGGCGGGGACGTTCAGGTTGCAGTTCTCGACCGAGTTGTCGCCGTAAGGGCGGCAGGCGTACGTGGTCTTGGTCGGCTGGCTGCCCATGCCGACGTAGAGGTCAGCGTCGTTGTTGCCGGTCATCGCGACGCCCACGCTGTCGCCGGCGGCGACCGTGTAAGGACCGAAGTGGGTCCAGGCGTCCTTGGCGACCGCGCCGGTCACGGTGGCGCTGGTGCCGCCGGTGGCGCCGATCAGCGCGTTGGCCTCGGCCGGGGTCACTTCCTTCTCGGCGGTGACCTGGAAGCCGCGGACCGGCTGGTTCCACACCTCGTAGTCGAACGTCCGGTCCTCGACGAAGCCCGCCTTGCGGAGGCCGAGGAAGTTGGCGAGGATCAGGTGGTAGGTGGCGGCGTTGGTGTAGCGGCAGCTGGTGCTCACCGGGCGACCGTACTGGTCGAGCGCGATGTCCTTGAGCCGGTCGTTGCAGCGCAGCGAGACGAACTTGCTGTCGACGCTGTTGTTGGCGAGGGTGACCAGCGCCTTGATGTCGTTGACCTTGAACTCCTGGCCACCGAACGTCACCGCGTGCTTGGGCTCCTCGTACATGATCGCGGCCGGCGCCCACGCGTGACAGATGCCGAACCAGGTCTGGATGCACTTGCCCGAGGTGGCGCCGGTGCGCTTCGAGCACTCCTCGCCGACGGTGGTGTCGCACTCGGCGGTGGTGGCGCAGGTCTTGGCGGTGCCCTGGCTGTCGATGCCGTGGTAGCGCGAGACCGCGTCCTCGACGCCGGTCACGCCGAAGGCCGCGCCGTACTTCGCCGCCGGGGACACCGTGTTCGGGCCCGCCCAGCGGTCGTTGATGTTGTCCTTCCAGGTCGGCCAGTAGTTGGCGGCCCACGGCTTGCGCGCGGTCTCGCCGGTCTTGGGCAGGCTGGCGTAGGTGTCGACCAGGTCGGGCGCGAAGGTGAACGGGTTGTCGCTGTTGGTGTTGTAGCCCTCGGCCTTGCCGCCGGTGCCGTCATCCTTGGGCTTGCCGAGCTCGGTGTCGAAGGGGGCCACGTCGTCCGCGCAGCCCGACATGGCGGTCAGTGCAGCAGCAGCAAAACCAAACGTGAGCATGGAGCTTTTGAGCGAGTAGAGCGGCCTGGTCATGAATTGCCTATCAGCACGGCTTGTACCAACGCCGGCCGGCGTCTCCTCGACGCGCGCGACCGTCACGGCCGACACGTCGATGACAGTCCGGATACGCCAACTCGTCGAGATCGCCTGACGCGCGGGGTCGCGAGGGTGGCTACGCCAGCCGCCGGCGGCGCTCGCGGCTGGCTACAAATGACTCCAGCAAGCCCGGCGGGACGCCTGTCCACGGCAACCCCAGGAGCCGCCAACGGCAGTGGGCACGGATCGCACGACCGCGCGGGTGGCGACCCGAGGCGCCAGCTCGGCCGGCGCCTTCGAGTATCCTCACCGGCGGTGAGTCGCCCCCGGATCCTCGTCGCCGACGACCAGCCCGACGTGCTCGAGGCGTTGCGGATGCTCGGCAAGGCCCACGGCCTCGAGGTGCGGACCGCGAGCTCGCCGGCGGCGGCGATGGCGATCGCCGAGGTCGAGGATCTCGACGTCTGCCTGCTCGACCTCAACTACGCGCGCGACACCACCTCGGGCCAGGAGGGTATGGACCTGCTCGACCGCCTGCGGGCCCTGGCGCCCGACCTGCCGGTGGTGGTGATGACCGCGTGGGGCTCGATCGAAGGCGCGGTCGAGGCGATGCGGCGGGGCGCGCGCGACTACCTCACCAAGCCCTGGGACAACGCGCGGCTGGTCGCGACCCTCGGCACCCACATCGCGCTGTCGCGGGCGCTGCGGGCGACCCGCCGGCGCGAGGGCGAGGCGGCCCGGCGCCGGTGCGACGAGCTGCCCGAGCTGGTGGCGGTGTCGCGGGCGATGCAGCCGGTGGTCGAGCTGCTCGAGCGGATCGCGCCGTCGAGCGCGGCGGCGCTGATCACCGGCGAGCACGGCACCGGCAAGGAGGTGGTCGCGCGCTGGCTGCACGCGGCCTCGCCCCGGGCCGACCGGCCGTTCGTCGCGGTCAACGCCGGCGGGCTGGGCGAGGGCGTGCTCGAGAGCGAGCTGTTCGGGCACGTCAAGGGCGCGTTCCCCGACGCCCGCGCCGACCGCGCCGGCTGCTTCGAGCTGGCCGATGGCGGCACCCTGTTCCTCGGCGGCGGCGGTGGCGGCGCTGCTGGCCCACCCGTGGCCAGGCAACGTGCGCGAGCTGGTCCACGTGGTCGAGCGCGCGGTGCTGCTGGCGCGCGGCGATGAGCTCGGCGAGGCCGACCTCGCGCTGCGGGTCCGCGAGGGTGCGCCGCGGATCGAGGACCTCACGCTCGAGGCGGCCGAGCGCTTCCTGATCGAGCGCGCCCTGACCACCCACGCCGGGCTCGTGCTCGCGGCCGCGGCGATCCCCACGGTGGTGGCGCTGCCGCTGCTGTGGACCGCGGGGTTCGATCGCAAGACCGAGGTCACGCTGACCCTGGCGATGGGGGTCGGCGTCGCGATCTGCGTCGCCGCCGTGTACGAGCGCGTGGTGCGGCCGCTGCAGACGCTCGGCAACCTGCTGGCCGCGCTGCGCGCGCGCGACTACAGCGTCCGCGGCCGCCACGATCGCCAGCGCGACGCGCTGGGCCTGGCGCTCGGCGAGCTGGGCGCGCTGGCGTCCGAGCTGCGCGAGGAGCGCCACCGCGACGAGGAGGCCGCTGCCGGGCTGGCCCGGGTGGTCGAGGGCATCGACGTCGCGGTGCTGGCCACCGATCGCGACGGCCGGGTCCGGGTCGCCAACCGCGCCGCCGAGCGCGCGCTGGGCACGGCGACGGTGATCGGGCAGCCGGTGACCGCGCTCGGGATCGCCGAGCTGTTCGAGGTCGAGAGCGTGCGCACGGTACGGCTGGCGCTGCCGGGCGGCGACGGTCCCTGGCAGATCCGGCGCAGCGAGGTCCGGCTGTCGGGCGTGCCGCACCGGCTGGTGGTGCTGACCGACGTCGGCCGCGCGCTGCGTGCCGAGGAGCGCGAGGCGTGGCGGCGGCTGGTGCGCGTGCTCGGGCACGAGATCAACAACTCGCTCGGGCCGATCCGGTCGATCGCCGACACCCTGCGCTACGCGCTGGCCGCGGCCGAGCGCGCGCCCGATCTCGACGCGGATCTCGAGCGCGGGCTGGCCGTGATCCAGCGCCGGTCCGAGGCGCTGTCGCGATTCATGACCTCGTACGCGCGGCTGGCCCGGCTGCCGCCGCCGCAGCCGGGCACGGTCGAGGTCGCGCCCTGGGTCCGACGCGCCGCCGAGTTCGAGACCCGGGTCAGGGTCGCGGTCGCGCCGGGGCCGGACCTCGCGGTCGCCGGCGATGGCGACCAGCTCGATCAGCTCCTCATCAACCTGGTGGCGAACGCGGCCGAGGCGGTGCTGGAGACCGGCGCGGCCGACGGCGCCGGGGTCCGCCTGCGCTGGTCGGTGGTCGCGGGCACCGGCAGCGCCGAGATCGTCGTCGAGGACGACGGCCCGGGGCTGGCCCAGACCACCAACCTGTTCGTGCCCTTCGTCACGACCAAGCCGAGCGGGTCAGGCATCGGGCTGGTGCTGTCGCGTCAGATCGCCGAGGCCCACGGTGGCACCCTGGTGCTGCGCAACCGGATCGGCGCCCGCGGTTGCGAGGCCGTGGTCTCGCTGCCGCTGGCCGCGGGTCGCGACCCCGACTGACGCGGTGCCCGGCGCCGCTGCCACGGCGTGGTCGGGCCCGGCGCCCGCGCCATGCCGCCGGGAGGCCAGGGTCAGGTCGCGTACGGCGACAACTCGCGGGTGCGCGTGCCGCGCCGGGCCCGCCCCGGCGTCACCACGTCGGCCGGGATCAGCTCGGCGTCGGCCTTCAGGCCCAGCGAGGCCGCCAGGCGCGCCGCCAGCTCGGGCGCGACCACGGCGACCTGGCCCAGCATCCGGCGGCGCTCGGTGGCCGATTCCACGCAGCACAGCTCGCGCGAGAAGCGCGTCACCAGGTGCCATCGCTCGGGAGTCGACAGCAGGTGCCAGTCGCGCGGCAGCGTCAGGGTGCTCGCGGCGCGTTCCAGCGAGCCGGGCGCCGCCGCTGGCAGGGGCGTCGGGAGCGCCGACACGGTGGAACCACCCTGGCCCTGTTCGATCCTGATGTATCGGCGCACGGCTGCACCCGCGAGCAGGACTCATGCCCGCGATCGCTCACCAAATGAAGGCCGTTTACGCCAGCGCGACCGCGCGCGGGCGGCTCGCTGTGCCGGGCGCGCACGTGACGAGGGGCTCCGGCGCGGCAGGCTCGCACGGGAGTGCGCGGCCCGGTCGCCACGTCGTCGATCACGGCGAGACGTCGGCCGGCACGTCGATCACGAACCGCGCGCCCTGGCCGGGCGGGCTGGTGACCGCGATCTGCCCGCCATGCGCATGGACGATCTGCTGGGCGATGAACAGCCCGATGCCGAGGCCGCCGAAGTGGCGGGTCGGCGCCGCCCGCTCGAACCGGCCGAAGATGCGCTCGAGGTCGACCGGCGCGATGCCCGGCCCGCCGTCCTCGATCTCGATCCGGACCCGGGGCCCGCCGGTGACCCGCACCCGGATCGGGTTCCCGGCCGCGTACTTGATCGCGTTCGACAGGATGTTGGTGACGACCTGTTCGAGCCGCAGCCGATCCCAGCGCCCGGGCGCCGGCTCGGTGGTGACCTCGACCGGACAGCCGGCCCGCTCGGCCTCCTCGGCGTGGCGATCGACCACCTCGCGGGTGAGCTCGGCGGCGTCGCAGTCGTCGAGGTCGAGCTCGAGCCGGCCCGACACGATCCGCGACACGTCGAGCAGGTTGGCCACCAGCTTGGTCAACCGCACGGTCTGGCGCAGGGTGCGGTCGAGGCGGGTGTTGAGCTTGACCAGGTCGAGGCCGCGATCGAGATCGACCCGCATCGACTCGAGGCCGAGCAGCATCGCCGACAGCGGCGTGCGCAGCTCGTGCGACGCGATCGACAGGAACTCGTCGCGCAGCTCGATCGCCTCGGTCGCGCGGGCGTTGGCCTGCTTGAGATCGTCGATGTCGGTGCAGCTGCCGATCCAGCCGGTGAGCATGCCGGTGTCGCCGTGCTCGGGCACCGCGATCACCTTGTGCCAGCGGTAGACGCCGTCATGGCGGCGCAGCCGGCACTCGGTCTCGTAGGGCTCGCCGCTGGCCATCGCCGGCCCCAGCCGGAGCAGCTGGGGCTCGAGCTCGTCGGGGTGCAGCGCCTGGGTCCAGCCCCACTCCAGCGCCTGCTCGTAGGCCATGCCGGTGTACTCGGACCAGTAGCGGTTGACCGAGGTCAGCGCGCCGTCGGGCGCGGTCAGGACCACGATCTGCGGGATCGCGTCGGCCAGGTTGCGGTACCGCCGCTGGCTGGCGTTCCGCTCGCGCTCGCGCTCCATCTCGCGCTGGCGGCCGTCCGCCATCCGCAGCGCCTCGGCCTGCTCGCGGATGCGCTGATCCTTGCGAAACAGGTCGACGAACACCGCGACCTTGGCGCGGACCACGTCGCGATCGATCGGCTTGATCAGGTAGTCGATCGCCCCGATCTCGTAGGCGCGGTAGATGCCCTCCATGCCGGTCATGTCGGCGGTCAGGAACAGGATCGGCGTGTGCTTGGACCGCTCGCGCTGCTTGATGATCGTGGCCACCTCGTAGCCGTCCATGCCGGGCATGCGGGCGTCGAGCAGGATCACCGCGAAGTCCTGGCGGAGCACCTGCAGGAGCGCCTCGCGGCCCGAGCGCGCGGTCACGATCCGGTAGTCCGAGCCGGACAGGACGCTCTCCATCGCGAGCAGGTCCTCCACCCGATCGTCGACCAGGAGCACGTTGACCTCGCTCTTGGTCCCCGGGGTCGGTTCCGGCGGCGGCGGATCGGTGCTGGGCAGCAGCCTCATCGGTGCTCGCCGGCCGCGATCCGGACCCGCAGGAGCGACAGCAGCTTGTCGGGATCGACCGGCTTGGCCAGGTAGTCGGACGCGCCCGCGCGCAGGCACTTCTCGCGATCGGCCCGCATCGCCTTGGCGGTCACCGCGATGATCGGGAGGTGCTGGTACTCGTTGCGGCTGCGGATGCGGCGCATCACCTCGTAGCCGTCCATCTCCGGCATCATGATGTCCATCAGCACCGCGCTGACGTCGGGGTTGGCGTCGAGCAGGGCCAGGCCGTCCTTGCCGTTCTCCGCGTGCAGCACGTCGACTCCGAAGCTCTCGAGCACGCTGGTCACCGCGAAGATGTTGCGGACGTCGTCGTCGACGATCAGGATCTTGGCCCCAGTCAGCTCGGTGCCGTGGCGGTGCAGCTCCTCGAGCATGCGGCGCTGCTCGTCGGGCAGCGAGCTCTCGGGCCGGTGCAGGTGCAGCATGACCTCGTCGAGCAGGCGGTCGGGGCGCTCGATCACGGTGATCGCCATCGGCCCGCCGGCCTCGATCAGCGCGGTCGTCTCGAGGTGGACGCCGCCCGGGCTCCGGTAGATCAGGATCGGCAGATCGGCGTGCTCGGAGCCGCGCAGGTCGCGCAGCACCTGGACCGCGGTGTTGTCACCGACCACCGGGTCGATGATCGCGCACGCGAACCGGCGCCCGGGGGCGACCCGGAGCGCGTCGGCGGCCGAGCCGACCCGGGTCACGCCGATCCCGACGTCGTCCATCAGATCGGCGACCCGGCGGGCGCCGACCTCGTCGGAGCTCACCAGCAGCACGTCGTGGGTGCCGGCGGCGTCGTCGGCCATCGCGCCCAGGACCCGGCCGGCCAGCTCGGGCTCGACAGGCTTCTGCAGCCAGCCGCGCGCGCCCATGCGCATCGCCACCGGCATCCGATCCTCGACCGAGACGATCTCGACCGGGATGTGGCGGGTGTTGCGGTCGTGCTTGAGCTGGTCGAGCACGACCAGCCCATCGGTGTCGGGCAGCCGCAGGTCGAGCGTGATCGCGGCCGGCCGCAGCTTCTGGGCCAGGCGCACGCCGAGGTCGCCCTGCGGCGCGACCACGGTCTTGAAGCCGCGGTCGCGGGCGATCGCCGACAGCGCCTTGGCGAACGCGGCGTCGTCCTCGATGATCAAGAGGACCCGATCGCCCGGGCCGATCGGCTCGTGCACCACCGGCTCGTCCTCGGTGCCGGTCAGGCGCAGCATGCCCTCCTCGCGGTTGGCGATGAAGGCGCTGCTCGACCGCGTGAGGTCGAGCACGTCGAACGCCGGCCGCGCCGGCACGTCGGTCGACACCCGCAGCACCCGCGGCACGTAGAACGTGAAAGTGCTGCCGCGACCGGGCGCGCTGGTCACCCGGATCTCGCCGCCGAGCAGGCGCGCGATCTCGCGGCTGATCGACAGGCCCAGGCCGGTGCCGCCGTACTTGCGGCTGGTGGTGCCGTCGGCCTGCTGGAACGCCTCGAAGATGATGCGCTGCTTGTCGGGGGCGATGCCGATGCCGGTGTCGGTGACCGCGAACGCCAGCACGGTGTCGGCGTTGTCGAGCTGCTCGATGCCCTTGGTCCAGCCGCTCTCGGCGGTCGCGATGTGGAGGGTGACCTTTCCGCGCTCGGTGAACTTGAACGCGTTCGACAGGAGATTTTTGAGGACCTGGTGCAGGCGTTTGGTGTCGGTGACCACCGCCGCCGGCAGGCCCGGGGCGATCTCGATGCCGAAGTCGAGCTGCTTGAGCTGGGCCACGTGCCGGAAGCTCTGCTCGACCTGATCGCGCACGTCGAACAGCGGGACGTCGGTCGCCTCGACCGACATGGTGCCCGACTCGATCTTCGACAGATCGAGGATGTCGTTGATCAGCGCCAGCAGGTCGGTGCCGGCGGCGTGGATGGTGCCGGCGAACTCGACCTGGCGCGCGGTCAGGTTCTGCTCGCTGTTGTCGGCCAGCATCTTCGACAGGATGAGCAGGCTGTTGAGCGGCGTGCGCAGCTCGTGCGACATGTTGGCGAGGAACTCGGACTTGTAGCGCGAGGTGAGCGCGAGCTGCTCGGCCTTCTCCTCGAGCTCCTGCTTGGCCAGCTCGACCTCGCGGTGCTTGAGCTCGAGCAGAGTGGCCTTTTCGCCGAGCTGGTCGTTGGTGCGCTGCAGCTCCTCTTGCTGCGAGCGCAGCTCCTGGGTCAGCGACTGCGACTGGCGCAGGAGCGCCTCGGTCCGCATGCCGGCGGCGATGGTGTTGACCACGATGCCGATCGACTCGGTCAGCTGGTCGAGGAAGGCCTGGTGGATGTCCGAGAACCGGCTGAACGAGGCCAGCTCGATCACGGCGTTGACCTGGCCCTCGAAGATCACGGGCAAGACCACGATCGACAGCGGCGGCGACGCGCCCAGGCCCGAGCTGATCTGCACGTAGTCGTGCGGGACCTCGGTGAGGTGGATGGTCTGCTTCTCGAACGCGCACTGACCGACCAGGCCCTCGCCGAGCCGGAACCGGGTGCCCACGTTCTTGCGCTGCTTGTAGGCGTAGCTGGCCAGCAGCTTCATCACGGTGCCGCCGTCCTCGAGGTCCTTGTCGGCGAGGTAGAACACGCCGTGCTGCGCCGACACCAGCGGCGCCAGCTCCGACAGGATCTGCTGGCCGACCGTGACCAGGTCGCGCTGGCCCTGGAGCATGCGGGTGAACTTGGCGAGGTTGGTCTTGAGCCAGTCCTGCTCGGTCGTCTTCTGCGTGGTCTCACGCAGGTTGCGGATCATCTCGTTGATGTTGTCCTTGAGCGCGGCGACCTCGCCCGACGCCTCGACCGCGATCGACCGGGTCAGGTCGCCCTTGGTCACGGCGGTGGCCACGTCGCCGATCGCGCGGACCTGGTTGGTCAGGTTCGAGGCCAGCTGGTTGACGTTGTCGACCAGGTCGCGCCAGGTGCCGGCGGCGCCGGGCACCTTGGCCTGGCCGCCGAGCTTGCCCTCGACCCCGACCTCGCGGGCGACCGAGGTCACCTGCTCGGCGAAGGTCGCCAGGGTCTCGGTCATCGAGTTGATGGTGTCGGCCAGCGCCGCGATCTCGCCGGACGCCTCGAGCGCCAGCTTGTGCTTGAGGTCGCCGTTGGCGACCGCGGTCACCACCTTGGCGATGCCGCGGACCTGGTCGGTCAGGTTCGACGCCATCGAGTTGACGTTGTCGGTGAGGTCCTTCCAGGTGCCGGCGACGCCGCGGACCTGGGCCTGGCCGCCGAGCTTGCCCTCGGTGCCGACCTCGCGGGCGACCCGGGTCACCTCGGAGGCGAACGAGTTGAGCTGATCGACCATCGTGTTGATGGTGTTCTTCAGCTCGAGGATCTCGCCCTTGGCGTCGGCGGTGATCTTCTTCGACAGGTCGCCGTTGGCGACCGCGGTGGTGACCTCGGCGATGTTCCGGACCTGGCCGGTCAGGTTCGACGCCATCGAGTTGACGTTGTCGGTGAGGTCCTTCCAGGTGCCGCCGACCCCCTTGACCTGGGCCTGGCCGCCGAGCCGGCCCTCGGTGCCGACCTCGCGGGCGACCCGGGTCACCTCGGACGCGAACGAGTTGAGCTGATCGACCATCGTGTTGATCGTGTTCTTCAGCTCGAGGATCTCGCCGCGCGCGTCGGCGGTGATCTTCTTCGACAGGTCGCCCTTGGCGACCGCGGTCGTGACGTCGGCGATGTTGCGGACCTGGCCAGTCAGGTTCGAGGCCATGAAGTTGACCGAGTCGGTCAGGTCCTTCCAGGTGCCGGCGACGCCCTCGACCTGGGCCTGGCCGCCGAGCTTGCCCTCGGTGCCGACCTCGCGGGCGACCCGGGTCACCTCGGAGGCGAACGCGCGCAGCTGGTCGACCATGATGTTGTTGATCGTGTTCTTCAGCTCGAGGATCTCGCCCTTGGCGTCGGCGGTGATCTTCTTCGAGAGATCGCCGCGGGCGACTGCGGTGGTCACCTCGGCGATGTTGCGGACCTGGCCGGTCAGGTTCGACGCCATCGAGTTGACGTTGTCGGTGAGGTCCTTCCAGGTGCCGGCGACGCCGCGGACCTGGGCCTGACCGCCGAGCTTGCCCTCGGTGCCGACCTCGCGGGCGACCCGGGTCACCTCGCTGGCGAACGAGTTGAGCTGATCCACCATCGTGTTGATCGTGTTCTTCAGCTCGAGGATCTCGCCCTTCACGTCGACCGTGATCTTCTTGGACAGGTCGCCCTTGGCGACCGCGGTGGTCACCTCGGCGATGTTGCGGACCTGACCGGTGAGGTTCGACGCCATCGAGTTGACCGAGTCGGTGAGGTCCTTCCAGGTGCCGCCGACGCCCTTGACCTGGGCCTGACCGCCGAGGCGACCCTCGGTGCCGACCTCGCGGGCGACCCGGGTCACCTCGGAGGCGAACGCGTTGAGCTGATCGACCATCGTGTTGATCGTGTTCTTCAGCTCGAGGATCTCGCCCTTGGCGTCGGCGGTGATCTTCTTGGACAGGTCGCCGTTGGCGACCGCGGTGGTGACCTCGGCGATGTTCCGGACCTGACCGGTCAGGTTCGACGCCATGTTGTTGACGTTGTCGGTCAGGTCCTTCCAGGTGCCGCCGACCCCGCGCACGTTGGCCTGGCCGCCGAGGCGGCCGTCGGTGCCGACCTCGCGGGCGACGCGGGTCACCTCGCTGGCGAACGAGTTGAGCTGATCGACCATGCTATTGACGGTCGTTCCGATGCGGAGGAACTCGCCGCGAACCGGGCGCCCTTCGATCTCGAGGACCATCTTCTGCGAGAGGTCGCCTCGGGCGACGGCGGTGATGACGCGCGCGACCTCGTTCGTCGGCGACACGAGGTCGGCGATGAGCTGGTTCACCGACTCCATGCCCGAGGCCCAGGCGCCACGCGCCGGACCGACGGACGCACGCTCGTGCATCTTGCCTTCCTGACCAACGACCTTGCCGACGCGAATCAGCTCGCTGGTGAGGTGCTCGTCGAGGTCGATGATGTCGTTCAGGAGCTCGCCGACGCGCCCGAGGATGCCGCTCTGCTGGTATTCGAAGCGCGCGCGAAAATCGCCGGCCTTCACGGCCTTCAGCACCTCGAGGAGGTGCTCGACCTCGTAGCGACTGTCCGCCGAGAGGCGGTCCCACTCGGTGACGGGGACGGCCGCGCCGACCGCGTTCATCATCGTCGTGGTGCGCGGAGGCAGCACGGCGGCGTCCTTCGGGTGGTTCGAGCCGTTGGTCCCACCGTTGGCCGCTACTGCCTTCTTGCCCTTCGACTTCGTGGTGCGGGTCGTACGGGTGGCAGGCACGGCATCCTTCATCGACATGCGCTTCTCCGTCGTCTGACGTGGCACGACGCTGCGGCGTATCCTGTCGCTGCATCGGAATGCCGCAGCTCGAGCATGAGCCGCGGCGGCCTCTCGCATGCGTGCGGCATGCCGAGCCGCGCAACGTACCGAAAAGCGTGCTAAAAGGCGCGCTGTGATCGTCCTCGACAAGGTAACCAAGCGATTCGGCCCAAAGATCCTGTTCGAGAACGTCTCGATGCAGTTCGACCCGGGCAAGCGTTATGGCCTCACTGGGGCAAATGGCGCCGGGAAGAGCACCCTCCTCAAGATGCTCGAGGGCAACGAGGACACCGACACCGGAGCCATCACAATCCCGGGCAATCTGCGCCTCGGCGTCCTCCGGCAGAACCATTTCGAGTACGAGCAGGAGCGCATTCTCGACACGGTCATCATGGGGAAAAAATCCCTGTGGGCCGCGATGGCCGAAAAAGAGAAGCTCCTCGCCGGCGAGGTGACCGATGAGGTCGGCGTTCGCCTCGGCGGGCTCGAGGGCACGATCGGCGAGGAGGACGGCTACACCGCCGAGGGCGACGCCGCCGAGCTGCTGGTCGGCCTCGGCATCCCGGCCGACAAGCACGAGTCGAAGATGAGCGCGCTCTCCGGCGGCTACAAGCTGCGCGTCCTCATCGCGCAGGTCCTCTACGGCAAGCCGGACGTGCTCCTCCTCGACGAGCCGACGAACCACCTCGACCTCGAGTCGATCCGCTGGCTCGAGAGCTTCCTCATCAACGACTTCAAGGGAACGCTCGTGGTCGTCAGCCACGACCGCCACTTCCTCAACTCCGTCGCGACGCACATCGCCGACGTCGACTACCAGACGATCACCGTCTACAGCGGCAACTACGCCGACTTCATCGACGCGAAGTACGAGAACAACCAGCGCGCCGCGACGCAGGCCGCGACCGCGAAGAAGAAGGTCGCCGAGCTCCAGGAGTTCGTGCAGCGCTTCGGCTCGCACGCGTCGAAGAGCAAGCAGGCGCAGTCGCGCGTGAAGCAGATCGACAAGCTGAAGGAAGAGATCGAAGCGAAGGGCCCGAAGCGCTCCAGCCTCGTGCGTCCCTTCATCAAGTTCGAGTTCGAGAAGCCGAGCGGACGCGACGTCGTTC
>JBKJLC010000085.1:0-9754 GCA_046597055.1 Kofleriaceae bacterium | reverse complement strand
CCGTCTGCCGTGGGGCCGACCGAGTCACCGGCGTTGTCACCGGTGCAGTCCGCGATCACGCCGGGGTTACGAGCATCGTCTTCCTTGATGTTGAAGACGATCTTCATCAGGTCCGAGCCGATGTCGGCGATCTTCGTGAAGATGCCGCCTGCGATGCGGAGCGCCGCCGCGCCGAGCGACTCACCGACCGCGAAGCCGATGAAGCACGGACCGGCGTAGTCACCGGGGAGGAACAGCATGATCGCGAGCATCTGGAGCAGCTCGATCGAGATCAGCATGGTGCCGATCGACATGCCGGCCTTGAGCGGGATCGCGTAGGTCGGGTACGGCTTGCCGCGGAGGCTGGCGAAGGCGGCCCGGCTGTTGGCGAAGGTGTTGATCCGGATGCCGAACCAGGCGACGCCGTAGCTGCCGAGGATACCGACCACCGAGAACGCGGCGATCGCGGCGACCTTGGCCACCGGCACCTTCTCGAGGACGCCGAAGTACACGACGATGATCGTCGCGATCGGCACCCACAGCAGGGCGATGAACTTGCCCTGGGTGAAGAGGTAGGTCTTGCAGGTGGCGTAGATCAGCTCCGACACCTCCAGCATCGACTTGTGCACAGGCATGCTCTGGAGCTGCTTGTAGATGCGCAGCCCGAACAGCATGCCGATCGCACAGACCACGAGCCCGATCGCGAGGAGCGACCAGCCGCTCAGCCCGAGGAAGTCGATCTTGTGGAAGTCGGGTAGGACCAGGTCAGCTTCGGAGTGGATCGGCTTCGGACCAGTGGCCGCAGCGTTCGATCCGGGTACCCCCGTAAGGGCCGCCAGCAGGGAGAACATGAGTCACCTCGAGAATGGGGGAGCGTTGCTGCCGGCCCTGGATGGGAGCGCGACACGGCCCGGATGGGCGCAGGTGAGGCCTTATATGCAGGTGCCCACGGCGCTGCAAGCCTTGATAAGCGTTCGATGCAGCCCCCGGTTATCGCCGTGGACCGCCTCGTGGTATGCGTGGTAGCTGGGCCAGGATGTTCCACCGGATTCCGCGCCCGCCCCGCGTTGGTGCGCCGCACCGGCCCGAGATCCTCGCCCCCGCCGGTGACGACGCGGCCCTCGCTGCCGCCCTGGCCGCCGGCGCCGACGCCGTCTACTTCGGCCTCGACGAGGGCTTCAACGCGCGCGCCCGCGCCAGCAACTTCTCGGTGGCCTCGCTGCCGGCGGTGGTCGCCCGCATCCACCGGGCTGGCGCCCGCGCCTACGTCACGCTGAATACGCTGGTGTTCGAGTCCGAGCTGCCGACGGTCGAGCGGCTCCTGCGCGCGATCGCGCGCGCCGGCGTCGACGCGATCATCGTGCAAGATCCCGCGGTCGCGCTGATCGCCCGGGCGCTGTGCCCGACGCTGGCGGTGCACGCCTCGACCCAGATGACGGTGTCGTCGGCCGAGGGCGCCCGGGTGGCGGCGCGGCTGGGCGCGACCCGGGTGGTGGTGCCGCGCGAGCTGTCGGTCGAGGAGATCGCGCGGTTCGCCGCCGAGAGCCCGATCGAGCTCGAGGTGTTCGTGCACGGCGCGCTGTGCGTGTCGTGGAGCGGCCAGTGCCTGACCTCGGAGTCGTGGGGCGGGCGCTCGGCCAACCGCGGCCAGTGCGCGCAGAGCTGCCGGCTGCCGTACGACCTGGTGGTCGACGGCGAGGTGCGCGAGCTCGGCGAGGTCCGCTACCTGCTGTCGCCGCGAGATCTCGCCGGCGCCGGCGCGGTCCCGGCGCTGGTCGCGGCCGGCGTCGCCAGCCTCAAGATCGAGGGCCGGCAGAAGGGCCCGGCCTACGTCGCGACCGCGGTCGGCGGCTACCGGCGGTGGCGTGACTCGATCGTCGCCGGCAGCCCCGACGAGGCCGGGCTCGCGCGCGATCTCGCGGCGATGGGGCTCGCGTACACCCGCGGCCAGTCACCCGGCTTCCTGGCCGGCACCGATCACCAGCGGCTGGTGGTCGGGCTCGCGCCCAAGCACCGCGGCGTCTACGTCGGCACGGTCGAGGTGGTCGCCGGTGACACCGTCGAGCTTGTCACCGACGGCGTGTGGACCTCGCTGGCGCCCGAGGCAGCGCCGGTCGAGCCGCGGGCCGGCCTCGGCGTGGTGTTCGACCAGGGCCGCCCCGAGGACGACGAGATCGGCGGCTTCATCTTCGGCGTCGAGCGAGTGGCCGACGATCGGATCCGACTGCGGTTCGGTCGGCCCGGGCCCGACCTGACCCGGGTCGGCGCCGGTGCGCGGGTGTGGATCACCTCGGATCCCGCGGCGCATCGCGCGGCCGAGAAGCTCGGCGAGCGCGAGCCCGACGGCCGGATCGCGCTGGCGCTCACGGTCGCCGGGGTCGCCGGCGCGCCGCTGCGGGTGCGGGCGCAGGTCGGCGTCGCGAGCGTCGAGGTCGCGAGCGAGCTGGCGCTGGCGGCCGCCCGCACCGGCACCGGCCTCGACGCCGCCTTGTTGCACGACAAGCTGGGCGCGACCGGCGGGACCCGCTTCCACGTCGCCTCGATCGCCACCTCCGACCTCGCGCCCGGGCTCCACCTCCCGGTCTCGGAGCTCAAGGCCGTGCGGCGCCGGCTGGTGACGGCGATGGAGACGCTGCTCGACCAGGCGGTCCTGGCGCGGCAGGTCGAGGCCACGCCGGTGGTCGCGCGCGTGCGCAGCGAGGCCTGGGCCGGTCGCGAGCGAGGGGACGACTCGATGCCGGCGTGCGTGGTCCCGCTGTGCCGCACCGCCGATCAGCTCATGGGGGTGATCGACGCCGGCGCCACCGAGGTCGAGCTCGACTGGATGGAAATGGTCGGACTTGCCCGGGCGGTAGCGTCGGCCCGGGCCCGTGGGGTCCGGGTGGTGGTTGCCACGCCCCGCGTCCAGAAGCCGGGTGAGGACAAGATGGTGGCGCACCTGCGCCGGCTCGAGCCCGACGCGATCCTGGTCCGGAGCTGGGCCGCGCTGGCGACGCTCGAGGGCGCGGGCGTGCCCCTCCACGGCGACTTCTCGCTCAACGTCACCAACTCGATCACGGCCGGCTTCGCGCTCGGGCTCGGGCTCGAGACGGTGACCGCGTCCCACGACCTCGACGCGGCCCAGCTCGACGCCCTGCTGGCCGCGATGCCAGGCGCCCGGCTGGCGGTCACCGTGCACCACCACATCCCGACCTTCCACACCGAGCACTGCGTCTACGCGCACCTCCTGTCGGACGGGAAGGACTTCCGCACCTGCGGCCGACCGTGCGAGCAGCACGAGGTCTCGCTGCGCGACCGCACCGGCCTGCCCCACCCGGTCGTGGTCGACGTCGGCTGTCGCAACACGGTCTTCAACGCCCAGGCCCAGACCGCGGCCGCGCTGGTGCCGTCGCTGCGCGTGCGCGGGGTGGCCCGGTTCCGGGTCGAGCTGGTCCGCGAGCCGGCCGATCAGGCGGCCGCGCTGTACACCGCGTACCGCGCGCTGGTCCGCGGCGAGCAGGCACCGGCGGACGTGGTCCGCATCGCCCGGGCCCACGAGCAGTTCGGCGTCACCCGCGGCACGATGCGGACGCTGCCGGTCCTGAGCTGACCTGCGCCGCGCAGGGGCTGTGATTCTTTCGAATCCATCCTCCGCGCGTCTCAGGCCGCGGCGGAGCTCTCGTCGCTGACCGACGACCGGGTCCACCCGACCGGCGGCGTCCAGCGCGCGTCGGCGGGCAGCATCGGCTGGACCTTGTGGGCCCAGCGCGTGCAAACCGCCAGCCCGTGGAGCCCGGGCAGCGCCGCCATCCGCTCGTCGACGTGCCCGAACACGTCGAACAGGCGCGCGCCCGGGAAGATGCGCGCGATCATCTCGGCCTGATCGGCGGGCGACTTGACCCCCGACCCCACCGGGTTCCAGTTGCGCTCGAAGATCAGGCGAACCAGCTGCTGGCCGCGCTTGAAGCCCTCGAGCCGCTCGCGCGACGCGACGTAGTAGTAGGCGAAGTGACGGCGCTCCTGCTTCGCGATGCGGCGGAACAGCTCGGCCAGCACCGGGTTGCGGGTGTTGCGTGCGATCTCCTCGTACGCCTGGGTGGTCAGCAGCTCCTGGGCCGCGCCCCACGCCATCCACAGCGCCACGAACGCGCGCGGCATCGCCTTGGCCAGCGCCACCTGCGCCGCATCCTCGAGCCGGGCCCGCAGCCGGGCCCGGGCCCGCAGGGTGGTGGCTCGGTTCATCGGCGGCACGATGTCGTGCCCGCACTCGTGCAGCAGCCGCGAGATCGCGTGCGAGTGAAAGTACTCCTCGTAGTTCCACATCGTGAGGAACGTCAGGAGCTCCGGGTCGCGCGACACCTCGAGCTTCGCCACCTCGAGCATGTAGAAGACGGTCTGGCTCTCGACGTCTGCAAAGTACTGCAGCATGTCGCGCTCGCGCTCGGTCAACCCGTGGTGGCGGGCCAGCGCCCAGTCGAGGTCTTCGAACTCGACCTTGCGCGAGCTGGAGAGGTGTTGGTGCAGATCGGGCACGGAGACTCCTGTGACGAATCGCCCCCCCGGGCGACCCCGTGACGCCCCACGCGTGCCGGTACCTACCAGGGCTCGTGGGACAGATGCTTCGCTAGCCTACGTCGCGGGCGTCGCGCTGGATCACCCGCGGACGTGTTTTTTGGCGCGCGCCCGCGGGCTTGGCCCCGACCACACGCGACGTTTCTGGGCTGCGCCCAAACCGCGTCCCAGCGCGCCGGGTTTGCCCGGATGGATGCGCTGAGCCACCGTTCAGGAGGCGCGCCTTGCCGCACCTTGGCGGTGAACGTGAGTCTGATCAGCACCGGTCAGCCGATGTCCGACACCCCCCCTCGTGTCCGCAAGACCGACCAAGCACGGGAACTTGCGCCCTGGCACACCCCTGAACCCCGGAGGTGCCGGTAACTCCGCGCGTTTCAACCTCACCCAAGTAGGGTGATTGCGGTCCTGGATCACGTCGTGACAGTGATGGTGTAAAGCGCACGACCCGCCTGGACCGGGGAAGCGTTGACTCCGCCCCTGATGCGGCGTAACTGTGAAAACCGTGACGACCACCGAGACCATCGAACCCGATCAGCTGCTCACCTCGACCCAGGTGGGTAACCTCTTGCAGGTTAACCCGAGCTCGGTGAAGAAGTGGGTGAACGACGGGCACATCGTGGCGTTCCGGACCCCCGGCGGCCACCGACGGATCCGGGCGGCCGACCTGATCGCCTTCCTCGACCAGCACAAGATCCCGGTCCCGCGCTCGCTGTCGAACGCGGCCCGGCGGCGGGTGATCGCGGTCGACGACGACCCGATCCAGCTCAAGGCGCTCGGGCGCGCCTTCAAGCGATGGAGCGACAAGATCGAGGTGACGCTGGTCGACAACGGCATCGATGCGCTGGTCGAGATCGGGTCGGTGCGTCCGCACGCGCTCGTGCTCGACGTCTACATGCCGGGCCTCGACGGCATCGAGGTCTGCAAGCGACTCAAGTCGAATCCCGCGACCCGGGACATCGCGGTCATCGTGACCAGCGGACGGATGACCGCAGAGATCGAACAGGCGGCCCGCGCCGCCGGGGCGCGCCGCGTGCTGCGCAAGCCGGTGGATGTGAACGCGATCGTCGAGGAGGTGGGTCTGTCCCCGCCTCTGGCCGCCCGATAGGAGGCACGTGCAGAACCACCAGCAATCCCCCCAAGACCAACCCGAACCGACGCCGTCGGTTCGACGAACCGCGGATGTCCTGGTGGATGTGCTGGCCTCGGCCGGCGTCGAGGTCGTGTTCGGCCTTCCGGGCGGACCGATCTCACCGATCCACGACGCGCTGATGGATCGGAAGGAGATGCGGGTGATCACCACCCGTCATGAGAGCGGCGCGATGTTCGCGGCCTGCGGCTATGCGCACACCAGCGGCCGGCTCGGCGTCGCCGCGGTGACCTCGGGACCTGGCGTCCTCAACGCGATGACCGGCCTGGCCTCGGCCCACTGCGACGGCCTGCCGGTGCTGCTCCTGGTCGGCGAGGTGCCGCGGCGCATCCACGGCAAGGGCGCGCTGCAGGACGGGTCGAGCCACGGCCTCAACGTGGTCGGCATGACCCGTCACGTCACCAAGCTGGCCGCCGAGCTGATCGATCCGGCGTCGGCGCCGCTGGTCCTGCACCGCGCGATCACGACCGCGCTGTCGGGCCGCCGGGGCCCGGTCGCGCTGACCGTGCCGATGGACGTCGCCGCCGCGATGGTGACGCCGGCGCAGATCACCAGCGACGTCCACCTCGAGTTCGGGCTGGCCGCGCGCGCGCTCGACGAGATCTCGTCGCTGCTCGGCATCGCGAGTCGGCCGCTGATCCTGGCCGGCAGCGGCGTCCGCGGCAACGGCGCCCCCGCCCTGCTGCGCGCGGTCGCCGACCGCTACCAGTGTCCGGTCGTGACCACCCCGAAGGCCAAGGGGGTGTTCCCCGAGGACCACCCGATGGCGCTGGGCGTGTTCGGCCTGGGCGGTCACCCGTCGTCGCGGGCCTACGTCGAGGGCGGCATCGACCTACTGATCGTGGTCGGCTCCAGCCTCGGCGATGTCGCGACCGACGGCTGGTCGCCGCTGCTGCAACCCAGGCGCGCGTTCGTCCACGTCGACCTCGACGCCCGCCAGATCGGCCGCAGCTACACGCCGACCCACGCGCTGGTCGCGCCGGCCGCGACCTTCCTCGGCGGCCTGATGGCGCGCGAGCCGCGCGTGATCAACCGCCCGCGCGCGGGCGTGGTGCGGTTCCCGCTGACCGCCGGCGAGCCCGACCAGCTCGCGCCGCAGGACGCGGTCCGCGAGATCCAGGCGGTGTTGCCGCGCGACACCATCTTCACCGTCGACTCCGGCGAGCACTTCCTGTTCGCGACCCACTACCTCGAGATCACCCACCCCGATGCCTACGTCGTGATGACCGGCCTCGGCTCGATGGGCCAGAGCATCGGCGGCGCGATCGGCGCCAAGCTGGCCCACCCCGAGCGCGCGGTCGCGGCGATCTGCGGCGACGGCTGCTTCGCGATGAACGGCTTCGAGGTCGCGACCGCGGTGGCCGAGCGGCTGCCGCTGGTGGTGTTCGTCTTCAACGACCGCCGGCTCGGCATGGTCGAGATCGGCCACCAGGCGGTCTACGGCCGCAAGCCCGACTACGGCATCACGATGGACATCGGCTCGCTGGCGGCCGGCCTGGGCGCCCGCTTCCTGCGGGTCACCCGGCGCGGCGAGCTGGCCCAGCACGCCGCGCTCCTGGCCAACCCGCCCGGGCCGATCATCGTCGACGTGCACATCGATCCCGACGTCAAGCTGCCGAAGAAGGACCGGATGGCCGCGATGGGCACGCCGACCGCCAAGCCGGGCCGGAGGCCCAACTAGTTGCCAGCGATCGGCGTCCTCGGGATGGGTACGTTCCTGCCGCCCACGATCCGCACCAACGACTGGTGGCCGGACGCCGAGGTCGCGCGGTGGCGCGACAAGATGGCCCATCGCGCCACCGGCGTTGACGCGTTGGCGCTGGACGACCTGGCGCCCGGGGCACGCCTCACACTCGCCGCGATGGGCGCGCTGGCAGACGATCCGTTCCGCGGCGCGCGCGCGCGCCGGGTGATGGCGCCCGATATGACCACGACCGACATGGAGGTCGCAGCCGCGCAAGAGGCGATGATCCGGGCCGGGGTCGAGGCCGGCGACATCGACGCGATCATGGTGCAGACGCCGGTACCCGAGCACCTGATGGTGAACCAGGCGTGTGTCACCCACCGTCGACTCGGGCTGCCCGAGCGCTGCCTCGTGCTGTCGACCGAGGCGGCCTGCAACGGCTTCGCGATGCACGCGACCGTGGCCCAGGGACTGATCGCGAGTGGCGCTGCGCGCCGGGTGCTGTCGGTTCATTCGTCAGCGATCACGCGCGTGCACGGGCCGCAGGAGCCGCACTCGGCTTGGTGGGGCGACGGCGCCGCGGCTGTGATCTTCGGATCGGTGACAACCGGCCGGGGCTTGCTGGCGGCCAGCCATCACGCTGATGGCCGTGGCTGCGAGGCCCTCGTGCTGGGTGTGCCCGGCAGCGCATGGTGGGACGATGGTGCGATCACCACGCATGCCGTGGACAGGACCCATACGCGCGCGATGTTGCTCGGTCTGGTCGACCGTGCCCGCGCGTCGATCCACGAGGTCCTCGAACAGGCCGGGCTGACGCCATCCGATGTCGATTTCTACGCGTCGCACCAGGGCACCGCGTGGCTGGCCGATGTCACGCGGACCCACGCCGGGCTCGATCGGGCCGACACGATCGTGACGTTCCCGTCCCTGGCGAACATGAACAGCGTCAACGTGCCGTACGTGCTGGCCCAGGCCGCGCTCGAGGACCGCGTGCGTGACGGCTCGGTGGTGGTGACCTTTGGCGGTGGCCTGGGTGAGACCTGGTCGAGCCTTGTCTTCCGGTGGGGGTGCTGACGACGCGCCTCGCTTCCCGCGGGATCCGGCCGATGACCGATCCCGCGAGGTAGACTGGTCCCGTGAAAGAAGTCTCGTGTCGATTCTTCGAGACGTTGCTGCGCGATCTGCGCGAGCGCGCCATTGACCCGCGCCGGCTGGTCGAAGGCACGCCGTACACGGTGGCCCATATCGCCGACAAGGACGAGCGCATCGACTGGCCGGCGTTTCTGCGCATGATGGAGAACGGTCGCGCGCTGTGGACCCGTGACGAGCTACTGAAAATCGGCGAACGCTCGACCGAGAGCCCGCTGGTCCAGTTCATCGGCGTCATCGCGCGGATGCGCTTCTCGGTGAAGGGCTTCTATCACTGGGTGGCGGACCCCAAGGGCGTCGCCAGTCAGATGTTCACGTGTCTCGAGACCAGCTGCCGCAGCGAGGGCGCCGGCCGGGTGGTGATCGAGTTGCGGATGCGGCCCGGATACATCGCCAGCGAGGAGTTGTTCCTGGTCTCGCAGGGAACCTACACCGCGATGCCGCGAATGCTCGGCGCGGCCAAGGCCCGCACCACCGCGCAGCTGTTCGAAGGTGGCGTGCACGTCCACGTCGAGTACGTCGAGCCGCGCGGGGTCTCGACCTGGATCCGGCGCGCGGTGACCTGGCCATTCAACCTGCGCCAGGCGGCCGACGAGCTGGCGGATGCGCACGATAGCCTGCAGGCCCGCTACGAAGAACTCGAGTCGGCGCGCCACGCGGTCGAGCGCCAGCGCGCAACGCTGCAGACCGCGCATCAGCTGGGTCAGCGGATCTGGGGTGAGCGCGACCCCGACGCGACCGCCACCGCGATCCTCGACTCGCTGGTCAGCGAGGGCGGCTCGGCCGGGGCCGCGCTCGAGCTCAGCCTTCGGGATGGCTCTGTGGTGCCGACCCGGATGACGGCCGGCCGGCCGGGGCCGGCAGGCGCCGGCCTGCGTATCGATCTCACCGGCAGCGGGCGGGTCGCTGGCTCGGTCGAGGTGTGGCCGGCGCCCGCGGCCGATCTCGGGGAGGCCCGGATGCTCCTCGACCTCATCGCGCCCACCATGGCGCTCGCGCTCGAGAACGCGGTCGCGTATCGCGAGCTGGCCGCGTACCAGCTCGGCCTCGAACGCCGGGTCGAGGCGCGCACGCGCGACCTCAGCGCGGCCCGCGATCAGCTCGCGGCCACGGTCGGGCGGCTCGAAGAGGCGCAGCAGAGCCGCGAGCGCCTGTTCCAGAACATCAGCCACGAGATCCGGACGCCGCTGTCGCTGATCCTGCTGTCGGTCGACTCGGTGATGACCGCGCAGCGGGCCCGGCTC
>JBKJLC010000288.1:0-12293 GCA_046597055.1 Kofleriaceae bacterium | reverse complement strand
CGGCACCGCGCCGGCCGGCAGCTTCGTGCGGGCCCGGGTCACCCAGGCCGCCGACCACGATCTCGCTGCCTCGCTCGAGCTCTGATCGCACGACCGTCGCCGCCGCGGCGACATGCGGTTGGCGCGGGTAGTTCGACACCCGCGGTTCGCCTGGCCACCCCGCCCCGGCCACCTGCGCGTCCCGGCCGGTCAGCTGAGCCGGGTGCGGCCCGCACTTCGGGCGGACCGCGGGCTATCCTCCACCCGGGGATGCGACCGAACCTGCCGCCGGCGGCCGAGCCGACCCAGCCGACCACCGCCGCCGAGCTCGAGCTGGCGCGGGTCGCCGACGTGCCGCCCAAGCCGCGGCGGCCGCGGCGCCCGGTCGGCTGGCTGCTGGCGCCCGAGCTGCTGGCCAAGCTCAACACGATCCTGCACACCCGACGTGGCGATCCGCGCGACTGGATGCCGGTGTCGCTCGGCCACGCCCACGTCGAGGATGGCGCGCCCGACGCCGGCCGGGTCCGCGACATCCGGCTCGAAGGCCTGGGCGGCGCCGTGCTCGCCGAGGTGGTCGAGCCGGTCGCGACGCCGCGCCTGATCGAGCCGCCGGAGTCGGGCGAGCTCTGGTTCGACTACGTGGGCGACACCGGCGACGGCGAGGCGGCGATGTACAGCGTCGCGTACCTGCTCCAGGCCGAGCTCCGCCTCGGGGCCGACGCCGACGAGCGCGATCGCCGCCGGGGCCCGGTGATGGTGACCCTGGGCGATCCTGGCGCCGGTCCGGCGCTGCTGCCACCCGGGCAGTTCGTGCTGTTCGGCGGCGACACCGCCTACCACGTCGCCGATCGCGCCACGATCGCCGGCCGGGTCCGCGCGCCGTTCGCCTGGGCCGCGCGCGACCTGCACGCCGCCGGGGCCGCGCTGACCCCGCGCCGGCGCCTGTACGGCATCCCCGGCAACCACGATTGGTACGACGACCTCAGCGGCTTCGGCGATCTGTTCCGCAAGGGCGGCACCCCGGCGCGCGAACACGGCCCGCTCGATCTGGCCGGGTTCGAGCGGGTCCAGACCGCGTCGTACGTCGGCATCGAGTTGCCGTGGCAGTGGCACCTGTGGGGCCTCGACGTCGAGCACGGTCTCGACGCTCGCCAGGAGAGCTACTTCCGCTCGCTGCCGCGACCCGACCGGCTGGTGGTCGCCACCCACGCGCCCGCGGTGGTGTTCGGCGCGGTCATGGTCGAGCGCCACCACCAGACCGCGCTCGAGCGGCTCGACCTGCCGCGGTATTACGAGACCGGCGCGGCCGCGCCACCGCCGGGCACGTGTCGCCTCGACCTCGCCGGCGACCAGCATCACTACGCGCGCTACGAGACGCCGGGCCCGGCGCCGGCCACGCCGCCGGCGCGGTTCCGGTCGCTGGTGTCGGGCGCGGGCGGCGCGTTCCATCATCCGAGCTTCACCATGATCGGCGAGCGCCAGCCGTCGGTGCTGTATCCCGACCCGGCGACGTCGCGACGCGCGGTCGGTCGCCGGCTGTTCAACCCGCTGTGGCTCTACCGCGGCGGGTTGATCCGCGCGATCCCGTTGCTCCTGTGCGTGTGCATCGCGTGGGCGGCGCTGTCGTCGACCGGCACCGGCTGGTTGTTCGACCGGCTGCTGGCGCTGGTCGGCATCGAGCACGAGGCCGGCCTGTGGAGCGGGGCGCCGGTGCCGATGCCGGCGCGGGCCGGGGCCGGCATGCTCGACGACGCGCTCGGCTTCCTCGGCTGCCTGGTCGGCGCGGTGGTCCTGATCGGCATCGCCATCTCGTGGGGCGCCGGGGTCTCGCGCGCCCACGATCGCCAGCCCGACCGCGAGCGCGCGCTGCAGGAGATCCGCGGCCTGCGCGATCTGATCGATCCCAAGCGCAGCTACTGGCTGTCGTGGCTGCTCGGCATCGGCGGCGCCGCGCTGCCGTTCGTGAGCCCGGCCCTGTTCGACTTCGCGGATCCTTCGGCGATCTGGTTCGACGTGCTCTGTTACGTGCTCGCGTTGATCGCGCTGGTCGGCGGCGCCGGACTGGCGCTGGCCGGCGCCCGCCGCCAGCCGTGGCCGCGGCAGCTGGTGCTGGCCGCGGTCGGCATGTTCCACGGCGGCGCCCAGCTGCTGGCGCCGTTCGTCATCGCCCGCATCGCCATGTCGACCTGGTGGACGCTGCCGGCGATGGTCGCGATCACCACCGTCGGCCTGATCACCGGCCACGCCGTGTTCGCCCGCACCCGCCGGCTTCACCCGGTGCTGCTGGCGGCGGTCGGGCTGGTCTCGCTCGCAGCCACGCTGGCGGTCGCGATCGTCGCCGCCGACGGGGTCGCGGTGGTGCCGCACGGCCGGCTCGAGACGTTGGTCGTGTTCACCGCCGCGCCACTGGCGGCGGTCTTCTTCGGCTGCGCGCAGTTCGGCTGGTACCTCGCGATCGCCGGGGCCGCCGGCGGCCACAACAACGAGGTCGGCGGCGCGGCCCTGGTCGATCGCTACCGCCAGTTCATCCGGTTCCGGCTCACCCCCGACCGCCTGACCGGCTACGTGATCGGCCTCGACGACGTCTCGATGGACGCCGGTCGCTTGCGGCCCCGGCTGGTCGACACCTTCGACGTCGCCCCGTAGCGCGCTGCTACTCCATGCGGCCGATGCGCCAGATCGCGACGGTGGTCGTGACCGCGACGATCCCGACGAAGGCCGCCAGGCCACCGACCAGCGTGCCCTCGAAGCCCGCGATCGCGAGGGTGCTGAACGAGGCCGAGATGTACTGCAGGTTGATCGGCAGGCCGCCGAGCGGGAAGTCGACGAACAGCAGCCAGACGATCGAGGCCGCGACCGCGTGACGTGGCACCAGCGTGGCCCACATCGCCGCGATGGTGCCGCTGGCGACCGCGCCGGCGGTGAGGCCGGCCACCCCGCGCAGGTAGGTCTCGACCGGCACGCCCGACGGGCCGCCGACGATGATCCAGCTCACGGTCGCGCCGAGGACCATGACCACCGCCGTGATCGGCGCCAGCCCGACCAGCTTGCCGGCGACGATCGTCCACCGCGGCAGCGCCCGCGACCACAGGTAGGCCGCGGTCTTGTCCTCCAGCTCGTCGGCGAGCGACGACGCGATCAGGATCGACGGCACGATCGGCAGGATCAGCATGGTGGTCCGGAAGACCGCCCGCCAGATGTCGGTGGGCTCGTGGCCGAGCCCGACCTGGACCCCGGCGATCACGACCGGCAGGAGCAGCAGCGCCGTGGCCACCCACACCGCCTTGCCGCGCAGCGCCCGGGTCACCGCCAGCGCGGCCAGGGCCCGCGTCGCCTGGCCGCCGGTCAGGCCCCGCGCGCTCATCACGCGTCTCCCGCGCGGCTGCCGCCAGTGAGGTACTCGAACACCGCGCCCAGGTTGTTGTCGGGTGAGGTCATGCTGCGCAGCTCGAGGTCGCGCTCGACCACCGCACGCGCGAGGTCGTCGTAGCAGCGGTCAGGATCGCTGGTCTCGACCACGACCGCGCTGCGCTCGATCGCCAGCCGCACCACGTGCTCGGCGCCGGCGACCGCGGCCGCCAGCTCGCGGGGGCGGTCGCACTCGATGCGGATGCGATGGGGATGGCGATCGATCAGCCGCCGGATCTCGTAGATGTTGCCTTCGGCCAGCACCTGGCCCCGGTAGATCACGACGATGTCGGTGGTGAGCGCCTCGATCTCGTAGAGCACGTGCGACGACACCACGATGGTCTTGCCGAGCTCGGCCAGCTTCTTCAGCTTGTCGATGATGTCCGCGCGCGCCAGCGGGTCGACGCCGGTCAACGGCTCGTCGAGGATCAGCAGATCGGGATCGTGGGCCAGGGTCGCCGCCAGCTTGGTCCGCTGCCGCATGCCCTTCGAGAAGCCCTTGACCCGGCGATCGATCGCGTGGGTCATGCCCATCACGGCCAGCGCGCGCACCGCCGCGGCCGGCGCCTCGTGGCGCGGCACGCCGGCCAGGTGAGCCAGCGCGGTCACCAGCTCGCGCGCGGTCAGCTCGTCGTAGGTGCTCTCGTGCTCGGGGCTGTAGCCGATGCGCCGCCGCACCGCCGGGTCGGCGAACGGCTGGCCACCGAGGACCTCGACGGTGCCGCGGCTCGGCACCATCAGGCCGGCCATCAGCTTCATCAAGGTCGACTTGCCGGCGCCGTTGGGCCCGAGCAGGCCGATCACGCCGCCCGGCAGGGTCCAGGTCACGTCCGACACGCCGAGCACGTGGCCGTACCACTTCGAGCACCGCTCGACCCGCACCACCGGCGCGGTCACGAGCTGCCTCCGACCGAGCCGAGCGACTGGGCTTCGATCCGGCGGTAGAAGATCGCGATCGCGATCAGCGACTGGCCGACCAGGCTCACCACCGCCGCCCAGGTCGGCGCGATGGGCTCGTACCCCGCGAACCGGAAGTCGAGCAGCCCGATCAGCAGCGACAGCACCGCGATGGCCGGATCCACCGCCACCAGCGGCTTCCACGTGAGCATCCCGATGCCGGCGACCATCGTCGTGAACATGACGTAGTACGCGGCCCACAGGCCGAGCGCGAGGGTCCGGCGCGGGGCCAGCGAGGACACCGCCAGCGGCAGCGCGGTGAACGTCGCGGTGGCCAGCACGCCGACCACGGCGATCTTCGGCAGCCAGTCGAGCAGCGCCATCAGATCGGCGGTGTCCTGGGCCAGCGCCAGCCGCAGGCCGGCGAGCGCGAGCGGCCCGGCCAGGAAGATCGTGCTCATCAGGAGCGCGACCGCGGCCAGCTTGCCGACCACGTAGTCGCGCGCGCGCACCGGTCGCGCGAAGTAGAACGTGAACGCGCCGGTCTCTTGATCGCGTGCGACCAGCGAGGCCGCGACCGTCATCGTCACGACGAACCCGCAGAAGAGGTACACGCGGAAGCCCCAGAACAGGACCTCGTCGAGGATCTGCACCGGCGCGCCGGCCCCGGCGAAGGCCTGCACCGTCTCGGTCCGGCGCAGATACATGAACGCGCCGCACACGACCGTCGTGACGATCGCGACGAACATCCATAGCTTGAACCGCCAGATCGTCTTCCAGCTGTGGGTGAGCTGCTGGCGCATGATCACCCGCCACAGCTTGGCCGGCGACTGCCGGTCGCCGGCGTAGCGCGCGTAGCCGAGATCGTAGATCGCCCCGGCGGCGGGCCGGGCCGGCGCGGCGGGCGGCGTGGCGCCGGCGGTCACGCGCGCGCTCCCTGGGCGGCGATCGCGCCGTCGGCCTCGCCGACCACCCGCAGGAACGCCTGCTCCATCGATTCGCGGTGCGGCTCGATGGTCCGCACCTGCACGCCGGCCGCCTGCGCGATCACGAGCACCGCGCGCGGCGTGAGCGCCGCGACCGAGGTCAGCCGCAGGGCGACCGGCGAGGTCACCACTGCGGTCGCCCCGCGCGCCCGCAACGCCACCGCGAGCACCTCGGCGCGGTCCTTGACCTCGATCACCAGCTCCAGCCCCGACAAGCCCCGCGCGCGCAGCTCCTCGATGGTACCGGCGAACCGCACGGTGCCCTGGTGCATGATGATGGTCGTGTCGCACACCCGGTCGACGTCGGTCAGCAGGTGGGTCGACACCATGATCGCGCACCCGCGCTTGCGCGGCAGCTCGGCAATCAACTCGAGCATCTCGTCGCGGGCCCGGGGATCGAGCCCGTTGGTCGGCTCGTCGAGGAACAGCAGCTCGGGGTCGTGGACCAGCGCCTGGGCCAGCTTGACCCGCTGCTTCATGCCGGTCGAGTAGCCGTCGACCTCCTGGTAGCGCTTGTCCTCGAGGCCGGCGTAGTAGAGCGACGCGTGGGCGCGCTGCATCGCCTCGGTGCGGGGCAGGCCCGACAGCTCGGCGGCATAGGTGCACAGCTCGACCGCGGTCATGCCGGCGAGGAACACGTCGCTCTCGGGCATGTAGCCGACCCGGGCCCTGATCGCAGCGCCGTCGGTGCGCGGATCGAGCCCGAGCACCCGGGCCTCGCCCGTGAACGACACGATGCCGAGCATGCACTTGACCAGGGTCGACTTGCCGGCCCCGTTGGGCCCGAGCAGCCCGATCACGCGCGCCGAGCGCGCGACGTGGGCGTCGACCCCGCGCAGCGCGTGGACCGCCCCGAACTTCTTGTCGAGCTGGCGCAGGTCGAGGACGTCCTCGGTCCGGGCCACCGGCGCCGCGGTCACCGGCGTCATCGCCGCCTCGCCCGGCGTGCGGGCGGGCGCGCGATCACCTCGACCCGGACCTTGGCCACGCCGGCGTCGATGATCCCGAGGCGGGCGGCGGCGCCCTTGCTGAGATCGATGATGCGGCGCTTGTTGCCGAACGGCCCGCGATCGTTGATGCGCACGATCACGGCCCGGCCGCTGCGCTCGTGAGTGACGCGGACCCGGCTGCCGAACGGCAACGTGCGATGGGCCGCGGTCATGCCCCGCGGATCGAAGCGCTCGCCCGACGCCGTCATCGTGCCGCTGGCGTACCACGACGCGAGGCCGCGCTGGACCGACGGTTGGCCCTGGCGGTCGGGGTCCGAGCCGGTCCCGGTGCCGGTGGTCGAGGCGGTGCGCCGCGACGTCGACGCACACCCGACCAGCATCATCACCATCATCGCGACCGGCAGGAGCCGCCCCCACCCGCGGAGCCCGGCGCGCGTCAGGTCGAGCATCACTTCAGGCACCCGGGCCCGATCGCCTTGCCGGCCTTGGCCAGGCCCGCCGCGCGCAGCTGGCGACCGGTCGGCCCGTCACCGAGCGCCTTGCGGCGCTGCTCGCCATGCCCGACCCCGACCACGTCGCGCAGGTACGGAACGTGGTCGTACGTATCGGAGTGCTCCGAGGTGTGGCACTGGCCGGCGCACAGGTCGGCCGCTGGGTCGCGCTGGATCGTCTTGCGCGCGGTCGCGTCGTCGTCGGCCTCGACGTGCCGCGAGCCCGGCCCGTGGCAGGTCTCGCACTGCACGTCGCGCAGCGGCTCGTTGAACGCCATCGACGCGCCGCCGGGCTGCTCCCAGCCGACGACGTGGCAGCCGATGCAGTCGTAGTCGAACTGCTTGTCGACCTTCTCGAGCGTCTCCCACGCGCCGGCATGGCGGGTCTGCTTCCAGAACTCGACCGCGGTCTCGTGACAGTCCGCGCACGCCGCCATGCCCACGTAGGTCGCGGTCCCGGCCGGCACTGGTCTGGGCGGCATCGCCTTGGCCGCCTCGACGTTGGCGGTGCCGGCCGCGCGTGCGTAGGCACGCTTGCCGGCGACCACCTCGCTGTCGCAGGCCAGCGCCTTGGCGATCCGGACCTGGCCGAGCTGGAAGTAGCTGCCGGCCGCGGGCGCGCGGGTCGGCGCCTTCGCGAGCGCGGCCTGCTCGGCGAGCATCGCGTCGTGCTCGCCCTTGCGGCGTGCGACAAAGGCGGGATCGGCGGTCGGGTCGGCTGCGAACCGGCGCAGCTCCTCGGCCATCAGCGCGATCCGCGCGTCGAGCTCGGCCTGGCGATCGGCGGCCGCGGCCGGGCCGACCGCATCGACCAGCGGTCCGCCGCCGGGCCGCAGCGTGATCTCGAACCGGCTGACGACCTGGCCGCGGTTGGCGGGGAACACCATCCAGGTGTCGCCGACCTGATCGGCGCGGGCGCGCACGTCCTTCGGCTCCGGCGCCTGCAGCCCGAGCCCCACCACCATCACGTCGATACCGGGGACCTCGCGCACCAGCTTCACCGCGTCCTTGCGGTTCATGGTCGCCATCCCGATCACCCGGACCGCGCCCCGCCGGCGCAGGTCGGCGACCACGGTGCGCGCCGCCGCCACCGGATCGGTCGCGCCCAGCCCGGGCAGCAGACCGGGATCGGTCACGCCGAACACGCCGATCAGCTCGCGGCCGACCGTCACCAGCCGGGGCGGATCGGTTGCGACCGGCCCGGCCGGCAGGTTGGCGACCTGGCGCGGCAGGCGAACCCCGCCCGGCCCCGAGGCCAGGTCGTTGGGGCCGAGCCCGACCGCGGTCGCCTCGAGCTCCTCCTGGTAGACCCGCGCCAGCAGGTCGGCCTTGAGCTCTTCCTGCATCTTCAGGTGAGCGGGCAGGATCGGCTGCGTATAAAGGAGGGAGCCCGCGTCGACCACCACAACCGGGCCGCGCGCGCGGGCCTCGGCGACCAGCTGGGCGGTCCGCGCCAGGTCACCCAGCGGATCGGTCGTGCACCCGCATGGCTCGACCTGACCTCGGACCTCCGCGAGGGCGAACAGGGTGAAAGTGGTGTCTGCGGCACCGGTCTGCGTGGGCTTGCGGCTGGTCGAACAGCACGCCAAAGGAGCGATCCCAGCGACGCAAACCAGCGCAAACCCGAGCGTATAGGCTCGCATGCGTCGGTCGTATACCACGCTTGACACCCCACAACTCGGCCGGTAGATTGCGCCGCTCTCCGCTTCCCGAATTTGAGGAATCCATGGTCGTTCTCCGCATGTCTCGTCAGGGCTCGAAGAAGCGCCCGTTCTATCGCATCGTCGCTGCCGACAAGCGCCGCCCGCGTGACGGTCGCTTCATCGATCTGATCGGCACCTACGACCCCCGCACCAAGGCGTTCGCCCTCGACGGCGACCGCTTCGCGCACTGGGTCAAGCAGGGCGCTCAGCCTTCCGCCACGCTCGCCAGCCTCGTCCGCCGCCAGAAGCGCGCGGCCGCCGCCGTCGTCAAGGCGTGAGCGACGTGTCCGATGGAGCCGCGCCCCCCGGGGCGAACGTCGACATCGCCGAGCTGGTCCGCTTCATCGCGCACAATCTCGTCGACAAGGCCGACGAGGTCCACGTCGCGCTGGTCGAGGAGCGCCAGGCCAGCGTCTACGAGCTCGAGGTCGCCGAGACCGATCTCGGCAAGATCATCGGCCGTGGCGGCAAGACCGCGCGTGCGCTCCGTACGCTCGTCAGCCAGATCTCACCGCGCTCGCGCAAGCGGATCCTGGTCGAAATCCTCGAGTAACTGACCGACCTGGGGCGCCTACGCCCCGTCGATCCGAGCGGTTCCCGTGCCTGACCCCGAGATTCCTCCGACCACCGCGGCCTCCGACCGCGTCGAGGTTGGCTACGTATCCAAGGCGCATGGCGTCAAAGGGGAGATCGTCGCGATCACCCATGACCCGGCGTCGGTCTGCCTCGGTGACGTGCCGGCCATCTGGCTCGGCGGTCGCGAGTACGAGGTCGTCCGCAGCCGTCCGGTGCCCGGCGCGTTCCTGATCCTGCTCGCCGGGATCACCGATCGCGACGTCGCCGGCACGCTCCGCGGCCAGAAGATCGAGGTGTCGCGCGACGACCTCGACCTCGACGACGACGAGGTCCTGCTCGCCGACCTGGTCGGCTGCCAGACCCAGCTCCCCGACGGCACCCCGTGGGGCGAGATCGTCGGCATCGAGCTCGGTCCGCAGGATCGCCTGGTGATCCACCACGACGGCAAGGAGAAGCTCCTCCCGGTGGTCGACGCCTTCCTCGGCGAGGTCGATCTCGAGCGCCGCATCGTGATGGTGACGCCGCCCGAGGGCATCCCCGAAGATCCGATCGCGCCGGCTCGCCGTCGATGACCGAGCCGGCCGAGCCGCCCGGGGCGATCCCGCCGCCGCCGGCCCGCCTGACGCGGTCGACCCGCTTCGGCGTGGTGTCGATCCTCCCCGAGATCGTCGATGCCGCGCTCGCGCACGGCGTGGTCGGCCGCGCCCGCACCGCCGGTGCGCTGACGATCGACTTCGTCAACCCGCGCGACTTCACGACCGATCGCCACCGCACCGTCGACGACACCCCGTACGGCGGCGGCCCCGGCATGGTCATGAAGTGCGAGCCGCTGGTCGCCGCCATCGAGGCCGCGTCGGCCGGGTCGCCCGGCGCGTACCGCGTCCTGCTCACGCCGACCGGTGCCCCGCTCACCCAGGCCCGCGTGCGCGCGCTCGCCGCCCGCGAGCACGTCGTGCTGGTCTGCGGCCGCTACGAGGGCATCGACGAGCGGGTGATCACCACCTCGATCGACCTCGAGCTGTCGCTCGGTGACTTCGTGCTCACCGGCGGCGAGCTCGGCGCCGCCGCCGTCATCGACGCGGTCGCGCGCCTGCTGCCGGGCGTGCTCGGCGACGCCTCGTCGGCCGACGACGAGTCGTTCTCGGGTGAGCTCCTCGAGTATCCGCAGTACACGCGGCCGGCGGTGTTCCGGGACCTGCCGGTCCCCGAGGTCCTCGCCGGTGGCAACCACGAGGCGATCCGCCGCTGGCGTCGTCGCGAGGGCCTGCGCCGCACCGCGCGCCGGCGGCCCGAGCTGTGGGCGCGTCATCGCCTGACCCGCGAGGACGAAAAGCTCGCGGTCGGCGCGCCCGAGCTCGACGTCGCGACCCGGACGTCGCTGGCGCTCGTGCACCACCCGGTGCTCGACCGCACCGGAGCGGTCGTCACCACCGCGGTCACCAACCTCGACATCCACGACATCGCGCGCTCGTCGGCCACGTTCGGCCTCGCCAACTACTTCCTGGTCACGCCGGTCGACAGCCAGCGCGAGAAGGCCGGCCACATCGCACGGCTCTGGCAAGAAGAGCAGGGCCGGGAGCACCGCGGCGCGGCGCTCGCCCTGTGTCATCCGGTGGCCCGCCTCGCCGAAACGGTAGCCCAGCTCACCGCCGAGGCCGGCCACGCTCCGATCATCGCGGCGACCTCGGCGGCGCCGGGTCGCTTCACGAGCGCGCGGACGGTGACCCCAGCTCAGCTGGTGCGGGAGCTCCAGGATCTGCCCGGGGTTCCGCTGCTGCTGCTCTTCGGCACCGGCTGGGGCCTGGCCGACACCCTGATCCCGGACGTTTCGCGAATCATCACGCCGATCTCGGGCCGGCCGGCATGGAATCACCTGTCCGTGCGCAGCGCGGTCGCAATCCTGCTCGATCGGCTGTTCGGACTGCGCGACGACGCGGCAGGCGTGCCTTGACGCGCGTCTGGCTTTCTGGCACTAACACGCGTCCAGCAACCGGTTTCAGAAGTCCTGAGATTGCGACCGTTCGTTCGGTCCGCGTGATCGAAGGGCCGAGGCAGCACCCATGAGCGCGCAGAGCATCCTCGACAGCATCGAAAAATCGAACATCCGCCAGGGCACCTTGCCGGTGTTCCGGCCTGGCGACTCGATCAAGGTCTGGGCAAAGATTCGCGAAGGCGAGAAGACCCGCCTCCAGGCGTTCGAGGGCGTTTGCATCGCCCGCGCTCGCAAGGGCGCGCGGTCGACGTTCACGGTCCGCAAGATCTCCTACGGCGTCGGCGTCGAGCGTATCTTCCCGGACAACTCGCCGAACATCGACCACATCGACGTGGTCATGCGCGGCCAGGTCAACCAGGCACGCCTGTTCTACCTGCGCGACCTGTCCGGCAAGGCGGCCCGCATCAAGGAGCGCAGCCAGACCGTGGTCGTCCCGGTCGAGGGCGCCGAGGACGCGGCCGATTCCGGCGTCGCGAAGGAGAAGTTCAAGGGTCGTGGCAAGCGCAAGAAGGCCAAGGACGCGGCCACCGCTGCGTCGGTCGCCGCGAACGCGATCGCCAAGTAGCCTCGGCTTCGGCCGAGGTGGGGTAGGGCGGGGGCGATGTCGAAAGAGCGCCAGGCGCGCGGGACGCGCGGAGAAGATGCGGCCGAGCACGCCCTGCGGAAGGCGGGCTACCGCATCGTCGAGCGCAACTTCCGGTGCAAAGCCGGCGAGCTCGATGTGGTCGCCCGGGATGGCGAGACCCTCGTGTTCGTCGAGGTCCGGTCCCGGCGCGACGCGCGTTTCGGCGGCGGGATCGCCGCGATCCCGCCGGCCAAGCTGCGCCAGGTGGCCCGCGTCGCCGCCGTGTACCTGGCGATGCGGAGGCCTCAGTTCACGACGTGCCGCTTCGACGTCGTCGCCATCACCGGCGACGACCTGGTGCACATCCGCGACGCGTTCCGCATCACGTGGTGACCTTGCTGCGGGTTCGGTCTCCAGCCGCAGCCGCAGCCGCATCGGCAGCCGCACCGGCATCGGCAGCCGCACCGGCATCGGCAGCCGCATGGGCAGCCGCACCGGAACCCAGCACCAGCATCGCTGTGATCAAGGCGCTCCCCTTTTCCGGTGGCCCTGAGCCGGCGCGAAGCGCCGTGTCGAAGGGCGGACCTCGGGATTGATCACAAGTCTTCATGTGATCGGAAGCGCTCACCTTTCCCGGTGGCCCTGAGCCGGCGCCGAAGGCGCCGTGTCGAAGGGCAGAGCGCCAAGGTGCCGCACGTGATCTTCGACGGGCTGCCCTTCGACGGCGGGCTCGCTTGCGCTCGCC
>JBKJLC010000224.1:0-25939 GCA_046597055.1 Kofleriaceae bacterium | reverse complement strand
CTCGATCGCAAGCACGCGCCCCGGCGACCCGGGATGATGCTCGAGCGGCCCGGCCTGCTGCTCAACCCGTGGGCGCTGCGCGCGACCACCACGACCGTACAGGCGCCCAGGAGCGAGGGCGGCTGGGCCGGCGGTCCGCCTCCGGCCGCGGCGCCGCGGGCCGCCCGCGCCGACCAGGGCTACGCCGCCGGATCGATCAACGCGCCCAGCGATCCCGCGTTCGCCGCCTATGACTTCCTGGCGTCGGCGCCCATCGTGCTCGCCAACCTGCGCCCCGACCCGCACGGCGACGTGCACGTGCCGCGCGCCGCGCTCGGCGACGCCCGCCTGGTCTACCTGGTGTGCGTGGATCCTTCGGCGACCACGACCCGCGTCGTCCCGCTGGCGCCGTCCGACCTGCCGGTCCGCGACCTGCGCCTGCCGGCCGCGCTGCCGGCCGACCGCCACGTGCGCGAAGATCGCCGGCTGATCGCCCTGCCCGCCGGCGACACCCTCGCGGTCGCCGACCGCACCACCTCGCGGGTCGAGCTGGTCGACTCGGTCGACAAGCTGTACCGGGCGCTGTGCGCGCTCGGTGGCGATGCCGACCTCGCCGCCTGGGACTTCTTGCCGCGCTGGCGCAGCCTGCCGCGCGCCGAGCGGCTCGCGCTCTACTCCAGGCACGCGTGCCACGAGCTGGCGCTGTTCATCCATGGCAAGGATCCGGCGCTGTTCGCCGAGGTGGTCGGCCCCTACCTCGCCAGCAAGCTGCACAAGACCTTCATCGATCACTGGCTGCTCGGCGTCGACCTCGCGCCGTACCTGAACTCGTGGCGGTTCGCCCGGCTCAACGGGTTCGAGCGCGCGCTGCTGGCCCAGCGCGCCCCTCACGTCCGCGCCGCGATCGCGCGCGGCCTCGCCGACGCGGTCGACCTGACCCCGCCCGATCCCGAGGGTGACGACCGCCTGGTCGACGCCTTTCTCGCCGGCGGCGCGCTGTCGGGCGACCACCCCGACCTGGCCGCGGCCGCGAGCGCGAGCGCGAGCGCGCCCGAAGCCGCGTCCGATCCGACGCTGGAGGAGCTGCCCGAGCGCGCCCCCGGCGGTCGCGGCGACGCGGCCAAGCTGAAGCGCGCCTCGCGCCCGGGGTCGCGCCGCCCGACCGGCGCGGCGGCCGCGGCCGGAGCGCCGATGATGCAAGCGATGGCCGGCGGCGTCGACGAGACGTCGATGCGGCTCGACCTGATGGATCGGGAGACCGCCGCCCCGCTCTACCGCGGCGCCGACCAGACCCAGGAGTGGGCCGAGCACAACTGGTGGCACCGCCGGCTCGCCGAGCAGGGCCCCGAGCTGATCGCGCCGACGCGGCTCTGGCGCGACCTGGCCGGCCACACCACCGGACCGTTCCTGTCGCCGCACATCGCCGACGCCGCCGCCAGCTTCGCCGCCAGCGTGTGCGCGCTGGCGGTGCTCGACCTGCCGTTCGCCGCGGCCCCGCACGCGATCACCGCGCGCGGCGCCGGCGCCGCGCTCCGCGCCGGCTCCCACGCGCTGGCCGCGCTCGCCGAGCTGGCCCCGGTCGCCGGCCCGCCGCTCGAGCAGGTGCTGGTCGGCCAGAGCTACTTCCGCGCCGACGACCGCTGGGAGTGGGACGGCGCCGAGCAGCGCGAGAAGTACGTCACCGGCGAGATGCTGGTCGGCATCGTCTACCAGGGCCAGGTGGTGGTCACCAACCCGACCAGCCGGCAGCAGCGCCTGGCCGTGCTGTTGCAAATCCCGGCCGGCGCGATCGCGGTCGGCGGCGGCATCGCGACCCGGACCGCGCGGGTCGAGCTGGCGCCGTACGCGACCACCTCGCTCGAGTACGGGTTCTACTTCCCGGCCCCGGGCAGCTTCGATCACTACGGCGCCCAGGTCATGCGCGGCGACGAGCTGGTCGCGGCCGCGCCATCGCGTGCGATCACCGCGGTGCGCGCGCCGACCGTGGTCGACACCGCCTCGTGGACCCACGTCTCGCAGCGCGGCTCGCTCGACGACGTGGTCGGCTATCTCGCCAGCAAGAACCTGGGCCGGATCGAGCTCGCGCGCATCGCCTGGCGCCTGCGCGATCGCGCCGCGTTCGAGCGGATCACCGGGGCGCTGGCGGCCCGCCAGGTCCACGACGACACCGTGTGGAGCTACGGCCTGCTCCATCACGATCGGGTCCGCACCGGCGAGTGGCTGGCCCACCAGGACGACTTCCTGGCGACGGTCGGCCCGCTGGTCACCGGGCTGTGCACGGTCGACCCGATCGCGCGCGGTCGCTACCAGCACCTCGAGTACGCGCCGCTCATCAACGCGCGCGCGCACCGGCTGGGCGAGCGCCGCACCGTGCTCAACCAGGAGCTGGCCGCGCAGTGGCACGCGCTGCTCGAGCTGGTCGCGACCCGGGCCGCGCCGATCGCCGACGACTGGCTGGCCGCCGCCCACTACTTCTTCACGATGGACCGCCCCGACGACGCCGCCCGCGCGCTGGCCCGGGCCCCGCGCGCCGAGGTCGACGCCGCGCTCCAGCACGCCTACCTCAGCGCCTACGCGGCCGCCACCGCCGGCGATCTGGCCACCGCGCGCGCGCTCACCGGGCCCCACGTCGGCCACCCGATCGATCGCTGGCGCCACCGGTTCGCCGCGATGGCGGCGATGCTCGACGAGGTCGCCGGCGCCGCGCCGGCCGCGACCCCCGAAAGCAGCGGCGACCCCGACCGCCGCGACCGCAAGATGGCCGAGCTGGCCGCCCGCCAGCCGACCCTAACGGTCCGGGTCGACGATGGCCAGGTCGTGCTCGATCACGTCCACCTGACCGCCGCGACCGTCCGCTTCTACCGGATGGACGTCGAGCTGCTGTTCTCGCGCCAGCCGTTCCTGGGCGCCGCCGGCGATCGCTTCTCGTACATCGACCCGGGCGCCACGACCACGGTCGCGCTCGATCCCGGCGGGCGCACCCGTGTCCGACTTCCGGACGACCTGGGCCAGGCCAACGTGGTGGTCGAGGTGGTCGCCGGCGCCCTGCGCCAGGCGGTCACCCACTTCGCCCACGATCTGGCGGTCGCGGTCGCGGCGTCCTATGGCCAGCTCCAGGTTCGCCAGGCCTCGACCGGCGCCATGCTGCCGGCCGCCTACGTGAAGGCCTACGCCCGCCTGCGCGGCGGCGCCGTCCAGTTCTACAAGGACGGCTACACCGACCTGCGCGGCCGTCTCGACTACGCGACCCTGTCGACCAACGACCTCGACCAGGTCGAGCGGTTCGCGCTGCTGGTCGTCCACGACGCCGCCGGCGCGACCGTGGTCGAGGCCGACCCACCAGCCCGCTGACCGGCGCGGCTCATCCCGGGGGCGCGGACGGCGCCCGCGCGGTGTGGACGATCGCCATCGACACCGCGGTGTCGACGTCGGGCGCGAACGCGAGCTTGCCCGCCACCCGCTTGATGCCGGCCTTCTCGAAGAGCGCCGCCGGCTCGGGCTGGAGCCCGGCCAGGATCACCTTGCGATCGCCGCGCTGCAGCCGTTCGAGGATCGAGCTCAGCGCGACCAGGCCGGTCGCGTCCATGACGTGGACCTGCTTCATCGACAGGATCACGACCCGGGCCGCGCGATCGACGGTCTCGAGCGTGCCGAGCGCGACCTGGGCGGCCCCGAAGAACAGCGGCCCGGCGATCTCGTACATGCGCACCCCGTCGGGCATCGCCACGTGCCCGCCGACCTGGGTCTCGAGCGTGATCTTGGTGAGCACCGCCATCCGCCGCATGAACAGCAGCGCGGCCAGCACCACGCCGACCGACACCGCGATCACCATGTCGAACACCACGGTGAGCCCGAAGCAGGTCCACAGCACGAACACGTCGGGCCGCGGCGCGATCCGGGTCAGCCGCACGAAGTGGCGGGCCTCGCTCATGTTCTTGGCGACGATCAGCATCAGCGCGGCCAGCGCCGCCATCGGCAGGTAGGCGACCAGCGGCGCCAGCGCGATCGTGCAGGCCAGGATGAACACCGAGTGGATCACCGACGACAGCGGCGACTGCGCGCCGGCCCGGATGTTGGTCGCGGTCCGCGCCAGCGCGCCGGTGGCGGCGATGCCACCGAAGAACGGGCACACGATGTTCGCGACCCCGAGCGCGATCAGCTCGCTGTTGGGATCGTGCTTGGTCCCGGCCATGCCATCGGCGATCACCGCGGCCATCAGCGATTCGATCGCGCCCAGCATCGCGATCGCGAACGCCGACGGCAGCAGCGCCTTGATCATCGCGTAGTCGAAGCGAAAGCCGCTGTCGTCCACCGCCCACGGCCACACCGGCAGCGGCGGCAGCGGCGGGATGCCGCGCACGGTCTCGCCGTCGATCACGGTCGAGAACCGCGAGCCGAGGGTGGCGACCTCGAAGCCCGGGATCAGCGCGTCGGCGAGCAGGGTCGCCAGCGCGGCGCCGGCCAGCGCGATCAGCGGCGCCGGCACCCGTCGGATGACCCTGGGCACCCCGATCAGCAGCGCGAGGGTCACCGCGCAGATCGCGCCGTCCCACCCGGCCACGGTCGCCCGCGCCGCCCACAGCGCCTCGACGTACTCGACGATGCCTTCGGGCCGCCCCTCGAGGCGGAGGCCGAGCCCGTCCTTCAGCTGCATGACCGCGATCACCACCGCGATGCCGGCGGTGAACCCGGTGGTGACCGGGTGCGGGATGAACTGCATGAGCCGGCCGAGCCGGGCCATGCCCATCATCACGAGGATGACCCCGGCCATCATGCCGGCGCACAGCAAGCCGGCCAGCCCGAAGTCGCGGACGATCGGCACCAGGATCACGACGAACGCGGCGGTCGGCCCGGTGACCTGGGCCCGGGTGCCGCCGAGCATCGCGCACAGGATGCCGGCGACGATCGCGGTGTACAGGCCGTACTGGGGTGGGACCCCGACCGCGACCGCCAGCGCCATCGACAGCGGCAGCGCCACCACGCCGACCACCACGCCGGCCAGCGCGTCGGCGCGGAAGTCGCGGGCGGTGTAGCCCTCGCGCAGCCGCTGGCGCAGGCCGAAGCCGAGCTGATCCTTGAGGCCGTACGCCAGCGCGAGCTGCTGCTTCAACCGCTCGGTGAGCTCGTCGACGTACCTCACGCGCGCGCGAGGATCACCCGAGCGGCCGCTGGAGTCACGGAAACGGCGGCCCCGACGTCACCGGCGTCGCCTTGACAGCCGGCGCCGCGCCTGCGACGCCTGCCCCGATGCTCCACCGCGCCAGCTTCACGGTCGACACCCGCGGCCGTGGCACCTACGACCTCACCGACCGGGTCGGCGCCCTGCTGGCCCCCGCGCGCGACGCCGACGGGCTGGCCCACGTCTTCTGCCATCACACCAGCGCCTCGCTGATCCTGTGCGAGAACGCCGACCCCACCGTCCGCGCCGACCTCGAGGCGTACTTCGGCCGGCTCGTGCCCGACGGCGACCCGCGCTACACGCACGACGCCGAGGGCGACGACGACATGCCGGCCCACCTGCGGACCGTGCTCACCCAGAGCGCCCTGATGGTGCCGGTCGCCCGCGGTCGGCTGGATCTGGGCACGTGGCAGGGGCTGTACCTGTGGGAGCATCGAACCGGGCCGCAGCGCCGGCGGCTGACGGTCACGCTGCTATGACCGAGTACGCCGAGACCCTCCACGCGTGGCTGGCCCAGATCGCGGCAGCGGATCCGGCGCGGCGCCGGTTCGGCGCCCGCCATCATGACTACCGGCTGGCGCCCCCGGTGAGCGCGGCGCGGCTCGCGGCGATCGAGGACGAGCTTGGCCTGCGCCTGCCCGACGCCCACCGCGAGCTGGTCACCACCGTGGGCGACGGCGGCGCCGGCCCGTTCCACGGCCTGATGCCGCTCGACCACCCGGTCCAGCTCGCCGCCGCACGGGGCACCTTCGCGCTGACCACCGGCGTGCCCGGCCCCGGCCCCGCCGAGCTGGCCGGGTGCGCGCTCTACCAGGGCGTGGTCGGGCTCGGTCACGTCGGGTGCGGCTACCTCACGTTCCTGGTCGTCCGCGGCCCGGCCGCCGGCCAGGTCTGGCTCGACCTGCGCAGCGCTGACCAGGGCGTGCTTCCGATCGAGCCCGACGTCGCGAGCTACCATCGTGACTGGATCGCACGGGCCTCCCGCAACCAGCTGCCGGAGCCGCACGTCAACCCCGGCCGCTGCGCGCTCCCGGTCGCGCTGTCCTCCTACCTCGCCACGTGCGAGCGCGAGCGCGGGCTGGCGCCGGGTGGCCTCGCCGGCGAACCGCTGCGCGGCGTGCTCGCGGCGATCGGCCCCGGGGCGATCCGCTGCACGACCTCCGGAGACGACCCGTTCTTCGCGTCCGGTGACCTGCTCGACCTGTGTCCGCGGTGCGAGCAGATGGTCGAGAACCTGCTGCCCCGCGGGCTCCGCCGCGATCAGCTCGCGCTCGGGCTCCCTCCGCTGCCGTCGCGACCCGGCGCGCCCCTGCGGGAGTGAGGCGTCGTGACGCGCCGCGGCGACGTCTTTAATGATGCGACGCGCCGCGTCAGAGGCGGGATCGTCGATTGACGCGGTGAGTCACCTACCAAGTACATGATTTAGATTGGGAATTTACCCACGCAAAGCCCCATACGAAGTCTGGCGTGAGGCCCTTCAGCAGATACATTTCGGACGTCCCATGCCCCGCGTCGTCGACTCGCACCGGCCCGGCTTCTACCCGCAACCCAACGAGTGGACCTGTGGTCCGTTCGCTCTCAAGCACGCGATGGTCACCCTCGGCCGCATGGTCGAGGCCGGTGACATCGCGCAGACCGCCCGCACCCACTGGTGGGGTGGCACCAACGAGATCCGGCTCGCCCGCGCGGCGCGCGCGTTCGATTGCGACCTGGTCCTCGCCCGATGCAACGATGCCGAGGAGGCCCGCAAGCGCCTGGTGAAGTCGCTGCGCGACCAGACGCCCGTCCTCCTGTGCGTGGACGAGTGGACCCACTGGATCACCGTGGTCGGCTACGAAGACCGCCGGTTCCTGGTGATCGACTCGGAGCAGGATCCGGTCCTCACCATCCACACCTGGCCCCAGCTGCGCACCCGCTGGCACTACGACGACGTCGACTTCGATCGCGACAACCCGCCGGTGCTCTACGACCTGCACGCGATCGTCCCGCGCTTCCGGAGCTCGGTGAAGGCCGACTTCTCGATCGAGCGCATCAAGTATCTCCGCCGCCCCGAGAACCGGAGCCTGGCGATGTACTGGAACGAGTACCTCGAGGACCTCCTCGAGATCTGCAAGCCGCCCTCGGGCCGCATCGCCGATCCCCTGTCGATGGCCGAGTTCCTGCGCCGTCACCAGGAGCTGATCGTGTCGCGGGTCGCCTTCTGGCACGGCGACATCGATCGCGACGAGATCGTGAAGATCCTCAAGAACTTCCGCTTTGTCTCCGACACCTACGGCCTGGTCATCCCGGCCGCGGCGACCCGGCGCGCGGCCGCCGACATGGCGATCCTGCTGACCATGTGGGTCATCGCGGTCCGCGGCATCGACGGCATGTACGGGATGACCCTCGGTCAGGTCGGCGGCAAGGCCGGCATGCGGCGCGCGCTGCGGCTGCAGGCCGAGCGGCTCAACAAGGTCGTCCGCGCGCCGCGGCCGCGGGCCCGACCGACCCCGCCACCGGCGACCCGCCTTGCGCGCCGGACCCCCTCGGCCCCCAAGCTCGCCCGGCGCACGTGAGCGCCGCCGCCAGCGCCGCGACCCGCGAGGTCGTCGAGCGCCTGTACCGGTGCTTCGCCGCCCGCGATGGCGACGGGATGGCCGCCTGCTACGCGGACGACGCGACCTTCGCCGATCCCGTCTTCCCGGCGCTCGACGGGCCTGGGGTGCGTGCGATGTGGCGCATGCTCACGGGCCGCGCCACCGACCTCGCGGTGTCGCTCGATGGACTCGAGGTCGACGGCGAGCGGGCGACCGCTCGCTGGACCGCCCGCTACACCTTCACCGGGACCGGCCGGGCCGTGGTCAATCGCGTGACGTCGGAGCTCACCGTGGCCAGCGGGCGCATCACCCGCCAGCGCGACAGCTTCGGCTTTCACCGCTGGGCGCGCCAGGCGCTCGGCACGATGGGGCTGCTGCTCGGGTGGACGCCGTTCGTGCGCAACAAGGTGAGGCGCACCGCTGCGGCGAACCTCGCGGCGTACCGCGCGAAGCCCGCCGCGCCCTGAACCGGCCACGTTCCGTGTGCGCGAGCGCCCGCGGTGGCGAGCCAGCACAGGGCTGGGTGGCATGCCGATCGCACAAGGGACGGGCGGAAGGCAGGCCGATGTCGACGTTCCATCCAATGATTCCGTTGACGATCAACAGCTTGCTGCTGGGTCTCGGTGCTGGCTGCGCGAGCCTTCCAGTTTCCGACGAGACGAGCCCGCACGCTGGGCACGCCCGCCCGCACGGGGCCCACCACCAGACACCGACCTACGCCGCGACCACAGCGCCGCCGATCTTCATCAATGTCGACGTGACCACCGACCAGACCGGTCGCCTTCCGCCGCACGAGGTCGCGCGGCTGACCAACCTGGTCGAGGACACCGTGCAGCAGACCGGCTACGCCACGTCGTGGCCGGGCCCGCTGCCGACCTCCGCCGAGCTGCGCACGCGCCACTCGCGCGCCTTCGCGGTCGCCTCGAGCGTCACGCAGGTCGACGTCATGAAGCGCGGCGCGCGCGTGCACATCGCCTGTCAGGTCAGCGTGACGATCTCGCCGTGGAACGGAACCGACGGTGACGAGCGCTGGGCTGCCGGCTCGACCGCCCACGCGAGCGGCACCGGCAACGTGACGGCAGGCCCCAGTCGCGCCCAGCTCGAGCGCGCGATCCAGGACTGCACCCGCCAGCTGGTCGAGGACCTGACCTCGCGCCAGGTGCTGCCGTTCCTGCGGCGGGTCGCGTCCGCCCCGATCTGAGTGTCCCGCGCCGTGCGCGCGTCGCGCTGACCATAGGCACGATCGTAAGGGCCCGTCGCGCTCGGCGTGCGTGGATGAATGGGCTGGCCTTACATCCAGAAGCCGCCCCGTGGTCGTTTGCCTCGGGCCAGGAGTCACCACGGACCCATGCGTGGGGCCGGCGTCCCCAGACCGGCGACCGATGGCCCTGGAGCCGGTACCCGAACCTGGCGCTGCGTCACGCGCTTCGCCGTCGACCACCGGGATCGGCGTGGTTCACGTGTTGCAGCGGACGGCGGGGGTGCGGATGACGAGGCCCATACCCCGTGAGCAACGGTGAGAGTCTGCCCTGAATGTGGGGAGGTGTATCCGGACCGCGTGCCCCGCTGCCGGGTGCACGCGCGCGCGCTCCGGCCCTGGATCGATGGCAGCGACCCCGGCACGTTCACCGACGTCGAGGTGCGTGGCCGGGCGGTCGTGACGCCGTTCAAGGTCGCCCGGTCGGAAGGGACAGATCCCGTGAGCGGTGAGGTCCGCCGGTCCGACACCCCGCGGGCGCTGGGCTCGACCGAGCTGGCGCGCATGCGCACGCCGGGCCGAGGACTGGTGCTCGGCCAGCGGTACCGGCTGAGCCGACAGCTCGGGGTCGGTGGCTACGGCGCGGTGTTCGCCGCCGACGACCAGCTGACCGGCGACCGGGTCGCGGTCAAGGTCCTGTCGCCGGCCGCCACGACCAGCGCCGAGCTGGTCACGCGCTTCCACCGCGAGGCGATCGCGACCAGTCGAGTCCGCCACCCTCACATCGTCCAGGTCGCCGACTTCGACGTCGACACCGACGGCAGTCACTTCATGATCATGGAGTGCCTCGATGGCCGCGATCTCGCCGAGGCGCTCGCGTCCGAGCGGCGGCTGCCGCCCGGACGTGCGCTCGTCATCGCCGCGCAGTGCGCGCGCGGGCTCGCCGCCGCGCATCGGGTCGGCGTACTCCACCGCGATCTCAAGCCGTCCAACGTGTTCCTGGTCCGGCGATCGGACGGAGACGAGTCGGTCAAGATCATCGACTTCGGCATCTCGAAGCTGACCCGGGCCGCGGGCGACTACACCAACGTGACCAGCGCGTCGTCGGTCGTGGGCACCCCGAGCTACATGGCGCCCGAGCAGGCGCGCGGCGAGGAGCTGGACGCACGGTGCGATGTCTACGCGCTCGGCGTGGTCCTGTTCGAGATGGTGGTCGGCGCGCGGCCCTTCGCCGGTCCGGACCCCCTCGCGACCCTCGTCGCGCACGCGAGGGCGCCGCGGGTGGCGCCGTCGGTCCTGCGCCCGGAGCTGGCGGGCTGTCCCGGGCTCGACGCGCTGGTGGTCCGCGCGATCGCGGCCGAGCGGTCGCGCCGGTTCGACTCCATGGACGAGCTCTGCGAAGCGATCCTCGCGTGCCTGCGCGCGATCGATCCGGCCGCGGCCGAGAACGTCACCGCGATCACGGGCGAGCTGACCCGTCCGGAAACCATGCCGTCCGCGTCCGAGCTCACGCGCGCGCGCGCGGCAGGCTGGCGCCGCGGGGTCGGGCTCGCGCTGGGCGCGGTCGCGATCGCGACCGTCGCGGCGGTTGGCGTCTGGCGTCGAGAAGACGGTGAGCTGGCGGCGCGGCCGCCCACGCCGAGCGAGGCCGAGGCCGAGGTGCGCGCGCCAATCCCGGTCCTGGTCCCGGTCCTGATCCCGGGCGCGGCCCCCGCGCCCGCGCCCGGGCCGGCGGCCCGCGGCCTCCGCATGGTTCGGCTGACCTCGACACCGCCGGGCGCCGCCGTGCATCGCGACGGTCGGCGCCTCGGGATCACGCCGCTCGAGCTCGCGCTCGACGACGACCACCCGGCGCAGCCGGTCACCGTCACCGCGCCCGGCCACCGGCCGCGACTCGTGGTCGTCGCGAGCGGACGCGAGCACGTCGACGTCGCGCTGGTGCCGGTGCCGGTGGCGAACCGCCGGCCGCCGCGTGGCGCCGCCGCGCTGGGGGTCGAGGAGTGGTGAGCCGTGGCTGGCGCGGGCCGCTGGTCGCGGCCATCGTCGCGGTCATCGTGGGCCTCGGGGCCGCCCACGCGCAGCCCGGTGGGTCCGAGGCCGAGCGCGAGTTCCGGCTCGGCTATCAGGCCCTGCAGGCCAGGGACTGCCAGACGGCGCTGGTCCACTACCGGCGGTCGCTCGAGCTGTCCGCCCGGCCGCGCACGCTGTTCAACATCGCGACGTGCCAGGAGGAGCTCGGCCAGGACGCCGCCGCGATCGACAGCTACCGCGCGTTCCTCGCCCGCGCCGAGTCGCGCGACGCGGCGCTCGTCGTGAAGGCGCGGGCCCGCCTCGAGGCCCTGCGGGGGCAGCTCCGCGGGCGCCTCTCGATCGAGTCGGACCCGCCCGGCGCGGCGGTGCAGATCGACGGCGAGCGCACGCCGCGTGGGGTCACGCCCGTGATCCTGACGCTCGAGCCGGGCGCGCACGTCGTCCGGCTCACCACCGCCGAGGCGGTGGCGGTCGAGCGCACCGTCGAGGTCACGCCCGCCGGGCTGATCGCGCTCCGCGTCGAGCTGCCGCAACCCGCGGCGATCGAGATCCAGGTGGAGCCGCCCGACGCGCTGATCGAGCTCGACCGGAGCGGCGCGCCGGCGCGCGGCCGGCTCGAGGTCGTGGTGCGACCGGGTCGCCACGTGGTCACCGTGCGGCGCGTCGGGTACCACGCCGAGCAGATCGAGATCGATGCGATCGCCGGCCGGACCCACACGCAGCGGGTGCGCCTGCGCACCGCGGCGGCGCCGGCGTCGCTCGTGATCGCTGGGCTCGCGGGCGCCACCGTGACCGTGGACGGAGTGGCGGTCGGGACGACCCCGCTCGACGCCGGCCAGCTCGCGCTCGGTGCCATCGACGCGGGGAGCCGCGAGGTTCGGGTCGAGCGCGCCGGCCACGCACCGTGGCGCGCGTCGCTCGCGCTCGCGCCCGGCGAGGCGGTCACGATCGATCTCCGGCTGCCGCGGGCCACGCCGCGGACGTCGCTCCGGTGGGGGCTCGGCGGGCTCGGCGTCGCCGGGCTCGCCGCCGGCGGGGTCGTGGGGGTGCTCGCCCTCCGCGATGTCGGCAGCCCGATGCCGGCCGATCACGACCGCGGCAAGACCCGCGCGCTGGTCGCGGACGGCCTGTTCATCCTCGGCACCGCCGCGGTGATCACCGCGTGGCGCCTGACCCGGCCGCCCCCGCTGTCGGCGACGATCCGGCGCGCCCACGGAGCGCGCCCGTGAGACCGGGCCCGATCCGCGCGGTGCTCGCCCTGTGCGCGTTGGCGACGACCACCTCGGGCTGCCGCGCGCTGGTCGAGCTCGTCGAGTCCGACCCCGCCGCGACCGGGGATGACGACGGCGTCGTCGATGCCGGGACGAGCGGGCCCCGCTGCGACGCGTGGGCGTTCGCACCCGCGAACCTCGACGCCTGTTTGCTGCCGGCCCCGAGCCTCGCGCTCGCGCTCGGCGCGGGGATCTGGACGCTCGACACCAACAGCGGCGCGCTGACCGATCCGGACCAGGACGTCACGTTCCCCGCGAGCGTGCTGCTCGTCCCGGCCGAGGGTCCCGAGCTGCGGGTGGTGTCGATCGAGGGGTTCGCGCTCGCGCCCGGGGCGACTTTGCGGGTCCGCGGCGAACGTCCACTGGTGCTGGCGTCGTGGGCGAGCGCGCACGTCGAGGGCACGCTGGACGCGACCAGCCGGGCGGATGCACCCGCGGCCGGCGCCGATCCCGCGGCCTGCGCGAGCGCGACGGCAACCGTGGGCACGGCCGACACCGAGGGCTCGGGGGGTGGCGGCGGCGGCGGCCTCGGCACCGCCGGGGCCGCGGGTGGCGCAGGCAACGACGGCCTGGCAAGCGCGGGGATCGGCGGCGCCGCCACGCCCACCATCGTGGTGCGCGGCGGGTGCCCGGGTGCCGCCGGTGGCAACCCGCTCGCGGGCGCCGGTGGCGCAGGCGGCGGCGCCCTGTACCTCGCGGCCCGCGAGGACCTGCGGGTCGACGGCGCGATCCTGGCCGGCGGGGCCGGCGGCGGCGCGGCCCGGGGCGGCCGCGGCGGCGGTGGCGGCGGTGGCTCCGGTGGCGTCATCCGCCTGGCGGCGACGTCGATCGCGCTCGGCGCCGGGGCGGTCCTCGCGGCCAACGGCGGCGGCGGTGGCGGTGGCAGCGACGGCAGCCCCGCGCTTCCCGGCGAGCACGGGCGGCCCAGCGCGAGCCCGGCGGCGGGCGGCGCAGGTCAGGGCATGGGCAGCATCGGTGGCGCCGGCGGTGCAGCGGGTGAAGTTCCCCTCGCGGGCACGCGCGCCCGCCGTGGCGGCGGCGGGGGTGGCGGCGGCACCGGCAGCATCAGCCTCGCCGGCGCGTCGATCGACGTCGCCGCCGGCGCGGTCGTATCGCCGGCACCGCGCTGATGCGTGGCGATGCCCGGGCGAGCGCCTGACCGTCGGTCTGCGACAGGATGTAATTGGTAGTGCTCACGAATTTTCGAGGGTGCCTCGGAAATTCATGAGGCGCTTGCGCCACAGCCAGTGACCTCGGCCTCGCAACGAGCCCTTCACTCAGGGATACCGGGAACGTTGTGCCGGACCCTGAGGGTAGAAGCCCGGGGTTGGATGCCTGCGCTCGTCGACGGGATGACCCGGCGAAGCGGCCAGTCACCGACGCGCGGTCGAGGCTGCGCTGCGGGTCAGAACGGAATGTCGTCGTCGGGACCGCCGCTGCCGCCGCCACCGCCGTACCCGCCACCGCTGCCGAAGTCCGGCTCGGGAGGCGGCGGACCACCCTCGTCGCCACCGCGGCGAGGGCTGCCGCCGCCGCCACTGCCGCCACCGCCACCGCCACCGCCACCGCCACCGCCACCGGGACCGCCGCCGGCGCCACCCTCGCGGCCGCCCGAGAGGAACTGCACGTCGTTGGCGATGACCTCGGTGATGTACTTCTTCACGCCTTCCTTGTCGTCGTAGGTGCGCGTCTGGATGCGCCCCTCGATGAAGACCTGCCGACCCTTGGCCAGATACTTGGCGCAGATCTCGGCGGTCTTGCCCCACACGACGACGCGGTGCCACTCGGTGCGCTCCTGGCGCTGACCGTTCTTGTCCTTCCAGCTCTCGCTGGTCGCCAGGCGGAGCTCGCAGACGCCGGCGCCACTGGGCGTGTAGCGCATGTCGGGGTCCGCCCCGAGGTGTCCGATGAGGATGACTTTATTGACTCCGCCAGCCATGGGTGGGCTCCTTCGATCGCGGACGTAGCATGGTTGTATGACAGCCGCCGCGCCCTTCGACGGGCTCGCGACAGAGCTTCGCCCAGCCGAGCGGAGCGCTGCGGCGCTGGGCCACCGGTCGAAGGGGTGGGAAGCGAATGCTTCGCACCCTCCGAGCGTGACGCGGCCGGTACCGCGCTGCAAGCCGTGCTTGTGAGCGCGCCGCAAACCGGAATACAACCGGCGACGATGTACCTGCAGTTGCGCGTGGCGGTCGTCATCCCCGCCTACAACGAGGAGAACGCGATCGCGGCGGCGGTCGCCGCGGTGCCCGGCTTCGTCGATCACGTGATCGTCATCGATGACGCCTCGACCGACGCGACCGCAGCCCGGGCCGGCGCCGCCGGCGCCGCGCGCGGCGGCGAGGTCGTGGTGGTGACCCACGAGGCCAATCGCGGCGTCGGTGCGGCCATCGTCACCGGCTACCGACGCGCGCTCGCGCTCGCGTGCGACGTCGCGGTCGTGATGGCGGGCGACGGTCAGATGGACCCCGACGATCTGCCCGGCGTGATCGGGCCGATCGCCGCCGGCACCGCCGACTACGTGAAGGGCAACCGGTTCCTGCACCCCGAGGTGTGGACCGCGATGCCGCCGGCGCGGATCGTCGGCAACGTCGTGCTGTCGGCGGCGACCAAGCTCACCTCCGGGTATCGCCACGTGTTCGACTCGCAGTGCGGCTACACCGCGATCAGCCGCGCCGCGCTCGAGGCGGTCGAGCTCGACGGCGTGTTCCCGCGCTACGGCTATCCCAACGATCTGCTGTCCCGGCTGCACGTGGCCGCGATGCGCGTGGTCGACGTGCCGGTGCGGCCGGTCTACGGCCCGGCGTGGAAGAGCGGTATCAACCTCGGCACCGCGCTCCATCCGATCCCGTGGGTGCTGCTGCGCTCGTGGAGCACGCGGCTGGCCAGCGAGGCGCGGGCCCGCTGGCGCCTGGCGCGGGCAGCATGACCGCCGCGGCCGCGCGCGAGCCGCGATGAGGCTCGGCCTGGTCACGACCTCGTTCCCGCGCACGCCCGGTGAGCCGGCGGGCGGGTTCGTCGCCGGGCACGCCGCGTACCTGACCGGCACCGGCGCCGTCGTCGACGTGATCGCGGCCGGCGACGGCGCCGACACGCCCGGCGTCGCGCGGATCCCCGACCGGAGCGGGCTGTTCTACCGCGGCGGCGCCCCCGACACGCTCGAGGCCCGCCCCCTCGCGCTGGCCGGCGCGTTCGGCTTCACGGGCCGGATGCTGGCGGCGGTCGCGCGGCGGGCGCGCGACTGGGACGCGGTGTGCGCGCACTGGCTGGCGCCGTCGGCGCTCGCGGTGGCGATGGCGACCCGGGGCATCCCGCTGCTCGCGATCACGCATGGCGGCGACCTCCATCTGCTCGCGCGCACGCGGCTGCTGGTGCCGGCGTTCGCGCTGCTCACCGCTCGCGACGCGCGGATCGCGTTCGTGTCCGAGGAGCTCCGCCGGCGCGCCCTCGACGGCGTGCCGCGCTGGCTGGCCTCCCAGGTCGCGCGGCGCGCGTGCGTGCAGCCGATGGGCGTCGACGACGCCCGCGCCGCGGCGGTCGCCGCGGTCCGCGGCAGTCGCCGGCCCCGCCACGACGGCGAGCCGGTCGACCTGCTCGTGCTGGCCCGGCTGGTGCCGATCAAGGCAGTCGAGGTCGCGATCGCCGCGCTCGGGCACCTGCGCGTGCCGGCCCGGCTGGTGATCGCCGGAGACGGACCCGAGCGCGCCCGCCTCGAGCACGCCGCGCAGCGGTTTGGTGAACGCGTGACCTTCACCGGGTGGGTCGACGCCGACCGACGCGACGCCCTGCTGGCCGCCGCCGATGTGGTGCTGGTGCCCTCGAGACCGGGCCCGGACGGACGCACCGAAGGCACCCCGCTGGCGGCGCTCGAGGCCCTGGCGGCCGGCGTGCCGCTGGTTGCCAGCGCGACCGGCGGGCTGACCGAACTCGCTTCGCGCGGCGCGCGGATCGTGCCGGCGGGAGACGCCGCCGCGCTGGCGGCGGCGATCGAGGTGTCGCTTGCCGCCACACCGGGGCGCGCGGCCTCACTCGGGTGGCGCGCGGTTGGACCCATCCTTGATGCGCACTGGGCGCGCGGTCGCTGAGCGCCCGCGCAACGACGTTCGCACCTGCGCGAAACCCTTCGCGTTTCTTTTGACGCAGTGGTCGAGCCGTTCGGCCGCGCGCGAGAATCTTGGACCAGCTTCCGGGTACTTGACGGACGCCGACAGCTGCTACACACGGCTGTCACGGCACTGCGACGAACGGCACGGATGATGCTGGCACCTGCATCGCCGATGTCCGCCCGCTACGAGATCTCTGTCATCGTTCCGTTTGGCGACGACGAAGATTCGATCGGCACCGCTGTCCAGCGGCTGGCCGAACATCTCCGACCGCTTGCGATGCCCTTCGAGATCCTCGCGGTCGACGAGGACTCCGGCGACAACTCGCACGCGGTCCTCGCGCTCATGCGCGCGCAGGTGCCCGAGCTGCGCGTCGTTCATGCGCCCGGCCGTGGCCGCGGCGCCGACGCCGGTGCCGGTCGGGCCCAGGGCCGGATGTTGTGGATCATCGATCCCGACATCGCGATGGGCAGCCTGGCCCCGGCGACCGCCGCGTTCGCGCAGGTCGGCGCTGGCCAGGTCGACGCGGTCATCGTCCACGACCACTACGTCATCGCCAACCGCCTGCGCGCGCTGCCGGCGCTCGCCGGTCTGCGCGGCAACCGCGACGCTCGCCGCAAGCGCCTCGCCCGCCGCATGGCCGCCCGGGGCCTGCGCCTCGACGTGCAGATGATCGGCGCGCCGCGGGTGCCGACCCGGCCGCGCCTGCTCGGCCTGTTCTCGACCCGCCGCCACGAGCGGGCTTCGTAGCCCGTCTCCGACGTCTCTGCACCGGCCCCGGCGGGTTCGCGCTGCTATAGTCCCCGCGCATGGTTCTCGGCATAGTCGGCGCGATCCTGGGCCTCAGCCTGCTCATCGTGGTCCACGAGGCGGGCCACCTGGTGGTCGCGCGTCTGTGCGGCATGCGGGTCGAGCGGTTCTCCATCGGGTTCGGCCCCGGCATCCTCAAGTGGCGCTCGAAGAAGGGCACCACCTACCAGCTCGCGCCCATCCCGTTCGGCGGCTTCGTCGAGATCAAGGGGATGAACATCGCGGAGGAGATCGATCCCGACGACAAGGCGGCCTATCCGAACCGCCCGGTGTGGCAGCGCATCGCCACGATCTTCGCCGGCCCTGGCACCAACTATCTCACCGCGATCGTCCTCGCGTTTGGCCTGTACACCTTCGCCGGCGTGAAGGACAAGGTCGAGTACTACGCGGTCGACACGACCCAGGAGGGCTTGGCCGCCCACGGCAAGCTGCTGCCGGGCGACCGCATCCTCGAGATCAACGGCCAGCCGATCTGGTGGCAGGGCCCCAACGGCGAGCACCACATCCTCGCCACGATCACCAACGACCTGAAAGACCGGCCGACCACCGTGACCGTGCGCCGCGACGGTCACCAGGTGGACGTGCCGGTCACGGCGACGTTCGACACCAGCCCGGTCGATCCCAAGGATCACCGCTGGCGGCTCGGGATCAAGTCGATGCTGCAGGTCGACCGCCACGACGTCGGCGTCATCACGGCCACCGGCCAGGCGTTCGCGTATCCGTGGCACCAGACCAAGGAGATCCTGACCGGGCTCTACCTGGTGGTCACTGGCGAGGTCGAGGGCGACGTCGGGGGACCGGTCATGATCGGCGACACCATCAAGACCGCGATCGAGGTCGGCGCGATCGCCGCGATCGAGCTGCTGATGCTGCTCAACGTCTACCTCGGCCTCGTCAACCTGTTCCCGCTGCCGGCGCTCGACGGCGGGCGGCTGGCGTTCCTCGGCTACGAGCTGGTGACCCGCCGCCGCGCCAACCCCAAGATCGAGACGACCGTGCACATGATCGGCGTGCTCCTCCTCATCGTCGTCATGGTGCTGGTGACGGTGAAGGACTGCCGACGGATCTTGTAGCCACGGCCAGCGGTCGACCCTGACGCCGGAGGATGGTGGGGCACCGGTCGCGGCCGGGGTCGGCCGGCCGGCTCGACACGCTCGCCAACGATGGTAGGTTCCGCCACCCATGGCGGAGCTGCCCGCCGATCTGCTCGACCGCATCCCGACCGACCCCGGCGTCTACGTCATGAAGGACGGCGCCGGGAAGGTCGTGTACGTCGGCAAGGCCAAGAACCTGCGCACCCGCGTGCGCCAGTACTTCCGGCCGGGCGGTGACGAGCGGTTCTTCGTGGCCGCCGGGTTCCTCGGCAAGGTGCTCGCCGACATCGAGACGGTGGTGGTCACCGACGAGAAGGAGGCGCTGCTCCTCGAGAACCACCTGATCAAGAAGCACCAGCCGCGCTTCAACATCAAGCTGCGCGACGACAAGCAGTACCTGGTGCTGCGGGTGCTGCCGCCGGATCCGACCGCGACCGTGCGCGCCCGCCAGTTTCCGCGGGTCGAGGTATGTCGCAACATCCGCCAGGACGCGGCCCGCTACTTCGGGCCCTATCACTCGGCGACCTCGTGCCGCGAGACGCTGCGCGTGCTCAACCGCCACTTCCAGCTCCGCACCTGCACCGACCACGTGATCGACAGCCGCGGGCGGACCTGCTTGCAGTACCAGATCAAGCGGTGCCCGGGCCCGTGCGCGCTGCCGGTGGCGCCCGAGACCTACGCCGAGCAGGTCGCCGACGTGACGATGTTCCTCGAGGGCCGCGACAAGGAGCTGCTGGGGCGCCTGCGCGAGCGCATGGCGGCCCGGGCCGCGGCCGAGGAGTACGAGGTGGCCGCCCGGCTGCGCGACTCGATCCACGCGGTCGAGCGCACGGTGTCGCGCCAGCACGTGGTGCAGGAAGATCTGGTCGATCAGGACGTGTTCGGCATCCACCGCGAGGGCGACGCTGCCGAGCTCGCCGTGATGTTCGTGCGCGCCGGCAAGCTGGTCGGCAAGCGCAGCTTCGCGCAGCGCGACCAGGAGCAGAGCGACGCCGACGTGGTCGGCGGGTTCGTGCAGCAGTACTACGCGACCGGCACCTTCATCCCCGACGAGATCGTGGTGCCGGTCGAGCTGACCGACGCCGACGTGCTCGCCGAGTGGCTGACCGCCGCCCGCGGCCGCAAGATCAAGCTGGTGTCGCCGCAGCGTGGCACCCGGGTCCGCCTGCTCGAGCTGGCCACCAAGAACGCCGAGGCCGCCATGATCAGCCGGCGCGACCGCGGCGCCGACGTGCGCGCCGGGCTCGAGAAGCTGCAGGCCCGGCTCGGCCTGCGCCGGCTGCCCGAGCGGATCGAATGCTTCGACATCGCCCACATCCAGGGCACCGACACCGTGGCCTCGATGGTGACGTTCATCGACGGCGTGCCCGAGCGGAAGCTGTACCGGAAGTTCAAGGTGAAGACCGTCACCAACGACGACTTCGCCTCGATGTACGAGGTGCTGTCGCGCCGGTTCCGCCGCGCGGGCGACGGTGATCCCGCCTGGGCGCCGCCCGACCTGCTGGTGATCGACGGCGGCAAGGGCCAGCTCGGCATGGCGGTGGCCGCGCTGACCGACCTCGGCTTCGTGCTCGATCGCGAGGACGCGCTGGACGTGGTCGCGCTGGCCAAGGAGCGCGAGCTGATGAAGGGCGACGCGCCCGACCGGGTCTACCTGCGCAACGTGAAGGAGCCGGTGGCGCTGCGCGCCAACACCGCCGAGCTGTTCCTGCTGGCGCGCCTGCGCGACGAGGCCCACCGGTTCGCCAACACGTTCCACCGCGAACGGCGGGGCAAGGCCGCCCTCAAGTCGACGCTCGACGACATCCGCGGCATCGGCAAGGCCCGCCGGATCTCGCTGCTCCGCCACTTCGGCTCGGTCGCGGCGATCCACGCGGCCTCCGCCGACGAGCTGGCCCGGGCGCCGGGCATGAACAAGGCGGCCGCGGCCGCGGTCCGCTCTCACTTCGATGCCAGCGCCGCGGGCCCGGCGGCCTCGACCGACGCCGCGCCGGCGGTGGACGCGGCCGACGACGCCCTCGACGCGATGGCCCCGGCGACGGACCGCCCGGACCCGGTCGCCAGCCTGCCGGCCCCGGCCGAGGTGCTCGACGCCGGCGAGGCGCCCGAGGATCAGATCGCGCTCATCCCGCCGAGCTGACTCACCGCTGCCAGGTCGCGCTGGGCGAGCGGCTGGACACTCAGCGTCCGGGTCATCGCCGCGAGAGGATCTGGGCCTTGACCTCATCCCACGACAGGCCAGCGGTGGGATTGGCTCGGTACTCCGCGAGTCGGCGATCGAGCTCGGCGGCCTCGTCCGCGTCGACCTCTAGCGCATCCGGTTGCTGACCTCGCACCCGACTCGTGACTCCGGACCCCGGCGTCATGGTTGGCCGCTTCGCTCGGCTCGCTGGGAGCTCAGGCGCCGGCGTGCACGCCGCGCTCGCCGAAGCGGGCGCGGTAGGCGGCCACGATCACCGAGGCGGAAAGCTCGACTGGCAGGCTCCCGGTGTTGACCCACAGATCGTGGCCGGCGACGTCGTCGAGGTCCTTGCCGTAGAGGTCGCGCACGAAGGCGCGGCGGTCGGCGTCGGCATCGAGGACGTGGCGGCGGGCGGCTTCGAGGTCGAGCCCGTCGCGGGCGGCGACCCGGCGCACCCGCTCGTCGATCGGGCACACCACGCGCACGCGCAGGACCCGGGCTGGATCGATCAGGTAGCCGGCGCCGCGGCCGACCAGCACCGCGCCGCCGCGCTGGACCACGTCGCGGACGACTCTGGTCAGCTCGCGCGCATAGTCGAGCAGGCCGAGCGACGAGGCGGTCGGCAGCATGCCGCCCACGGCATCGATCAGCACCGAGCGGTGGTGCTCGTCGAACCGCGCCAGGGTCGACGCCTCGAGGTGGGCGTGGCCCGCGATCGCGGCGAGCAGCTCGCGGTTCCAGAACGTGAAGCCGAGCCGGTCGGCGACCAGGCGCGCGCACGCCGCGCCGCCCGCGCCGAACTGGCGTGACACCGCGACCACGGGCATCGGCTGGGGTGGCGGTGCCGGGCTGCGGGTGCGCTCGCCGATCCATCGTTGCACCTGCGACTCGACGATCGCTTCGACGCTGCGTGGGCTCATCACCAGGCTCCTTCCGAGGTCTGCCTCAGGATACCGCTGGGCGTGGCCGCGGCTCGCGTCGCTGGTGGAACGCTGGTTCCAGCCAGGGAACGGCTCAGCGGCCGGCGCGCGCGCGCGCCGCGTCGATGGCGGCGGCCAGCTCGGTGAGGCCGCGCACCGTGCGGTCGAGTCGGACCTCCTCGCCGTGCACGCCGACCAGGATCAGCCCGCCCAGCTCTCCGGAGTCCTCGAGGCGGTCGACTGCGACCAGCTGATCCCAGGTCAGCTCGAGCACGCCGGCCCGGGCCCGCACGCGCAGCCCCCGCGCGCACAGCTCGACCACCTCGCCCGACGGGCGCCGGGTCAGCTCGAGCGGTGACGACGCCGGCGGCGGGCTGGCCAGGCTGCCGATCGAGCGCGGGCCGGACCGCCCGACCGCCCGCGCGCTGCCGAGGTAGCGGGCACGCCGCATCATCGGGAAGCGCGCGACCACGGGGCCGAGCCGGCTGTCGCCGGGCGCCCGGTAGGGGCCCGGATCCGGCGGATCGTCGCCGGCCTCGGCCATCAGGGGGCGTCGGTCGTGAGCTGCGGCAGCTCCGACAGGTTGGGCACCAGGATGATCTCGATGCGGCGGTTGAGCTCGCGGCCGGGGTCGCTGTCGTTGGGCGCGGCCGGATCCTGATCGGCATAGCCGGCGGCGGCGACGCTGGCGGCCGGCATGCCCTGCCCGACCATGAACTCGAGCACCGAGACCGCGCGCGCGGTCGACAGCACCCAGTTGTTGCGGAACACGCGGGTCTTGATCGGGACGTTGTCGGTGTGACCGGCGACCAGGAAGCGGCGATCCTTGAACTCGAGCAGGACCTTGGTCACGTCGCCCAGCGCCGCCTTGCCGGCGGTGCTGAGCTCGGCGGCGCCGCTCGCGAACAGGATCGACGACGGCAGCTTCACGACCATCTGGCCGTTGCGGAAGCCGATCTGCAGCTTGCCGGAGTCGACCAGCTGCCGGAACTTTGCCTGCAGCTCGCGGTACGCGGTCAGGCGCTTCTCCTGGGCATCGCGCTGCTTGCGGAGCTCGGCGAGCTCGGCGACGGTCGCGTCCTTCTCGCCGCGGACCCGGGTCAGCTCCTCGTCCTTGGTCTTCGTGGTCGAGTCGAGGTCACCGCGCGTCTTCTGGAGGTCGCCCTCGAGCGCGGCCAGCCGGGCCTTGCGGTCCTGCTCCTCGCGGGTGAGCTCGGCGATCCGGCCCTCGAGCGCGGTGACGTGATCGAGCGCCCGCTGGTGGGTCGACTGCTTCACGCAGGCCGACGACGTCAGGAGGGTCGCGGCCAGGATCGCGGCGAGCGGGAGCTGCTTCATGGCCGAGTCTTACCGCGGCGCAGACGCGGCGGTCGAGGTGCGCAGGGACCGGTCGATCCGGGCGACCCGGACGCGCGTACCATTGCGCCATGGCGCAAGTGCCCCCCGGCTCGCTCGGCCTGCCCTACGTGGGCGAGGCCCTGACCTTCCTGAAGGATCCATTCGCGTTCCAGCTGGCCCGGACCCGCCAGCACGGGCCGATCTGGAAGACGCGGCTGCTCGGGTCCACCGTCGTGTTCTTCACCGGGCCCCGGGCGTTCTCGTTCTTCATGGACCCGGCCAACTTCACCCGCGAGAACGGCTCGCCGCCGCACATGCAGGAGCTCCTGCATCCCGACGCCGTGCCGTTCATCGATGGCGAGCGCCACCGGGTCCGCAAGCGCCTCCTGCTCGCCGCCTTTTCGCCGACCGCGATGACGACCTACCTGCCCAAGCTCGAGACGCTGCTCGACCGCTACGTCACGGCCTGGGCCGCCGCCGGTGAGCTCCGGCTTGCCGACGAGCTGTCGCGGTTCGCGTTCGATCTCGCCAACGTGCTGTTCGCGGCCGCCGACCCCGGGCGCCACGAGGCGGCCCACGCCGCCGACTTCGCCCTGATGGTGCGCGGCCTGTTCTCGCCGCCGGTCAAGCTGCCGTTCACCAGCTACGGCAAGGCGCTCAAGGCCCGCGACCGGCTGCGCGCCTACATCAAGGACGCGGTCGCGACCCGCGACGGCGCCGGGACCGCGCTGGCGGTGCTCAAGGCGGCGCGCGGGGCCCAGGGCGAGGCGCTGACGCCGGCCGAGCTCGAGATCGAGCTGCTCCACTTCTTCGCGGCGGCCCACGCCGGGCTGGCCGGGGCGCTGGCGTGGATGGTGGTCGCCCTGGCCCAGCATCCCGAGGTGCGCCGGCGGGTCGTGGTCGAGGTCGACGCGCTGCCCGCGGGCGCGCTCACCACCGCCGGGATCGCCACCATGCGCTACACCGCTGCGGTCAGCCGCGAGGTGCGGCGGGCCTGGCCGATCGCGCCGGCGACGTTCGTCGGGGTCGCCCGCAAGGACCTCGAGCTCGACGGCTTCACGATCAAGCGCGGCTGGAAGGGCTCGGGCGCGATCTGGCCGACGCTGCAGGACGCGGCCACGTTCCCCGATCCGACCCGGTTCGACGGCGACCGGCTGGACGAGGCCGCGCTGTCCGGTCTCCCGGACAATGCCTACGTGCCGCAGGGCGGCGGTCCGCCCGAGGGTCACCGCTGCGCGGGTGAGGGATTCACGCACCTGATCATGCCGCTGGTCACCGCCGCGCTCCTGCGCGGCCACGAGGTCGAGCTGCCGGCGCAGGATCTCACGCCGGGCGCGGGTGGGCTCGGGCCGCTGCCGAAGGACGGCCTGCGCGCGCGGGTGCGGGCGCGCCCGCAGGCTCGGTAGCCCGGCCCCGGCCGGGCCCGCAGCGCTGAAGCGGTCGCCCGCCCGCGCCAGCCGGCCGCGGTTAAGCGATACTCGGGCCTTGCCCGTGAGCGTCGCCAGCTCCGACGCCCGCCTGACCCTCAGCGACCTGCTGCGCGAGCACCCGTGGCCGCGCGCGCACCGCAACGATCGCCGGCTCGAGTTCCTGTGGGTGATCGACGTCGACCTGCCGCCGGCGGCGCTGTGGCCGCGGGTGTCGGACGTGTCGCGGCTCAACCGCGCGCTCGGCAACACCGAGATGAAGTTCGAGGAGCGGGCCGGGCTGCGCTACGGCCAGGGCCGCTACGGCGGCGTGCTGCACGAGTGGCACGAGGTGCCGTGGGACTGGGTCGCCGGCCGCTGGTTCACCTCGGTGCGGGTGTTCTCGCGCGGCGCCATGCGCACGCTGTACGCGATCCATCGGCTCGAGCCGCTCGCGGGCGGGCGCACCCGCCTGTACGTGTACTTCGGGGTGGTGGCGCGCTGGCCGGTGCTGTCGCCGGTGATGCGGCTCAGCTTCGCCGCGATCGAGCGCGCCTACCGGCGGGTGATCCCGGCGCTGGCCGCCGAGCGCGAGGCGGTGATCCCGAACCTGTTCGCGGTCGCGGCGCCGGTGCTGCGGGCCGAGGCCAGCGAGCGGCTGGCCGTGATCGCCGCCGCGCTGCGGGCGAGCGGGCTCGATGGCGACGCGCTCGACCGGCTGGTCGACTACGTCCGCACCGGCGACGAGCTCGACGTCGGCCGCATCCAGGTGCGCGAGCGAGCCCGGGCCTGGAAGCTCGACGAGGACCAGCTGCTGCGCGTGTTCCTGCACGCGACCCGGGCCGGGCTGCTCGAGCTGTCGTGGGACGTGGTGTGCCCGCACTGCCGCGGCGTGCGCGAGACCGAGAGCAAGCTGTCGGACGTGCCGACCGAGGGCGCGTGCGACGTGTGCGCGGTGACCTTCGGCACCGACGACGCGGTCGAGGTCAGCTTCCGGGTCCATCCCTCGATCCGCGCGATCGAGGCCCGGCTGTACTGCAGCGCCGAGCCGGCGACCAAGCAACACATCCGCGTGCAGCGGTCGCTCGACCCCGGCGCCGACGCCCAGGTCGAGGTCGACCTCAGCCCCGGTCGCTACCGCCTGCGCAACCGCGGCGACCAGGGCGTGGCCGGCTACCTCGAGGTCGCCGACGACGACCGCGGCGAGCCCCAGGTCCCGTGGCACGCCAGCGCGCCGCCCGGCGAGCACACCAGCCCCGGCCACGCCGCCTTGCGCCTGGTCAACGACTCGTCCGAACCTCGGACATTCATCCTGGAGACGGCGCAGCCGTCGGACCTGGCGCTGCGCCCGGGCCGCCTGCTCAGCCATCAGGAGTTCCGCGACCTGTTCTCCGACGAGTTCCTGGGCGCCGACGTCCGGCTGGCGGTCGGCCAGCAGACCATCCTGTTCACCGACATCGTCGGCTCGACCGCGATGTACGCGGAGCGCGGCGACCCCGACGCGTTCGTGGCGGTGAAGCACCACTTCACCGAGGTGTTCGCGATCATCGCGCGCCACCGCGGCGCGGTGGTCAAGACGATCGGCGACGCCACCATGGGCGCCTTCACCGATCCGGTCGACGCGCTGCGCGCGGCCGAGGCGATCCAGCACAACTTCGCCGCGCCCGGGGGCCTGCGCCTGCGGGTGTCGCTCAACACCGGCTCGTGCATCGCGGTGCGGCTCAACGCCAACATCGACTACTTCGGCCACACGGTGAACCTCGCCGCCAAGCTGCAGGCGCTCGCCGAGGGTGGTCAGGTCGCCGTGTCGGCCTCGACGCTCGCGGCCCCCGGGGTCGCCAGCTTTCTCGCC
>JBKJLC010000172.1:0-3011 GCA_046597055.1 Kofleriaceae bacterium | reverse complement strand
GGGCGGGGCCGGCCTCCGAGCTCGCGATCCAGCGCGGGACCCGCATCGATCGCTACGTGGTCGAGGAGCGGCTGGGCGCCGGCGGCATGGGCGTGGTCTACGCGGCGACCGACCTCGATCTGGATCGCCGGGTCGCGATCAAGATCGTGCGCGACGCGTCGCACGCCCACGCGGACGAGCGACACGCCCGCCTGCTCCGCGAGGCGCGCGCGATGGCGCTGCTCGATCATCCGAACGTGGTCCGGATCTTCGAAGCCGGCACCACCCTCATCGGCGATCGCGAGCACGCGTTCATCGCGATGGAGCTGGTCGATGGCGCGGCGCTCGGGACGTGGGCGGTGGCGCGGCCCTGGCGCGAGCGGCTGCGCGCGCTGATCGACGCGGGGCGGGGCCTGGCGGCCGCCCACGCGGCGGGGCTGGTCCACCGCGACGTCAAGCCCGAGAACATCCTGGTCGATCGTACCGGCCGCGCGCGGGTCGGCGATCTCGGGCTGGCGTCGATGACCCGTGCGGCCGGCGCGGTGGTGCCAGGGCCGTGCCCGGCCGATGGGTTGACCCACACCGAGGCGATCATGGGCACGCCGGCCTTCATGGCGCCCGAGCAGCACCGCGGCGAACCGGCCGACGGTCGCACCGATCAGTTCGGGTTCTGCGTCACGGCGTGGCTCGTCCTCTACGGCCAGCATCCGTTCGAGCTCGCCGATCTGCCCGCGGCGGTGCTGACGGGCGCGGTGCGCCCGCCCCCGCGGGGCGACGTGCCCGGCTGGGTCGAGCCGCTGCTGCGCGCGGGCCTCGCGACCGCGCCGGCGCGCCGGCACCCGTCCCTGGCCGCGATGCTCGACGCCTTCGACCGGCGGCTGCGACCGCGGCGGCGGTGGCCCGCGCTGGTCGCGCTCGCGGCGGTGGCCGCGCTGGCCGCGCCGTTCTGGCTCGGGGCCGGGGAGGCGCGGTCCGCGGTCGCGCCGCCGACCTGCCCGGGGCCCGCGCTGCCCGCGCTTCACGTCGACGCCGCGGCCTCGCCGGGTGGAACCGGCGCCGCCGGCTGTCCGTTTCGCACGATCACCGAGGCGCTCGCGGTGGACGCGCCCACGCGGGTCATCCACGTCGCCGCCGGCCGCTACGACGCGGCGCATGGCGAGGTGCTGCCCCTGGTCGTGCGCGGCACCACCGCGGTGCGCGGCGCCGGCGCCGACGTCACCGTGATCGCGGGCCTCGGGCTGTTCGACCCGCGGCCCGACGCGGTCGCGTTCTCGCGGTTCCCGCTGCGCGCCACGATGGTGATCGGCGACGAGACCGGCGCCATCGAGGTCACCGGCGTCGGCATCGAGGGCGGCCAGGCGGCGGTGGTCGACGGCAGCATCGGTGTGCTCTGCACCCGCGGCAACCTGGACAGCTTCGTCGGGCCGATCCCGGCGCCGAACACGCGGCTCGAGCACGTCGTCATCGGCCATGGTTACGAGACTGGCGTGGTGGTCAGTGGCGGTCTGGCGCCACGCTTGACCGGCTGCAACCTGGCGATCAGCGCCGGCATCATCCACGACGCCACCGTCGGGGTCTGGCAGATGGGCTGCGGCCAGGGCCACGGCGCCGCACCCACCGGGCTCGCGGTCGCGGACAGCACGTTTCGTGGGCTGCGCGGCGCCGCCCCGCCGACCCTGGGTGGCCGCAGCGGCTTCGGGGTCCTGGTCTGGGACTGCGCGCGCCGGACCCGGATCGAGGCCAACCAGTTCACCCAGAGCGAGCACGGCGTCTACCTCGTCCGCCACGACATCCTGCGCGACGGCGGCGCCCAGAACGATCCCGCCGGCGCCCCCGCGCTGATCGCGGGCAACGAGTTCGCCGGCCTCGGTCGGCACGGCGTCTACCTCGAGCGCGCGGTTCACGTCGAGCTGCAGGGGAACCGCTTCCACGGCAATCCGTCGGCGGTGACGATCTACGCGACGACCCACGAGCCGCCGCGCGTCCGCGCGCGCGGCAACGCCTTCTTCGGCAACCAGGTCGCCGTCGAGGTCCGTGGACTCGAGGTGATCCCGCGCCGCAGCGTGATCGATCTCGGCCGCGCCGACGATGCCGGCGACAACACGTTCAACTGCAACGCCGAGCGGCGTGACCCACCGGCCGCCACCGTCACGTTCCGCTTGCCGGCCGCGCCCGGCGCGTCGCTCGGCCTCGCCGGCAACGGCGCATGGATGAAGCCGCCGGTCTGGCCGGGAAACGGCGTCTGGCGAGCGCGCAGGTTCTCGACGAACGCGTAGCCGCCCAGGTAAATGCCCTCGGGACGGGTGGCGCGACGATCCGCCAGCCGGCGCGTCGCCAGCGAGGTAATCCACACATCGAGGCGGTGCGAGCAGGTGTCGAGCGTCTCCGTCATCAGACGCTCGAGCTCGGCGGTGGGCGCGCCCTCGAGCGCCTTCAGGAGACGCCGGGGCACTACCAGACGACGACTACCGGGCGGTTACGACAGGTTCCGCGGAGCAAGACCTGGTAGCACTCGGTTCTGCGTCCGCGCCTGGTCGGCGCCGGCGCCCGCAAGATCGCGCCGCGACCCATCGCGCCGCCGCTGCGTCGTGGCGTCACGCTCGAGCCGCTCGATCCGAAGGTGATCAAGATGGCTCGACGTATCTGTTACCGAGCGGCCCTGTTGATGGACACCAAGGCCGCCTGATCGATGGGCATCGTGAGGGTGGCGGGTTGTCGGCAACGGTGTGATGGGCATCGACGGCGTGAGCCGACGGTCCGGAACGCCGATGGGCATCGATGGCGTGGGCCGGGCGGTCCGGAACGCCGATGGCCACCGCCGGCGGTGGCCGGGGGCGGCGCGGCGGCGATGGCGATCGGTAGTGGGTCAGCGATCGCGCTCGCGGGTGTCGGCTTCGATGACGCGGGCGACGACATCGCGCTCGACGAGCTTGCGCTTCTTCTTGGCGGTTTCGCGGAGGGCCGCGGTGGCGAGGCGGTCGAGATCGCGCATGCCGCCCGCCGTGGCCTCGTGGAGCAGCGCCGCGGCGTCG
>JBKJLC010000148.1:0-7163 GCA_046597055.1 Kofleriaceae bacterium | reverse complement strand
CGTGCTGCATCTTGCAGCGCTGCCCTCTGCCCCAAGGATCCCGCACATGTTCTTCCGGTGTGGCGGATCCCGGGGCCAGACGCCCAGGGTGGTAGCCCGTGGGGCTCGACGGACAGCCCTCTGGCCGGAGGCTCAGCGCAGGCCGAGCTGGGCCAGCTTGCGCTTGAGCGTGTTGCGCTCGATGCCGAGCGCCCGTGCGGTGTGCACGAGGTTGCCGGCGTGGGCGTCGAACGCGGCCTCGATCGCGGCGCGCTCGGCGGCGTGCACGGCCTCGGCGAGCGTGACCACCGTCGGCGCGGGCCCGGGCCGCGGGGGCGGCGTCGGGCGGGTGCGGGCGGCGCCGGCGCGAATCTCGGGCGCGAGATCGCCGACGTCGACCTGGTCGTCGCAGAAGACCGCCCACCGGTGGACCTCGCTGCGCAGCTCGCGCACGTTGCCGGGCCAGGCGTACGCGGCGAGCAGCCGCAGCGCCGCCGGGGTGACCGGCAAGACCCGCGCGCGGCGGCCGCGGGTGGCCTCGTGCAGGAAGATCTTCACCATCGCCGGCAGGTCGCCGATCCGCTCGCGCAGCGGCGGCACCCGCAGGCTCGCGCCGCGCAGGCGGTAGTAGAGATCCTCGCGGAAGCTGCCGCGCGCGACCATCTGCTCGAGATCGCGGTGGGTGGCGGCCACCACGCGGACGTCGACCTTCACCGCCTTTTCGCCGCCGACCCGACGCACGGTGCCCTCCTGGAGCACGCGCAGCAGCATGGCCTGGACCTGGGCCGGCAGCTCGCCGACCTCGTCGAGGAAGATGGTGCCGCCGTGGGCCTGCTCGAACAGGCCGCGGTGGCGGGCGCCGGCGCCGGTGAACGCCGACGCCTCGTGGCCGAACAGCTCGCTGGCGAGCACGCTCTCGGCCAGCGCGCCGCAGTTCTCGGCGATGAACGGGCCCTCGGCGCGCGGGCTGCCGTCGTGGATCGCGCGGGCGACCAGCTCCTTGCCCGAGCCGGTCTCGCCCAGCACCAGCACCGGCAGCTCGCTCTGCGCGACCCGGACCACCCGGCTCAAGAGCTCGCGCATCGGCTCGCTGCCGGCGACCAGGGTCGAGCCGCGGGCGCGCGCCTCGGCCCGGAGCCGCGAGACCTCCGCGCGCAACACGCGCATGTCCGGAAAGCCGTCGAGATCGAAGCTCACCTCGCGCACTGCGCGCGGATGCGGGTGCGGCACGAACGCCGCCGGGATCACCTGCAGCATCCGCGCGCGCAGGATCGCGGCCTGGACCAGGATCACCCACAGGGTCTGGGCCTGCGGCGTGCCCGCCGACAGCAGCACGTCGATCTTCCAGCCCGGCCCGGGCGCGGCGCGGTCGACCTCGGCCGCGAACGGCACCAGCTGCTTGAACAGGGCGCGGTAGTCGGAAGGGTCGTCGAGCGCAACCTCGCGGACATCGACGGTGCCGACCTGGGCCGCCATGTCGATCGCGAGCGCCTGGGCCCGAGCCCGGCCCCGGGGCACCGTGAGGATCACCGCGCGCTGGTAGCGGGCGCGCCGCTCGGTCTCGTCGAGCAGCCGCAGCACCGGCCCGCGGTCGGCGGCCGGACGGTCGACGTGGTGCGCAGGCACCGGGCCGTCGATGCCGCGATCGGACCAGGTGAGCAGGAGCCGCTTTTCTGGTTCGCCGTGGACCATCGCTGTTCCATCATAGACCAGCATCGCTGGTTCAGAATGAACCACCGGGCGCGAATCCCGCTGGTTGCAGCTGGCGCACTCCTCGCAATGAGCCCGGACATCATGCCGGTCTCCGCGTCCCCGCTCGCCGCTCCCACCGACCGCTCCGCTCCCTCCGCTCCGTCGCCGGTCTTCGCCCTCATGTCCATGTCCAACGCCTCCTCCGCTTCGCCGCCGTCCGCCCCCACCACGCTCATCAGCGGGCCCGGCGTGTGGATGGAGGGCGACGCCACCCTCCAGCTCGCCGCGGTCGCCCGCCTCGACGGCTGCGTGCGCGCCACCGGCATGCCCGATCTCCACCCCGGTCGCGGCTATCCGGTCGGCGCGGTGGTCGCCACCCGCGGGGTCGTGCACCCGCAGCTGGTCGGCGGCGACGCCGGCTGCGGCGCCCGACTGGTCGCCACCACCGTCGAGCGCATGCCCGCCGATCGACTCGAGAAGCGCCTGCGCAGCGGCTTCGGACAGGCGCTGTTCGACGACTGCGATCCAGCCGCGCTGTTCGCGGCGGCCTGGCACCATGGCGCCCGCGGCCTCGCCGAGGTCGACGGCCTGCCCGAGTGGCTGCGCATCCTCGCCACCCGCGAGCCCGCTGACGATGGCCTGCCGGTCAGCGCCGATCCCCACCGCTATCGCGCCGGCTTCGAGCACGTGCTCGGCACCATCGGCGGCGGCAACCACTTCGCCGAGGTGTCGCGGGTCGGCGCCATCCTCGACATCGACGCCGCCGCCGGCATCGGGCTCGACCCGCACACCGTGATCGTCCTGGCCCACTCGGGCTCGCGTGGGCTGGGCACCGCGCTGGGCGCCGCCTGGGGTGCGCGCCCGCTGCGCGACGCCGACCTCGCCACCTATCTCGGCGAGCTGGCCGGGGCCTGTCGGTTCGCCCGCGCCAACCGCCTGGTCCTGACCTACCGGCTGCTGGCGGCGGTGGGCGCGCTGCGCGACCACACCCTGCGCGGCGGCTTCGACGTGACCCACAACGACGTGCGCGCCGAGCCGCTCGCCGGCGAGGACGCCTGGATCCACCGCAAGGGCGCGGCCCCGGCCCCGGCCGGCGCGCTCACGGTGGTGCTCGGCAGCCGCGGCGCGCCGTCGTGGATCATGCAGGGTGCCGGCGCCGAGGCCGGCCTCGGCTCGGTCGCGCACGGCGCCGGCCGGCGCATGAAGCGCAGCGAGGCCCTCGACAAGCTCAAGCACAAGTACCGGCGCCGCGAGGTCGCGCGCTCGGCGGGCGGCCGCGTGCTGTGCGACGACCCGGCGCTGCTGTTCGAGGAGCACCCCGACGCCTACAAGGCGATCGAGCCCGTGATCCAGGCGCTCGAGTCCCACGGGCTGGCCCGCCGGGTGGCCGCCCTCACGCCGATCGTCACGGTGAAGCTGTGAGCGAGCACGTTCTCCAGATCACGTCGGGGGTCGGTCCGGCCGAGGCGCGGCGCTTCGTCTTCCAGCTCGCCGCCTGGCTCGAACAGGTGTGCGTGGCGCGCGGCCTCCGGGTCGGCGAGGTGGTCGCCACCGGCGACGACGGCGCGCCGCGCTCGGTCTCGCTGCACCTCCACGGCGACGCGCTCGGGCTGCTCGCCGACCAGCAAGGCACCCACGTCCTGATCGATCGCAGCCGCGACCGCGGGCGTTCGTCGCGCAAGCGGTGGTTCGCCGCGGTGACCTTGCACGCGCACACGCCCGCGCCCCCGGCCCACCTCGACGGGTCCCGGCTCGCCCGCGACGAGCTGGTGATCACCGCCTGCCGCGCCGGCGGACCCGGCGGCCAGCACGTCAACAAGGTCGCCACCGCGGTGCGCATCCAGCACCTGCCCACCGGGCTGTCGGTGCGCTGCGCGAGCGACCGGTCGCAGCAGGCCAACCTCGACCGCGCGCTGGCCCGGCTGGCCGCCCTGCTCCAGCAGCGGGTCGACGCCGACCGCGCCCGCGACGACCACCAGCGCCGCCGCGCGCACTACCAGCTCGTGCGCGGCCACGCGGTCCGGACTTACACGCGGGCCGACGACGGCGCGCTGGTGGAGCGCGCGCCATGACCGCGGACGCGGACGTCGCCGCCAACGCGCGCGGGCTCAAGGTCCACCTGCGCACGATCGCGGCGGGGCCCGTGACCTACCGGGTGGTCACGCTGCGCCCGGCCACCACCGCGCGGTTCAGCAGCAACTGCTTCCACGACAAGTGGCACGTCCTCGCCGGTCGCGACGGCGCGTTCGTGCTCGGCCGGCTGCTGTGGGGGCTCGCGTTCCAGCGCCAGCCCGGCACGCTCGTGCTGCTGGACGCGCCGCACCTGGTCCCGACCCCGTTCGAGGCCGATCCGCCCGTGCCGGTCCTGCTGGTGCCGGCCGGGCTGACCCGGGTCGACCTCGGGTCGCTGCGCGCGCTGCGCCGGCGCCTGCGCGACCGGCGCGGCCCGACCTCGACCATCCGCTGGCACACGTTCGGCTTGCCCGCCGCGCTCGAGCGCGACCACGACGTCGCGCGGTGGCGCCACCACCAGCACGACCTCGAGCGGATGAGCCGCCGCGCCGGCTTCGTCTGCTACACCGCGCCGCCCGACGTCCTGCGTGCCCACGCGGTCGCCGTCTACCACATGCGCGACGCGACCACGATGCGCTATCACCCGCTCGCGGCGGGCGCGCGCGGCAGGTGGCTACCCGACGGTGAGGTCCAGATCCTGCGCGACTTCGACGACGACGTGGCGGCCGCCGCGGTCGCGCGCCGCGAGGTGCTCGCCGGCGCCGACCGCGCCCTGCGCTCCGACCAGGAACGGGCCGCGGTGTACACCCGCAAGGACGAGGTCGCCTGGCGGATGCGGCGCGCCCGCCGGCCACTCTGACGGCTGGCCCGGGACTATTCGGCCGGCCGGGCCAGTTGGTTCCCGGTGCGCGCTATACCTCGCGCCGTACCCATGTCGATCCGCCCGAGGGAATCATGACGAGACCACTCCTCGCCGGGGCCAGCCTCCTGGCACTCCTGGCTGCTTGCCGCACCGCACCACTCCCCCCCGATCCGGTCCGCACGCCCGACCCGACCACCGACACCGCGACCCCGACGGCCCCGGCGTCACCGCGCGAGGCCGCGCTCGCGAGGGTGGCGGCGTTGAAGACCAAGGCCGACCAGAACCCGATGCTGGCGGCCTGGACCGGCCCCTACGGGGGCGTGCCGCCGTGGGACCAGGCGAAGCCGGACGCATTCCCGGCCGCGTTCACGCTCGGGCTCGAGCTGCTCGCCGCCGAGATCGACGCGATCGCGCAGGACAGCGCGCCGGCGACCTTCGCCAACACGCTGGTGCCGCTCGAGGACGCGGGTCGGTACATCGGCCGCGCCGAGACCCTGTTCTCGGTGCTGACCAGCAGCCTCAACGGGCCCGAGGTCCAGGCGATCGACCGCGAGTGGTCGCCCAAGATGACCGCGGCCTTCGACCAGATCACGTTCAACGAGCAGCTGTTCGCGCGGATCGCGGCGGTCCATGCCGCCCGCACCACCGCCGGTCTCACCCCCGAGCAGCAGCGGCTGGTCGAGCGGACCTATGACCAGTACGTCCGCAAGGGCGCCCAGCTGACCGCCGCCCAGAAGGCGCAGCTCGGGACGCTCAACCAGGAGCTGGCGGTGCTGTTCACCGACTTCGGCAACAAGGTCCTCGCCGACGAGAACACCTGGATCGTCCTCGACAAGCCGGCCGATCTGGTCGGACTTCCGGAGTCGCTGCGAGCCAACTATCAGGCGGCCGCCGACGAGCGCAAGCTGCCCGGCAAGTGGGCGGTGGCGAACACCCGGTCGAGCGTCGACCCGTTCCTGGCCGCCTCGACCCGCCGCGATCTGCGCGAGCAGGTCTGGAAGGCGTTCAAGAACCGCGGTGACAACGGCGGCGCCAACGACACCAACGCGACGATCACCCGCATCGTCAAGCTGCGCGCCGAGCGCGCCGCGCTGCTCGGCTACCGGTCGCACGCGCACTGGCGGATGGCGGACACGATGGCGGTCGATCCCGAGAAGGCCAAGGCGCTCATGCTGCGGGTGTGGCCGGCGGCGGTGGCCCGGGTCGCCGAGGAGGTCGCCGACATGCAGAAGATCGCCACCAAGGCGAAGGCCAAGCTCACGATCGAGCCGTGGGACTACCCGCACTACGCCGAGAAGGTGCGCAAGGCGAAGTACGACCTCGACGAGGGTGAGCTCAAGCCCTACTTCGAGCTGAACAACATGATCGCGGCCTCGTTCTACATGGCGGAGCAGCTCTACGGGCTGTCGTTCACCGAGATCACCGGCAAGGTGCCGGTGTTCCACCCCGACGTCCGGGTCTGGGAGGTCAAGGACAAGGCGAGCGGTACCTTCGTCGGCCTGTTCTACGGCGACTACTTCGCGCGGCCCGGCAAGCGCTCGGGTGCGTGGGCGCAGGGCTACCAGGGCCACGAGACCTTCACGGGCAAGGTCGTCACCGCGATCACCTCGAACAACAACAACTTCGTCCGCGGCGCGGCCGGCGCGCCGGTGCTGATCTCGCTCGACGACGCCGAGACGCTCTTCCACGAGTTCGGCCACGGCCTGCACGGCCTGCTGTCCGAGGTGCGCTACCCCGGCCTGGCCAACACGCCACGCGACTTCGTCGAGTATCCGTCGCAGGTGCACGAGCAGTGGGTGCTGAGCCGGCCGATCCTCGACCGGTTCGCGAAGCACTACCAGACCGGCAAGCCGATGCCGCAGGCGCTGGTCGACAAGGTCCACGCGTCGAGCAAGTTCAACCAGGGCTACACCACGATCGAGTACCTGTCGTCGGCGATCGTCGACATGTCGCTGCACACCACCGCCGACGGCGTGGTCGAGCCCGACGCGTTCGAGCGCGACACGTTGCAGAAGCTGGGCGCGCCCCGACAGGTCGTGATGCGGCACCGGCTGCCGCAGTTCAACCACCTGTTCACCAGCGACTCGTACTCGGCCGGCTACTACAGCTACCTCTGGTCGGAGGTGATGGACGCCGACACCCGCCAGGCGTTCGTCGAGGCCGGTGACATCTTCGACAAGACCACCGCCGACAAGCTGCGCAAGTTCATCCTGGCACCCGGCAACTCGACCGATCGGGCCGAGGCCTATCGCCAGTTCCGCGGCCGCGATCCCGAGGTGAAGGCGCTCCTCGAGAAGCGCGGCTTCCCGAACGCGAACTGACCAGGCCCCACGCCGACCCGGTCAGCGTGGGTCGCCACCAGCGCGGCCCGCGGCCGGGCGACCTGGATCAGGCGGCGATGCGGAGCGCGTCGACGACCAGGTGCACCGTGGTCGGGACCTGGCTGCGAACCATCGTGACCACCCGCTGGTTAGCCAGCCACGCGTCGCGATCCGACGTGTTCAGGCGGACGATCCCGCCGACCTTGAACACGGGCAGCGGATCCGCCGCCCGCTGCGCCATGTACCGGCACCACCGCTCCGACCGATCCATCGCGCCCGCAATCGCCTTCCAGGTC
>JBKJLC010000095.1:0-38047 GCA_046597055.1 Kofleriaceae bacterium | reverse complement strand
CGCCGCGACGACATCTCACTCCACGCGCAGCACTTCACGCAGCTCTACGCCGAGAAGAATGGCAAGGCCATTTCGGGTTGCTCACCGACGGCGATCGAGCGGCTCACCGAGTATGGTTGGCCCGGCAATGTCCGCGAGCTCGAGAACGCGATCGAACGAGCGGTCGTGCTCACTCGCGCCGGCCACGCCGTGATCGACGAGGACGCGCTGCCTCGCGAGATCCGCGACGCGACCCCGGGCACTGCCGCGGCATCCGCGCTGACGTTCCCGCTCGGCATGCCGCTCGCCGAGATCGAGATGCGCGTCATCCACGAGACCTTGCGCCACACCCGCGGCGACAAGCGGCTGACCGCGAAGCTCCTCGGCATCGCGACCCGCACGATCTACCGGCGACTCGAAGCAACCGATCCTGATGGCGAAGGCGACGGCTCCGAAGATGGGGCCGAGGACAAGGACTGATGCAGGACCTCATCAAGCGCTACTTCTGGGTCATCGGTGCGGTCACCGTCGTGATCTGCGCGGTGTTCGCCGCCAAGGCGACCGGCAGCATCCTGACGGCGAAGTTCCTCGGCGACTCGTCGAAGGCACCGAAGGTCACCGTGATGGCCCCGCGCCCGGACGTGCCGGTCAAGGCAAGCCGCAGCAAGGACGGCACCCAGCTCGCGAGCCGCAACATGTTCTGCGCGGAGTGCACGCCGAGCGCGCCGACGGTGTCGGCCGATCCCTCGCAGATCGCGCAGACATCGCTGCCGCTCGTGCTGCTCGCGACGAACGTCAGCGCCGACCCCAAGCAGTCCTACGCGAGCGTGATCAACACCGAGAGCCAGAAGCAGGGCGCGTACGGCGTCGACGAGATGCTCCCGGGCGCGAGCGGCAAGGTGAAGGTCATCGGCTACAAGTTCGTCGACTTCGAGAACGGTGGCCGCATCGAGCGCCTCGGGCTCTCGGGGACGCCCGTGCCGCAGACGGTCGCGGTGACCGAGCCGACGGCGGCGCCCGACGAGAACAAGGATGATCTGCAGGCGTCGATCGACAACGGCATCAAGAAGATCGACGACACCACGTACGAGATCGACAAGAGCCTCGTCGAGAAGGTGCTCGTCAACCCGATGGCGGTCGCCAAGGGCGCGCGCATCGTGCCCGCGATGAAGAACGGCAAGCCGGAAGGCTTCAAGCTCTACGCGATCCGGCCGACGTCGGTCTACGCGAAGCTCGGGCTGACGAACGGCGACACGTTGACGTCGATCAATGGCTTCGAGCTGACGAGCGCGGACAAGGCGCTCGAGGTCTACACGAAGCTGCGCGAAGCGACCTCGCTCGAGCTCGACGTCACGCGGCGCGGCAAGCCGGTCACCCTCAAGTACACCATCCGATGAAGGCCTTCATGACGCACTCCGTTCGCTTGGTTCGTGGTCAGCGCCTGCTCGCGGCCGCTGTCGTTGCTGGACTCGCGATCACGCTCGTCGGCCCGCGCGCGGCCTTCGCCCAGCCGGCTCCCGCGGCGCCCGCACCGACTCCCGTCGACGATCCGCTGTACGCGTGCGGCAAGCGTACCGGGCCGATCGCGGTCACGTTCAAGCCCGAGACCGAGCTCAAGGACCTCATCACGTGGGTCATGGGCTTCACCTGCAAGAACTTCATCCTCGACCCGCGCATCGTGTCGACCGGCAAAAAGGTCACCGTGATCGCGCCGCTCAAGATGAGCCAGGGCGAGGCCTACAACGTGTTCCTTGCCGCGCTGTCGACGATGGGGCTCACGGTCGTGCCGAAGGGCAACGTGATGCGCATCGTCGAGTCGGCAACCGCGAAGAGCGAGACGGTGCCGATCTTCAAGGGCGGCATGCCGCCGAACAACGATCAGGTCGTGCGCTACGTGCTGCGTCCGCAACACTCGAACGTCGAGGTCCTGCGCGCCGCGCTCGACGGCATCCGGTCCCCCGCCGGCAACGTCGCGGTCGCCGGCAATCTGCTGATCATCACCGACTATGCGAGCCAGGTGCGCGACATGATGTCGCTCGCGCGCTCGATCGACATCGCGGGCAACAGCGACGGCATCTACACGATCCCCGTCAAGTACGCCGACGCGACGCAGCTCGCGACCAAGCTCAACGAGATCCTCGGCGTGTCGGCGGCGGCACCGCCCGCCGGCGGCGGCAAGGCGGGTCGCGGCGGGGCGGCGGGCGCGCCGACCGGGGACGATGTCGCCGGCGCGGTGCCGACAAAGATCATGGTCGACGACCGCACGAACACGCTGATCGTGGTGTCGAGCGAGGCCGGCTATCTGCGCGTCAAGGCGCTGGTGTCGCGGCTCGACATCGCGCTCGAGACCGAGGGTGGTGCTGCGATCAACGTGTACGCGTTGCAGAATGCGCTTGCCGAGGAGCTCGCGACGACGCTCAACAACGCATTCGGCCAGCAGCAGCAGCGCCAGGGCCAGCGACCCGCCGGTGGGCCGGGCGCGCCAGCCCCCCCCGCATCGCCGATCGGCGATGGCGCGTCGCTCGAGGGCCAGGTTCGCGTGATCGGCGACAAGGCGACGAACTCGCTGATCATCATGGCGTCGGGGCGCGACTTCCTCGCGGTGCGCGAGGTCGTCAAGCGCCTCGATCAGGCGCGCCGGCAGATCTTCATCGAGGCGCTGATCCTCGAGGTCCAGATCAACAAGCAGCTCAACATCGGGTCGAGCTCGCACGGCGGCTATCCGACGAGCGGCGGTGACCTCATCCTCGGCGGCGTCCAGACGCCCGACCTCCGCTCGCTCAACCTGTCGTCGCTGATCAGCGCGACCGGCCTGATCGGTGGCCTGATCGGCGCGCCGCTGACGAACTCGCAGACGTTCCTGGGCACCAGCATCCCGTCGTACGGGATCCTGTTCCAGGCGCTCGCGTCACAGGACAACACGAACATCCTGTCGGCGCCGCACATCATCGCGATCGACAACGAGAAGGCCGAGTTCTCGGTCGGTAACAACATCCCCTACAAGGCGGGCCTCTCGTTCGGTGGCATCGGCCTGCCCGCGAACGGCCAGTCGCTGCCTGGCTCGATCGGCCAGAACATCCAGCGCGAGAAGCTGAACCTGACGCTCAACGTCACGCCACACATCTCGAGCAACGACGCCGTTCGCCTCGAGATCGAGCAGGAGACCAAGGATATCGGCGGCAACGATCCCGAGCTCGGCCCGACGTGGAGCGAGCGCAAGCTGAAGACCCAGGTCGTCGTCCACGATCAGCAGAGCGTCGTGATCGGCGGCCTGATCCAGGAGCGCGACATCTACAGCGTGACCAAGGTGCCGTTGCTGGGCGACATCCCGATCATCGGTTACCTCTTCAAGTACACGAAGAAGGGCAAGCGCAAGACGAACCTCCTGATCCTGCTCACGCCGTACATCGTGAAGGATCAGCTCGATCTGCAGAGCATCCGCGAGCGCAAGGTGCGCGAGCGCGACGAGTTCGTGCGCTCGTTCTCGACGCTCAACGAGATGAAGTACCAGCCGAAGGTCGACTATCGCCGCAAGCGCGGGGTCGTCGAGGAGATCAACCGTTCGCTGCTCTCGGTCGAGCAGGACCTCGAGATCATGCGTGGGCTCGGCGAGCGCGAGGGTGTGCGCGATGGTGCGATCGATTACGCGCCGTCGAACATCGAGAATCCGGACGGAGCGCGCTGAGATGGTCGCACCGGGCTTCGCGATTCCTCGCGGCGGTGGGCCGCAGGTGCCGGCCGGTCCGGTCGTGCCGCGGCTCGGCGAGATCCTGGTCGGCCGGTGCGGCGTCGCCGTCGAGTCGATCGAGCGCGCGCTCGGCAAGCAGCGCGATGAAGGCGGCCTGATCGGCGAGATCCTCGTGCGGCTCAAGCTGATCGACGAGGATCAGCTCGCGCTCGCGCTGTCGTTGCAGTCGGAGATGCCGTACCTCCGCGATCTCCCCGCGCCCGATGACATCCCGGCGGAGCTGATCGACAAGCTGCCGATCAACTTCGCGCGCCAGCGGCTCGTGCTGCCGATCGGCCGGGACAGCGCGAAGCGCGTGCTCGTCGCGGTCGCCGATCCGACGGCGGTCGACGTCATCGATGCGGTCGGCGTGCTGCTCGGCGAGCCGGTCGAGCCGGTCGTGGTGTCCGCGGCGAAGATCGTCGACCACATCAACAAGACGTACACCCGGCTGCGCGGTGGTGCCGAGCTCGAGGAAGGCGCGAAGAAGGACGATCCGGAGGCCGAGGAGTTCGGGTCCGAAGAGCTCGTCGACATGCTCGACGCCAACGACGAGGCGCCGATCATCCGCTGGGTCAACTCGCTGATGTTCCAGGCCGCGAAGGATCGCGCCTCGGATATCCATATCGAGCCCGGGGAGCGCGACATCGTCGTGCGCTACCGGGTCGACGGCGTGCTTCGCGAAGCCAAGCGCGCACCCCGCAAGTTCCAGGCGTCGATCATCGCGCGCGTCAAGATCATGGCCGGCCTCAACATCGCCGAGAAGCGGCTGCCGCAGGATGGTCGCATCCGCCGCAAGATGGCCGGTAAGGACATCGACATGCGCGTCGCGACGGCCCCGATCGCCGCCGGCGAGCGCGTCACGATCCGGCTCCTCGATCGCAGCTCGGTGCTGCTCGGTCTGCCCGACATCGGCTTCGCGACCGATCACCTCGGCCTGATCCGCGGCATCATCAAGCGACCGCACGGCATCTTGCTCGTCACCGGCCCGACGGGCTCCGGCAAGACGACGACGCTCTACGCGTGTCTCTCCGAGATCAACGCGCCCGATATCAACATCCTCACCGTCGAGGATCCGGTCGAGTACCAGCTCGAGGGCATCAGCCAGACCCAGGTCAACGCCAAGATCGACCTGACCTTCGCGGCCGGGCTGCGCTCGTTCCTGCGCCACGATCCCGACGTGATCATGGTCGGCGAGATCCGCGATCGCGAGACCGCCGAGATCGCGATCACCGCGTCCTTGACCGGTCACTTCGTGTTCTCGACCGTGCACACCAACGACGCCGCCGGTGGCGTCACCCGTCTGCTCGACATGAACATCGAGCCGTTTCTGATCGCGTCGTCGGTGGTCGGTCTCATGGCCCAGCGCCTGGTCCGCCGGCCCTGCTACGAGTGCGCCCGGCCGGTGCGGCCGATCGAGATGGTCGTCCGCGAGCTCGGGCTCGACCCCGACCGGTTCTACGCCGGCGGCTACCAGTTCCCCGACGTGAAGGGCCAGCGGGTCCTGCCGGTCGGCACCGTGCTCGAGCCGGTCGGCTGCCCGGCCTGCCTGCAGGTCGGCTACCGGGGCCGGACCGGCATCTACGAGACCCTGGTCGTCAACGAGGCGGTCCGCAAGCTGGCGATGGAGCGGGCCGACGCCGGCTCGATCCGCGACGCCGCGATCGCGTCGGGCATGGTCAGCCTGCGCGCCGAGGGTGCGCGCAAGGTCGTCCAGGGCATGACCACGGCTGAAGAGGTCCTCCTCGCCACCGCGGACGCGAGCGCCTGATGGTGATGTACGCGTACAAGGGCCTGGGACCGTCGGGCAAGTCGGTCAGCGGCGTGCGCGAGGCCGACAGCCCCAAGGTGCTGCGGCAGATGCTGCGCAAGGACGGCGTGGTCATCACCGACTTCGAGCTGTCGCGCCAGGCGGTCAAGGGCGCCGGCGCCAAGGGCGTTGGCCTGTCGAAGCAGGTCGATCTCGGCGGCATCTTCGCGGGCGTGAAGAAGGCCGACGTCGCCAACTTCACCCGCCAGCTGGCGACCCTGCTGAAGAGCGGCGTCGCCCTGGCCGAGGCGCTCAGCACGCTGTTCGAGCAGACCGACAACGTCCGCCTCAAGGTGCCGATCGGCGAGGTCCGGACGATGGTCAACGAGGGCAGCTCGTTCGGCGACGCCCTCGCCAAGCACCCGCGGATCTTCGAGGAGCTCTACGTCTCGATGGTCCGCGCCGGCGAGGTCGCCGGCAACCTCGACGAGGTGCTGGTGCGCCTGGCCGACTTCCTCGACAGCTCGCAGAAGCTGAAGAGCAAGGTCCAGAGCGCGATGATCTACCCGGTCATCATGGTCGTGGTCGGCGTGGTGATCATGTCGATCCTCATGATCGCCGTGATTCCCGAGATCACGAAGATCTTCAAGACCCAGGGCAAGACCCTGCCGATCAACACGCGGTTTCTGATCTGGTGCGCCGACACGCTGCGCAACCACCTGCTCCTGATCATCCTGTTCTGGATCGGCGCCATCTACGGCGTGCGCCGGTGGATGCGGAGCGAGTCGGGCAAGCCGATCTGGCACCGCATGATCCTGCGCATGCCGCTGATCGGCGGGCTCGCCCGCAAGATCAACGTGGCCCGCTTCGCGCGCACGCTCGGCACCATGCTGAGCTCGGGCGTGCCCATGCTGCGGGCGCTCGATACCGCCAAGCAGATCGTGGCCAACGTGATCCTGCGCAAGGCGATCGAGGAGGCCAAGCAGGCGGTCACCGAGGGCGAGTCGCTGGCGGTGACCCTGAAGCGCTCCGGCCACTTCCCGGCCATGGTGACCCACATGATCGCGGTCGGCGAGCGGGCCGGCGCGCTCGAGGCCATGCTCGAGCGGATCTCGGAGACCTACGAGAACGAGATCGACATGCAGCTCACCCGCCTGACGTCGCTGCTCGAGCCGCTGATGCTGGTCCTCATGGGCGGCGGCGTGGCCTTCGTCGTCTTCTCGATCCTCCAGCCCATCATGTCGATGGGCTCGTTCAAGTGACCCGGCCGATGCACCGGCAAGTGATCCCGCACCTGTTCCCATCCGCGCGCCGCAAGGAGACCACCATGTTCCACCGCACCACCGCCCGTCGTAGTCGCAACCGCCGCCGCCGCACGCTCGGCATGACCCTGCTCGAGATCATGATCGTGCTGGCGATCCTCGCGCTGGTGATGGGCCTCCTGGTCGGCCCTCAGCTGTTCAAGTCGTTCTCGGAGTCGCGCGGCAGCGTGGCGCACAGCATGGTCCGCAAGCTCGCCAACGAGTCGTTCCCTCAGTGGGCGCTGCGGCCGTCGAACGCCGGCAAGTGTCCAACGCTCGCCGAGCTCGGCGAGTACGCCAACAACAACATCAAGGACCCGTGGGGCGAGGAGTACCTGTTCCGCTGCAACGACCTGCCGCCGGGCGCGCAGGGCGTCGCGGTCTGGTCCAAGGGCGAGAACAAGAAGGACGAGCTGGGCGAGGGCGACGACCTCGCCTCGTGGAAGTAGCCGGCACGCACGTCACCCGCTGACCGCCCGATCCCCATGTCCAACCTTCGAGCCCCTCATGTCCGCCGCGGCGGATCGACCGCCCGGCGCCGCCGCGCGGCCGGGCTCACCGTGCTCGAGCTGATGATCGTGATGGCGATCATCGGGTTCGGGGTGTCGCTCGGCTACAGCGGCTTCCGCATGCTCACCCACGCCGCGCTCGGCGACGACGCCAACGACCTGTCGTCGGTCGTGCGCCGCACGCAGGTGCTCGCGGTCGAGGCCAGCATGCCGATGCGGCTGGTGCTCGACTTCGACAAGAACGCCTACTGGGTCGAGGCGTGCGCCGGGGACCCCGCGCTCCGCCGGGTCAAGGAAGAGGAAGCGGTCGACGTCGCCGCCCAGCAGAAGGCGCTCGAGGAGGCCCAGCTGCGGCTGGCCAGCGTACCGGGCGGGGTGCTGCAGAGCAGCTCGCCCGAGGACGACGCTCGGATGGCGACCGCGCTGGCCGGCAAGCAGGTCGGCGGCCGGGTGTGCCACGAGCTCGGCGGCGCGGCGACGCCCGAGCTGGCGGGGCTGATCTCGCTCGACGCCGAGGGCCGCCAGCTCAAGCGGCAGCTCAACACGTCCAAGGGCGTGAAGCTGCGCGAGGTGTGGGTCCAGCACCTCGAGAGCTCGGTGACCAGCGGGCAGGTCAGCATCTCGTTCTTCCCGCTCGGCTGGGCCGAGAAGGCGATCATCGAGCTCGGCTCCGGCGACGACCACGTCTACTCGCTGCTCATCCACGGGGTGACCGGGCGGGTCGAGGTCCGCGACGGGACGATGCGCAACCCCGACGATCACATGCTGCGCGACGCCACCGGCGACCGCGTCCAGGAGCGGTGATGCGCACCCGCCTCCGCCGCGCCGGGTTCACCCTGGTCGAGGTCATGCTCGCGCTGGCGATCCTCGGGGTCGCCCTGGTCCTGCTGGTGAAGAGCGTCGCCGGCAACATCACGACCGCGGCCGAGGCGTTCTACATGGGCGTCTCCACCGACCTGGCGCGCGGCAAGATGTACGACATCGAGGAGGAGATCATCCAGGAGGGCTTCCAGGAGACCGAGCAGGCGCTCGAGGGTGACTTCTCCGAGGAGGGTTGGCCGACGATCACCTGGAAGGCGACGATCGTCCCGACCGAGCTGCCGAGCTACGACGCCCTGATGGGGATCCAGCAGGGCGCCGAAGGCGGCGAGGGCGCCGGCACCGGCAGCGGGTCGGGGGCCGAGAGCCAGGCCGACAAGTTCTCCAACAGCGCGGTCGGCACCATGGCGAACATGTTCGGCGGCGGCGGTGGCGGCACCAGCGCCGAGGGCGACGAGGCCAGCACCGGCTCGTTCATCCAGGGCTACTACACGATGATCCAGCAGATCCTGAAGGCCTCGATCCGCAAGATCAACCTGACGGTCAGCTACGACACCGCGCTTCGCAAGGAGCACTTCGACGTCGTCCTCTACGTGGTCGACACCGCCGGCATGGCCAAGACCCTCGGCCCGATGTGGAAGCAATGACCAGGCGGCGCCAGCGCGGTCTCACCCTCGTCGAGATCATGATCGCCATGGCGATCATGGCGTTCATGATGATGCTGGCCTGGTCGACGATCAAGAACGCGTCCGACGCCCGGGTCAACTTCGAGGCGCTCGAGGAGCGCAACCAGGAGGTGCGGGTCGCGATGGCGAGGATGGTCTACGACCTCGAGGCCGCCCACCTGTCGTCCAACGAGGATCAGACCATCGACAACCGCCGCACGATGTTCATCGGCAAGGACGAGGAGCTGCGGTTCTCGACCTTCGCGCACGTCTCGCTGTGGGCCGACGCCAACGAGTCCGACCAGGCGATCGTCGCCTACTACCTCGACGATGACCGCGAGCAGGCCGGGGTCGACAACCTGTACCGCAAGGAGCTGCGCCGGCTGTCCAACGAGACCTGGACCAGCGAGCCGGCCGAGCTCGACGTGCTGCTGCGCAACGTCGACAAGATCGAGCTCGAGTACTGGGACTGGAAGGACAAGAAGTGGCAGGACACATGGGACTCGACCAAGGCCGACGGCGAGCGCAACAAGCTGCCGACCCGGGTCCGGATCACACTGCACTACAAGACCCCGCGCGGCGACGAGCTCAAGGTTTCCACGCAGGCCCGGCTGCTCCTGCAAGAGCCGCTGGTGAAGCAAAATTGATGTCAGCCCGCCGTCAACCTCGTCGTGGCCGCGGCGCCCGCGGCGCCCGCGCCGGCCAGCGCGGCATCGCGCTGCTCGCGGTCATCACCGCGGTCGCGATCTGCATGGTCATCGTCAACGAGTTCGGGACCCGCACCAGCGTCGACATGATGCAGGCCCGCAACAACCTCGATCAGATGCGCGGCCACTTCCTGGCCCGCTCGTCGCTGAACCTGACCGAGATCGTCCTTCGCCTCCAGGACCAGATCGACAAGCAGGCGGCCGGGATGGAGGGCAAGCCGGGCGCCGAGAGGATGGTCGGCGTCAACGTGACGATGTACGCCGACACCATCATGGCTGCGTTCGGCGGCGACGCCGAGCAGGTCGAATCGGCGATCGGCATCAGCGCCAGCCAGGGCAAGGGTCTCGGTTCGGACATCGGCACCTTCGGGGTCCGGCTGGTCCCTGTCGACGGCAAGATCAACGTCAACTGCGCGAACAACATCAAACAGGCCAACCTGATCGCGCGCACGATCGAGACCCTGCTGTTCCCGACCGCGTTCGACCCGCTGTTCGAAGAGGCCGACGCCGACGGCTGGCGCCGCGACCGGCGGACCCAGGTCGCCGCGATCATCGACTACGTCGATACCAACAGCTACAAGATCGAGCTGGTCAAGGATACCTGGCAGACCTCGAGCGCGCCCGAGGACTACGGCTACGAGACGTTGCGGGACAGCTACAAGGCCAAGAACAACTACCTCGACTCGGTGGCCGAGCTGAAGCTGGTGCGCGGCATCGACGACCGGTTCTGGATCCTGTTCGGCAAGGCGTTCCGGGTCCATGGTGAGTGCAAGGTCAACCTGCGCGCGCTCGATGACCGCAACGTGGTGGCCGCGGTGATCTCGCTGGCGGCCAAGGATCCCAACGACCCCAACGTGCTCAATCCGGTCGTGCTGTACGCGATCGCGGACCTGGTGCTGAAGGCCAAGGACTTCGGCATCACCTTCGAGTCGACCAAGGACTTCGCCGAGTTCGTGGCCGATCCGGCCGCGCTGTTCGCCGGGATCGCGGCCGAGAGCGCCGCCGGCGGGACGGGGGCGGCTCCGGCTCCGCCGCCGAACTTCGTGCCACCTGGCGTCAAGGGCATCATCCTCGACGAGTCCGCGGACGGCCCGCTCAACCAGATCGCGTCGTCAAAGGCCATCGGCGTGTACGAGGTCGAGGCGTACTCCGAGATCGCGCGGGAACCATTCCTGCCGATCCGCCGCACGATTCGCTCGGTCTGGGATCAGCGGCACACCGTGTCCACCGAGAACACGCGCAGCCCGTTCACGCCCAAGGGTTACTGGTTGTACCTCCGGGAGGAGTAGTCGCGATGAGGTCCCCGTCATGAGCCGCATCTTTTCCATCGACCTCGGCACCTGGAGCGTCAAGGTGGCGATCGCCCACGCCGGGCTGCGCCACGCCGCCATCAGCGAGCTGATCGAGCGCCCGGTCCCGCCCGGCGACGAGCCGCACGAGCTGCGGGCCGGCCGGGTGCTCGCCGCGATCATCCGCGAGCAGCACCTCGAGCGCGACACCGGCTACCTCGTGGTCGGCGGCGCCCAGCTGTTCGTCCACGTGCTCGAGTTCGCGTTCAAGACCACCCGCCGGCAGGATCTCGACAAGATCGTCGGTGGTGAGCTCGAGGGCGTGGTCCCGGTCGACCTCGAGGATCTGGTCTACGCGGCCGAGGCGCTGCCGGCGCTGGCCGAGCCCGGGCCTGACGCCGCCGTCCGCGGCCGGGTCGCGGGGCCGACCACCGGCATGCGGGTGCTGACCTACTCGATGCGCCTGCAGCGGGCGCGCGAGCTGCTCGCGCTCACCGCTGCCGCCGGCAACGAGGCCCGCGGCCTGGTCCCGGTCGCGGTGCTGTCGCGGCTGGCCGAGCGGGCGCCGTCGCTGGCCGGCCCCGGCGCGGTCGCGATCGTCGACGTCGGCCACGACCACACCCACGTCGTGCTGGCCCAGGGCGGTCGACCGCTGTACTCGCGGTCGATCGGCCGCGGTGGTCGCGGCGTCACCGAGGCGATCGCCCGGGTCTGGAAGCTGCCGTTCGCCGAGGCCGAGCAGGCCAAGCACACCGACGGCTTCATCGGCTCGGCGACCAACCCGGCGCCGAGCGAGGCGTGGGCGCGGGTCCACGAGGTCCTGGTCGGCGAGGTCGGGCCGTGGGCGCGCGAGCTGCGCCAGACCCTGGCCGCGTGCCGCGCCAAGACCGGCGTCGCCGCCAGCCGGGTGGTCCTGGTCGGCGGCGGCAGTCGCCTGCGCGGGCTGCCCGCGTACGTCGCCGGCGAGCTCGGCGTGCCGACCTCGCACCTGGCCGAGACCGACGCGGTCGCGCTGGTCGGCGTCAAGCTCGGCGCCGCCACCGCGATCGACGCCGGCGCGCTCGCGATCGCCGCCGCCCACGATCTCGGCGGCGGCCGCCCCAGCCTCGACCTGCGCCAGGGCGAGCTGGCGTTCAAGGTCGACATGTCGTTCGTGAAGACCAAGCTGACCCAGGTCGCCGCGGCGATGCTGGTGGTCCTGGCGTTCGCCGGGGCGTCGGCGTGGACCGGCCTGCGCAAGCTGCGCCAGGCGGAGAAGACGTTGAACGAGCGGGTCGCGGTCGAGTCGCTCGCGGTGCACAACGAGGTCAGGACCGTCGACCAGATCCTGAAGGATTCCAAGTCGGCGGTCGTCGCCGGCGACTCGCCGATGCCCGACATGTCCGCCTACGATCTGCTGCTGCAGATCAACGAGAAGCTGCCGCCGCGCGACAAGGTGACCCTCGACGTCTCCGAGCTCGAGATCAAGGACGACAAGGTCATCCTCAAGGCGTCGGCCAAGACCCCGGCCGAGGTCGACCTGATCGAGGCGGCGCTCAAGCAGATCACCTGCTTCAAGGAGGTGACGCGTGGCTCGATGCAGGCGGTGGCCGACGTCATGAACTTCTCCTTCACCATCCGCTCCGAGTGCATGTGAGGACCCATGGCGTCTCTCGATAAGCTCCGTGACAAGTGGGAATCCATCACCCCGCGCGAGCGGCGGATGGTGGTGCTCCTCGGTGTCTCCACCATCCTCATCCTCATCATCTACGTCTCGATCGAGATCAAGCGCGGCCTCGACGCGCTCGATGCTCGCAACGCCCGCGCCCGGCGGGCGCTGGTGACGCTCGCCGCCTCGCAGTCGCAGAGCAAGAGCGTCAGCGCCGACGACCCGGTCACCAAGATCGGCGTCGACCCGATCGGCCTCGAGACCTACGTCTTCGAGGCCGGCAAGAAGGCCAACGTCGCGGTGTCGGAGGTCAAGAAGCGGACCCCGACCCCGCGCGGCAAGTTCGTCGCCCACGCGGTCGGCATCGAGCTGCGCGAGCTGACCCTGGCCCAGGCCAAGGACTTCTTCGAGGCGATCGAGAACACCTCGCCCATCGTGCTGGTGAGCTCGATGACGATGCGTCGCAACTTCCGCGACAAGGAGAAGGTCGACCTCACCTGCGAGATCGTGACCTGGGCCAAGATCGCCGAGCCGACTGGCACCGGGACCGGCACCGGCACCGGCACCGGCACCGCCGGCAAGAAGGGTGGCTGATGATGACGCTGTCTCCGCGTGCCCGCTTCGGCCTCCGCATCTTCGGCTACGTCGCGCTGGCGGTGTTCGCGTTCGTGTACGCGCTGCACCTGACGTTCCCGTACCACCGGGTCAAGGACAAGATCGAGGAGGCGCTGGCCACCAAGTACGACGTCGTCATCGGCGGCGTCGAGCGCAGCATCATGCCCGGGCGGTTCTCGCTCACCGCGGTCACCCTGCGGTCGCGGCCGACCGTCGCCAACGAGGCGGTCACCACGATGTACTTCAAGCGGGTCGAGGTCGACATCGCGTTCCTGCCCCTCCTGAGCAAGAAGGTCGAGATCGGCCTCGACGTGGCGACCCCCCAGGGCTCGATGGCCGGCACCGTCCGGCTCAGCAAGCAGGCGACCTCGATCGACTTCCGGCTGCGCAACGTGCCGCTGGCCACCATCCCCGGCATCGGCGACGCGGTCGGGCTCCCGCTGTTCGGCAACGGCGACGGCGCGTTCTCGCTCGATCTGCCGACCGGCGACTGGAGCAAGGCCAAGGGCAAGCTGGACCTGTCGTGCAAGGTCGGCTGCGTGATCGGCGACGGCGTGACCCGGATCTATCCCAAGGCCAAGCGCGAGTCCGACCAGGCGTTCGTCAAGGACGGCACGGTCGTGCCGGAGATCAAGATCACCCGCTTCGAGCTCGGGATCGACATCGCGAAGGGCGAGGCCAAGCGTCGCAAGTTCGAGATGGTGTCGCCCGATGGCGAGGCGCAGCTCGACTTCACGATCAAGCTCGCCAAGAAGATCGGCGACTCCACGATCGTCGGCTGCATCAGCTACAAGTGCTCGGACGCGCTGAAGACCCGCTGGCCCAAGTTCGCCGGCACCTGTGACTTCAGCAGCCCGGCGATCGACTCGCGCGGCTTCCACGACATCAAGCTGACCGGCAAGCTGACCTCGATGCGCCGCATCGGCGCCACCTGCGCGACCGATGGCGAGGATTCGACGCCCACCACCGGCGGTGGCGTTCGCTCGCGGCCCACGCTCGACAGCGAGCCGGTGCGGCCGGTCGAGCCGACGCCGCTGCCCGCGCTCACGCCACCGCCGGTCGACATGGGCAAGCCGGTCGGCGAGATGGGCCGTCCCATGACCGACCCCAACAGCCCCAGCAAGACGTTCGACAACAGCGCCGACCGGCCGACGACCGGGCAACCGCCGCCGCCGGGCTCGGCCGAGATGGCGCCGCCGCCGATCCCGCCGCCGGCGCAGGACCGGCCCTACGAGCCGCCGCCCATGCAGCCGAACGAGGTGCCGCCGGCGCCGCCGCCGGATCCGGGCTATCAACCGCCGCCCGACCCGAACGTCCAGCCGATCAACTGATCAGCGGCGCCGCGCGCGCTCGCCGGGGAGCCACCCGAACCGGGTCAGGTCGATCAACCCGCGCTCCGAGACCTCGACGCCTTCGGCCTCCAGCAGGTGGCGCTGGATCGAGGCGCCGACCGGGTCGTGGATCTGGATCCCGGCGCGCGCGGGACCGCGCTTGCCGACCACGCGCTGCCAGGGCAGCCCGTCGCTGGCGCGCATCGCTGCGCCGGCGACCCGGGCGCCACCGGGCAGGCCGGCCAGCTCGGCGACCTGGCCGTAGGTGGCGACCCGTCCACGCGGGATCCGCCGCACGACCTGGTAGATCGTTCGATAGAGACGCGCCGCGTGCGCGGACAGCTCGGCACTGGACGCCACGGTGCGAAGACGCTACGACAGACCCGGACACCTCGCCAGCCCATGCGCCTTCAGGTCCTCTACTTCGCCGTGTTCCGCGAGCGCCTCGCCCGCGACACCGAGGCGATCGAGCTGCCCGACGGCGCGACCGTCGCCGACGCGATCGCGGCGCTGGAGGCGCTGCACCCGATCGTGTTGCAGCTCCGCGGCCACTACCGGATCGCGGTCAACCAGGCGATGGCCGATGGCACCGCCGCGCTCGCCGACGGCGACGAGCTGGTGCTGATCCCGCCGGTTGCCGGCGGCAACGCGCGCCACGTCCTCCTGCTCGACACGCCGCTCTCGCTCGATCGCTGCGTCGCCGCGGTGGTCGGGCCCGAGGTCGGCGGCGTCTGCACCTTCACCGGCCTGGTCCGCCGGCACAGCCGCGGCGTGACCGTCGAACGCCTCGACTACGAGGCCTACGGGGCGATGGCGGTGAAGGTGATGACCGAGCTGGTCGCCGAGATCGAGGCCGAGCTGCCCGGGGTCGCGCTCGCGGTCGAGCACCGGGTCGGCACGCTCGGCATCGGCGATCTCGCGGTCGTGATCGCGGCGGCGGCGCCGCACCGCGCCGAGGCCTTCACCGCCTGTCGCGCGATGATCGACCGGCTCAAGGATCGCGTGCCGATCTGGAAGAAGGAGCTGGGCGAGGATGGAGCGGTGTGGGTCGGGCTCGGTCCGTGACCGCGCCGGCCTCGACCCGGCGCGGCTTAGATCAGTTCAGAGCGTGACGAGCCCGCGCCGCACTGCCTCGACCACCGCCTCGGTACGGGTGCCCGAGCCCAGCTTGGCCATCACGCCGTTCACGTGGAACTTGGCCGTGTGATCGCTGATGCCGAGGCGATCGGCAATCAGCTTGTTCGAGAGGCCCTCGGCCATCAGGCCGACGACCTGGCGCTCGCGCTCGGTCAGCTCGCCGGCGCCGCGCCGCTCGGTACGCTCGCGGACCTCGGGGCGGGTCGCCGGCGGCGTGGCGACCAGCGCCGACGACAGCGAGGTGTCGATCACCGTCAGGCCGCGCTTCACGGCGGCGAGCGCCGCGCCGATCTCCGGGCCGACCTCGCCGCGCAGGACCACGCCGCGGGCGCCGGCGGCCAGGGCCGGACCCAGGTGATCCGGGCTGGTGATGACGGCGACCGCGGGGGCGCCGAGGCCCCGGATCTCGCGCATGCGGCCCAGGGCGCGCTCGCTGTCGGTGCCGGGATCCCACAGCACCACCTCGGCGTCATGAACGTCGACCACGCGGACATCGATGATCCCGTCGAGCAGGCTGGTGAGCCCGCGCCGGAGCAAGGGGTCGTCGGTCACGACGGCCACCTGGACAAGGGTGTCGGAGACGAGCTGGCCGAGGGGGAGGGGGAGATTGGGATTGCGAGTCATAGGTGCCCCGAGCAGGTGGACGAGAAAGCCGAAATGGCAGGGTGGGTCCGGAGAGGGAGCAGGTCAACCCGACAGTTTCGTGACAGCGCCGATGGTTCACGCTGCCCGTCCGGGTGGGCACGGCGCCGCCACCGACCGGGCCCTGCCCGAAAATCCTCCATCATCCCGGCCGAATGCACGATGGGCGGCCACCCTCGGGAGGACCACCTTCATGACATGAACCTCTCGAATACGCCCGATCCCGCCACGCTGGATCTCACTGTTCCACTCCACGACCTCACCTCGGCAGCCGTCGCACGGGTTGCGCCCGCGGTCGTCCGGGTCCCACGCCGCCGCGGCGGCGGCTCGGGCCTGGTCTGGACCGACGACCTGGTCATCACCTCCAGCTTCCACGCCGCCGACCAGCTCGCGCTGGGCGTGGTCGCCGCCGATGGCACGCTGACCGAGCGCGCCGCCACTGTGGTCGGACGCGATCCCGGCACCGACGTCGCCGTCTTCCGCGTCACCGGAGGCGGCCTCACGCCGGCCAGCGTCCGCGGGTCGGCCGGGCTCGGCGCCGGTCAGCTCGCGTTCGCCGTCGCCCGCCCCGGCCAGGCGATCCGTGCCTCGCTACGCGCGATCGGCGTGGTCGGACCCGAGACCCGGACCCCGACCGGCGGTCGGCTCGAGCGCTGGATCGAGACCGATCGCGCGCTGCCCCGCGGCTTCGGCGGCGGGCCGCTCATCGACCTGCGCGGCGAGGTGATCGGGATGAACACGCGCACGCTCATCGCGGGCGCCGACCTCACGGTGCCGGCCGCAAACCTGACCGCGGTGGTCGAGGCGATCCTCACCCACGGCCGGGTCCCGCGCGGGTACCTCGGCGTCGGTGCCTATCCGGTCGAGCTCCCCGATGCGCTGGCGCCGGGCCGCGGTCGCGGCGCGCTGATCGCCTCCATCGAGGAGGGGGCGCCGGCCGCGCTCGCCGGCCTGGTCGTCGGCGACATCATCGTCGCGGTCGGCGGCGATCCGGTGCGCGGCCCCGACGATCTGCGGATCGCGCTCCTCGATCGCGCCGGCGCCGAGGTCGTCTTCGACCTGGTCCGCGGCGGCGCGCCGCTCACCATGACGATCAAGGTGGGCAACCGGCCGTGACCGACCCGGTGAGCCTGGCGTCGGCGCGGGCCGGTGCCGATCGCGCGCGCGACGACGAGGACGCCCTCGACGCCTACTCGGCGGCGGTGACCGGCGTCGCCGATCGACTCGGCCCGGCGGTGGTCAGCATCGACGTGCGCCGCGGCCGCGCGCGCGGCGGCGATGGCACCGGCTCCGGTGTGGTCGTGACGCCCGACGGCTACGTGCTCTCGAACAGCCACGTCGTCGCCGGCGGCCAGCAGGTCCGCGTGCGCGCGCCCACCGGCGAGCCTGCGCCAGCGTCGGTGATCGGCGACGATCCCACCACCGACTCGCCGTGCTCAAGGTCGACCCCGACGCGATCGGCGCCCCGGTGGCAGCGCACTTGCGGACGGTCGCGGTGCGCCCCGGCCAGCTGGTGGTCGCCATCGGCAACCCGCTCGGCTTCGCGTCGACCGTGTCGGCCGGCGTGGTCTCCGCGCTCGGGCGCAGCCTCAAGGGCAAGGACGGTCGCCTCATCGACGGCATCGTCCAGCACACCGCGCCGCTCAACCCTGGCAACTCTGGCGGGCCACTCGCCGACACCCGCGGCCGGGTGGTCGGCATCAACACCGCGATCATCGCCGGCTCGCAGGGCCTCGGCTTCGCGATCGGCGCCGAGGTCGCGGCCTGGGTGCTCGCCCAGCTGCTGGCCCACGGCCGGGTTCGCCGCGCCTGGCTCGGCGTCGGCGGCGCGACCCGGTCGCTCGACCGTCGGCTCGCCCGCGCCCACGGCCTCCTCGCGGCGACCGCGGTCGAGGTCATGAGCGTCGAGGCCGGCAGCCCCGCCGAACGCGCCGGCCTGCGCGACGGCGACATCCTCCATCGACTCGCCGGGCGTGCGGTCACGTCCGTCGACGATCTGATCCGCACCCTGCGCGAGGTCGCGTGGGGCACGCCGGTCGAGCTCGGCATCATCCGCCGCGGCCAGCCGCTGGCGCTCGCGATCACGCCGAGCGAGCGCTGACAGCGGGTCAGAGGGGCCGTGTGGCGAACCGCAGGCCGGCGCTGCGCACCGCGAACACACACGGGCCGTCGTCGTCGGCAACGATGTCATGCTCGAGGGAGGCGTCGGCGAGCACCTCGTCGCCGGACCGGACCTGGCGGCCGTCGGACATCCGGGCACCACCCGACACCACCAGCGCGACCTCCTCGCCGAGGTGCGCGTGCCACGGGAACGTGGCGCCCGCCGCGAGCCGTAGCAGGCCGCAGGTCGCGCCCGCCTGGGCCGGCCCCGGCGTCAGCCCCGCGCCATCGACCCCGGGCGCCAGCGCGATCCAGCGGCGCGGCTCGTCGACCCACGCGAGCACGGCGCGCGCGCGAGAGGCCGCGAGGTCGAACAGCGCGGCGACCCGCGCCACCAGGTCCGTCGCCGCGCCAGCATCGCCCGCGATGGCAGCAAGCAACCGCGCCCGCACCGACGGATCCGGATCCACCGGCGCCAGCGACGTGATCAGGTCGGCCCCGACCTCGAGCACCTCGACCAGCTCCGACCGCAGCGCGGGGTTGGTCGCGAGCGCCTGCTCCACCAGCGCGGCGTCATCGCGATCGAGCACGCCCAGCGCGTACAGCGGCAGCAGGTCGGAAAGCGCGTTCATGACGGCGGGCATCATGGCGTCTCCCGCCGTGAACGGCGAGCGCAATTTTACAGCCGTGCTTGCCAGGTATTGCCATGATTCTCGATAGCTGCGCTGCGGGCGGCACCGATCCAGACCGACCGCTCGCTCGTAGCCACCCGGGACCCCGGTATCATCGGCACCGTGAGCGTCGTCGAGTCATCGCGGACCGAGGAAGCGGGCCGCATCACCAACCTGGTCGGCGGCGACCACCGCGCGGCCTTCGACCTGCTCGAGCGCCAGCTTGGCGTCCTGGTCCTGCGCACCCAGGTGATGCTGTCGCTGTCCGGCATCGTCATCACCGTCACCGGCTTCTCCGGCCGCGCGATCGCCCAGAGCAGCCTCCTCGCCCGCCTCTGCATCAGCATCGGCATCCTGATCGTGCTCGCCGCCGCCCTGACCGCGATCGCCGGCGTCCTGCGCCTCAGCTGGCTGACCCAGCTCCTCGGCCCCGACGTCACCACCACCCTCGAGCGCGGCCTCGCCCTCCGCGACCGCAAGGCCCGCTGGCTCGCCACCGCCATGGTCCTCTTCGCCGTCGGCTTCTCCTTCTACTGCGTCGCGATCGCCCAGCTCCTGATGAACCCCGGCTGAAAGACGCAACTCCTGGCGCCGGCGGCGATAGGGCGGGCATGTCGATCACTCGAACGTCGGGCCCCGCGCTCGCGGCCGCCGCGCTGGCCGTCGCAACCAACCTCCTCGGTTGCGGCGTCGATCAGGAAACCATGCCGCCGAGCGTGCCCGATGCCATCCCGCAGCGCTGCAATCCCGAGGCGTCATTCCTGCCGCCGACCCCGGTCGCTTCGCTCAACACCGCAGCGGGCGAAGGCGGGGCCCGCCTGTCGCCTGACGAGCTGACCGTCTACTTCCATCGCGAGGTGACCCCGGGCGATTTCGACCTGTACGTCGCTACCCGGTCCGCGGCCGATCAAGACTTCGGCCCGGCGCGAACCGTCAGCGAGCTCAGCACCCCGGCGCTCGAGCTCTCGCCAGCCCCCTCAGCCGACGGCCTGACCCTCTACTTTCAGCGTGACGACCACGTCTGGCGCACCACCCGCAACTCCACCTCTGCTCCGTTCTCGATCCCGACCCAGACCACCGTCACCGCCGTCCCGGACTGGGACGACTTCGACCAGCTCGACCCCTATCTCGCGCCCAACGGCCTGCTGTTCACGGAGGTCGCGCAGTTCGCGAGCTACAAGCTGGCCCGGGCGCCGCTGCAGCCCGATGGCACCCTCGGCCTCGCCGAGTGGATCGATGTCGAGACCATGCCGCTCAGCCCGATCGAGTCGGCTGACGGGCGGCTCCTGTTCTGGGCAGGGTTCGCCGACTGGGGCGGCCTCACGATCCGGACCGCGCGACGCGGATCGCTCGACTCGGCTTGGGTGCCTGCGCAAGAGCTGCCCGAGCTCGCCGGCGGCGGCCCCGCGTACCCGTCGTGGATCTCGCCTGACGGCTGCGTGATCTACCTCGACCGCGCCCCCGAGGGCGGCGAACCCGACATCTGGTCCGCCCAGCGGGCACTCTGATCTGAGCCGGGATCGCGTCGGGCGACTCGTTCTGGATCTGGCGCCTCGAAGCGTGCTGCCGCGACGACAGGCTCGATGACCTGGACCAAGGACATGTCATGCCCAACATCGGCAACCCCGGTCGCCCGCGGCATCTGGTTCCCCCGGTGAGCGGCCTCCAGCCCGAGCGAGACCCGCGAGACGACCGTGTCCGAGCGAGCGACGCGTTCGGGGGCAGCGCGGCGCTGCGGGTCCTCGATCGCCTCCTCGCGGCAGCTCGCGCCATGGCCTACGCGCAAGAAAGTCACGACCGGCTGGCACGGGTTCTGGATCTCGCCGAGCACCTCGCCGTGCTGCTGACCGACGACGCGGACGGAACCGGGGAGCTCCAGATCGGCCATGTCGACCTGGCCGACGTCGACGGCCATCATCCCGCCTTCGCGAGGGTCGAATGAGATAGGCGGCCAGCCGGTCAGCCAACCCCGGCAGCGCCGTGCAGGTCAACGGCGCCGGGCCGGGCGGGCAGCCGCACCACGACCATCACGGCGGCCGCGGCGCGACCTGCCGGCTGCCGATGCCCATCGCCAGGCGCGCAGCGTCGGGCGCCAGGACACCCTCGATCAGGCAGCGGCCCCGCCACCAACCCGGCGCCCGGTCGCAGCGTGGCGCCCGGCGCGCGGGTACCGGCACTGACGGTCGGCCGCAGTTGTCGGCAGACGAGCGAAAAAAACCCGCAACTCCGCTCGCGACCGTCGATAGGGCGGGCATGTCGAGAAACCACGTACGCCCGGCGCGCCCGGCTTTGAGCCTCGTGATCGCCCTCGGCGCGGCCGGGTGCACGCTCTACCAGGCAGAGCCCGGCTCGAGCGACCCCGACGCTGCCCCCAGCCGCTGCGATCCGGCGGCGCCCTTCCACGAGGCGGTGCCAATCCGGTCGCTCAACAGTCCGCTGCACGAAGGCGGGGCCCGCCTGTCGCCCGACGAGCTGACCGTCTACTTCCACCGTCAGGCGACCGTGAACGGCGCGGCCGATCTCTTCACCGCGACCCGGGCCAGCATCGATGACGACTTCGGCACGCCTCGGCCGATCGAGGAGCTCGCCACCCCCGCGCACGAGTCCTATCCGACCGTGTCGGCCGACGGCCGGACGCTCTACTTCCAGCGGGACAACAACCTGTGGCGAGCCACGCGGGCGTCGAGCTCGGCAACGTTCGTCACGGTGGTCCCGGCGAGCGTCACGAGCCTCCCGCCATCGGCGACCTCGTTCCAGCGCCAGCCATACCTCACCCCGCAGGCCCTCCTGTTCGTCGACACACAGGGCGACGCTGCGTCGACCTCCACGCTCGCGGCCGTGTCGGTGGCGACCGACGGAAACCTCGGGGTCGCCCGGCGGATGGACGGTCTCGACCGTCACGACGCCGCCGTGACCCCGGTCGAGTCGACCGACGGCCTGCGTCTCTTCTGGTCCAGCTGGGGTGGCGACCACCTGTGGACGGCGCAGCGCGAGTCGGTTGACGCCGCCTGGGGCGAACCCGCGGAGGTGACCGAGCTGAGCGGCCGCGGCTTCAGCTACCCGACCTTCGTCTCGCCCGACGGCTGTGCCCTCTATTTCCACCGCACCGATGGCGCACCGAGTGACCTCTGGGTCGCCCATCGCGCTCCCTGACCCCGCCACCCGAACGCCGATACCTCACCGAGGTCGCCATGCACCGCAGGCAACAGGCTCCCTTCGCACCGGTCACAGCCGGACCCGCCACCCGTCACCCGACCACCAGCGCGCGGCCCGCCCAGGTTCGCCTTTGGCGGACCGCCGCCGCTCTGGTCATCGCCGCACTCGCAGCGTGCGGGGGCGAGGAGGCAGCGACCACCGCGTCCCGCCGCTCGTGCGAGCAGCTGCGAGACCACAGCGTGGAGCTCCGGCTCCAGTCCGTGACCGCCGACCGCGACCAGCACAAGGCGGCCCTGACCGAGCGTCTCGCTGCCTCGTTCGTCGACGAATGCTTGGCTACCGCATCACCCGCAGGCGTCCGTTGCCGACTCGCCGCGGGCACAACCGATGCGCTCGCGGCCTGCCGCGACGAGTAGCCACGCCCCCACCCAAAGTTCGATTCGACGCTGGCACCACAGCCGACCTGGCGGAGCCAGTGCACCGACCGCCTCCCGAACGGAGCTCCCGATATGAGAATCGGCCGAATCTCGATACAAGCCATGTGTCTCGTGCTCGCCGCCAGCATGGCCATCCCGGCATGGGGCGTCCCCGGCGACGTCATGACATCCTCGCCGGCGCCGACGATCGGCGCCGATCCACCCAAGGCACGCGACCTTAAAGATGGTGATGCCTCGGTCTCCACCCAGACCGGCGCACTTCAGTACTCGTACCCCATCCAGGTGCCGCCCGGGCGCCGTGGGGTTCAACCCAGCCTGGCGCTGGCCTACTCGTCGCAAGGCGCCGCGTACGGCGGCGTCGCCGCCGGCTGGAACCTGTCGGTTCCCGAGATCCGACTCGACACCACGGTGTCGCTCCTGAAGCAGCTGTACTTCGGCGCCTGGGACGATCAGCGCTTCGTGAGCTCGATGGCCGGCGGGCGTCCGCTGGTCGCCGTCACCGAACCTCGCGGCGCCGGCGCCTACGGTGCGTTCCGCGCCCAGAACGACGGCTCGTACGTGCGGTACGAGCGCATGAATGAGGACCAAGCCTTCCTGTGGCGGGCGCGCGCTTCCGACGGCACCACCTACTACTTCGGGGACACGGAACTGTCCGCTGGCTGGAACCAGCCGTTGCGGGTCCCCCTCACGCGGACCGTCGACACGTTCGGCAACACCGTCGAGTACCAGTGGAAAGGCACCGAGCTCCAGCAGATCCGGTATACCTCCAACCCGGCTGCCGGTCTTCCGGCGTTCGCACGGGTCGAGTTCGACTACGTCGAGGACACCTGCGGCACGCGGCTGGCGCCGGGCGCGGCCGACGACCTGCGCATCAACTCGCTCGAGGGGCGCCGGCGGCTGACCAAGATCCGAGCCGTCGCCTTCGCGCCCTCATCGGGTGCTATCCAGCACACGCGCGAGTACACACTCGGCTACGATCTTAACACTGCCAACTGTTATGTATCGCACGGACTGACGCGCCAGCTCACGTCGATCCAGGAGAGCGCATGGGGGACCTCCGCGCCGCGGGTCGACCTGGAGCCGGTGACGTTCGAGTACAACCGGCGCGCACGAACGTTCGACCGAGTGCAGGCGGAGGCACCCAACTGGATGCCCAGTCCGGACATCGTGTCACTCAGCGCGAGCTCGGGCACTCGGTCGGACGGCGGGTGGCCGGCAGTTCACAGCATGTTGCTCGACTTCGACGCTGACGGCCTCCCGGACAAGATCATGCGGTCGGCCGCCTTCGCCAACGAGTGCGCCTTCGTCTGGCAGAAAAACCTGGGCCGGCAGCCAGACGGCATGATCGGTTTCGGAGCGCCGTCGGCCCCGCAGATCATGCCGCGACTTCCCTGGGCCACCGGCGCTCGCCAAGATCCCGAGCAGTGCACGCTCAATTTCCAGCGCACCAAGGTCCACAACATCCTTCCGGGGATGGTGGCAGGCAACTGTGCCGACCATAACATCGGCTCGTACCTGGTCTACCGCTGGACCGACGTCAACGCCGACGGAAGAATCGATCTGGTCGCCGCGATCCATTCCAGCCACCACCTCAACCCCAACACGCTGCCGTTGAACCCCGAGTTGCAGCTAGGCACAACTCAGTGGCCCGCGTGCGGCGCCGCCAAGTCCGGCAAGCCGCTCCTCGCGCTCGACGCCGACTGCACGCGTGACGCGCTCGCGCTCGACGTGAACAAGTCACTTCATTTCGACCAGGGCAAGCTCGCGACCTGCGTCGCGCAGGGCACGCCGACCGATCCCGAGCAGATCAGTCGCGAGGTTACCGTCGCACAGGAATTCGAGGCCTGGGCGATCTCTGATCACGGGCTGCCGCCAGCGTGGCCCCCTGGGCAGCCGCCGCCCGGCACGCCACCGCCGCAGAACTGGAGTCACTGCGGGTACACGCGGTCGCAGGTCCTCTGCGACCGCAATCCCTGGCTCGTCTACGAGAATCATCCCGACCCGCAGCTCGGCGCAAAGTTGTCCTCCCAAGGAACGGTCAAGTACCAGGTTGCGGAGCTCGAGTCGGACTCGGGAGACTCGTCCATCGGTGGCGGATCCGGCATGCAGACGAGCGACCACGCGATCATGGACCTCGACGGTGACGGCAAGCTCGATCTGGTGACCATCGGGCGCAGCCCCAACCGGGGCTTCCCCAACTACTGGAATGTGTTCCCGGGCGATGGCGCCGGAGGCTTCGACCCCAGCGGTGCTCGGCTCTACTCCTGGTTCACCCCCGACGGTGCTGTGCCCAATCAGGGCAACACCCGCTGCTTCGGGCACGCGTGGGGGTCGTGCACAGGCAATCTGATAACCCATGACGATTACAGCACGGCGACCGGTCACATGCTGGCAGATCTGAATGGCGACGGTGCCGCCGACTACGTGCAGGGGACCGGACCCACGCAGGCGTTCGTCTTCTACGGCAATGGCTACAAGTTCCGCGCTCAGTCGCTGGCCGAAGCCGAGCAACTTCGAGGCGTCCAGGGTTCGCTGTCGAGAAGCTGGGCCCAGACGACGACGGTGGAGCGAGGCTGGCTGCGTGAAGGCTGGCGCCGGAGCATGACTCGCCTGGTCGATGTCGATGCCGACGGCCGCGCCGACCTGATCCAGAGCTGGCCCGGTGACCTCGCGTCGCCCATTGCGAACTGGAGCCCGGAGCGACTGCACATCAACGCCGGCGGCGATTTCTTGCCTGGAATCACGACGGCCAGCAATCCCAACCTCGCGCGGGCCTTGGTACAGAAGACGAGCGCGCTGATGATGGGAAGCGACAACCACTGGGCGACCGTCCGTGACCTCATCGACATGGACGGGGACGGGCTGCCGGAGCACTGGAACTTCGAGGGTGCGACGATTTCTACTTACGTCGACGCCACCGATCAGCCGCTGCGGCTGCTGCGCAAGATCGACAACGGCGTTGGCGGCACGGTGGAGGTCTCGTACGCGCCGACCACGAAGGCGAGCGTGGTCGTGCAGGACGCTGCCCGCGGTAAGGCGATGCCGCATTCGCAGTGGGTCGTGCACGAGTTGACCACGCGCGATCGGTGGGACGACGACCGCTCCACCTCGTCCTACAAGTACTTCTACCCCGTCTGGAACCAGGATGAGCGCCGCGAGTGGGGCTTCCGCGGCTTCGAGGAGGTCGAGATGACGCGGCCGTCGGGTGCGCGGATCATCGATACCTATGGCTTTGACGTCGACTGGAGCGGTCGGCTGAAGACCATCCGGACGTTCGCCGCCGAAGACAACAACACGGCAGAAAATCTGTATCCCCGCACGATTGCAGACACCACGTGGCAGCAGTCCACGCTGTTCGGGGGCGCGATCGTGACCTACCACGCGGCCGACGAGCGGAACTGGACGTGTACGAATGGTTCGACCGAAGTGTCGTGCCGTGCGACACCCCCGCAGCGCACTCGGACCTACTGGATATCCATAGGCTCGAGCAGTGTCGCTGGAGGGCCCGCGCTCATGTGGGTCCTGCAACAGAAGTACATCAGCGACAATGCCGGTCCCGGCGCCACCGTGGGCGACCGGAATACCTACGACAAGAACTTCCTCTTCTCCGACGCGAACAACTACCGCCTCCAGATCGAGGACCACAAGGCGCACGAGCAGACGGCAACGGGACGGGTGCTATACGACCACTGGGCCGCCCGCTTCGACGTCCTGTATCGCGCGCAGACGGCCAGGACGCAATGGTTCCAGGATGGGCCTTCCGCCGATGCGGCAGTGACCGTGTGGGACGTCGACCTGACGACCGGGATCACGCGGAGCACGCGCTCGCCGAGAAACTTCCCGGCGGGACCGGTCGAGGCATACCAGCACGATCCCACCAAGCGCTTCGTCACGAGGACGACGAACGAGGTGGGCCACGTGATGGACCGGACCTACGAGCCTGGCACGGGGGCTGTCCTGAGTGTGCGCGGACCCGCGACAGCATCGTGCGGTGTCGGCTGCAACGCGCCGGCGAGCTGGACGGACGTGGACGGGCTGGGCCGCACGCTCTCGACCTGGGTGAATGTCGAGCTGCCTGGTAATCCGGTCTGGCAGAAGGTGCGCACCTCGCGCATCACGTACACCGACCACGTCCTCGGCGGTCAGCCAACGAAGGTCGTGACCGAGGCGCGCATCGAGTACGACGAGGACCGCTGGACCCGCGAGGAGACGCGGCTTGATGGCCAGGCCCGGCCGAAGGAGTCCCGCGTCCGCACCGGTCTCGGCGCCGACGCCGTGACCACCTATGACTACGATCGCCGGGGTCACCTGATCTCCGTGAGCCTGCCGGACCCGAGTGTGGCGAACCCGACGGTGACCCCGTTTCCGTCCGTCACATATCTGTACGACTTCGACAGCCTGGGCCGACCCACCCGGATGCGGCGGCCCGCCGTGCTGGGCGCCGCATCCGGCGTGGACATCTCGTACAACGGGCAGGTCCACCAGATCGACGAGGTCGCGGGCGGCGAGGGTGGCCCGGCTGGGCGTAAGGTGCTCGTCCACGACCAGTTCGGGCGGCTCGCCGAAGTGCGCGAGTATACGGACGTCGCCACCTCTCAGTACGCGACGACCACCTACCAGTACGACCCTCGAGACGCCGTCACCCGGATCCAGAATCCCGACGGCGTCGTGACGCAGCTGTTGCACGACTTTGCCGGGCGTCGCAAGACCATCGTTCGAGCGGGCCGCAAGTGGGTGTATGGCTACGACAAGAACGGGCAGCTGACGTCCGAGGCGGCACCGCCGCCGAGCACTGCCTTGGCGCTCGCGTACACCACGACCTTCGCCTACGACGAGGCTAGCCGTCCGCGCTCGCGCAGCGTCGGGGGGCGCAACCTGTCCACAGCGGACCAGGTCCTGTTCGGGGTTGGTACCGTCAGCTTCAAGCACGACAATTGTGTCAACGGCGCTGGCCGGCTGTGCGCGGTCACGTTCCCTGGCAGTGTGCTCGACATCGTCTACGAGTACGATGCCGAAGGCAACGCGACCCGTGAATCGAGGTCCTTCCGGTTTGCCGGTGTGAACGGAACACGCTCGATTTCTAGTTCGTACGGCCCCGGGGGCCGCGTCCGAGAGCACACCTATGCCGACAACGAGGCGGGAAGCTCGAACGCCACGGGAGCGCGGGTCGAGTACGACGACCGCGCGATGCCGGCCCAGATGTGGCTGTTGAAGGCCGGCCAGCGTTCGAGGCTCGTCGCCAAGCACACACGGAATCTGGCCGGTCTGGTCACCAAGCGTGCGGCCCACCACAACGATCCAAACGTCGCAGAGTTCGAGTCTGTGTTCACGTACGACCGGCTGACGCGGATTGGAACTCAGACCGTCACAGACCTACCATCTACGCAGCTGGCCCGTCAGAAGCTCGAGTACCACGGGCACGACGACCCCAAGCGGCTCGAGCACTGGCTTGGCGCGAGCTACTACGACTTCGGCTACACGTACGATCCCCGGCATCAGCTGACCAGCGTCAAGGAGGCGGCGGGGCAGTTCAGCAGCTCCTATCAGTTCACCCATGGCGGCAAGCTCCTGGGCGCCACGGTCAGGTCGGTCGCCGCGCCAGGGTCGGACGTTGTCGATCGCGACGTCACGTACCAGTACGACTCTCCCATCGATCCCGAAGCGGTCTCCGCGCTGCTCCCGGTGGGTGGCAGCGTCCCGTTGCGTAGCTACAGCTACGATACGGCCGGAAACATGGCGACCCGCGCGGGCGGTCCAAGCGCGGAGACGCTCGCCTACGACGGGGAGGACCAGCTACGCCGCGCCACCGTCGGTGGCGCGCGCGAGGAGTACTTCTACGACCACACCGGCACCCGTATGGGTGTCGTGACTCGTGGCAGCAGCGGCGCCGTCCAGCTTGCCCGCGTCTTCCTCGGCGACACCGAGCTCGTCTTCGGCGCCACCAGCGTCCTCAAGACTTCGTCCGCTCACCTCTCGCTCGGGACCCCGGTCGCCCGCGTCACCGATCGGGAGGACCTCGAACTCCAGTACCACGGCCTCTCGAACAACGCCCTACTCACGGTCACGCCCGATGGCACCGTCAAGGCGGGCTTTGTCTATGCGCCTTATGGCGAGCTTCTTCGAAGCAGCGGCGCAGCAGCGAAGGATGTGCATCGGAGGTTCAACGACAAGTTCCGCGACGACTTGACTGCACTGGGCTACTACGGCGTCCGCTACTATGACGGGGTGTTGCTCGGTTGGACCCAGGCGGACCCTCTGTACAGATGGGCCCCTGATTCCGCTTGGAGGGAACCCCGACGAGCCAGCCTGTATGCGTTCTGCACGCAGAATCCTGTACGGTTTCTCGATCCGGACGGTCGCGACATTCTTGACGTCCTCAGTGCACTAAATCCTGTAGCGGCGTACAATGTGAGATTCATTCAGCGGGTCAGTGCGGGCTTCACCGGGGACAAGTCCGTCCGGCAAGTCATCGTGAGCCAAGGCAAGGACACGGTGAAGATGGCGAAGAGCATGAGCGGCGTGGGGGGCATTATTGCGTCGGTCATCGACATCGCGGTCGACCCGCCCAATCCGCTTGACGTTGTCCCCCGATTCCTCGGCGGACCGGGGCGCTCGACCGACGGCAAGGACTTGGCGAAGCGCCCCGGGCGGGCTCCGACGACGAAGCAGCGCGATGCAGCGCTCGACCGTTCAAAGGACGCCGATGGTGTCGAAAAGTGTACTCACTGTGACACACCCTTGGACAGGAAGGCTGGCTCACCTAACTCGGTGGAGATCGATCACCGAAAGGCATACGCTCGTGGAGGCGGGACGGTAGACGAGAATCTCGATGCGACTTGTCGCACTTGCAATCGCCAGAAAGGTAAAAAGGAACTGGGCACCGAATGGTTACCTCCCAAGGATCGGAAGCCGAAATGACTCTTGAAGCGCGCTTTGCGAAGTCAAAATTCCTACAGCGGATCAAACGGGCGCTCGACGCCCACACACCCTTCAGCGGAACGCTGAGAGTGAGCGTGGCGGACGAGCCTCGGTGGGAGGCGAGTAGCGCTGGCGATCAAGTACTTGTCCGGTGGGCCTGCTGGAGCCTGGAACTTGGCGGACGCGAAGTAACGGAGCCTGAGTTCGAAGTGCTGGGGACGGAGGCGACACGCGACCTGCTCGCCGGCGAGCTGCCTGTTGCATTTCCGGGCGTGCAGGTTGTGGTCGATAACGATATTGACGTCTAACTCAGCTCGCCCGGGCTCAACTGCCGAAGATGTTGGGATGATGAACGGTGGCCGCTTCGGGTGATCGCCGATAGTTGTAGTCGGACGAGCACTCGCGTGTAGGATCTTGCTAGCTGCGCCCGATGAGGGCGATCAGCAGGGGAGACTGTCGCGTTCGCGGCTTCGCTCTAGCTAGGTCCGCGTGACCGCGCGGTCCGCGGACCTGCGAGTCGGCAGACCGATCCGCGCTGTCTGGCGCTACGGCTTCCCGGGCAGGTCCGGCTTGAGCTGGATGAACAGCTCGTCGAGCTGCTTCTTGGCGACGCCGGTGGGGCAGTCGGTCATGAGGTCGGCGCCCTTCTGGGTCTTGGGGAAGGCGATGACCTCGCGCAGGTTCTCGGCGCCGGCCATGATCATGGCGAGGCGGTCGAGGCCGAGGGCGATGCCGCCGTGGGGCGGGGGGCCGTACTTGAAGGCCTCGAGCAGGAAGCCGAACTTGGCCTGGGCGTCCTCGTCGGAGATGCCGAGGGCCTTGAACAGGCGGGCCTGGAGCTCGGGGCGGTGGATACGGATGGAGCCGCCGCCGACCTCGACGCCGTTGAGCACGAGGTCGTAGGCGCGCGCGAGCACGCGCTCGGGCGCGGTGTCGAGCAGCTCCTCGTCGGCCGCGCGCGGCGACGTGAACGGGTGGTGGGCGGCGGCGATTTGCTTGGTCTCGTCGTCGACCTCGAACAGCGGCGGGTCGGTGAGCCACAGGAACTGGTACTCGCCCTTGCGGATGAGGCCGAGCTTGTCGCCGATGTGGAGGCGGATCGCGCCCAGACAGGTGTTGGCCGCCTTGGCCTTCTCGGCGACGAACAGCAGGACGTCGCCGGGGCCGGCGCCGGCGATCCGGTTGACCTCGGTGCGGGCCTCGTCGGAGAAGCTCTTGGCGAACGGGGCCTGCCAGAGGCCGCCCTCCTGCACGCGCGCGAACGCGACGCCCTTCACGTTGTACGACTTGGCGAAGTCGGTGAGGTCGTCGAGCACCTTGCGCGACAGCCGCTCGCCCTCGGGCACGCGCAGGCACTTCACGATGCCGCCGGCGCCGATGACGCTCTCGAACACGCGGAAACCGCTCTTGCTGCACGGCTCGGTGACCTCGCACAGCGTGAGGTCGAGCCGCAGGTCAGGCTTGTCGACGCCGTACTTGTCCATCGCCTCCGCGAACGTCATGCGGCGCAGCGGCAGCTTGACCTCGAGGCCGAGGACGTTCTTCCACAGCGCCGAGACCATGCCCTCGATCATTCCCTGCAGGATCGACTCGGTCACGAACGACATCTCGATGTCGATCTGGGTGAACTCGGGCTGGCGGTCGAGGCGCAGGTCCTCGTCGCGGAAGCAGCGCACGATCTGGAAGTAGCGGTCGTAGCCGGCGACCATCAGCAGCTGCTTGAAGATCTGCGGCGACTCGGCGAGCGCGTAGAACGCGCCCGGGTTGAGCCGCGACGGCACCAGGAAGTTGCGGGCGCCGCCCGGCGTGTACTTCACCATGAACGGCGTCTCGATCTCGAGGAAGCCGTTGGTGCTGAGGTAGTCGCGCACGGTGCGCGTGATCGACGAGCGCGTGATCAGGTTCTTCTGCAGCTTCGGCCGGCGCAGATCGAGGTAGCGGTACTTCAGGCGCAGCGCCTCGTTGGTCTCGGTCTTGTCCTCGATCGCGAACGGCGGCGTCTCGGCCTTCGAGAACACCTCGAGCTCGTCGGCCCACACCTCGATCGAGCCGGTGGTCAGGTTCTCGTTGCGGTTGGTGCCGCGCGACACGACCTCGCCGGCGATGCCGATGCAGTGCTCGTTGCGCAGCTCGCCTGCCAGGCGATGCGCCGCCTCGGACCGCGACGGATCGAACACCACCTGGGTGATGCCACCGCGGTCGCGCAGGTCGATGAACACGAGCCCGCCATGGTCGCGGTAGGTCTGGACCCAGCCGGTCAGGACGACCCGGCGGCCGACGTCGGTGTCACGGATCTCGCCGCAGGTGTGCGAGCGGGCGAACTTCTCGAGGAAACTGGCCATCGTCGGCGGAACATATCGCGCCGCGTAAAACACAGGGATCGTCAGGTCACGGAGAAAACTTGATCCGCACCCATCGAGCGTGCCTCGGAAGATCCCGTGAGGATCGCGGCCGCAGCCGTTTTCAGAGTCGTTTCCGAGGCTTGGGATCGTGATCAGATCCCTTTTCCTGTGGATAACTTGATCCATCCGAAAGACGCCTGATAGCATTTTCTTCGCTGGTAGGCCGGGTGGTTGACCCGACGCGTCACGGACTGCCCCTCGCAGAAAGCGCCCCTGCGCCCGTGATCGGCACGCTCGTCGTGCACCCCGGATCTGCTTATATAAGGAGAGAGAGTGCGACTTACCGAGATCTGCGACTCTGCCGACACCGGGCCTATCATTGCGCCGGTCTACGGCACGGAAGTCTCACCTTTCATCGTCCCGATGCGATCCGCCAGGCCCTGCTCCGAGGACTCCGTGGCCGATCCCGCTGATCAAGCGGGGCCGGGGACCGATGACGCGGTGGCGCAGGTGACGATCCTCAGCGAGGCGCTCCGCCGCGCCCGCCGCAGCGGCACCATTCCCGGCGAGCTCACCGAGGCCGAGCAGAGCCTGGCCCGCCGCATCCGCGCGCACCTGGCCCGCGGCCAGATCACGGTGACCCTCACCGACAACCGCTACACGATGATCTCGGTCCGGCGCCAGCCCCGCGGCCACGGCCAGCGCAGCTACGACGTGCGCTTGCACTGCATGTTCGCCGACGCCGACCCGGTGATCACCCGCGCGCTGGCCCGCTACGTCGCCGAAAACGATCGGGACGCCTCGCGCATCCTCGGCGACTTCATCGACGCCAACCAGGAGGTCGTGCGCGGCCGCACCCGCAAGAGCCCGACCCAGGTCATGCTCACCGCGGGCGACCACCACGACCTCCGCCTGATCTTCGACGACCTCAACGCCCGCTTCTTTGGCGGCCAGATCGACGCCGCGATCACGTGGGGCCAGCGCACCGGCCGCCCCAAGCGCCGCCACAGCATCAAGATGGGCAGCTACTCGGTCGAGGAGCGCCTCATCCGCATCCACCGCTCGCTCGACCGCAGCTTCGTCCCCCGGTTCTTCGTCGAGTGGATCGTCTTCCACGAGATGCTCCACCAGGTCCACGACATCAAGGTCAAGAACGGCCGCCGCGAGTTCCACTCCAAGGCCTTCATGGCCGACGAGGCCCGCTTCGATCGCTACGACGACGCCCGCACCTGGGAACGCGTCCACCTCGACGCCCTGCTGACGTACTGATTTGCGGCCGGGCGCACGGGCATTTCACTGGGGCCGCCGCCTCCGCTTCGATCGCTCCCGGCAGCCGCGCCGGGAGCGTTCACCACCTCGACGCGATCCTGGTCTGTCGAGCCGTCGGTCGCCGCTCGCTCGCCAGCTTGTCCGCCGGGCGTCCGAGTGATACTCGCGGGCACGATGACGCACGACCCGGATGACGCCCTCGGTCCGACCCTTCCTTCGACGCAAGATTCTGGGCGAAGCACGAGGCTCGCGCCGGGCGCTGCGATCGGCCGGTACCAGGTTGGTGAGGTGATAGGCAGCGGCGGTATGGGCGTCGTGTACCGCGCGCGCGACTCCGAGCTCGACCGTGACGTCGCGCTGAAGGTGGTCCGTGCCGCGGGAGGCGGTGCCGACGCGCAGGAGACATTCATCGAGGAAGGGCGCGCGCTCGCGAAGCTGAGTCATCCGTCGGTCGTACCCGTGTACGACGTGGGGTCGACCGAGCACGGCGTCTACCTCGTGATGCCATTCGTCTCCGGTGGCACGCTATACGACTGGCTCCGAGGGGCCCGCCGACCGTGGCGCGCCGTGATCGACCGGTTCATCGCAGCCGGGCGCGGCCTCGAGGCGGCGCATCGAGCGGGGATCGTTCACCGCGACTTCAAGCCGCAGAACGTTCTGCTCGGTGGTGCGGGCGAGGTCCTCGTTGCCGATTTCGGCATCGCGGCACGCGTCAGCGGCTCGCACAGCGAGCCGAGTATAGCGAGGCCTGCTGGCACGCGCGCGTACATGGCGCCAGAACAGGTCGAGGGAGGGACTGTCGACGCCCGCGCGGATCAGTACAGCTTCTGCGTCAGCCTGTGGGAAGCGCTGCAGGGCGAGTTACCGTCTGGCGTTCGGACCGGCAAGCGGGCTGCGCCGGCGTGGCTGCTCGACGTGCTGGCGCGTGGGTTTGCGGCCGAGCGGGAGCAGCGTTGGCCGTCGATGACGGCGCTCCTGGACCACGTCGAGGGACGCCTCCGACGGAGGCGACGGATCGCAGTTGGCCTGGGTGCGTTCTCGGTCGGAGCGGTGGCGGCGACCGTCATCTGGTTTTCCCGTGGCGCGCCATCGGCGTCGTGTCCCGATCCAGGGCCGCGCCTCGCCGGCGTGTGGGACTCGTCCATCAAGCGCTCCATCGAAACGGCGTTCCGTCAGGCAGCCCCGACGCTCGCCGACGCCACGCTCGCCGGGGTCATGCCCCTGCTGGAGGGCTATGCGACCAGCTGGCGTACGATGCAGGTCGAGGCGTGCGAGGCGACGCATGTCCGGCACAGCCAGCCGGCCGAGGTCCTGGATCGCCGCCAGGTCTGTCTCGATCGCCGGCTCAGCGAGCTGCGAGCGTTCACCGGCGCGCTGTCCGGTGCGCTTACTCAGGACTTCGTCATCCGCGCATGGCAGGCGGTCTCGTCGTTGCCTGACATAGGTGACTGCGCCCGCACGGCAGAGCTCCTCGCTGCCCAACCGCTGCCCGCATCCCCAGAAGTGAGGGCACGCATCGAAGCGGTCGACCGAGAGCTCGACACGGTGCGTACGCTCAAGTGGAACGGCAAACACAAGGAGCAGCTGCGGCTGTCGCAGGAGGCGCTGGTGGCGGCTCGTGCGATCGAGTATCCGCCGCTGCTCGCGCGCGCTCTCCAGGTCCGGTCCAGCGCCGAGCTCGACAACGACGTACGCGGCGCCAGCGCGCTGCGCGAGCTCGCGCGGGTCGCCGCGGAAGCCCACGACGACCGCGCCACGGCGGTGGCCTGGATTGACCTCATCAACTACCTCACCAATGTGGAGGTCAACCTCCCCGAAGCGAAGACGATCGAACCGGTCGCCGAAGCTGCCGTGACACGTGCGGGCGGAGGCGCCGACCTCCGCTATCACTTCCTGAGAACCGTCGGGAGCAGGGCGATGGGAAGTGGTGAGCTCGACGTGGCGATCGGGCGATTCGATGAAGCCCTCGAAGTCGCGCCCGATCGATTCCGCCGAGCCGAGGCGCAGCAGTTCCGCGCAAAGGTCCTCTTCCAGCAGCAGGGACCCGCCGCAGCGGAGCCGCTTGCCGAGCAGGTCTTGACCGACTACGAGGCGGTCCTCGGCCGAGAGCACCCTCAGACTGCCAACGTGATCGAGTTCCTCGCTCAGCTTTCGGTCGTGGCAGGGGACTTCCCGACCGCCGAGGCGCGCGCCCTGAGGGCGCTTGCGATCTCCGAGGCAACGTTCGGGCCGGATCACCCCTCGGCCTCGATCCCGTTGCAGGTCTTGGGCTTCGTTGCAGGCAACACTGGGCGAGCCACCGAAGCTCGCGTGTGGGCTGAGCGCGGCGTACGCGTGATGGAGAAAGCCGGCGATCCCGTGCGGCTCGCCGCGTCGCTCGCCGGTCTCGGCGACATCATCTTCGCGCAGAACGGAATCGTGGCTGCGCGCCCGCACCTCGAGCGCGCTCTCAACCTGATCGAGAAGGCGAAGGGCAAAGACAACCTGTCGTACGTGAGGGCCGAGAACATCCTCGCTGGCAGGCTGGTGCAGAGCGGCGATTGTCGTGCGGCCGAACCGTTCATCGTGCACGCTGTGACGGTGCTCGAGGCTAAACGGCCCGCGCTGCTGTCCCTGCCGCTCATGCTCCGAGGACAGTGCGCGCAGACCGAGCGTCGCTTCGAAGACGCGCGCATCGCATTCGAGCGCGCAACCGAGCTGTGCGCGAAGCACGGATGTGAACCGACGATCGGTCTGCCAGCTCTCGCGTTGTACGGCCAGTTGCTCGTCGAGACCGGGCATGATCGTAAGCGCGGACTCGACATGATATATCAGGCTCGCGCCGGTTTCGAGAAGCACCGTATGGCCGACGCCATCGTTGAGAGTGATCGGTGGATGAAGGCGCACGGCATCCGCCGCCGCTGATCGCCGCCGGCGCGACAGACAACGCCCACCCTTCGGCCGCGATCCACGGGCATGGTGAGGCACCCCGGGCACGCCAACCTCTCGATGAAGCGCGCCAGCTCTCGCGGGCAGCCGGCGCGGATCGGCCGGACAGCGAGCTTGCACGCAATCTGCTGTCCGCGAACGTTGCCATCGGGAGCGCCCACGGCGCCACGGCAGCGGTGGCAACTACGAGCAGTCGCTGGCCGCGTTCCGCGACGCAATCGCTGTCGCCGAGCAGCTCCTCGGGAGAAACCATCCAACGCTGGCGGCCGTCCACAGCAACGTGGGCGAGACCCTGAACCGGGCGGCGCGACATGGCGAAGCGCTGACGGCGCACCTCGAAGTGACGCGTGTCATCGAACTGAAGTTTGGAGAGTCCGCGAGCCTGATCCGTGCGTGGACCACCGTCGCCAGCAGGCTGCACAGTTTGAACCGTGTCGATGAGGCGCTCGGGTGGCTCGAGCGTGCCAGCAAACTGGCGGAACGAATCCTGAAGCCCGAGGACCCCACGCGCATCGCCGTGCGCCGAGTACGGCCATGCCCCGCGCCAATCCGATCGACCCGAGGAGGCGCTCGCGGTGTTGGACGAGGTTCTCACCTCGTGCGAAGCCGTCCAGGCCAAACCGATGGTCGTGGTTGGCGCGTTGCATCAGCGCGCCGGCGCGCTCGTGGATCTCGGGCGCTGGGATCGCGCGGTTGCCGACTACGCTTCACCGCTCTCGAGAACTGACCCGGGGCTGCTCTCGAGAAGTGGTCCGGGGCCTGGCGGTCTGAACGCGTAGGGCTCGCCGGGGAGCGTGCGCCGCCGCGGGGCGATGCTCCGACGGACGTGACGAAGAAGCGGCCGTGTGCGGAGTGCGGTCGGTGGTTCGAGCCCAGCCCGCGGCTCGGCACTCGGCAGCGAACGTGTGGCTCGGCGCCGTGTCGGCGGGCTCGGCATCGACGCAGTGATCGCGCCTGGCACCAGCGGAACCCTGACTACGATCGCGGTCGGCGGTGGGCCTCGAAGGTGGCGACGGCGAAGGCGGGGACGCCGCCGGCGCCGCCGACGCGGCCAGCGGTGTTGGCGGGAGTGCCCTGGGATGTCGCGCAAGACGCGATGAAGGGCGAAGCCGTGGTGATCATTGCGGGAGTAGCGGGAGTCCTCGCCCGGCACGCGCAAGACGCGATGCGAGGCAAACCATCGGGAACTACAGGGGAATCCGGCGGACTTCACCCCGGGGGTCGCGCAAGACGCGATAGGGGCGGCGGGCCCGCCCTGGCAGCGTGAGGGCGTGGAGATCGACCTGCACCAACTCGAGCTGCGGCACGAGGAGCTGCGGATCACCGATGCAGATCGGCGGCGCCGACTGATCGCGTCGGTGGCCGAGATCGGCCAGCAGGTGCCTGTGATCGTCGTGCACGACGACGACCGCCTGGTGCTGATCGACGGCTACCTGCGGGTCGAGGCGCTGCGACGGCTCGGACGCGACACCGCCGCCGCGACGGCGTGGCCGGTGACCGAGGCCGAGGCGCTGCTCCATCATCATCACCTGGCCGCGGCCGCCGGCCGCTCCGCGCTCGAGGACGCATGGCTGTTGTCGCGCCTGCGCTGGCACGGCCTCGATCTCGACGAGCTGGCGCGCCGCCTGTGTCGCTCGAAGAGCTGGGTGTCGCGCCGCCTCGCGCTGGTCGACGAGCTCGCGACGGCGATCCAGACCGCCGTGCGCGCGGGCACGGTCTCGCCGCACGCCGCGATGAAGTACCTGGTGCCGTTGGCGCGCGCCAACCGGCGGCACTGCGAACAACTGCTCACCGGCCTGGGCTCGACCCGGATCTCGAGCCGCGACCTCGCCGTCCTCTACGACGCCTGGCGATGCAGCGACGGCGAGGGGCGCGCCCAGCTGGTCGCGGCGCCGCGGCTGGCGTTGCGCGCGTTGCACGCCGCCGCCCGCGAGGACGACGGGTCAGCAGGAGCGAATTGTTTGATGGGAAAGTGGCCGATTCTGGTCAGTGAAAGTGATGGTCGCCCGCTTTCCCCTTTTCATCCCCTGCGCTGATCACGGTTCCATCAAACAACGCGTGATCTGAGGCTCTCTGCCCCCAGAGCGGACCGCAGCGCGAGGCGCAG
>JBKJLC010000084.1:0-92773 GCA_046597055.1 Kofleriaceae bacterium | reverse complement strand
GCCACGCTGCGCTGACGCGATGGCCACCAGGCCTTGCACCGTCGACGAGTCTTGCCCACCCAGTTGGGTTCTGTCCGGTGGGCGGACAGCATGAGACGACGACAGCGGCCCGGCGCTGGATTCCCGTCGGGCCCAACCGCTGCTGCTGGCACGTTCGAGCCGGCCAGGCTCACGTGGGCACGCGCGGGCGTGGTGGTTGGTCGAAGGCGCGGATGAACGGCGGCGGCGGCGGCGACGGCACCTTCGCAAGGCAGCGCCGCCGCGCGCGCCCCCCGTACACCGCCGATGCCGTGAACCCAACACCGGTGGCAGCGAGCGTACCTAAGATGATCACGCGGTCACGCACGCCATGTTCGCTGGGTGAGTCGTCGACTCCGAAGATCCCCCCCTCCCCCCCCCGACGAACCCGAGGACCGTGAGCGTGAAAGCAGCGGTGGCCCCGACCTTATCGACGATCGCGACGTGTCGGCCGGCGCACTCTCCTGGTGGCGGCCTCATGACGACCGCGCAGCCATTCGACGTCGCGGCGGTGATGGCCGCGACCGCGGCCATGCAGCAGCGGCCGACCATCATAGGTGCGTGTCCTCGCTCATGCATGCCCCCCGACGCCGGTCGTTCACCGTCCACGGTACCATCCTGACATGCTGGCGCCGGCGATGGCCATCGAGGCAGAGGGCGCGCGCGGATGATCGCGTGACGAACCCCACAACGGCGGCCGACAGCGACGAGGCCACGTTGCGCGCCCATCTCAAGAGCAAGGGCCTGAAGGTCGGGCCGATCGGGCGCGCCTCCGATCGCCAGTTCTCGAACTTTTCCTTCGTCATCGACGATGATAGCCCGAGCGGCACACCGAGCGGCGCGGTCGTCGTCGGCGGCAAGGTGTTCCTGAAGAACGCCCGCTCGAACAAGACGCTCGGGTCGCTGCTCAAGGCGGCGCGGTTCCTGGAAGCGCGCACTTACAGCGTCGACGACGTGCTGCAGCTGCTCACGTACTTTGGCGCCTTCACGAAGGCACAACAAGGACTACACGACGCGGTCAGTAAACAAACAGATCGGCGTGATGGCCGACACCGCGCCGCCCGGCCATCAGCCCCGCCTCGAGTACGGCCGCGGCTCGGCGAAGCTGACCATCCATTGGGTGCCTACCAGCCGGCGACGCCACGGCAGTGAGATGTTCCTCACTCTGCAGAAAGCAACACTGACAATCTCGAGTGCGTACTCGCTCACCTGGAAGATGGAAAACATCCAGGCAGGGAATCCGCACGACGTTCCCGACCGGTGAACGACGGGCCACGGCTGCGGTGCCCCAACCGGGCCTTCCGCCACCGGGCAGGTCGGCGCGCAGGTCGGCTGCCTCACCGCTCAGCAGCCGCCCGGAGCCACGCGGCCACCGGCGACAACAAGTTCGTCCCGGTCCGCGCGACCGATCCAGCGGTCGCGCGCGCGCTGGTGGGCGAGCGCCGCGGCGCACCGCTTGCCGTCGAGGTAGAAGGTGGCGCCCAGCGAGACCTCGCGCGGCGCGCGCGTGCGGACGTGGCCCGTGTCGTAGCAGCCCAGGGCCGTCACTGTTGTCTTGTCGCCCTCGGTCCGCTTCGTCGATGGGCCAGACACGGCGACCGTGAGGCGCGCCGGATCGTACTCGATCCCCCACGAGGTCTCGACGCCGCCGCCGTGGTCGCCGCGTCGGATCGACAGGCTGCTCGACACCACGCCCGCCGCCTCGCGGCCGTCGGCGACGATCCACCGCCGGCAACGATCGCCCTCGATCGCCCACAGCCCGCCGCCTTTGCCGAGCCGCGCCGCGAACGCCGCGAGCGTGTTGTCACGCGCAGACTGCTCGTACGGCCACGCGGAGATCTCGCAGCCCACGAGGTCGACCGCGACCGCGCGCGCAGCCTTGCGCGCGGCCTCGCACCCGGCAGCGTCGTCGAACAGCACGGGTTGCGCGCGGCTGCACTGCGTCCACTCCCCTGACCAGGCGTCGGCCGAGGCGCGCACCTCCCGGCCGAACGAGACCAGCTCCCCGGTCGGCGCCAGCTCGAGCACCAGCTCGGCGCCCGCGGCCCGCGGCGAGCCCCCGCCGCGGGGCGGGCGAGACCTGCGTGCGCGGCGGTGCACAGGATGAGACCAGGACGACGCCTGAAACGAGGGGAAACCTGAACCAGCGTACGCGCACGGCGGTGGGACAACCGCCGCGGCATTCGGTTGCGGTCGAGTGGAGCGGTCGGCGCGCAGGGCGCTCGGCGTCACGCACGTGCAGCGGTGCACGCGGGTGTCGCCGCCCGGACCTGGTCGGCCGCACGCCGGTTCACGCCATGCGGGTTGAATGTGCGCGCCCGCGCCACGTCTCGCCACGCCATGACCCCAGTTCTACCCTGTTCGCGGCCGCCGACCGGCAGCCTGCGTGACGCCCTGCCGTCGCCCGGTCGGTCCCCGCCGCGGACGCGGAGCTCTCGAACCCCGGCCGCCGTCGCGGTCGCCGCCGCGACCCTGCTCCTCGCGACGCGCGCGCGCGCCGATGTCCGGTTGCCCTCGCACGACGTCCACACGTCGGTGGCCTTGCTCGGTGTGGCGCCGGCGACGCCAGAGGAAGGCCCGATCATCGCGGGGCGCCTCCAGGTCGACATCGATGCCGCGCGACGCCCGTTCTCCGCGCGCGCCGGCGTGCAGGTGTGGCGGGACGCGCAGGCGGTCGAGATGGGTCCGTTCGGCGAGCTCGGGCTGCGCTTCGGCGAGCGGCTCGAGGGCCGCGGCCTCCGCGTCGCCGCGCGCCTCGAGGGCTCGCTGCTCGAGTCGCGTCTGCTCCTCCCGAGCTCGCCCCGGGACGCCGCGGCCGGTCGCATCGCGGCGGCGCTGCCGGTCCAGGGCTACCTCGAGCTCCACCGCAACCGCCGCTTCACCGGCGTGATCGTCGCCGGCGGCATGGAGCTGCGCGGCCGCTGGTCTCCGGACGCCAGCACCCGCGTCGACGCGCGCGCCGACCTCGGCGTCCGCACCATCGTGCGCAACACCATCGACGTGGGGCTGTTCGCGACGGGCCTGTGGCGACCGTCCGACCACGAGATCAGCAGCTTCGGCGGCGAGCTGCGCCTCGCCATCCACCGCTGCGAGGAGGAGGGGCCATTCGCGACCCGCTACCTCACCGCGCACGTCTGCCCCTCGACGCTCCAGCTCTGGCTCCGGGCCAAGCCCCTGCGCTCCGGCGGCGACATGCCCATGGCCGGCGGCCTGTCCTGGGTCCACCGCGGCGAAGCGTTCTGGTGACCCCGCACGGCAACCGGGAGGTCGCGCGCCCGCACCGCGAACGGCAGTCACCGCCGCGCCAGGAGGCGCGCCGCCGTGCCAGGACGCGAACGTGGCCCCGCGACCGCGAACGAGCACGACCGACGCGAGACGGAACGGACGAAGCCGCAGCGAAGGCTCGGGACGATGCGGCGGATGCTGGCACGCGGCAATACGCGCGGTCCCCACACGGTGTGCGAACGATGGCTGAGACGCGTCCAGGCGGCCAGGCGACGTGAAGCGCCAGCGGGGGGAGAAGCGATGGCGCCTTGGCTTGCCACTCTATGCCGCGGCCTGCCCTGGACGGTAGAGTTCATTGGCTGGTCCAGGCCAGCCCTGCCCCTCGTCACTGCTGATGACGTCGACCCTCGATACCGCCTCGTTGACCGGGCGCCTGCTGCGGACGCGGTGGGTGAGCGTCGCCGCGGCGATCGTGCTCGCCGGGGTCGTGCTGGTCGCGATCGCGGTCGCGATCGCGGTCGGCATGCGCGGCCTCGATACCGCCGGCCTCGAGCTCGACGGGACCTTCGTGGAGCGCGCCGACGCGCGGTGGCCGGGGGTGGCGCCCGGCGATCGCCTGGTCGCGGTCGGCGGCGTCCGGATCTCGTCCACGTACGTCGAGATGTTCGTCAGCGAGGCCCCGCTCGCGGGCCCGGCGACGATGACGTTTCGGCGCGGCGATCGCGAGGTCACCCTGCCGGTCCGGGCCCGGCCGTTGCCGCCGCTCCACGCCGTCGCGCTCGGTGGCCGCATCCTCGCCGGCGCGATGTGCGTGGTGCTCGGCGCGCTCTGCTTCCTCCTGCGCCCCGGCAGTCGCGCGAGCTGGCTGTTCCTCGCCTTCACGTTCTGGCTGGCGATGATGTTGCTGGTCATCGTCGCGGCCAGCCGCAACCTGACGATCCGGCCGCACCTCCTCCACGCCTCGTTCGCGTTGTCGGCCAGCCTCGGCCTCCATCTGCTCACCTGCGAGTTGCCCTCGCGCCACCGCCGCGATCGCGGCCGCGCCGTGATCGCGGCGATCTACCTGCCCGCGGTCGTCGTGATCGTCACCGGCCTGGCGCTCGATCCCGTGGCAGCGGCCCACCACTGGGTGTGGGGCAGCCTGTGGGCGATGATCGGGTGCGCGATCGGCACCGTGCACCTGTCGCATGGCTGGTACACGACCCGCCGCCGCGACCGGGCGCTCGCCGCGCAGTACCGCACGCTGCTGGTCGGCCTGGCGGTCGGCTTGTGGCTGCCCCTGATCGTCTTCGTGACCCGGGCCCTGCCGAACGCGAAGTGGGTGACCCATCTCAACGCGGTGCCGGTGCTGTTCTACCCGGCCATGATGGCCACCGCGGTGCTGCGCTACAACACGCTCGGCGCCGATCGCCTGGCCGCGGCCCTGATCAACTACCTGCTGGCGATCGGCGCGATCGTCGTCGCCTGCGTGCTGGGTCTGATCGCGGTCCCGCTGCTGTTCGAGCGCAGCCTGGCGGGCTCACCGCTGCTGCGGGTCACGACGACCGCACTGGTGGCGCTGGGGATGACCCGGCTCTACCGCGGGTTGCGCCGCAGCCTCGACCGCCGCTTCCTCCGGGCGCAGCTGCACCTCGAGGAGTCGCGGCGGGCGCTGTCCGAGCTGACGCGCTTGGTGTCGGCCGGTGACAGCGCCGCCGCGCTGGCCGCGGCACACGGCGCGCTCCAGGTCCTGCACGCCGAGCACGTCGAGCTGTGGCTGCTGGCAGCGTCGGGCGACGCCTATCAGCGCCAGGACGGCTGGGGCCAGCCGGGCCCGGAGCGGGCGCCCGTGCGCCGCGACGGCGACCTCGGCGCGGCGATCCGGGTCGGCCGGGTCTGGGGGGTAGGCGTGTGTACCGCGAGCGCGATGCCGCCGGCGGCCCAGATCGCCCTGAGCGAGCTCAACCTCGCCGTGGTCGCCCCGGTCCACATGCACGGCGTCGTCAGCGGCTTCGTCGGCATCGGCGTCCGCCGATCGGCGCTCGCCTACGACGAGGCCGAGCAGGGCTACCTGGCGACCGTCGCGACCCAGGTCGGCATCGCCCTCGAAGGCCAGCACCGCGAGGGCGCGGTCGGCGCGTACCGGGTCGAGCGCCGCCTCGGCGTGGGGGGCAACGCCGAGGTCCACCTGGCCTGGCAGATCGGCCCCGGCGGCTTCGAGCGGCGGGTCGCGCTGAAGCGTCCCTTGCCCCGGATCGCCGACGACGCCGAGCACGTCGCGATGTTCCTGCACGAGGCCCGCGTCGCGGCCGCGCTCCGCCATCCCGGCATCGTGCAGATCGTCGAGGTCGGACGACACCAGGGCGGCTACTTCATCGCCATGGAGTACGTCGACGGCTGGCCGCTCCGCACGCTCCTGGCCGGTCGCCGCGCGATGCCCCTGCCGATCATGCTGGCGGTGGTCGCGCCCCTCCTGACCGCGCTCGACTACGCCCATCGCGCGACCGACGTCCACGGTCGGTGGCTCGGGCTGATCCACCGCGACATCACGCCCAGCAACGTGCTGGTCAGCAACGCCGGCGAGGTCAAGGTGGTCGACTTCGGCATCGCGCGCAGCACGGCGCGCAGCGACGTGACCCGGACCGGCGTGGTCCGGGGCACGCCGGCGTACATGTCGCCCGAGCAGGCCCGGGCCCAGCCGCTCGATGCCCGCTCCGACCTCTACAGCACCGGCGTGTTGCTGCTGGAGTGTCTCGGCGTCGCCGTCGCGCCCGCGACCGCCGGCGTCGCGGCCCGCGAGGCACGGGCCGGGCTCGAGGCGACCGTGCCTGCGGCGGTGGCGGAGGTCGCCGCCCGCGCGCTCGCGCTCGACCCGAGCGACCGCTTCGCGACCGCCGCCGACATGGCCGCCGCCTTGCTCGCCGCCTGCGCGCCGGCGCGGCCGGCGCCCGCGATCGAGCTGGCCGCATGGGCCGAGGCCGGCGCCGCGGCGCTCGACGCGGAGGGCGCGGCGACGACGGTGACCTCCAGCGCCGCCAACACCGACGCGTCGTGAGCCCGGCGTTGGGGCCTGACGCGGCCATCCTGACCTGGCCGCGTCAGACCCTCGTGCCAGCGTGCGGCGCCGTGTTGGACCTCGATCCCATCGTCGCCAGGCGCCGCCACATCGAGGCATCGCGCGCGCTGCCGGAGATCTCGTGACCGGGGCGGCCAGCGCGACCCGCGAGCCAGCGAGCGGCGCGCAGCTCCTCACCCGGATCCTCGCCGAGGCAACCGGGGAGGACGCGCAGCTGCGCGCGCTGCACCGAGTGCTCAGCGACGAGCTCGAGCTGCCCGCGGACGTCCACGTGGTGGGTGAGCCGCTGGTGCTCGTCGCGGTCGAGTACGACGGCAACCCGCGCCGTGGGCTGGTCGCCCGGGTCCGCCGCGACGACGGCGCCGAGCACCGCATCGGGCTCGCGGACGTCGCGATGCGCGCGGGAACGCCCGCCATCCGCTACCTCGCGGCGTATCGCGCATGGCTCGGGGTCGTGCCCGCCGCGAGCGGCTCGACCGCCGCACCACGCGGCCGCCAGCACAAGGCCAGCGAGGACGACCTCGACCTGTCGAAGCCGGTCGACCTCGTCGTGCTCGCGGTCAAGGAGCGCGCCGCCCGCTGCCGGCTGCTGGGGAGCGAGCGCGTGATCACGCTGCGCGCTGGCAGCCTGCATCGCGTGGTCGCAGGTCAGATCGCCACGGTGCAGCCCAACAAGCACTGGCGGCACGCCGGCCACCCGTATCTGTCGGGGCGGATCGTCGGCACCCGGATCGATGCGACCGCGCTCGGACTGGTGCCCCTCGCGCTTCGTGGGATCGGCGACTGGGATCCCGCGGACCACGACTGGGGCGATCCGCCGCTCGACGCCTGGGTCGCCTCGATCCTCACGCGCGGCCGGCGTCCTTCGTTCGAGATGGAGTTGCCGGCGATCGGCGCGGCGCTGTTGTTGGATGACGAAGCCGCCGCGAAGCTGCTCGAGCTCGACCTGCGCTACCTCGACGCCCACACGTATCTCGGCAACCGGTTGCTGGGCTTCAGCCCGGAATGGGCGCTCCACCACTACGAGGTCGGCGGCCGGATCGGGGAGCTCTCCATCGGTGACGGCTTCGAGGGCGTGCTGCCCTGGGGCCTGGTCGGCAACCGGCCGTTCTTGAGCTGCCTGGCTGGCCTCGCCTCGTGTCTGTGGCGGCTCGGACGCTGGGACGAGGCCGAGCGCGTGCTCGAGCAAGTCGTGCGACTCGATCCGACCGATCATCAGGACCTGCGCCCGCAGTTGTCGGCGGTCCGCGCTCGCGAGCCGTGGAGCGACGACGGGGCGTGGCGATGACACCGGACGCGCACGCCATCGACCAGATCGCCCGCGAGACCACGGAGCGCAAGACGTGGGCGGGCGACCTGGCCTGGTTGAAGCAGCCAGCGCGGGCGCTTGGCTCGTGACCGCGATACGCCCGATCACCCTGACCGCGTTCGTCGATGCGTCCTATCGAGCGGACCGCGCTGCGACCGGCATCGGCATCGTCCTTCACGTCACGAATCGGCCTGGTCGCGCCGGACCCGTGGTCGCGCGCATCGCCGAGGTCCACGCCGACGTGGCCGCGAGCGAGATCGAGCTATTCGCCGTGTACCGAGCGCTCACGCGCGCGCGCGCGCGCGCGGCTTCCGGCGGGTCAAGGTGCGCTCGGACTACAACCACATGCGGCGCAAGCTGAAGGACGACCACGGCCGGGCACCCCGCGGATCCAGACAGCTTGCACGGCCACATCGCCGTAGCTGCGCCGCGCACTTTCGTCGTGCGACCGGGTCGCGTCAGCACCGGCGCTCGCGCGCTGGCGGCGAGCATCGGGCCGGATCGGCGACGGGCCGCCGGCATGGCCGGCAACCGCGGCCTCGCGTTGGCGCTCGAGCGCAGGGTGTGCCGAACCCGGTTTGGCATGGAAGGCGTGACACGGCGGGACCCGCACCATCGCAATCATCGCGATGGTGCACGTCGGCGACGACTTCGCCACGCATTCGCATCTAGTGCGGGCACCACGAGCGAGCGAACCAGCGCACGTGCTGGCAACGTGGACATGCGAGACCTGCCACCGCTACAGTTTCGCCGACCTGGTGTTTGCCCACGGCTGGTTGGTCGACCTGCGGGCCGTCGAGCCGACGGTCGCGGCGCTCGACCGTATCCACTACATCCCCACCTACGAGTCTTCTCAGGTCGAGACGCTGCTCGGTCGCAGCATGTGGGACGAGCAGGGCATCGACGGCGGCGCGGGCGATCAGGAGCGGCGCACGACCGTCGGCTACGTCGAGCGGGTGCCACCGGGCTGGCCGCTGCCGCTAACGAAGATTCCGACCGAGCCGAACGCGTTCCTCCTCGGTGCACAGGTGGCCGAGAAGCTGCTTGCCGCGGCTGCCGACGGCGTTTTCGACGTCGGCTTGCGCCCGGAGTACGTGTGGGTGGTGAACCGCCCCACCGGGCCCGAGGTCACCGGCCTCGGCGGGCGCAACGACGACATCTTCACCGCCGCCTATCGCCGCCGCGACCTGCGCACGGCGCCGCTCTACACACGCCGCTACCTCGCGCCCGAGGTCAACCGCGGCGAGCGCTACGACGCGCGAGCCCTGGTGCTCACCCTCGCGGTGATGGCCGCCGAGTGGCGCCTCGGCCGCTACCCGTACGAGGAAGGCGATGGCGCCTATGGCTACAACCGCCTCTGCCGAGGCGAGCACGTCCAGCTGCCCTCAGCCGCCCGCGACCTCACCCCCGCGCTCAGCCCGGACCCAGCGGGTCCGACGCTCGCCGACTTCGCCCGCACGCTTCATGTGCTCGCCCGTACGCGGCGGCACGACGCCTGAACGACACGCGAGCCGATGAGGATCGAAGGATGAACGCCCGTGCACGGGGGCAAAAGGCGACAGTCGCCCCGTATATTTGCGCGCTCGCCGAGCTCGATCTCGCCTGCCTGCCCGATCCCGCGACCCCGCCATGACGCGCGCATCGCTGCTGTGGATCGCGGTCCTCTGCTCGTGCGCGCGCAGCGGCGGCGACGAGCGCCGGTCCGACCGCGCGCTGAAGCGTGCCCCCACCGGCGCGAGCGTCGCGAGCGGATCAGCCGTGGCGATCGACGCCGGCGCCACCACGGCGATCGACGCCGGGGCCGCCACGCCGGTCGACGCCGGCCCCGCCCGCGCGACCGCGCCGGATGCCAGCCGGCCGACCGCGGCAGCCTCGACCGGCAGCGACCTGACCGCGGCCTTCGAGCAGCGACTCGCGGCGGCCAAGGGCGCGTGCACCACCGCCGACGACTGCGGCTGCTTCACGTCGATCGTGGACTCGCCGCAGTGCGCGGGCATCACCGACGCGACCAGCGCCCGGGCGCTGAACGACCTCGCCGCGCGGTTCCGCAGCACCGGCTGCCGGCTCCCGCGGCGGTGCGGTCCTGGCAGCTGCGAGCCGCAGTGTACGGACCAGCGCTGCCGCTGAGCGGGGTGTCGCAGCGGAGGGAGGGCGCGACCAGGCAGACTCCAACCGGGGCTCGATGGTGAGTTCCAGGCTGGTATGATCGCCCGATGGCGCCCAAGGATCACCGGCCGGGCGGCGAAGCCGCCAGCAGCGGCGCCAGCGGCGGCCGCGCGACGGCGGCTGGCAAGCGCACAGTGACCCAGGGCATCGTCCAGAAAAAGGATGCGCCCGTCCCCGCCGATCTGTCGATGCGCCCCAGGGTGCTCAATCTGGACGGCGGTCTGCCGGAGAACCTGCGACCAGCGGAACCGACCGAGATCTCCGACGACATCGCCGCGTTTCGCGCCGCACTCGATGCAAGCGACCGTCAGCGGGCCATGCAGACCTGGCACACGGTCGCGCCCGCCCAGCGGATCCGATGGTCCCAGGGCGCGACCATCGAGCGTGAGCTCGAACAGATCAAGCGCGTGCTGGGCACGTATCTCCTCACCATCATGGCGGACACCGGCCTGACGTTTGGTGACCGCCCCGACCTGCTGCGCGCGATCCTCCGCGACAAGTCAGCCCAGAATGACTGGCTGGCGTCGATCGCCCGCCACCCTGTCCTGTGGCAGGACTTTCTGGGGACGCTTCCCCCCCGCGATACGATGAACGAGGAGGAAGCCAGGAGCGTCGGCAAGGTCGTCATGACCTACGACGACATGGAGGTCGCGAAGAAGCTCTTCGCGCACCTCTACGCGCCGCTGCGCGACGACGCCTACGACCCCACGCTCGTCCGCACGCGCCCGTGGAAGATGGAGTGGATCCACCGGCTCTACACGCAGATCTCGGAGAACCTGCCGCTCCAGCACGCCCGCACCGTGAAAGACTTCGCGATCGGATTCGAGGAGAAGGAGCGCACCGCCACCGAGTGGAAGCCGCTCCGCAACGCCTGGTGGCACGACCGGCACGTCATCCTCAACGAGAGCTCGACCTCGGCCAGGGACGGTGGTGGCACCGACCACAACATGACCGGCGGCGGCAAGAAGGGCGGCAACGCGATCAACCACTTCGATGTCGGCGTCCTGCACGAGGTGGGACACGGTGTCGGCCAGGAGCTGGACGGCAACGCCTGGACCATGAGCCATCCCTTCGTGGGCTGGCAGACCGGGACGAGCGAGGACGACTGGTCGAAGGGGCTGTGGGGCAGCGACGGGGACCTGAAGCAGCGCGTGTGGGAGCAACTCGGCGACCAAGCCGACGTGCTCGACGCCAGCGAGGCGCGGAAGTACATGGCTCACCGCATCGCAGGCAAGCCGTACCAGGTCACCACGCCCGGCTTCCGCAAGGTCCAGGACGTCGACGCGTTCATCCGCAAGCACTACGCAGATCAGAAGCTGACCAAGTACTGGGACCGGGTGATGCGCGGCGAGGACCGCAAGGGCCTCTACAAGTTCGCAGGAGACGCCAACATCGGCGAGGATGATCGCGTCTACGTGTTCCTGACCCGCGCCAGCGAATCGCTGTGCTCCTACAACGCCGAGGCCCACCGCCAGCGGGTCTCCAGCTACTCGATGTCATCGCCGTACGAGTGGTTCGCCGAGCAGTACGCCCACTATCACCGACTGAACCGCTCCGGCGACGGGCTCGACGCGGTGACGAAGCAGAAGCTCGACGAGCTGCACACGGCGAAGTACCTCGATCCCGATGCGATCATGAAACCCGACTTCGACGCCGCGCCTTCGGGCGGCGCTGGCAACCATCATGACCGTCCACCCTTCCCCTGGTGACCACGTTGCATCGACCCTCGTGCTCGCCGTCCTGGTCGCCTGCGCGTGCCGTGGAGCCCCGGACGTGAAGGCCACGCCGAGCCAGTGGGCGGAGGCGCGCGCGATCGCCGAGCACCACGCCGAGGTTACCCACCACGCGCCGCCCGACAAGGTGCGCGAGGGAAACCCGCGCTTGCCGTTCCTGTTCGACGCCGCCTTGCCGGGGACCAGCTGGGTCCTGGTGCACGACGGCAAAGTCACCGACGGAGGCGGCCTGGCCAAGCTCGGCCCCTATCTCGACGCGGTCGACGTCTACGCCGACCACGCGCTCACTGCGGGCGACGTCACCGACCTGCTGTACGTGTTCGGGGCGTTCCCGCCGGTGGACGCCGCGGCCGGCTCGCCGGAGTACTACGTCACCGATGAGGGCACGGAGCTGTCGATGCGCACCAACTGGCGCGGTCACGATCTCGACCTCATCTTGGCCTATCGCCTTCAGGCGCCGAGCGATCCGGACATCCACCCCGGAGACTCCACCGCCGACACGTCGGAGACAACGGTCTCGTTCTGGACCCTCCACCTGGGCAAGGGTGCCGCCCCGCGCTGGACCGAGGAGCGCCGCGAGCTCACCCAGAAGCGCGAGCGCGTCGACGAGGACTGATGTCGATCACGGTCGCCCACGACCTGCGCTGCCGCTGCGGCGAGACACTCCACGTGCAGCTCGTCGAGAGCCTGAACGCCGGCCGCCATCCCGCCCTGCGCCAGCAGGTCCTCGACCGCAACCTGCACCTGTTTGAGTGCCACTACTGCAGTGTCCGGACGCTGATCGAGCGTCCGTTTGTTTACTTCGACTTCGAGCGCTGCCAGCTGATCGGCGTCTACCCGCTCCACGACCTCGAGCGGGCGCAGACGTGCGCTGAGCAGGTCATGGAGATCTACCGTCAGCGCCTGCTCTACGACGCGCCGGACATGGTTCGCGCGCGGGCCGGGGACTTCCTGGTCCGGGTCTGCTTCGGCTACGAGGAGCTGCGCGAAAAGCTGGTCGCTGACGACGCCGGCCTCTCCGACCTCGTACTTGAGGCGCTCAAGTGCGAGCTGATCGCGGGCGACGCACGACTGCGGGCCGCCGCCCTCGTGACCCTGCGACTCGACGCGATCACCGCCGAGGGCGACCTCGCATTCCTGGGCGACTGGATGGTGCCACCACCCGTTGTGCTGCGGATCTTGATCACGCGCGACGACTACGACGCGGTCGCCGCGCGGCGCGCGACGCTCCTCGACGAGCTCCCGGGGCTGGCCTCGGGGCCGCACGTGAGCCTGCTCCGGCTGGCCGGTCTGCTGCGGTAGCGGACTCGATTCAAAAGAAGCGGCGGCCTCGCGTGCGTAGTTCCAAGACCCCGCGCGGCGGCCGGCCGAGCCGATGACAGGTCCACGCCCACGCGGCGATGCGCGCGCGGTCGACGCGGCGCCGCACAGGCCGCACACGGCGCGGGCGCCCTCGTCGCCGACGCCCGCCACCGACCGATGGCGGTTCGCTCGCCCGGCGGGCCGGTCAGGAGCTGCGCAGCTTCTTGCGGATGGCAAGGTAGCGACGGGACGCGGCCAGCTGTACGAGATGGGGCGCGCGCCGCGCGCCGCCCGCGAGCTGGATCGCCACCGTCACGTCGCCGCAGGCGAGCAGCCCGGCGCGATCGGCGGCGCGCTGACAGGCGGCGACGTAGGCGCGTGGGTCGAGCGGGCTCGGCCCGAGCGCGGCGAGGCGCTCGGTCAGGCGTTGCCGCAACGCGACCGAGAGCCGGGACCGCAGGCGTTCCGCCTCCGCCATGACCTGGCCCGAGGCGGCCGGTGGCTGGGGGCGCCCGAGCCCGTGCTGGAGGCCGGCGACCAGCAGCGCCAGGGCGTCTTCGGGCATGGCTGCGAACAGCCGGTGCGGGCGCGACAGCTCGACGGTGCGCCCGAGCTGGAAGCGCAGGGCCGCGTCGGTCTCCTGGTGGCCGTCGCCGCGCGAGCCGGCGCGGACCGAGGCCAGCGCGGGCCCGAAGACGACCACCGGCGGTGACGCGAACAGCAAGGCCAGGTCGATCCCGGCGAAGGACGTCGTGTAGAGCAGCGTTGGAGGACCGCCGAGGGCCCGCGCGAGGTGCGGGTACAGCGCGGTGGCGGCCGCCTCGCTCGACGCGGTGACGCGCACGGCGTCGGGCACGCCCGCCTCGAGGAGCGCGGCGCTCGGGTTCGGACCGATCAGCGGCAGGGCCTCGCCGAGGAGCGCCAGCACGTCGCGCAGGGGCCGCTCGCCGGGATCGTCGACCAGCGCACGGCAGTCGGCGTCATCGAGCGACCCGAGGTACCCCTGGTCGGACGCCATCGGCCGCGCCGGGTGCGCGTCGAGGAAGCGCCGGTCGTCCGCCGACAGCGGCACGCCGATCGCGCTGGCGAGCTCGAGCCCGGCGCGCAGGTCCTCGGGCTCGCCGCCGTGGATGAGCCGGCGCGCCCAGCTGCCGGCGCGCCGGGCGTCGCCGGCGGTGACCGCCATCGTGGTCGCCCATACGACCACGTCGGGCTCGCGCGGGAACATCGCGAGCACCTCGTCGACGACGGTGACCGCGCGCTCGACCGCCTTGCCCGCCAGCAGCGCCTCCGCGGCCTCGACCAGGAGCGCCTGGCGGCTCTCCGCATCGGCTGCCAGCCGTGCGAGGCGCTCGCAGGTGTCCGCGCGCTCGACGGTGGCGCCGCGCTGGCGTTGCACGGCGCACAGCTTCTGGAGCAGCGTTGCCGATCCGGCCCCGGCGACCTCGCGCCAGCACCGCTCGGCGCGCACCGGGTCGGCCAGCACGTCGAGCGCCAGGTCGCCGAGCGCGTCGTACAGCCGGAGGCGCTCGCGGGGCTCGGCGGTCGCGGCCGCCTCGCGCTCGAGACAGTCGGCGGCATGCACCACGTCGCCACGCTCGCTGGCGAGCTGGGCGAGCCCGCGCCAGGCCGGCGCGCAGCCCCGGTCGAGGCGGGTCGCCGCCTCGTAGTGCTTGCCCGCGTTGGCCGGCCGCAGGGCCCGGACCTCCGCCTGCGCCGCGTGGACGAGGGCGGCCGCCACCACCGCGGCATGACGGGGCGCATCGGGGTGCCCGCCCGCCGCGGCGAGGTGCAGCGCGGCCTGCCGCCACAACCGGCGCGCGAAGCAGCTCTCGCCGAGCGCGAGGGTGACCGCGAGCGAGCTGCGATCGAGGCGATGCGCCTCGTGCAGGAGCTGGTGGCTGTCGTCGGCCTCGCCGAGCGCACCCATCACCTCGGCGTAGCGCAGCACGAGGCGCGCCGCCTGCGCGGGCGGGCGGTCCTCGGGCATCGTCGCCAGCGTCTCGCGGAGGTGCTCGGCGGCGGCGACGCCACGGCGGGTCGCCGCGAGCAGGTCGGCGAACGCGAGGTTTGCCTCGAGGTGATGGCGCTGCGCGCCGAGGAGCTCGCGCAAGCGCCACTCGGCGCCACGGGTGTCGCCGGCGGCGGCGTCCGACCGGGCCTGGGCGACCCACGCCGAGGTCCGGACGTCGACCAGCTCGCGCTGGAGCGCCTCGTCCTCGCCGACCAGCGCGGCCGCGTGCTCGAGCGCCTGCACGGCGCCCTCGAGGTCCCCGACCTCGCGCAGCCGGCGGCCGGCCGCCGCCACGTACGAGGCGCGATCGGCGGCGCCGGGGACCGCCGCCGCGTAGCGCAGCAGCGCGATCGCATGCACCCGCGGATCCGGGTCGGTCGCGGCGAGCGCGGTGAGCCGCTCGAGCGCGCGCAGGTGCGCCGGCGCGGCCGCCAGCAGCTCGTCGAGGACCGCGGTCGCCGCGGTGCGATCGTCGCACGCGTCCTCGAGCACCTGCGCGAGCCAGAGCCGGAGCGCGGCGACGTCGTCGGCCGAGGCGCCGCGCGCGACCGCGTCGGCGATCCTCGCCCGCAGGAGCTCGGCGGCCTGGGCGCCCTGGCCGTCGCGCGCCAGGCCCTCGGCCTGATCGACCAGCCCGCCGAGCTCATCGGGCGCGTGGGTCGCGGCCCGGACGATGACATCGGCCGCGGCGGGCGCGTCCCCGGCTTGCGCGAGGGCCCGCGCCTGCGCGCGCAGCAGCGCGGCCTTCTCGAAGCCACTCGAGGCCCGCGCCGCACGCTCGCCGCGCATCGCCGCGACCTCGCGCCATCGACCGAGCTCGGACAGGACATCGTCGAGCCCGCGCCACGCCACCGGGTCCGCGGGCCGGCGCTCGACCAACCGTCGGTACATCACGACCGCACGATCGAGGCGGTCGTGGTCGCGGTCGAGCTGGGCGGCCGCCAGGAGCGCCCCGTCGGCGCGGGCGTCCGACGCGCGCAGCGCCACCTGCGCGAATGCGTCGGCCGCCTTGGCCCACGCCCCGGCCTGCCGGTACAGGTGCGCGATCCGCTCATGGTGGGCCACGACCTCGGGCGCGATCGCGACCAGCGCCTCCAGTGCCGCGATCGTCTCGAGCGGCTGACCGAGCACCTCGTGGACATCGGCGAGCTCCTCGTGGAACGCTGCCGCGATCGCCGGGCGATCGGCGTGCGCGCGCACCTCGTCGGCGAGCAGCCCCGCCAGCTGCTCCCACAGCCCCTGGTCGGCCGCGAGCGCACGGAGCCGGCGACGGTGCTCGGCGTCGCCCGGCGCCTCCCGGATCGCGACGATCGTCATCCGCAGGTGCTGGAGCGCGTCGGACACGGTGCTGGCGCGCTCGTGCCGCTGCCAGTTGCCGGTTCGGTCATCGGGGGCCATGGCGCGCACCAGTCTAGACTGTTGCGCGCGTCGACCGGGCCGCGGCGCCGCCGCTCATCGAGAGGGACGGACGCGACCGGCGCGCACGCCCCCGCGAAGGAACGGCGCTACCCTTCGCGCAGGAGATCCGCATGTCGAAGCTCTACGGTGACGGTGCCCGCCAGCTCCAGGACCGGTTCGCGACGCGGCCGCTCGCCGACCGCATCGAGGCGCGCCTGGTCAAGGACGCGATCGACGAGGCCGATCGGGCCTTCATCGAGCGCCGCGACATGTTCTTCCTCGCGACGGTCGACGCGCGCGGACACGCCAGCTGCTCGTACAAGGGCGGCGCCCCCGGCTTCGTGCGGGTGCTCGATCCGCGCACCCTCGCCTTCCCCGACCAGGACGGCAACGGGATGTTCCTGTCGCTCGGCGCCGTGGTCGAGACCGGCGAGGTCGGGCTCCTGTTCGTCGACTTCGAGGGCCAATCGCGCCTGCGGCTGAACGGCACCGCGATGATCGATCCGGACGACGACCTGCGCGCGACCTGGCCCGAGGCGCAGCTGGTCGTCCGGGTCGCCGTCCGCGAGGTCTTTCCGAACTGCCCCCGCTACATCCACAAGTACGCGCTGGTCGAGCGCTCGCGCTTCGTACCGACCCAGGCGTGCGTGACGCCGGTGCCGAGCTGGAAGCGCAGCGACTGGGCCGCCGACGTGGTGCCGGACGGCGACCCCGCGCGGGATCCGTCGCGCGATGCCCGGCCGCGCTGACCGCCGCGCCGCCCCGCGCGCGCCCCGCAGGCGGAGGCCCCGGCCCGCGTGCTAGCGTTCGCCGACGATGAGCCGCGTGCCCGATCCGGCCGGGCTGCCCGTCCAGCTCGGCGAGATCGTCGATCAGAAGTTCCGGATCGAGCGGGTGCTGGGCGCCGGCGGCATGGGCGTGGTGGTCGAGGCGCCGCCCTGACGGCACGCCCCGACCGCGGCCGGTCAGGTCCAGCCGCGCAGCGAGCGGACGTAGTCGTGGAGCAGCAGGAACTTCTCGAAGACCTTGACCGCCTTGCGCTTGCGGCCGAGCTCCGCGAACAGCTCGCGCAGGCGGCGCCGCCGGGTGAGGTAGATCCGGAAGGTCTCGGCGAAGTCCTCCTGCGGGTGGGTCGCGGCGTAGATGCTGACGTGATCCACCGGGTTGCAGGCCACCCGCCGCCGTTCGAAGTAGACCGGCGTGTCCTCGTCGACCCGGTAGGCCTTGTCGACCTGGCCGAACACGCGCCGGAAGCGGGTCGACCGGGTCCAGCGCCAGTGGTGGAACAGGAAGCTGTGGCCGAGCTCGTGGGCGACCAGCCCGACCAGCATGGGCCACTGGACCTCCGCGCGCCGCCGGCGGCCGAGCACGTGGTTCCGGTTGATCGCGACGATCTTCGGGGAGTCGGGCGCGACCCCCGACCCGCCCGGGCGCAGGAGCAGGCGGAAGCCCCAGTTCGCGATCCCGGCGATGCGGAGCAGGCGGCGGATCTCGCGGTCGGCGGGCGCGATCAGGTCGCGGCCGGTCGGATCCTGGCTGCACCACGGGCAGGTGTCCATCCAGTCGTCGACACCGCGCTCGCAGCGCGGGCACACGCCCTCGAACAGGTGCGCGTCATTCCAGCTCTGCGACTCGCCGCACCACGGGCAGAACGCCATCGGGTACTGCACCCCGCCACCACACCCGGCGTCGCACCGGGCGTCCATGCGGAAGCCCTTGGGCTGGCGCAGCGGCCGCTTGCTCGACACGCCGTCCTCGTGGATGTCGACCCCGCACCACGGGCAGAAGCTGCCGCGATCGGACACCACCCAGCCGCACTGCCCGCACTCGGCCCCGGTGACGACCTGGGTGTCACGCCAGACCTGCCGGCGCGCGCACGCCGGGCAGAAGGTCCAGAACCGCTGCAGCGCGTGGCCGCACTTGCAGCGGGTCTCGGGCCGGGGCCGGTCAGGCATCGCGCCCCATCGCTTCGTCGACGATGCGCTGGATGAACGCCTCGTAGTGCATGCCCGCCTTGTGCGCGGCCTCGGCCGAGTTGTGGCCAAAGCTCAGGTACGGGTTGGCGTTGGCCTCGAGGAACCAGATCTCGCCATCGGGCGTGAGCCGGACGTCGAGCCGGGCGTAGTCGCGCAGCCAGAGCGCGCGGTACGCGGTCCGGCAGAACTCGGCCAGACGCTCGCTCGCCGCCTTCGACATCCGGCGCGCGTAGACGGTCTTGATCCCGTGGCGCTTGCGGTAGCCGAGGTCCCATTTTGCGCGCTGGGTCGAGATCCGCGCCTCCGGGCGCGAGGCCTTGGGGTCGAACACCAGCTCGACGATCGGCAGGATCTGGACCTGATCGCCGTTGCCGACCATCGTCGCGTAGAGCTCGCGGCCCTCGATGTACTCCTCGGCGATGACCGGCTTGCCGAACCGCTCGTGGAGGAACTCGACGCGCTGGGCGAGCCCGGCCACGTCGTGGACGATCGACGCCTGCGCGATGCCCTCCGAGCCGTCGGACTGCATCAGCTTGACGATCAGCGGAAACCGCAGCTTCACCTCGTCGGCCGGCCGCTCGCCGACCCGGTAGCTCCGGAACCCCGGCACCTTCACCCCGTGGTAGGCGAGGATCTTCTTGCTCATCGCCTTGTTGCGCGTGACCAGGAGCGCGAGCGGCGGCGCGCCGGTGTAGCGCAGCCCCTGCGACTCGAGCATCGCCGGGATCAGGTAGTCGAGCTCGGCGTTGTCGAAGAACGCCTCGGTCGCGTTGAACACCAGCTCCGGCTTCCAGTCGGCGAGCCGCGCGCTGGTGTCGTGCAGGTCGTCGTGGACGCCGAGCAGCAGCACGTCGTGCCCGTTGTCGCGGAGCGCCTGGGCGACCTGGTACTCCATCTCGGGCTCGGCCTCGTCGGCGTTGGCGATCTCGCGCTCCAGCTGCGCGGCCTGCTGGTCGGGGTCCCAGTCGGGGTACGGGGTGTCGAACACCACGGCGATCCGCATTGGATCCAGCCTACGCCAGGCCGGCCGCGGGAGCGACGGTCAGCGCCGGAGCTTCTTGACCAGCGTGACGGCGCCGACCACCAGGCCGCCGGCGACGATGCCGGTCACCGCGTCGCACGCCATCGAGGTCAGGAAGCCGAGCACACCGCCCAGGGGCTCGACCGCCTCCGCGGCCACGATCGCCGCCTGGGCGGCGTGGTGGAGGGGCGGGATGCCATGCAGGAGGATGCTGCCGCCGACCAGGAACATCGCGGCGGTGCCCACGATCGACAGGAGCTTCATCAGCACCGGGGCCCCGACGAGGAGCAGGTTGCCGAACCCGCGCGCCGAGCCGCTGGCCTTGAGGCTCAGCGCCCGACCGGCGTCGTCGAGCTTCACGATCCCCGCGACCAGGCCATACACGCCGACCGTCATCACCGCCGAGATCGCGGTCAGCACCGCGACCCGGGTCCCGAACGACTCGGCGCTCACCGTCCCGAGCGCGATCACGACGATCTCCGCCGACAAGATGAAGTCGGTCCGGATCGCGCCCTTGACCTTGTCGCGCTCGAACGCGACCAGATCGATGGTCGGGTCCGCCACCGCCTTGACCAGCGCCAGGTGATGGGCCGCGTCCTCGGCGGGGGAGTGCAGGAATCGGTGGGCGACCTTCTCGAACCCCTCGAAGCACAGGAACGCGCCGCCGATCATCAAGAGCGGCAGCACCGCCCACGGCGCCACCGCGCTGATCGCCAGCGCGAGCGGCACCAGGATCAGCTTGTTGAGCGCCGAGCCCTTGGCGACCGCCCAGACCACCGGCAACTCGCGGTCCGGTGATACCCCGGTCACCTGCTGGGCGTTGAGCGCGAGGTCGTCGCCGAGGACGCCGGCGGTCTTCTTGGTGGCGATCTTGGTCAGCGCCGCCACGTCGTCGAGCAACGTGGCGATGTCATCCAGGAGGGCGAGCAGGCTCGAGGGCACGCGTGACGATAGCGGACGTCGGCCGGGACGCCCACCCACGCCGCCCGGAATGGCGGCCCGCCGATCCGGATCCCGGACTGGCCTACGGCCGCGACCGGGTGCGCGGGCGCATCGCGGACGGCGTCGAGGTAACCCCGCGCGAGGTGAGCCGGTCGCGCGCGTATCGGCTGATGTACGGCGGGCACTCGTTCGGCCGCGGCCAGCCCGCGCTCACGTCCGGCCGCGAGGAACCTCGCCGCCGTCAACGATGTGAATCCGGCTTCGGGCAGCCAGCCGTACGATGGGTGCGTGCCCACGCGTTGAGCTGCCGTCGCTTGACCTCGCCGAAATCGCCCGCGGCGGCGGCCATGGCGCAGGCGCGCTGTAGTTGCGACGTGGCCTCGGCGTGCCGACCGCTCGCCCACAACGCGTAAGCCAGCGACTCCTCGCCGTCCGCACGCGCACTGGGCGTGGCGCCCGATCGCTCCTGCATCGCCGCGGCGCGCGCGAGCAGCGGGGCGGCCTCGGCTGGATGTCCGCGCTCGAGCGCGATGACGCCGGCCAGAAAGACCGCCCGGGCCAACGCCACGTGCTCAAGGCCGAGCGCTGCCTCCTGCGCCGCGCGGGCCTGCGAAACCAGCGGTTCAGCCTCGGCGAAACGCCCCAGGTTGAGGAGCGACTCCGCGACTCGCACCCTGGCCATCGCCAGGTTGGCATCGCCGGGCACGAGGCGCTCCTCGAGCACCGCCAAGGCTTCACGACCGTAGGCGAGCGCTTCGGCGTCCCGTTCCATGCCGGACTCGACGGCAGCCAGGCTGCTCAGGACGCCCGCGACGCTGACCGATCGTGGCCCGTACGCGCGTGCGAGCAGCGCGCGCGCCCGCTCCAGCATGGCAATCGCGCCGAGGCCGTCGCCAGCGTTGGCGACGAGGGGTGCGAGGCTGACCAAGGCGATGCCGACGTCGGGGTGGTCCGCGCCCTGCGCCACTTCGCGCAGCGCCACGCTCTGCTCGAGCACCGTGCGCGCCTCGGCGAGGGCGCCGCTCGTGGCCAGGGCCGCCCCGAGGTTGGACATGAAGTCGGCGACACTGGCGCCGTCGCCCCAGAGGGCGCGAGCCCGTGAGACGGCCTGGCGCAACATGACCACCGCCTCGGCGTAGCGGCCATTCTTGAAGTAGACCATGCCCAAGGCTTCGAGGCGCAGCGCGTCGACGGTGGCGTCGCCGCCGAGTCGAGCCGAGGCGGCGGCGGCCTGGTCGGCGAAGGCGATCGCTTCGTCGATGTGCGCAGGATCTTCCGAGAGGAAACCGCACAACGTGAGCGCCACCGTGCCACGGAGACGATCCGCACGGCTGGCGTCGGCCAGCGCGAGCGCCTCGCGGAGATCGGTAGCCGCGCCCGCGCGATCATCGATCTTCATACGGGCATCGCCCAGCACCGACAGAAGCTCTGCCAGCAGCGGGCGGTAGCCAAATTCGCGCAACTCGGGCAGAAGGCGACCGCCGAGCTCGACCACCTCACGGGCGCGCGACGCGAGCGAGAGCGCGCGCACAGCAGCCAGGCCGCGGCTGAGCTGGTCGAGCTTTTGACGTCGAGCGGCCTCGGTGGGCGGGGGATCCATCTGGTCGAGCCCGGCGGCGTCGGTGCACTGCCCGGGATCGGCGACGTCGGCCAGCGCGTCGCCGGCACGCCAGAGGTCGAGCCCGTCCGCGCGCGCGAACAGCTCGAGCAGCGCCACCAGGTCGTCCCGTTGGCGCGTCAAGCAAGCCACGCGCGCGTCGAGCAGTGCGGGCGACTGCGTGTGCGCCACGTGCGTGGCGCGGCAGGCCTGCGTGGCCTGGGCCGAGAGGGCGGTCAGCGTCCTGGCGAGGTTCGCCTCGACGTGCTGGATGCTGCTCGCCGTTCCACTCCCCCGTAGCCGCGTCGAGAAGGCGAGTCGCCCCGGCGACGCGGCGACGCGGTCGATGGCGAGCGCGGCCACGCAGGCCGCAGCGGGCTCCAGCCGAGCCCGGCCCGGGCGCAGGGCGGCGAACGCGACCACGCAGACGCCCAGGGCCGCGGCCAACGCGGCGCCCGAACGCATGCGGGTGGGACGCGTCAGCGCCAGCGCCAGCGCCTGCGCGTCGGGGTACCGGTTCGTGGCCTGGGGCGCGAGCCCGCGCGTGAGCACGGCCGCCAATGGTCCGGGCAAGCGTGGCCGGCGCGGCGGGCGGGGCGGGGGCCCCTGGCGCTTGGCGTCCACGAGCGGCCTGCGGTCCGAAGCCGCGAACGGCAACTCGCAGAAGAGGGCCTCCCACAGCGCCACGCACAGGGAATACTGGTCCGCCCGGCCATCGAGCGTCTCGCGGGCATGCTGCTCGGGCGCCATATAGGACGGTGTACCTGCCGTGCTGGTGAGCGAGTTAGCTGACACCGGACGCTTGGCGAGCCCGAAGTCTGCGACCCGCACGACACCGTCGGCGCCCACGAGCAAGTTGTCTGGCTTGATGTCGCGGTGGACGAGCCCGACCGCGTGCACCGCGGCGAGCCCGCGTGCGGCCTGTGCAAAGAGCTCGGCGATCCACCACGCACTGACCGGACCCGTGGCGCGCCGGCGGCTGAGGAACACCCGAAGGCTCTCGGCGCGATCGAGTGGCATCGCGAGATAGACGTCGTCGTCCAGCTCACCCGCCTCATAGACGACGACGACGTTGGGATGGTTCACCTGGGCTTGGGCGCGGGCCTCGGCGAGCAGCCGCGACCGCGCCTCGGGGCGATCGCGATCGGCGCGGACGATCTTGAGCGCAACCGCGCGGTCAAGCCGGGGATCGTGCGCGCGATAGACCTCACCCGCCGCGCCCATGCCGAGCAGCGCCTCGAGCTCGAAGCGGCCCGCGCGCGGCCGCGCGATGGCCAGATTGGCGGGCAGGCCGCCGCGCACGGCGAGCGAGACCAGCATCCGACACGCCTCGCAAGCATCCAGGTGGAGCGGGTCTGGCGACGCCGCCGCGGGCCGCAGGCCGGCGACCCAATCGAGCAGGTCTTCATCGGCGAGGCACTTCACGGCGGGCGCTTTGCAGTATACGATGCTGTGTGGTGGCGCCCAAGGCGACGAGCGATGCGTTCGTCGCTGGCCTCGGTGCGGGTGCGGCGGCGCCACCGGATGACCTTGCGGATCGGCTGGATTCACTGATCGCGCGCGCGCGTTCGGAGTTCCCAGAGGTCGAGCTCGAGCCCATTGCCTTCCTCTCGCACGTGGCAGCGCGCGTGGGCGCGGGCGGCGCCGACCCCTTTGCGCTCGCGGGGCTGCGCGCCGGCCCTTTGCACCTCGCCGCCGCGATCCTCGCCGGCGACGCCCAGGCGCCGAAGGTATTCGAGCGCGTCTATTTCGGAGTTCTGCGCGCCGTGCTCGCGCGCATGCTGCCCGTGGGCGAGCGCGACGAAGTCGAACAACTGGTCCGTTGCAAGATCTTCTTGGGCACGGGCGGCGGCGACCACAGCGCCGACGGCCACCCGCGGATCGCGGACTACACCGGCCATCGCGACATCCAGCCGTGGTTGCACGTGATCGCCGCACGCACGGCGGTCGACAACCGGCGCGCGGCGGCGGCGCGAGCCGGCCACGAGGTTGCCGGCGGCCTGACCGTCGAGGACGTCTTCGCCGACGCGGCCGCCAGCCCCGAACTCGCACTCGTGCGCGCACAGCACGGCGCGCTGCTCAAGCAGGCTTTCAACGATGCCGTCTCGGAGCTGCCGCCAGCGACGCGCACGCTGCTGAGGCAGCACGTGCTCGATGGTCTGACCATCGATGATCTGGCGGCGCTGCACGACGTGCACCGAGCCACGGCGTCGCGCTGGTTGGTGCAGGCGCGCCTGAACCTGGCCGAGGGACTGCGTGCCCAACTCGCCGCCGCGCACGGCATGTCGCCCGCGAGCATCGAGAGCTTGCTGCGGCGCGTCACCGATACGCTGGAGCTGAGCATCGAGCGAGTGCTCGCCGACGGCTGACTCACTGCCATGACCCCATCACGGGTCAGTCGCCGCGATGTTGCACTCGCACGCAACGATGGGGAACGACGCGTACGTCTACGGCGTCTCCCAGACCGGCGAGGGGTGTCGCATCGCTCGATGACAGCCGCTGACGCGCCTGAGCGACTGCCAGCTCGCGAGCGCGCTCGGGCTACGGGCGGGGGCCCGCCGTCGCGCTGTCCGGTCGGCGGACACGCCGCCGACGCCGAGGCGCGCGATGACCGCCGCGAGGGCAAAGCCAAGCCCACCCCGCGCGACCAGGTAGTCGACGAACCCGCCCGTCGCCGAGGCAACTGCCGGCGCCAGGCGGACCGGACGCTCGGTCGGTCCGGCACATGCTTCTGTCGCCCGACCGGAGGTATCGTCGCGCGATGAGATCGCTGTTCGCGCTGGGCGTGGTCGTGCTGACGCTCGTGGGCTGCAAGTCGGAGCGGTCGGGGACGCCCGCGGTGACCACCGGCACGTCGACGCCGTCGACCGGCGGGCCGGTGATCGATGCGGCCGCGCCGAGCATCGACGCGGCAGCCCCGGTCGACGCGGTCGCGGCCGATCCCGAGGCGGCGCTGCGGGCGGGCCGCAAGACCGGCCTGGGCGCTCCCGGCGAGCCGCCCGAGGTGGCGACCGAGGCGCTCATCGTCGCGATCGCGGACGGCACGGTGCCAGCGGCGCAGCTGATCGATCCGGCGCGCGGCTTCGTCGAGCACCGCATCCTGCCGGGGGCCGGTGAGGGACCGGGGGTGGAGGTGAAGAAGCAGCACTGCGGGAAGCCGGCGGCCGCCGCGCTGCTCCGCTACGCCAAGGAGCTGGTCATGGAGCAGACCCGCTCGAGCGAGCGCGAAGCCGAGACACCACCGGGAGAGCGGAGCCACGTGATCCGGTGCGCCAACCAGTTCGTCGCGACGCCCGACCCGCACTTCGGCGGCAGCGGTGGCGACGAAGGCGGCGGCGCGCGCACCGGCGGCCAGGCGTTCGCGTACGCGCTCTGTCAGTCGCCGGGCGCCGGCGAGTACGACGCGGCCTTCGAGCTCGTGTTCACCCCGGACGCCGGACGTGGGCTGCGCGCGGTCGGCATGCTGGTCTGGGAGCTCGGCGCGATACCCGACTGGGCGGCGTTCGCGACCGACGCGCTGAAGGCCGGCAAGGTCTGCAAGTAGCTCCATCCGCGCGCGACGGCGGCACCGCGTAGCTCGTACCAGCAGCACGGCAAGACGTTCCGCTCGATCGTCTACCCCGGCCCGCAGCACGCGTTCCACAACGACACCCGCGAACGCTACGACCCGGCCGCCGCCCGGGCGGCGTGGCGCGAAGCCGCTCGCATGGTTCGGGAAGCACCTCACATGGGCAAGGGGCGGCAACCCCAGAGTTACTCTTGCGGGGCGGTCTCGCCCGAGGCGGCCGTACCCGCGGCCGGCACCACCACGCACCCGCAGTCGCAGGAGTCGGGGTACGCGCACCTCCTGCACGAGCGACGCTACGACGCGACCCACCAGGCGACCGATATCACCGCGATCGCGGCGCAACAGACCGCGCTCGAGACCCAGCGGCTCCAGCTGGTCGCGGACCAGGCCGCGCTGCCGGCGCGGGTCCAGGCCGCGCTCGCCGGGACCGCGGTGGTGCCGCCGCTCACCGCCGCCGAGACCATCGCGGCCACCACCTTCGTCAACCGGGTGAACACCTGGACGGCGGCGCGGGCCGCCAACGATGCCGCGTTCACCGCCCGGTTCACGCCGGCGCACAGCGCGGCGATCGACCAGGAGAACGCCTACAATCGCGAGCGCGGCTTCGACGACGCTCGCCCCCACTGAGCCCCATGCACCACCTCAGCCTGCTCGTCGTCGTTGCCAGCCTGCTCGGCGCCTGCTCGCGCGCGACCGACGCGCCCAGCGGCCCCGTCACCACGACCTCGGCCAAGGATGCCGCCCCCATGAATCCCCTCGATGCCCTGCAGATCGGATCCGACGAGTCGCGGTTCCTCGCCCAGGTGAAGGCGGCCGACGCCGTGTTCGTCGGCACCCTGGTCAGCGTCGGGCCCCCGCCGGCGTCCTTCAGCGGCTACGCGGCCGCGACCCAGGCCCTCACGTACCAGGTCGGGCGCGTCCTGCGCGGCGACATCACGGGTCCGACGTTCGTCGTCCATCATCTGATCGTTGGCGCCTCGCCCGCGCTCGTCGCGGGCAAGCCGGAGCTCAAGCCCGCGCACACCCAGGTCGGGGCCGAGTACCTGGTGGCGGTCGGCGGCACCGTCGAGGGCAAGCGCGTCACCGCGAACGAGAACGTCGCGCCCATCAAGGCGACCGCCGCGCTGATCGCGAAGACCGAGCAGGCGCTGAAATCGTAGCCACGCTGCGATTGCCCGTCATCGATCGAGCCCACCGGCCCGCTGGCGCGCAGGGGTTTGGTGGCGCGGCTCGCGCCGGGCCGACGCCGGAGCCAGTACGCTCGTCGGGTGACGCGAACCGGACCCGTGCTGGCGGTGGTGATGGCGATGCTCGGGTGTGGCCGGGGCAGCCCGGGTGCACCGGCGCCGACCGCGAAGGATGCGGCGAGCCCGGTCGCCACCGCCCCGGCCGGACCCGAGAGCGAGGCGAGCGCCAACCTCACGCCCGACCAGCTGCTCGGGCAGGGGCCACCCACGTTCGTGCTCGGAACGCTCGGCGATGCCGCGACCGACCGCATGATCGCGGCCCAGGCCGAGCTGATCCGCGGGTTGTTCCCGGGCGCGACGGTCGTGCTCGACACCTCGATCGATGTCGCCGCCGGTCCGTCGGCGTGGCCGCCGCGGCCGGTGCTCTATGGCGGCGCGCACGTCAACGCCGTCATCGCGGCGCTCGGCCCCACCCTGCCCGTGCAGCCGGGCGCCGAGCAGATCTCCGTCGGTGGCGAGACCTACCGGGGCGCGGCCGTCGTCATCGCGGCGATCCCCGCCGGCGCGTCGCACCCCGCGTTCGTGCTGTACGCCGCCACCGGCACCCCGGGCGTGGTCGAGATCAACAGCGTCCGCCACGGCGGCGACTCGGTGCTGATCGCCGACGCCCACGGGCGACTGCAGACCGGCACCTGGCTGCGACGCGCCGACGGCACCACGACCGCCGCGCTCGGACCGCAGGCCCGACGCATCCCGTGGCGGTTCGTCGAGCGCGAGGTCGCCGGCGTCTCCATGCGGGTCGGCTTCCCGGCCCAGGTGCCAGCGGCGGCCGACGAGGCCGCCGTGGTCGAAGCCGTGGTGCGGGGGCTCGCCGTCGCCGCCGCCCGCCTGCAGGTCGCGGCGATCCCACCGATCACGGCGTACGTGTATCCGGACCGTCGCAGCAAGACCTCGCTCACCGGCGATGGCGGCGACGGCCACGCGCTGGCGCTGGCCAGCGCACTCCACGTGATCCGCGTCGACCCGGCGCAGGGCAGCCTCGAGCGCCTGGTCGCCCACGAGGGATCCCACGTCATCGCCGGCCTGCGCTGGGGGCCCGCGGGGTCGGCGCTGATCGGCGAGGGCGTCGCGGTGTGGGCAGCGGGTGGCTACGGCGGCGTCTCGCTCGCCGACTGGGCCCGGCGACTCGACGAGCGCCCGACCGCGGCCACGCTGCTGCCGATGACGGAGTTCCGCGGGCGACGCGAAGCCGATACCTATCCGCTCGGCGGCCTGCTGGTCACGGTCGCGGTCGAGCAGGTCGGCCTCGACGCCGTCCGCGACCACCTGTACCCCGCGACCCTCGCGACCTGGGCCGACGCCTGCAAGGCGGCCGGCACCACCGCCGAGGCTCTCGACGCCGCGGTGGCCGCGCGACGCTGACCGGCCGGCGCCCCCGCCGGGCCTGCCGCAGGATCGCGCCGCGGCGGGTCGCCGGTGCGCGCGTTCAGGCGAGCGGCTTGGCGAGCACGACGAACGCGAGGTCGTCGCGACGCGGCTGACCTGCGCGCAGCTGGCCGTAGGGGAACGGCTCCCGCTCGCCGGTGACCTGCCAGCCGCGGCGCTGGTACCAGCCGATCAGCTCGGTGCGCTGTACGATCACGGTCATGCGGGCGCTCGCGCAGGCGAGGTCCTCGCGCAGCACGCGCTCGGCCTCGGCGAGCAGCGCGCGGCCGAGCCCCCCGCGCTGCCGGGTGGGCTCGACCGCGAACATCCCGAGGTACCCGGCCTCTGGCGCAACCTTCACCAGGACCGAGCCAACCAGGTCATCGCCGTCGTGGGCCAGGACGATGCGCGCGTCGGCGCGATCGATCAGCGTGGCGACCTCGTCCGGGTCGGTGCGCTGGCCGTCGAGCAGATCGGCCTCGGTGGTCCAGCCGGCGCGGCTGGCCTCGCCGCGGTAAGCCCGCTCGACCAGGGCAACGACCGCGGGCACATCGGCGCGGGTGGCGTACGAGAACCGGAGCATCGACCGGCGTGTACCACGGGGCGCGCGACGATCCGGGCGCATTGATCGAGCCCGGCCGCCGTGTTAACTCAACGTCTACGAGCAACTGACGCTCACCGGCACGCCGCCGACGCCGGTGCCGCGGACCTTCTCGTATGCCGCCGCCAACCAGCGCCTCGTGCGCACGGTCACCTGCGGCGGCACCACCAGCTTCGACAACGAGTACAGCGTCCGCGTGGTCGGCCCCGACGTGTTCCTCGACATCAAGCAGAACACGATCATGTTCACGTACAAGAAGCGGTGATCGTCACTGCTTCCCGACGGCGTCGGCATCGAGCCAGTTCGCCGCGGTCAGCCAACGCTGGAGCTCGTTCGTGATCCCGTCGAAATCACGCGGCGAGTTGGTCAGAAAGACCACGAGGACGTCCTTGTCGGGGACGACGAAGTAGTTGGTCTGAAATCCGCCCTGCGAACCTGTGTGGCCGACTGTCCGGAGCTCGCCGACAGCCTTGACGAACCACGACCAGCCGACCTGCGGCGGCACGTCGCTCGTCCAGCCGGCGAAGGTCTTGACGGCTCGTGAATCGGCGACCGTGGTCGGTCGCAGGAACGTGGCGTGCTCGAGCGCCCACTCGTATCGGGCCAGCTCCTCCACCGAGCTCCACACGCCACCATTGCCAGCGGCCGCGAAGGTCGGGGTTTCGCCGTAGTCGAGCTCCAGCCATCGATCGCCCGCCCGGTAGTAGCCGTGGGCCACGCCGGTCGCTGGATGAGGTCCATCGGTGATCGTGCTGGTCGGCATGCCAGCAGGGAGGAAGATTTCGTCACGGACGAACACCTGCCAGGGCTTGCCGCTCACTTGCTCGACGATCAGCGCCAGCGCGTCGAACGCGGGATTGGAGTAGGCAAAGCGACTCCCGGGTTCGAACTCGAGCGCATCGGCCTGGGTGACCGGGGCCCAGTTCTCAGCGTCCTTGGCCGTGAGATAGAACTCGCGATTCGCCGCGACCTCACGGTTGTCCGGGAGGCCGGAGGTATGGGTCAGGAGATGTCGGATCTGGATCTTGCGGGCTAGATCGGGATGCTTGAAATCGGGGAAGTACTTTGCGAGCGGGTCATCGACCGAGAGCCGGCCGCGCTCCTGCAAGATGAGTAGCGCGTTCGCAACGAATGTCTTCGACAGCGAACCGAGGTTGAACAGCGTTCGCGTGGTCACCGGCTCGCGGGTGACCAGGTCGGCGAGGCCGTACCCGCGTGCGAAGACGACCTTGCCCTGCTTGGCGACAAGCACCGCCCCCCCAGGTTCGTCAGCAGGGAACTGGGTCGCGAAGAAGGTGTCGAGTGCCGCCGTGTCGGGCGCCGCCTCGACCGGGGGGGCGAGGGGGACCTGCGCCGCACGGGACGAGCAGGACGCGCCAGCGAGCGCCGCGCCCGTCATCACGACCACCAAGCTATGCCGCATTGGCCGTCGTCTATCACGCAGCCGATGGTGCCTGGGTAAGAATGTGCTGGCGACGCGTGCCGGCGCCACGGGTTGCCTGCCTTTCCCGGTCAGCACCGCGGGGGCCGCGCCTACCCTGTGGCGGTGACCCGAGCCTCATCCCTGGTTGCCAGCGCCAGCACGCTTCTGCGCTGGCTCGCATCCGCTGGCCGCGCGAGGATTGGCCGCGCCCTCGCAGATCACGCGCAGGTGCCCCTGGCGGGGCCGCTTCTGAAGGGCCCTGTTCCTCGCCGCATGATGCTCTACGCTAGGGGTTCATCATGACTGACCGGATTCTCGAGATCGTCGACCTGCTGATGGGCGCCGCGCATGCCGACAAGGAGCTCCGCAGCGAGGAGGAGCGGGTGATCCGTCAGCTCCTCGCCCGGCTGCTCGCGGCCGACGAGCTCCCGCCCGAGGTGGACGCGCGGGTGCGCGGGTTCGAGCCCACGCGGTTCGACCTGGTCGGTACCGCCGCGCGGTTCGCGGCGGACAGCGACCAGGACAAGCGCAAGCTGGTCGAGCTGGTCGCCGCGGTCCACGACGCCGACGAGGAGATCGATCTCGACGAGGACACCTACCTCGGCGAGCTGGCCGGCGCGCTCGGGATGCCCGATGTCGCGGTCGCCGACCTCACGCTCGACTACGAGGTCGAGGATCTGCGCGAACACCTGCGCAAGCTGCGGCAGCCGCCCCCGATCCCCGGCCGCTGACGCGGCGTCGGTTTCGGTGCGAGCGTCGGCGCGGACCCGGCGTCGCAGAACCTTGGCTCACGCGCGTTGGAAGCTGTAAGAAGGCCCGGCTTGCGGCGACCGGGTCGACCGGGTGACATGGCCGGCTGTCCCCGATGCAACCCACTGGACGGTCGACGCTCGAGACCGCCTCCCTGAGCCGGCGGCTGCTGCGCACGCCCTGGGTCGGCGTGGCGCTGGCGCTGGTGCTCGCCGGGGTCGTTCTGGTCGCGTTCTCGGTCGCGCTCGCGCTGGCGACGCGCCGGATCGACACCGCGGGGCTCGAGCTCGACCGGACCCGGGTCACGCGCGCCGATGCGCGCTGGCCCGACGTCGCACCCGGGGATCGGGTGGTCGCGGTCGCCGGCGTGCGCGGTCCCGGCGGCTACCTGTGGCCACTGCTGACCGAGGCCCCGCTGTGGGGCCCGCCCACGATCACGGTCCGCCGCGGTGCCGGCGAGGTCACCATCCCGGTGCGGGTCCTGCCGCTGCCGCCCCTGCACGCGTTCGCGCTGGCCGGCCGGGTCCTGGCCGGGGCGCTGTGCGTGGCCCTGGGTGCCCTGTGCTTCCTGCTCCGCCCGGGCGCGCGGGTCAGCTGGCTGTTCCTCGCCTTCACCACCAGCCTCGCGGTGATGCTGCTGGCGATGGTCGCGGCCAGCCGGGCGCCCACGCTCCTGGCCCACATGCTCCACGCCTCGTTCGCCTTCTCGGGCAGCCTCGGGCTGCACCTGCTCGCCTTCGAGGTGCCGACCGCGCGCCGCGGGCGATGGGCCCGGATCGGCATCGCGCTCGGTTACCTGCCGGCGGTGGGGCTCACCGTCATCGGCCTCACGCTGGAGCCGCCGGCGGCGATGAGCCACTGGCTGTGGGGCAGCCTGTGGTCGCTGGTGGTGGGCGCGGTCCTGACCGTGGTCCTGCTCCATGGCTGGCTCGCCGCCCGGCGCCGCGACCGCACGCTCGCGTCGCACTACCGCACGCTGCTGATCGGGATGTCGATCGGGCTGTGGCTGCCGCTGCTGCTGTTCCTGGGCCGCACGATGCTGGGCGTGCCGTACCAGAAGTGGCTGATCCACCTCAACGCGGTGCCGGTGCTGGTCTATCCGGCGATGACGGCCACCGCCGTGCTGCGCTACAACGCGCTCGGCGCCGACCGGCTCACCGCGGCCTTGGTCAACTACCTGCTCGCGATCGGCGCGATCGCGGTCGCCTGCGTGGTCGGCCTGATCGCCGTCCCGCTGGCGTTCGAGAACAACTTGCCGGCGTCGCCGCTGGTGCGGATCGCGATCACCGCGGCCGCCGCGCTCGCGATGGCGCCGATCTACCGGGCCCTGCGCCGGCGGCTCGATCGCCGCTTCCTGCGGGCGCAGGTCGATCAGGTCGAGTCGCGCCGCACCCTGTCCGAGCTGGCCCGCCTGGTCTCGGCCGGCGACAGCGCCGCCGCCCTGGCCGCCGCCCACGGCGCGCTCCAGGTGCTCCACGCCGAGCACCTCGAGCTGTGGCTGCTGGCGTCGACGGGCGAGGCCTATCACCGGCACGAGGGCTGGGGCGCGCCCGGCCCCAACCGCGAGCCGCTGCTGCGCGACGGGCCCCTGGCCGCCGCGATCCGGGTCGACCGGGTGTGGGGGCTGGGCGCGTTCACGGCAACCCCGATGCCGGCCGCCGCGCAGAGCCCGCTCGGCGAGCGCCACCTCGCGCTGGTCGCCCCGGTCCGGATGCACGGCGTGGTCAGCGGCTTCGTCGGCGTCGGCGTCCGCCGGTCGGGGCTCCGCTACGACGAGGCCGAGCAGGGCTTCGTCGGCACGGTCGCGGCCCAGATCGGCACCGCGCTCGAGCGCCAGCACGGCGAGGGCTCGGTCGGAGCCTACCGGGTCGAGCGCCGCCTCGGCGTCGGCGGCAACGCCGAGGTCCACCTGGCCTGGCAGATCGGGCCCGGTGGGTTCGAGCGGCGGGTCGCGCTCAAGCGCCCGCTGCCGCGGGTCGCCGAGGACGCAGAGCACGTCGCGATGTTCCTGCACGAGGCCCGGATCGCCGCGGCCCTGCACCATCCCGGCATCGCGCAGATCATCGAGGTCGGCCGCCACCAGAGCGGCTACTTCATCGCGATGGAGTACGTCGATGGCGAGCCGCTGCGCGCGCTGCTGCGGCGCGGTGGCGGCCCGATGCCGCTGCCGATCGTCCTCGCGATCGTGGTCCCGCTGCTCGACGCGCTCGCCTACGCGCACGCCGCGTGCGACCTGCACGGGCACTGGCTGCGGGTGGTGCACCGCGACATCACGCCGAGCAACGTCCTGGTCAGCGTCGCCGGCGAGGTGAAGCTGGTCGACTTCGGCATCGCGCGCAGCGCCGCCCGGGTCGACCTGACCCGGACCGGCGTGGTCCGCGGCACACCCCTTTACATGTCGCCGGAGCAGGCCCACGCGCAGGAGCTCGACGCCCGCTCCGACCTCTACAGCACGGCGGTGTTGTTGCTCGAGTGCCTGGGCGCGGCGCCGCTCGACGACCGCATCTCGCCGCGGGCGGCGCTGGAGGTGCTGGCGGCCGGCGCGCCGCCGGCGCTGGTGACGGTGGTCGCCCGCGCGCTCGAGGTCGACCCCGACGACCGCTTCGCCACCGCAAGCGCGCTGCGCGACGCGCTGCGCGCCGCGTGCAGCCCGGCGCGCCCCGCCTCGGCCGCCGAGCTGGTCGCCTGGCTGCACGCGACCGCGGGCATCGCGGGCCGACACGCGACCGTCGTCACCGTGACGTCCGACGACACCCGCGGACCGTGAGGCCCCGACCGCCGGTCAGCGCTTGAAGCGGACCAGGAAGTCGAGGACCTTCTGGTGCTTCTTCGTGTACGGCGGGTAGAACATGTCGAGGATCGGGAGCCGGGGGTTAGTGAAGACCGGGCGCAGCTTCGAGAACTCGAGGAAGCCCTCGCGCGCGTGGTACTGGCCCATGCCGCTGGCACCGACGCCGCCGAACGGCAGGTCGTGCTGCGCGACGTGCAGCATGCAGTTGTTGATGGTGACGCCGCCCGAGATCGTCGAGTACAGGACCCGCTGCTCGGTCGCCTTGTCGTTGGTGAACAGGTACAGCCCGAGCGGGCGATCCTTCCCGTTCACGTAGGCGATCGCCTCGTCGAGGGTCTGGTAGGTCTTGACCGGCAGCAGCGGCCCGAAGATCTCGTCCTGCATCACCTTCATGTCATCGGTGACGCCGAGGACCAGGTGCGGCGGGATCTTGCGCAGCGCGTCGTTGAACGTCGCCGACGGGATGAGCGGCACCAGCTCGGCGCCCTTCTGCTGGGCGTCGTCGAGGGTGGCGCGCAGCCGCCGGTACGCCTTGTCGTCGATGACCGACGTGTACTGCGGCGAGTCGGTGTCGGGGTAGCGCGTCGGCATGATGCGCCGGGCCGCGGCGACGAAGGCGTCGCGCTTCCACTCGGGGATGAGCAGGTAGTCGGGCGCCAGGCAGGTCTGCCCGGCGTTGAGGCACTTGGCGTAGAGGATGCGCGCCGCCGCCTCCTCGACGTCGAAGTCGTCGGCGATGATCGTCGGCGACTTGCCGCCGAGCTCGAGCGTCACCGGCGTGAGGTTCTCGGCCGCCGCGCGCATGACGGTGCGGCCGGCGTCGGCCGACCCGGTGAAGATCAGGTGGTCGTAGGGCAGCGACGAGAAGTCCTGCCCCTTCACGCCGGGGAGGATCGCCAGCACGTCCTCGGCGAACACCTCCTGGACCTTCGCGGCGAGCAGCCGGCACAGGTGCTGCGAATTCGACGCCATCTTGATCATGGCGCGGTTGCCCGCGGCCAGCACGCTGGTCAGCGGGCTCATCGTGAGGAACAGCGGATAGTTCCAGGGTGACACGATGCCGACGACGCCCTTGGGCATCGGGATCACCCGGTTCTTGCCGGTGGCGAACAGCAGCGAGATGCCGCGCTTCTCGGGCGCCATCCACGACTTGAGGTGCTTGGCCACGTCGCGCAGGCCGTCGACCGAGGTGAAGACCTCGGCCATCATCGACTCTTCGATCGAGCGATTGCCGAAGTCGGCGCTGATCGCCGCGGCGATCGCGGCGCGGTTGTCGACCAGCAGGCGGTCGAGCTTGTGCAGGTTGTCGAGCCGCTCGTCGTAGCTCGGATAAGGATGGCGGAGGTAGGCCTCACGCTGGAGCTTGAAGACCCGCTGGGCCTCGTTCTCGACGGTCTCGATCGTCCGTTGCTGAGCAGTCTGCGCCATGGATACGGCCTCCCCGTGCGGGATACTCCGGCGCGCCCAGCCTGGCAAGGCCGCGCCGACCTCGCATCCTCACGCGGGCTCGCCGACGGCGCTCCGCGCGTCAGCGGTGGTTCGCGACCGTGGGCACCGCGACGCCGCCCGAGGCCTGCAGCGCGATCGCCTCGGGGTGCGCGCGGTAGTGCGCGCGCAGCGCTCCTGCCAGCGCGACCTTGGTCGCCTCGCCGACCGGCGCCGGGTGCGCGTCGGGCAGCACCGCCACGATCGCGTCGAGCAGCGCATCTTGCGGCGCGGCCAGCCGGTCGCGCCACCCCGCGAGCAGCCCGCGGTCGACGTGCGACGGCAACGACCCCAGGATGCCGGCGTCGTTCTGATCGTGGATCAGCAGGCCCGACGTGGTGCCGCGATCGAGCGTGAGCACCTGGAACAGGTACAGCGTGTGGTACGCGAGCTGGCGCGCCCGATCGTCGGCGGTGACCGGCGTGGCCCGGCGCAGCGCCGCGCCCAGCAGCCGCGCGTAGGTGGTGGTGGCCGCCTCGCCCACGCGCCGGGCCAGCGCCGCGTCGGCCGCGGCCTCGCCAGTCGCGTGATCCTCGAGATAGAAGTGGGTGACGCCCCGATGGCGGCCGAGCGCGGGGATCCAGAAGTAGCGATCGCCCTGGGCATGGGCCTGCGCGTCGAGCGCGGGCGCGGCCGCGCGCAGCGCCGCCGCGAAGGTCGCGGTCTGGGCGTCATCGGGGATCGCCGGGTTGAGATCGGCCATCATCCGCCAGTACGCGCGCCCGGCGCGCAGCTCGGTCCAGCTGAGGTGGATGTGCACCGAGGGCGCGTGCGGCGACGCCGGGTGGATGATCGTCGACAGCGCGGTGGCCGAGCTCAGGGCCCGGGCCGGCTCGTCATCGTAGTGGACCTGCGACACGTTGATCGACGCGCGGTCGAGCGCCGCGGTGCCGCCGGCGCCGAGCCGGACCCCACCGCCGTGCCGGCCGTCGTCGCGCAGCCACCCGACCGGCGCGAACGGCGTGGGCGAGCCGACCGCCGCGGTCTCGGCCGCGAGCGCGGCGGCGAAGCCGGCCTGGAGCGACTCGACCAGGGCGAGCGCGCGCGCCGCGCCGGCCGACGATGCGGGGACCTGAGCCACGGCCCACGATAGCAAGGAACCCGCGCCCGGGCGGCCACCCGCCGTGGGGTCAGAACCGCTGGGACTGCTGCCGCAGGTGGAACAGCCGCCGCAGGATGTGCACCACGAACACCGGATCGCGCCAGTCGCGGCCCTGATCGCCGCGCAGGTGGCCGAGCGCCCGCCGGGCCCCGGCCAGGTTGCGATGGCTGGCGGCGCCGAGGTAGCGCGGGAAGATCAGGCAGTCGTCGTCGGCGGCGAACCCGAGCTGGGCCGGCGGCACCTGGCCGGCGAGCACCGCGGCGAAGGGCGTGAACAGGTCGACCCCGGCCGAGGCCGCGCCGGCGAGCGAGCCCCACAACCGCGGGTTGACCTCGAGCAGCACGTGGCGGCCGTCGGGCCGGCGCATGAGATCGGCGCTGGCGAAGCCGGTCCAGCGCAGCTCGCGCAGCGTGCGCAGCCCGACGTCGATCAGGCCCGGATCGTCGGTGGAGCGGAGGCGGCTGGCGCCGCCGGTCCGCGGCGGTTGCTGCTCGACCTTGCGCGCCGCGTAGATCCGCAGCGGCCGCCCGTCGTGGAACAGCCCACCGAACAGGTAGGTCGGACCCGCGATCAGCTCCTGCAGGATCCACGCGCCGCCGAGCGTACGCGCGCGCCGCACCGCCAGCTCCAGCGCCGCCATGGTGTCGACGATCCGCACCATCCGCCCCGCCGAGCCGCGGTCGCCCTTGATCACCAGCGGCAGACCGAGTGCCCGCACCGCCGCGCCGAGGTCGGGCTGGGCGTCGAGCCGGCGGTGGGCGGGCACGTCGATCCCGCGCGCGGCCATGTGCTCGACCAGCGCGTGCTTGTCCCGCAGCAGGTGCCGCTGCCAGGCCGCGGTGACCGGATGCAGCCGGTCGCTCCACGGCCCGGGCGCGTCCCACAGCCGCGCCATCGCCGGCTCGGTCAGCGGCAGCACGTGCGCGAACCGCGCGCCGGCCATGACGCCCGCGAGGTGCGCCGGGAACCCCGGGCTCGCGAGCGGCGGCCCCGAGATCCAGCGCACCGAACGGCGCCGGCACGAGGCGGTGCTGCCGTTGGCGGTCAGCACGGTGACCGCATGCCCGGCGTCCTCGAGCGCGCGCGCCAGGTACATCGTCGAGTGCCAGCCCTCCTCGACCAGCAGCACCCGGCCGGTCCTCGAGGTCGTCGCGCCCGATCCGCTCACCCGCGCCATCGTGCGCCCGGCGTCGCGGCGCGAGCAAGCCCGCCGGCGGCGCCGCGCGAGGTTGCCGGTGATCGCGGCCCTGGTCACGTCGACCGGCAACCCGCCTCCGTGGCGGGCAAGCGCCTTGACCGCGCGTCGACCCGGCCCCTATCGTTCGACGCGAGGTCCCTGGCCACCCCGTGCTGCGCGTCCTGATCCAGCTGCTGGCCCTGGTGCAGCTCGTGAACCGGTACCTGGGGACCGTGATGCGGACCGCGCGCCCGCCGGTCGAGGCCACCGTCGACGACTACCTGCCGACCGTGACCGTGGTGGTCCCGTTGTTCAACGAGGGCGCCGCGATCGCGGACACCCTGCGCAGCGTGCTGGCCTCGAGCTACCCGCGCGACCGGCTGCGCGTGGTGTGCGTCGACGATCGCTCGGCCGACGACAGCCACCAGCACGCCTGCGCGGTCGCGCGCCACGACGACCGCCTGACCGTGCTGCGCAATCCCCACAACGTCGGCAAGCGGGCCTCGATCAACCAGGTCGTCCGGTTGTCGGACAGCGAGATCATCGTGTCGATCGACTCCGACGTGATCGTCGACCCCGAGGCGATCCGGCAGCTGGTGCGCCGCTTCACCGGACCGACCGTGGCCGCGGTCGGCGGCTGGGTCGACGTCCGCAACAAGCACGACAACTGGCTGACGCGGATGCAGGTGATGAAGTACTGGTACGCGTACTACGTCAGCAAGAACGTCGAACGCACGTACCGCCACGTCATGTCGGTGTCGGGCTGCCTGGCCGCGTACCGGCGCTCGGTCCTGGTCGAGCTGTTGCCGGTCCTCGACGACCGCGCGATCCTCGGCGTCCCGATCAAGTACGGCGAGGATCGCTACCTGACCCGGCAGATCGTGAAGGCCGGCTACCACACCACGACCACCCTGGACGCGCGGTGCCGGACGTTGGTGCCGGCGACCCTGTCCGCCTACTTCTCGCAGCAGCTGCGCTGGCGGCGGGCGGTCATCGTCGACTACGTCGCGGGCTGCAGCCACGTGTGGAAGCTGACCCCGCTGGTCGCGATCAGCTACTTCGCGGCGGCCTTGGTGCTGGTCCTCTACCCGATCGGCTTGTTCCGGGCGCTGGCCGCCGACCGGCTGGTCCAGGTGGTGCTGGTCCACCTGGGCTTCCTCGGGCTCTACGGCCTGTACTACCGCTGGCGGGTCCGGGCCTGGCCCGCGCACGAGCGGGTCGGCGCGCTCGCGTATCTCCCGCACGCGCTGGTCATGCCGATCACGAGCGGGCTGTTCGTGCCGCTCGCCCTGTTCACGCTCGACTCGAGCAGCTGGGAGACCCGCGGCCACGATCCGGACGCGCCCTGACGCCGGCGCCGAATCACTCGTCCTTGAAGCCGGGCGCGAACACCGCCGACAGCTTCTCGGGGCGGAGCAGGCCCTGGTCGCGGCCAAACCGGAGCGCGTCGGCGACCAGCGCGGCGCCCTCGTCGCCGCCGAGCAGCAAGCCGCGGGCATGGCGCTGGGCCTCGGTGTTGAGCGGCAGGCAGGCCGCGGTGCTCGCGGTGATGGCCTGCTCGAGCAGCGCCAGGGCGCCGGCGAGATCGCCCTCGGCACGAGCCACCGCCGCGCGGATGGTGAGGCTCTCGCCCTGGGCGTAGATGACGTCCTCGCGGGCGAGCTTGCGCGCGCATCGATTCGCATCGCGGAGGTGCGCGCGATCGCGGCTCTGCACGTACGCGGCGATCGCCGACCGCCCGCGGCCGCCCCACATCAAGACCCGGAGCAGCTGGCACCGCAACAGCATCGACCGCTCGAGCGCCGGCCACTCGGCCCGGCACCGCTCGAACGCGCGCACGCCCTCGCCGAGGTAGAGGTCGATGGTGGTGCGCGAGGACAGCGCGTTGGCGTGCTGGAGGTGGTAGCCGCGGGCCGACCAGCGGGCCATCGCGTCGTCGACCTCGGCGTGCGCGACCTCGGGCGCGTCGCGCGACAGCGGCACGTAGAAGCCGAGGCACGCCCGCAGGCTGGTCGCCGCGTACAGATCGCCGCGGTCGTTGGCGTCCTCGAGCAGCACCGGGAATCGCGCCGCCAGCTCACGGATCCGCCCGAGCAGGCCGAGCGCGAAGCCCTGAAACAGCTGCACGGTCGCCAGCTCCCAGCGCATGCCCGCGCACCGATCGACCAGGATCTCCTCGGCGCGGATCGCCAGCGTCAGGCACTCGGCCCAGTGGCCGAGGTTGAACGCGGCCAGCGCGTTGGCGCCGGTGGACAGCGCCAGGCTGGGCGCGTCGCCGACCTCGGCGACCAGCCCGGCCAGCATCGCCTGCAACCGCGTCAGGCGCCGCCCCGCCGACGGCCCCGCCAGCGAGACCAGCGCGACCTCGGCGGACAGCGCCCGCACCATCCGACGCGGCTCGCCGATCTTGAGCGCCAGGAGCAGGCAGCGCGCCTGGAAGTCGGCGGCGCGGATGGTGTCGGCCATGCCGAGGCCCTCGGTCGCCGCGAACGCGACGTCGACCCGCACCAGCTGGCTGGCCGGGACCTCGCGCTCGTCGACGGACTTGAACTTCATGCGACGCAGCGCCAGCCGGATCCGGGTGAGGGCGATCGACGCGATCGCCCGGCCCGGGGTCGCCGCCACCTTCATCCCGACCGCGCCCACCATCGCGTCGAGCGCGGCCAGGCCGCGATCGATGTGGCCGGCGTAGAGCAGCTGGCTGGCCGCGAGCGCCTGCAGCTCGACCGCCTGGGCCGCCGTGGCGCCCTCGAGCGCAGCCAGGTAGGCGTCGGCCGCCTCGGCGCCGCGGCCGCCGTTGGCGAGCGCGTCGGCGAGCGCGAGGCGCAGCGGGCGATCGACCGCGGCCGGATCGAGCTCCATCGCGAGGCGACACAGGCTGGCCGCGCGATCGAACGCGAGCGCCTCGGTGGCGCGCCGGGCCGCCGCGATCGCGTGCTCGGCGGCTCGCGCCGACTCGCCGGCCCCGGCGAAGTGGAAGGCCAGGGTCTCCGGATCGGGGTTGGCGGCCGCCGCGTAGACCAGGGCCAGCCGGCTGTGCAGCGCGCGCCGCTCGTCGGGGTCGAGCACCGCGAGCGCGGTCTCGCGGACCCGGTCGTGGTAGGCCTCGACCAGGCGCTGCTCGCCGACCGCGCGGGTCCGCGCGAAGCTGCCGGCCTTGAGCAGGGCCAGCACCGACGGATCGTCGACCCCGGCCGCGCGCTCGACCAGCGCCTGCGCGATCGGCCGCCCGGCCACCGCGATCGCGGACAGCAGCCGACCGGCGGCGGCCGGCAGCCGCAGCAGGCGGCCCCGCATGACCTCGGCCAAGGAGATCGGCTCGCCGGAGCCGGCCTGGTCGCGCACGTGCCGGGCCAGCTCCTCGATCAGGAACGGGTTGCCCTGCGACTCCTCGACCAGGCGCTCGGCGTGCTTCCGGGCCGCGGGCAGATCGCCGAGATGGACCAGCGCGAGCGCGAGCGCGTCGTCGCCGCGCAGCGCGGTCAGCTCGAGATCGAAGACGTCGATCCCGGCGGCGCGGACGTGCTGCTCGAGCGCGGCGAGGGTGGCGTTGCCGCCCTGCCCCTCCGACCGGAAGCTGGTGAGCAGCAGCACCGCCGGCGCATCGGGGGGCCGGAGCAGCGCGGCCAGCAGCGACGCGCTGTCGATGTCGCCCCACTGCAAGTCGTCGATCGCGAGCACCAGCGGCCCGCGATCGGCGATGCGGGCCAGGAGCTCGCGCAGCGCGATGAAGGCGCGCCGGCGCACCTCGAGCGGATCGGGCGACACCGCGGCGCGGCGCCGGCTGGTGGTGAACGACTCGACCCGGCGCAGGGTCGGGAACAGGCGGGCCAGCGCCGCCGCGTCGCGTGGCATCAGGCCCTCGACCTCCAGGTCGGGCAGGCGCGCGAGGTAGGCGCCGAGCGCGTCGACCAGGCTGTCGAGCGCCTTGTACGGCACCGACTCCTGCTCGTAGCAGCGACCGCGCAGGACCACCGCCTTGTCGTGCTCGGCGATGCTCTCGAGGAACGCGCGCACCATGCGGCTCTTGCCGACCCCCGACGGCCCGGCGACCCGGACCAGCACCGAGGCGCCCTCGCGCGTGCGCTGGTAGGCGGCGGCCAGCTGCGCCAGCTCGGGCTCGCGTCCGACGATCGTGTCGTAGGCGTGCAGCGAGGTCGCCGGCGTGCGCCGGACCCCGCGCCCGCGGACCAGCTCGCTGCCGAGGCGGCGCAGGACCTCGACGCCGGTGGGCCGCCGCTCGGGCAAGCGGCGCAGCAGCTCGACGGTGAGCGCGTCGAGATCCTCGGGCACGCCGGGCGCGAGCTCGCGCGGCGGCGGCGGCTCGAACCGCTGCTTGTCCATGAGGATGTCGTCGCGGCCGCCGACGAACGGCATGCGCCCGGTCAGCACGCGAAACAGCATGACGCCGACGCTGTACCAGTCGGACGCCGGCGACAGCGGCGCGCGCGCGCCCTGCTCGGGCGACATGAAGCCGTAGGTGCCCTCGAGCGGCCGGTCCTCGATCCGCGGCTCCTGCTCGATGATCTCGGCGATCAGCCCGAAATCGAGGATCACCACCCGGGCCTCGGGCGTGACCAGCACGTTCGAGGGCTTGAGGTCGCGGTGCAGCATGCCGGCGTCGTGGATCGCGGCCACGCCCTCGGCGAGCTGGCGCAGGCCGGCGCGCAACCGCGCGACGTCGAGCTCGCCACGCGGGGGTGGCGGCCGGCCGCTCGCGCCGCGGGGCGACGGCGAGCCGCCCGAGGCGCCCGGGGCCGCGTCGGGATCGGTCGAGCCGCCGGTGCGGGCCTGGGTCACGGTCGCGTGGGTGACGTCGGACTCGAGCGTGGCTGGCTCCGCCGGTAGCGCGAGCACCCAGCGGTCGAAGTGGACCCCGCGCACCAGCTCCATCGTGAAGAAGACCTGCTCGTCCTCGGCGATGAGCTCGTAGAGCGCGACCAGGTTTGGGTGGATCACGCCCGCGAGCGAGCGGAACTCGCGCTTGAAGCGCGCGATCGCGCTCGGCCCGGCGTTGCGGACCGCCTTGAGCGCGACCAGCGTGTTGCGCTCGCTGTCGAGCGCCTCGTAGACCACGCCCATCCCGCCCACGCCGAGCTCACGGCGCAGCCGGAAGCGTTCATTGCCGCCGAAGGAGATCGAGCCCGTCACCCGCGGATCATCTTAGCGCCACGCGCAAATAGAGAGATGCGGTCATCGGCACGCGTCCAGGAGCGATCACGTGAGGCGCGCGAACCGCATCCACTCGCCCGTGCGCTGGACGCCTACCGCGAACGAACGGGCCGGCACCCAGCCGAGCCGGGCCTTGGCCAGATCGTTCGACACCCACGATCGGTACGCCTCGCGCACGACCCGGCCCTCGTTGGGCATCCGCATCGGCGGGACGACAGCCGGCGCGCGTCGTCCCCCCAGGAAGAGCTTGAGCGACATCTTCTGCTCCGCCGTGAGCCGACCGGAGACCAGCTCCTTGGTTGCGCGGATCAGCTTGCCGACCGGCGGGATGGTGGCGAGCTGGGCGTGGAGGGCCGGCGAGACGGCGAGCCGGACGGCGGCGGTGGCGCTGTCGCGCGCGCGGGGACGCTGCGCTTCCCAGTAGGCGGCGATCTCCTCGAGCGAGTGGTCGTAGACGGTCTTGGCGCCGTCGACCATGCCGGCGAACGCGGTGATGAAGTCCCCCCACGTGATGCGGGTATCGCCGTTGATCAAGAAGGCGGCGCCGACCGCCTCGTCGCGGTCGAGCGCCGCCATGACCGCATCGCAGACGTCGTCGACGTACACCGCGTTGCAGAGGCCCCGGCCGCCGTCGATCAGGCTGATCTTCCCCTGCCGCGCGTCCTGAACGATCGGCGTGACGAAGAAACTGTAGGGACCGTAGACGATCGTCGGGCGGAGGACGACGGTCTCGAGCGTCCCCCGCTTCCCCGCCGCCGTGACGACGGCCTCGGCGGCGGCCTTGGCGTCGGAGTAGCCCTCGCCCCACCGCTCGATCGACGCGGTGCGCTCGGTGACCACTGGCAGTTTCGGCGACGGCCCATGCACCGCCATCGAGCTCATGTGGACCAGGCGCCGGACCCGGGCGCGCGCGCAGGCGTCGACCAGGTGCGCCGTCTCCTGCTCGGCGGTCTTGTCTTCGGCGTGGGCCAGGTTGACGACGGCGTCGCAGCCCTCCACGGCCCGCTCCAGGCTGCGGACGTCGAGCAGGTCGCCGGCCACCAACTCGGTGTCCAACCGGGCGATCCGCGTGGCGCGCGAGAAATTGCGAACGAGCGCCCGATAGGGGATGCGGTACTCGAGTGACAGGAGCTCGCAGAGGCGCGAGCCGATGAACCCGGTGGCGCCGGTGACCAGGATCCGGGCGGGCTTCACGCCGACCCCCCCATCGATCCCAGCCAGGGCTGCGCCATCGTCGTTCGCCGCGCGTACGCGGCCTCGATGACCGCGAGCGACCGCAGGGCCGATTCGGCGGTCACGAACGGCGCGCGCCGCTCGCGGATCGCGCCGATGAAGTCGGCGAGTTGCGCCCGGTAGTGACTGCGCGCGTCCCACCGCTCGGCGCAGCGGATCTGCATCTCCATCGGACCGCGGCGCGTCGTCCGGTGGAGGGTCAGGTGCCGTGGATCGGAGGTCGAGGCCTCGAGCGTCCCGCGCTCGCCGACCACCCGGATACTGCGGCGCAGCCGGTGCGACCAGCTGAACTCCATACGCGTCGGCACCGGTCGCCCGCCGATGCGAAGGACGCCCGAAAGCCTCGCGTTGCTCTCGAAGCCGCCGAATGAATCGTCCTCGTATGCGAGCTCATCGAGATCGCCGAACAGCCAGAGCACCCGGTCGAGGAGATGCACCCCGCTGTCGAAGAGGACGCCGCCACCGGTCGCGTTACGGTCGAAGTAGCCGTTGCTCATCATCGGCCAGTCGAGCGGCGCGCCGTCCTCGACGATGACCTCGCGCACGTCGCCGACCTCGCCGTCTTCCACCAGATCCGCGAGCCACCGGTTGTGCGGGAAGAACCGCATCATGAGCGCGACCGCGAGCACCCGCCCGGTCCGGCGAGCGGTCTCGTCCATCTTCCGGCCGTCGGCGACCGTGATCGCGAGAGGTTTCTCGCACAGGACATCGATCCCCATCTCCATGAGCTGGATCGCGATGGGCGCGTGAAATCGCGGCGGGACGGCCACGATGGCGGCGTCGACCTTGCCGGCGAGCTCGGCGACCTCCGTGGTGATCGCGGCGTCGACGCCGCTCTCACGCGCGGCCAGCGTGGCGTTGCCGCGGTCGCGGTCGCAGAGCACGGTGACCTCGAGCCCGCAGGCTTCGGCGAGCACCGGAAGGTGCGCCTCGCGCGCGATCGCGCCGCACCCGACGATACCGACCCGCAGGGGCCGGCTGGATTGAACTGTGGGCAACGGTAACCCCCCCGAGGTATCAAACCAGACCCAGCGTCGCCCGTCAACGCGGCGAGGCTGGCGACGCCCCGCGCATGACGTCCCTCATCAGCCCGAACAGGTCGCGCGCCGTCTCGCGGCACACGACGAGCGCGACCGCGATATAGATGCCGCCGCCGACCACGATCTCGATCGCCAGATGGATCCCGGCGTGCAACTCGAAGAGCCTGGCCAGGAGCGCGCGCGCTCCGAGCACCGCGCCGGCCATTGCCGCGCAGGCGACGAGCGGCCGCAGGAAGCCGCCGAGCAACACCAGCGAGTGCGGCCCGTCGCGCAGCACCAGCCACACGCTGGCCATCGCGTGCAGGCCGAACGCGATCCCGACCGCGACCGCCGTCCACTCGATCCCGAGCGGTGACAGCGCGACCATGGCGCCGAGCAGGACTGCCGCCTTGCCGAGCTCGAGGAACATGAGGGGCCGGTTGCGCTCCTGTGTCAGCAGGTAGGACGACACGACCCACGCGACCGGCCGGAACACCGAGAGCACGACGAGGATGGTGAGCAGGGGCGCGACGCCCTGCCACTCGTCCGACATCACCAGCGCGATCAGCGGCTCGGACACGACGCCGAGCCCGACTGCCATCGGGAAGATGATCAGCGACAGGAGCGCGGTCGAGCGCTCGAGCGCGCGCGGTCGCCGCTCGGGCTCGAGCTGGGCCAAGGACGGCAGGAGCACCATGCCGATCTGCTCGCCGACGTAGATGGCCGGGATGTCGGCGAGGCTGTAGGCGAGGTTGAACAGGCCGGTGACGTGGGCGTCGAACAGGCGGCGCACGGCGAGGCTGCCCCAGTAGCGCGAGGCGTTGCCGGCGATCGCCTCCATCGCCAGAGGCCAGCCGAAGCGGAACATGTCGCGGAAGCGCGCCATCCGCAGCGGCGTCCGGACGAGCCAGCCGCGGCCGGTGGCGGCGAGGATGATGACCGTGACGAGCGAGTACTGGGCAAGGTTGCCGTAGACGACCGACATGCCGCCGAAGCCGCCGGCGGCGAAGGCGACCGTCACGCCGGCATAGGCCACCTCGCCGAACCCGTGGGCGAGGCTGATCGCGCGGAAGTGCATCGAGCGGACGAGCAGCTTCTCGGGGATCGCCGCGACCCGGCGGATGCCGAGGGTGAGCGCGAGCAGCGGGATGTACTGGCCCACTTTGTCCGAGTCGACCAGCCACGCGACTGGATCGGCGAACAGCGCGACAAGGGTGAGCCCGATCCAGGCGAGCCCGATGCTGGCGACGTTGGCGTGCCAGACGACCTCGGGGCCCGGCTCGGTGCGGCCGCGGACGATCACGTACTGACCGAAGCCGAAGTTGGTCAGCCAGTTGACCGTCAGCACGATGATCATCGCCGAGCCGACCTCACCGATGATGGACGGTGCGAGAAAGCGCGTGATGATCAGCGTGCCGATCACGCCGAGCGCACGGCCGCCGACGGCGGACAGGATGGTCCAGACCGCGCCGCGCGCGACCCTGACGGCGAGAGACATGGAGCCGCGTTGATAGCTTGCGGCTGCCGCGCGGCGCAAGATGGCCCTGCCTACGGCGGCCGCAGCGCGCGCGGGTGGTCGCGACCGGCGCTCGTCAGCGCGGCGGCGGCCGGGCTCCGACCGCGCGCCGGATCAGAACTGGTTCCAGAGGTACTGGTTCGTGATCTCGTGGTGGAACTGGACCTCGTTGGTCTTCACCGTCGAGCCCAGCGCGCGCGGGCACCGGTCGGCCGAGGCCGCCTTGAGGTCGGCGAACCGGGTCTGCACCACCTCGCCGAACAGCTCGGTGCACAGCTTGCTGCTGCGGAACAGCCGGATCGCGTCGTCGATGTTGTCGGGCAGGTAGCGGGTGCGCGCGGGGTCGCTGACGTCCTTGTCGAGCGGCCCCTCGAGGCCGGTGCGCAGGATCGAGTAGACCGACATGTACGGGTTGGCGTCAGGCGCCACGCTGCGGACCTCGATGCGCGCCGAGTTCTTGTTGCCCAGCGGGATCCGGACCATCGCGCCGCGGTCGATCGCCGACGCCTTGATCTGGTTGGGCGCCTCGAAGTGCGGATCGAGGCGGCGATACGCGTTGACCGACGAGTTCAGCGCCAGACAGATGTCGGGCGCCGAGGTCAGGATGCGCGCGATGATGTCCCAGCCCGGCTGCGACAGGCCTTCCTTGCCCGCGGCGTCGTGGAAGAGGTTGTTCCCCTTCCGCGCCAGCGACAGGTTGGTGTGCATGCCGTTGCCGTTGACGCCGGCGACCGGCTTGGGCAGGAACGACGCGGTCATGTCGAGCTGGCTGGCGACCTGGCGCGCCAGCAGCTTGTAGAGCTGGACCTGGTCGGCGGCGACCACCGCGTCGGCGTACTTGAAGTTCATCTCGAACTGCGACGGCGCCACCTCGGGGTGGTCCTTCTCGTTCTCGAAGCCCATCGCGCGCTGGGCCTCGGCCGAGCGGTCGATGAACTGGCGGAGCGCGTCGCCGGGCAGCGCGTGGTAGTAGCCGCCGGTCGAGATGAAGTCGAACTGCCGGGTCTCGTGGAAGCGGCGCTCGGCGTCGCGGCCGCGGAACAGGAAGCCCTCGATCTCGTGGGCGGCGTTGCAGACGGTGCCGTCCTTGTCGAAGATCTGCTGGGCGTAGGCCTTGAGCCGGCCGCGCAGGTCGCCGGCGTACGGGGTGCCGTCGCGCTCGAGCACCTCGCCGAACACCAGCACCTTGCCGGGCCCGAACACGTCGGATGGCAGCCAGTAGAACGCGCCCCAGTCGATGCCGAGGCGGAGGTCCGACTCCTGCTGGGCCGAGAAGCCGCGGATCGAGCTGCCGTCGAACGTCAGGTTGTCGGCGCTGCCGAGCAGGAACTTCTTGTCATAGTCGAGCATGTGCAGCCGACCCTCGAGGTCGGTGAAGCACACGGTGACCGCCTTGATCCGCTTCTCGTCGGTCAAGTACTTGCTGCGCGCCTCACGCACCTTGTCGATCTTGACTCGGTCGAGGCGCTGCAGCTTGGCCTCGAGGTTCTTCTCCTCGAGCTCGTCGTAGGTGAGCTCGAGGAACGAGCGCAGTGAGGGGGCGTCGGAGCGAGCCTTGCGGTCCACGGTGTCTCCCTTGGTGAGATGAACATCTGGTGTCAACCGGCGGCCCCGCGCGCGCAAGCGCCCCGGGCCGTCTTTCTGTCGCACCGGCGGTCCGCCGATCGGGAGCCTCGCTCACCGGCCGATCGGCGGGTCGGCCGTTCAGGTCACCGGGGCAGCCGGGACCGGTTCAGGGTGGGCCGGAGCTTGGGGACCGGGGCCACCGACGGATCGCCGGGCCACGTGATCGGCGGCGGCGGAAACGCCGGCCGCGCCAGCAAGTAGCCCTGGCCGAAGTGGGCACCGGCCGCGACGATCGACTCGAGCTCCTCGACGGTCTCGATGCCCTCGGCCACCACCCGGGCCCCCAGCTTCCGGCACATCTCCACGATCCCGGCAACCAGCATGAACACCCGCGAGTCCTTGACCAGCCCCATGATCAGCCCGCGATCGAGCTTCACGAACTGCGGGTGCAGATCGGCGATGTACTTGAGGTTGGAGTAGCCGGCGCCGAGGTCGTCGACCACCAGCGACACGCCGCGCCCGCGCACCTCGTGCAGGATCGTCTGGCACAGCGCGAAATGCGACAGCGGCACGCTCTCGGTGATCTCGAGATGGACGTCGCTCGAGTGGTGGAAGATCGGATCGTTGGGCTGGACCAGGTAGCCCTCGTTGAGCTCGGCCGGGTGGATGTTCACGAACAGCGGGACATCCGGGCAGCCTTCGACCGACATCTCGCGCAGCATCCGGCCCAGCTCGCCCGTGCACCCGTGCGCGACCGAGGCCGCGAACAGGCTGAGCGGGCCGTCGAAGTCCTTCGACCGGGTCCGCGCGAGCGCCTCGTAGGCGAAGATGGTGCGCGACGTCAGCTCGACGATCGGCTGGTAGACGATGAAGGCATCGCGGGCGGCAATCAGCCCGCGGATCTGCAGCTCACTCGCAACGGCAGCCTCGCCCAGCATCGTCCGATGGTAACCGAGGACAGCCGGCGCCGGGCAGGGCAAGCTGCGTGGCGATGGATCCCGACTTCGATGACCTCCGGGCCCGGCTGGCAGAGCACAACGACTTACAGGCCGCCGCCGCGGTGCTGCGCTGGGACCAGGCGACGTACATGCCCGAGGGCGGCAACGCCGCCCGGGGCCGGCAGCTCGCGACGCTCGAGCGGCTCGCCCACGACCGCTTGACCGACCCGGGCCTCGCGCGCCTGCTGGATCGGCTGACCCCGACCGCCGAGCGCGCCGGCGACGACTCGTTCGCGGCCCGGCTGGTGCGGGTGGCCCGGCGCGACGTCGACCGCGCGACCAAGGTGCCGGCCGCCTTTGTCAGCGCGTTCGCCAACCACCGAGCCGAGCTGTACGAGCGCTGGACCCGGGCCCGGCCCGCCAACGACTTCGCCGCGGTCGCGACGCTGCTCGCCAGGACGGTGGAGATGAGCCGCGAGTACGCCGGCTTCTTCGCGCCGTTCGAGCACGTCGCCGATCCGCTGATCGATCTCGCCGATCCCGACGTACGCACGTCGAGCGTGCGGACGCTGTTCGCCGCGCTGCGCGCCGAGCTGGTCCCGCTGGTCGACGCGATCACCCGGGCCGCGCCCGCCGAGGACGCGTGCCTGCACCAGACGTTCCCCGAGCCCGACCAGCTCGCGTTCGGCGCCGCCATGGCCGCGAAGTTCGGCTACGACCTGACCCGGGGCCGCCAGGACAAGACCCACCACCCGTTCATGACCAAGTTCTCGCTCGGGGACGTCCGGATCACGACCCGGGTCCGCATCGACGACCTGTCCGAGGCGCTGTTCTCCACGCTCCACGAGGCCGGGCACGCCCTCTACGAGCAGCACATCGACCGCGCGTTCGAGGCGACCCCCCTGGCCGACGGCACCTCGGCCGGCGTGCACGAGAGCCAGTCGCGGCTGTGGGAGAACCTGGTCGGGCGCAGCCTGGCGTTCTGGACCGGGCAGTACCCGCAGCTCCGGGCCACGTTCCCGGCCCAGCTGGGCGGGGTCTCGCTCGACGCGTTCTACCGCGCGATCAACCGGGTCGAGCGCTCGCTGGTCCGGACCGCGGCCGACGAGGTCACCTACTGTCTGCACGTGATCATGCGGTTCGACTTCGAGGTCGAGCTGCTCGAGGGCCGGCTCGCGGTCGCCGACCTACCCGAGGCCTGGCGCGAGCGCGCCCGCACCGACCTCGGGGTCGCCCCGACCACCGACGCCGACGGCTGCCTGCAAGACGTGCACTGGTACGACGGCTTCGTCGGCGGCGCGTTCCAGTCGTACGCGCTCGGCAACCTGATGAGCGCGCAGTTCTACCAGGCCGCGCTGGCGGCCCACCCGGAGATCCCGCAGGAGATCGAGGCGGGACGCTTCGACACGCTGCGCACCTGGCTGGCCCGGAACATCCACGTCCACGGCCGCGCCCGCTCGGCCGACGAGCTGGTGCTGGCGGCGACCGGCCGGCCGCTGTCGGCCGCGCCCTACCTCGACTACCTGCGCGGCAAGTACGGCGCGCTGTACGGGCTGTAAGCTGCCGGCATGGGATCCCTCCTCGAGATCGTCCAGGCCGGCGCGCCGGTGCTGCGCCGCCGCGCGCGCGCGCTCGACCTGACCGAGCTCGCCACCGACGCCACGCGCACGCTGATCGAGCGCATGCGCGACACCATGCGCGCCGCGCCCGGGGTCGGGCTGGCCGCGCCGCAGGTCGGCGAGGGGCTCGCGCTGGTCGTCATCGAGGACGTCGAGGAGCGCCAGGCCAACCTGTCGGCGGCGCAGCTGGCCGCTCGCCAGCGCGCGATCGTGCCGTTCCACGTGCTGGTCAACCCGCGGCTGACCGTGGTCGGCACCGAGACGATCGACGCGTTCGAGGGCTGCCTCAGCCTCGCCGGGTTCGTCATGGCGGTGCCGCGCGCGCGCCAGGTCCACGTCGAGGCGCTCGACGGCGACGGCCGCCCGGTCGCGATCGACGCGACCGGCTGGTACGCGCGCATCCTGCAGCACGAGGTCGATCACCTGCACGGCATCCTGTGCTGCGACCGGATGGATCCGCGCACGCTCGCGACCGTGGCCAACCAGGTCACCCGCTGGGCCGGCGCGACGCCCGACGAGGTGCGCGCGGCGCTCGACGCGCCGTGACGGCCAGGCCCGGGTCTACCCGCGCACCTGGCAGTAGCCCCGACGAACCGGTTGCGTCGCGCCAGCGACCGCGGTGATACGCTCGTGGCGGTGGCCAATCCCGACGAGTCGCCCGCGCCGCCGAGCGCCGCCGCCGAGGGGCGGGGCGCCCCGGGCGCCGACCCGATCGACGAAGACGCCACCAACGACGCGGTCCACGCGCACCTGGGCGAGGCCGACCTGGCGACCCGTACCGCCAGTCGAGCCTCGGCGGGGCCGGCCAGACCCGCGCGCCGGCGCTCGCCGAGCGAGGCCAATCGGGTCGCGCCCGGGACCCAGATCGGCCGCTACGTCGTCGTCGAGATCCTGGGTCGGGGCGGGATGGGGGTGGTTTGGAAAGCGCACGATCCGCACCTCGATCGCAATGTCGCGCTCAAGCGGGTGCGGGTCCGGGCCGGCCCCGAGGCCGGGACCGCGCGCGAGCGCCTGATGCGCGAGGCCCAGGCGCTCGCCCAGCTCTCGCACCCCAACGTGGTCGCGGTCCACGACGTCGGCCTGCTCGGCGACGACCTGTTCGTCGCGATGGAGCTGGTCGAGGGCCAGACCCTCCGCCAGTGGCTACCCGCGCACCTCGGCGACAGCCGCGCCATCGTCGCGGTGCTGCTCGGCGCTGGCGAGGGGCTGGCCGCGGCCCACCGTGCGGGCCTGGTCCATCGCGACTTCAAGCCCGAGAACGTGGTGGTCGCCCTCGACGGTCGCGCGCGCGTGCTCGACTTCGGGTTGGCCCGTCCGTCGAGCGACCTGTCGAGCTCCGCCGCTCGGACCGCCGACGACGAGGCGACGTCGCCGGTGGAGCTGACCCCGCTGCCGGCGATCGGCTCGAGCAGCGCGCCGAGCCGCCCGCGGTCGGCGCGGCTGACCATCGATGGCGCCGCGGTCGGGACGCCCCGCTACATGGCGCCCGAGCAGCACCGCAACGGTACCGTCGACGCGCGCTCGGACCAGTTCAGCTTCTGCGTCACCCTGTACGAGGGGCTGTTCGATGCCCGGCCGTTCGAGGGTGCCGACCTGCGCGAGCTGCGCTGGAACGTGCTGGCCGGCAACCTGCGCATGCCGCCGCCGCGCCCGGGCGTGCCGGCGCGCTGGCGCCGCGCGGTGATGCGTGGGCTGGCCAGCGAACCGGCCGATCGGTTCCCGACCATGGAGGCGCTGCTCGCCGAGCTCCGGCGCGATCCACGGGTCGCGCGTCGGCGGGCGCTGGTCGGGGTGGCGGGCGTCGGCCTGGCCGGCCTCGCGCTGTTCGGCCTGCTGCGCTCGCCGGGCACCGGCCCCCGCTGCCGCCTCGCCGAGCCGCGGCTGGCCGAGGTCTGGGGCGACCCGGCCCGGACCCGCGTGCGCGCCGCGTTCGCCGCCTCCGAGCGCAGCTACGCCCGTGACGTGCTGGCCCGCGCCGAGCCGCTGCTCGACCGCTGGGCCAGCGCCTGGCAGGCGATGCGGGTCGACGCCTGCGAGGCGACCCATGTCCGCGGCGAGCAGTCGACCGCGCTCCTCGATCAGCGGATGAGCTGCCTCGATCGCAAGCTCGACCAGATGACCGGGCTGGTCGCGGCGCTCGGCGACCGCCCCGGCCCCGAGCTGATCGACCGCACGGTGCAGGCGGTGACCGCGGTCGGCGACGTCGCCGACTGCTCGCGCCGCGAGCAGCTGGCCGGGGCCACCGCGCGCCCGCTGGCACCGGCGGACCGGACCCGGCTGGCGAGCGTCGAGCACGCGATGGATCGCGCCGAGGTCGCGGTCGACACCGGCACCTACGCCGCGGGCCTGACGCTGGCCGCGCGCGCGGTCGACGAGGCGCGCGGCCTCGACGCTCCGGACGTGCTCGCGGGCGCGCTCTGGCTGCGCGGCCGCCTCGAGGAGCGCACCGGCGCCTACGCCGCCGCCGAGATCACGCTGCACGAGGCCCTCCGGGTCGCCGCCCGCGCCGGCGATCACCGGCTGGCGGCGCGCGCCTGGATCGATCTGGTGCTGGTGGCCAACGAGCACGAGAACCGGCTCGAGCGCGCGACTGCTTACGTGCAGGCGGCCGAGGTCGCGGTCGGCTTCGTCGCGGCCGTCGATCAGCCGCCGCTGCATGCCGCGCTAATCACCCGGCGTGGCCTGGTCGAGCTCAAGCGCACCAATTTCGACGCCGCCCGCCGCGATCTCGAGGAGGCGGTCCGCGCCCACGAGGCGCTCTACGGCGACAGCGACCACCGGACCGGTGGCACCCTCGTCACGCTCGGGTTGGTGCTCATGAAGCGCGGCGAGTACGTCCGCGCCGAGGAGGTGCTGGGCCGAGCGCTCGCCGTCTACGAGCGCTCGCTCGGGTCCGGGCATCCCCAGCTGTCGACCGCGCTGGTCAACCTGGGTGGCGTGCTGTCGTACCAGCGTAAGCACGCCGAGGCCGAGGCCGTGTACCGGCGCGCGCTCGCCATCGACGAGTCCGCGCTCGGGCCCGACCACTCCTACGTCGCCGACGGCCTGACCAACCTCGGCGCCGCGCTGGTCGCCCAGGGTGAGCCCGACGAGGCCGCGACCTACTTCACGCGGGCGCTCGCCATCCAGGAGCGCGTGCTCGGGGCCGATCATCCCGACGTGGCGTGGACCCTGACCGGCCTGGGCGAGACGCTGACCGTGGCCGGCCGCTTCGGCGAGGCCCGCACGCTGTTCACGCGCGCGCACGCGATCAGCGTCGCGCGCAACGGCGCCGACAACGAGCAGGTCGCCCAGATCGGCCAGCACGTGGCGATGACGTACCTGGCCGAGGGCAACGCCGCCGAGGCCTACCGGCTGCTCGCCGAAAATCTGCGCCGGTTCGAGCGTCTGCTCGGCCGCGAGCATCCGCGCACCGCGATGGTCCTGATCGACCTGGCCGACGCCGCCGGACGCCTCGGCCGCCACGCCGAGGTCGTCACCCTCGGCGAGCGCGCGCTCGCGCTGATGGCAGGCGACAAGGTCGCGGTCTCGGAGCCGGCCAAGGCGTGGGTCCGGTTCCTGATCGCGCGGGCGCGCCACCAGCTCGGCACCGATCGCGCTGCCCAGCTCGTCGTGATCCGCGCCGCCGCCGCCGCGCTGGGGCCGGATGTCGAGGACCGGCGCCGCCACGCGACCATCGAGGCCTGGCTGGCCGCCCACCGCTGACGGCCGGGGCGCCGAGCGCCTCGCCGCGCGATGCGGGCTCAGGGCCGGCGCGCCACGTACAGCCAGGCCATCGGGAACAGCGACTCGATCCGCGCGACCTCGAGCCCGGCCGCCTCGAGCACGCGCCGCTGTTGAGCGGGTGAGCGATGGACGGTCTGGCCCAGGTTGATCTCCCGACCGAGCGGACCCGGCACGTGGCGCACGGGCCCGTTGCCGAGGCTGGCCATCACCACGGTGCCGCCGGGCGCGGTCACCCGGACCAGCTCGGCCGCCGCGGCCGGCAGGTCCTGATAGAAGTGCGACGACAGCGTGTTGGTCACGAGCTCGAGCTCGCCGTCGGCGAACGGCAGCTGGTAGACGCTGCCCTGGACCAGCTCGACCGCGCCGCCGATCAACTTGGCCTCCGCGCGCGCCAGCATCTCGGCCGAGAAGTCGAGCCCGACCAGCCGCGCCGCCGGCCAGCGCTTGCGCAGCTTGACCAGCAGCTCGCCGGTCCCGCAGCCGACGTCGAGCACCGACGCGAACGGCCCGGGCGCCCGGCGCAGGATCCGATCGTGGATCCGTCCGTAGTAGGCCTGGAACACGCCGAGGTCGTAGATCCGGCTCCACATCCGGAACAGGGGCTCGACGATCCGGCTGGTCCGCGGGTCGTGCTGCATCGGCCCAGCGTATGGCACGCGCCGGTCGCAGGCGCGGCGAAAAACTGAGGCGTTCGGCCCGCAAGTCGGCGTCTCGCTTCGGCGACGAGGTCGGCACGTGACCTGCTAATCCCCGTGGGATATGCGTCCTTCCCTTCTCCTCGCCGTGCTGGTTTCCCTCACCACCAGCGCCTGCGTGCTCGACCTCGACGACGACGACGACGACGACGGGGCCGGCAATCCCGGCAGCCGCGCGTCCTGCGGCGGCTTCGCTGGCCAGACCTGCACCGACGCCGAGTACTGCGACTACGAGGACGACAGCTGCGGCATCGCCGACCGCGGCGGCGTCTGCCGCGGCCGGCCGCGCGTGTGCGCCGAGATCGACGCGCCGGTGACCGGCAGCGACGGCCGCGAGTACGAGAACGCGTGCTCGGCCCACGCCGCCGGCGCCGACGACTGCGGCCGCGCCGACTGAGCTGACTCGACCCGCCCGCCGGCCGCGCCGACCGGTCAGGTCCAGTCGGTGATGCCCTCGCGCCGGTAGGTCTCCTGGAACCCCGGCCGCGCCTTCATGCGCTGCGCGTGCGCCGCCAGCGCGGGCCAGGTGTGCGCGGGCCGCGGCATGTTGCGCGACCATCGCATGAGCATCGTCAGCATGAAGTCAGGGCTGGTGAGCGTCTCGCCCAGCAGGTAGGGCCCGCCGCTCGCGAGGTGGGCCTCGACCAGGTCCCACGCGCGCTCGATGCGCTGCCGGGCCTGCGCCTTCACCGCATCGACGTTGGCGTCACCGGCCGGCTCGGACGGATAGAACCAGGCGCGATAGGCCGGCTGCAGCGTGTTCGCCATGAAGCACATCCATCGGTAGTACTGCGCGCGCGGCGCGGTGCCGGCCGCGGGCGCCAGGCCGGCGCCGAGGTGAACGTCGGCGAGGTGCATCACGATCGCCGCGGCCTCGCAGATCGGGGTCCCGTCGACCACCAGCGTCGGCACCACGCCCGACGGGTTGAGCGCGAGATAGGCGGGCGTCTTGTGCTCGCCGGCCTCGAGGTCGACCGCGTGCAGCTCGTGCGGGATCGCGAGCTCGATCAGCAGCCAGTGCACGACCAGGCTGGCCGTGCTCGGGGCGAAGTGGAGAGTGATCATCGCGGGAGGATAAGCGCTCGGCGGCCCCGCGCCGCGCCTTCGAACGCAGGTTGCCCGTCAAGACGGCGGCGTTACCGGCTCCTCACCCTCGTTACCGCTTCCTTCCACCACCACCGCCGCCGCCGGCTCGCCGAGCGCGACCTCGACCCAGCTCACCGGCGCCACCCGGACATGAAAGTGGCGCGCCATGTTGAGCAGCGGCCCACGCGCGAGCTCGGCTGGCAACGTCAGCTCCGCGAACGGCACGCCCAGCTGGGTCTTGCCGACCGCGGTGGGGCCGCGCCGGTTGCCGGTGCCGCTCTGCGGGTGGGCATCGAACATCGCGCCCAGCATGTGGACATGCTGCTCGAAGGCCGCCTTGCGCTCGGGGTCGATCGCGGCGAGCTTGAGCGAGAAGCGCGCGGTCTTGGCCTTCTTGGCCTCCTTGACCGGGAACGGCAGCTCCGGCCAAGCGCGGTAGGCCGGGGACGGATCGATCAGCGCGCACAGGACGTCGTCGGTCCGCACCGCGTCGCCCGAGTCGTCGAGCGCCAGCTCGCCGACGATGCGCACGTGTTTCGGGCAGTAGCGGACCTCGCGGGCCTGGCCGATGGGGTTCCAGGAGTCGCCGAGCAGGTGGAGCGCCACCGCCACGAAGCCGGCGTCGATCGCCCGCAGGCGGAGGGTCCACGCGAAGTCGGGGCCGTCGCCTTGCTCGCGACCCTCGACGATCTCGGCCTCGCCCAGCTCGGGCGCGAACCGACCGCCGCCGGCGACGCCGCTGTTCATCAGATCGACCAGGTTGGCCATGGCGCGGGCATAGCCGGGCGCGCGGCCGGGGTGCGGCGCGCCCACGATCTGCACCTGCACGAGCTGCGGCTCGGCCGACCCGCGGTAGCTCACCTCGAGCCGCGCGGCGTTCAACCGCGCCAGGTGGGGATGGGTCGCGCCTTCGACCGGCAGCTCGATCACCTCGGGCACGAGGTAGAGGCTCGGCACCGCGGTCAGCCACGCCGTCGCCTCGACGTCACCCCGCGCGGTCGCCTGCGCGAGCAGCGCCCGCCCCCACTTGAGGATGGCCGGGCGGGTGAGCGGCGTCGCGGCCGCCAGCGTCGACGCGAGCACCACCCGCGCCAGCTCGCGCTCGGCGCCCAGCGACCGCACCGTGCTCACCAGCGCGTCGACCTGCGGCCAGGTCAGCGGCGCCAGCGCCGCCGCGACCGCGACGATCTCGAGCGCGACCGCGACCAGCTCGCGACGCGGCCGCGCCTTGCGCCCGGGGAAGTGCTCGAGCGTCACGATCAACGGAAAGCCGTCGGCGACCAGCCGCGTGGCCGCGTCGACCAGGAGCTGCTGCAGCACGTCCGGGTGCTTGCCCGGACACGCCTGCGCCAGCGCCGCCAGGTGGGCCGGGAACCGGGCCGGATCGGACACCAGCTCGGGCACCGCCGCGCAGGCCCAGTAGCCGAGTTCGGCGTACGGCCCCAGCTCCGCGAGCACGCCGTCGCCCTGGGTGCGGGTGAGGTGCATGATCGAGATGCACCGGCGGTTGATGTTCCCGATCGTCGCCGGGCCATCGTCGTCGGCCATCGCGCGGAGGTCCTCCGCGCCCGGGACCGCCCCGAACTTCAGGAAGTTGGTCGCGATCCAGCTCGCGTGATCGCGGGCACCGTCGGCGCGCAGTCGGGCGACCACCGGCCGGACCAGGTCGCCGTAGTGCTCGATCGACCACGCGTGCCAGGCACCGGAGGTGCTGCTGCCCTCCTCCATCGAGTCGACGAAGAACAGCGCGACCGGGTGGGTCTGGTGCAGCTCCAGGATCCAGCGCTCGAGCGCCTCGGCGATCGCGGTGAACGCCTTGTCGTCCGAGCGCGCGCCGCTGAGGTTGGCGTCGCGCACCCAGCGCCGGGCGTCGGCCAGGTAGTGGTCGCTGCCCTTGAGCTGGAGCCAGCGCGGCCCGGTCTGGATCGAGTCCCGCACCGGCGCGGGCGCGGTCGCGGCCACCCGGGCCAGCTCGGCGGCGGGGACCTCGGACACGAAGACGACGAGCGGCGAGAGCTCGTCGGCGAGCGCGCTCCCCTGGCCGAAGTACGGAAACGGGTGCGGCATGGACCGCGATGGCTACCACGATGCGGGGCCAGATTCGCAGGATGGATCGGGTAGCGATGACGCAGGGCACGCCCGGGGCTGGCCGGTTTCTCACCTGACCGGTTGACCGGGGCCGGCCGGCGACCCCCGCCGGCGGCGTACGCTAAGGTCGCGCGGTGCCCCCGATCGTCGCGATCGCGAACCTGACCAAGACGTACGCGTCCGGCCTCCAGGCGCTCAAGAACATCAACCTCGAGATCCGCAAGGGCGAGATCTTCGGCCTGCTCGGGCCCAACGGCGCCGGCAAGACCACCCTGATCAGCATCGTGTGCGGCATCGTCACCGCGACCTCGGGCAGCGTGACCGCCGACGGCCACGACATCGTCGCCGACTACCGCGCGGCCCGCCGCAAGATCGGCCTGGTGCCGCAGGAGCTGTCCACCGACGCGTTCGAGACGGTGTGGGCGACGGTCAGCTTCAGCCGCGGCCTGTTCGGGAAGGCGCCGAGCCGGGCCTACCTCGAGCAGGTGCTGCGCGACCTGTCGCTGTGGGACAAGCGCCAGGAGAAGATCATGACGCTGTCGGGCGGCATGAAGCGGCGCGTGATGATCGCGAAGGCGCTGTCGCACGAGCCCGAGATCCTGTTCCTCGACGAGCCGACCGCCGGCGTCGGCGTCGAGCTGCGCCGCGACATGTGGGCGCTGGTCCGACGCCTGCGCGAGCGCGGCGTGACCATCATCCTGACGACCCACTACATCGACGAGGCCGAGGAGATGGCCGACCGGATCGGCGTGCTCCGCAAGGGCGAGCTGATCTTGACCGAGGACAAGGCGACCCTGATGAAGAAGCTCGGCAAGAAGCAGCTGCGCCTCACGCTGCAGGAGCCGTTGACCGCGATCCCGGCCGAGCTGGCGACCTGGCCGCTCACGCTCAGGGCCAGCGGCAACGAGCTGGAGTACACGTACGACGTGAACGAGGAGCACGGCATCGCGGCGCTGCTGAAGCGCACGAGCGAGCTCGGGATCGGGTTCAAGGACCTGAACACCCATCAGAGCTCGCTCGAAGACATCTTCCTCAGCCTGGTGAGTGACCGCGCGTGACCACGACCAAGCCCAGCATCGCGTTCAACCGTCACTCGGTGTGGGCGATCTACCGGTTCGAGATGGCCCGGTTCGGCCGCACCCTGTGGCAGAGCCTGGTCGCGCCGGTGATCAGCACCGCGCTCTATTTCGTGGTGTTCGGGGCCGCGATCGGGAGCCGGATGGCCGAGGTGAACGACGTGCCCTACGGCGCGTTCATCGTGCCCGGGCTCATCATGCTGTCGCTGTTCACCCAGAGCCTGTCGAACGCCTCGTTCGGGATCTACTTCCCCAAGTTCACCGGCACCATCTACGAGCTGCTGTCGGCGCCCGTCTCCTACCTGGAGATCGTGATCGCGTACGTGGGCGCGGCCGCGACCAAGTCGATCATCCTCGGGCTGATCATCCTGGCGACCGCCGCGCTGTTCGTGCCGATCCGGATCATGCACCCGGTGTGGATGGCGGCGTTCATGATCCTCACCGCCACGACGTTCAGCCTGTTCGGCTTCATCATCGGGATCTGGGCCAAGGGCTTCGAGCAGCTGCAGATCGTCCCGATGCTGGTGGTGACGCCGCTGACGTTCCTCGGCGGCGCATTCTACTCGGTCGACATGCTGTCGCCGACCTGGCGCACGATCACGCTGTTCAACCCGATCGTCTACCTGATCAGCGGGCTGCGCTGGAGCTTCTACGAGACCGCCGACGTCTCGGTCGGCGTCAGCCTGGCGATCACGCTCGGCTTCCTGGTCGCCTGCGTCGTCGTGATCGGCTGGATGTTCCGGACCGGCTACCGCCTCAAGACCTGACGAGCCGACCTCAGCGGGCGGCGCGGCGGGCGGCGCGGCGCGCGGCGGCGCCGGCCCAGCCCGCGTCGAGCGGCACCCCGGGCTCGTCGAGATCGATCAGGACCGGGGCGTGGTCCGACGGGATCGGCTTGCCCTTGCGCGCCTCGCGATCGATCTCGGCCCAGCGGCTGCGAGCCGCCACGCTGGCGGTGACCAGCAGGTGGTCGATGCGCATGCCGAAATTCTTCTGGAAGCAGCCGGCCCGGTAGTCCCACCAGGTGAAGCGGCCCGACGGGTCGGCGTGGCGCCGGTAGCCATCGACCAGGCCCCACTGCAGCAGGCGGGCGAACCCGTCGCGCTCGGGCTGCGAAACGTGGGTACCGCCATGGCATGCGGTCGCATCCCACACGTCGCCGTCGCCGGGCGCGACGTTGTAGTCGCCGCCGAGCAAGAGCGGCGCCGCCGGGTCGTTCGCCTCGCCAAGCCAGCGCGCCAGCCGGTCGTACCAGGCGAGCTTGGCCTGGTAGTGGACGGTCCCGACCGCCCGGCCGTTGGGGGCGTACAGGCTGACCACCCGGACCCCGCCGCACACCGCCGCGATCATGCGGGCTTCGGCCGCGGGCTGGTCGTCGCCGGTGCCGGGGCCGGCGACCGCGGCCAGCGGCTGACCGAAGTGGGTCACGACCTGGTCGAGGCCGCACTTGCTGGCGATCGCGACGCCGTTCCAGCGGCCCTCGCCGTGGTGGGCCAGCTGGTAGCCGTGGGCGCGGAACGCCTCGTGCGGCGCATCGTGGTCGCCGAGCTTGGTCTCCTGCATGAGCAGCACGTCGGGCTGCGCGCGGTCGAGCCACCACCAGACCTTGTCGATCCGGGCCTTCAGCGAGTTCACGTTCCAGGTCGCGATGCGCACGGCGGCAACCCTAGCCGATCAGCCGCCCGCGGCCTCGAGGTCGGCCCCGGCACCTTGGGTGCCCAAGCCCGTGACGGACGCCGCCGCGCGGCCTAGAGTGCGCCGGCCATGGGGCGAGCCTTCGAAAAACGCAAGTCCACCATCTTTGCCCGCGGTGCCCGGGTCGGAAAGCTGTTCGCCAAGATCGGCAAGGACATCACGATCGCCGTGAAGGCGGGCGGGCCCCACCCGGACGGCAATCCCTCGCTGCGCCGGATCCTGCAGAACGCGCGCGCCTCCAACATGCCGAAGGAGAAGCTCGACGCCGCGATCAAGAAGGCGAGCGGCCAGGGCGCCGCCGACTACGACGTCGTGGTCTACGAGGGCTACGCGCCCCACGGCATCGCGCTCCTGGTCGAGTGCGCGACCGACAACGTGACCCGGACCGTGGCCAACGTGCGGATGCACTTCCGCGATCACGGCGGCAATTTCGGCAGCACCGGCAGCGTCGGCTTCCTGTTCCAGCGCATGGGCGTGCTCCGGCTCGCGCCCGACGGCCTCGACCTCGAGGCGCTCGAGCTCGACCTCATCGACCACGGCCTGCAGGAGCTCGGCGACGGCCAGAGCGAGAAGGGCGAGCCGCAGATCGTCATCCGCTGCGCGTTCACCGACTTCGGCAGCCTCATGGCCGCGGTCGAGGCCCGCGGCCTCGAGATCATCTCGTCCGAGTTCGAGTACGTGCCGGCGACCCTGGTCGAGCTCCCGGAGGAGAAGGCCAACGAGGTGCTCAAGCTGGTCGCCACGCTCGAGGAAGACGACGACGTCCAGAACGTCTATCACAACCTCGCCTGATCGGAACCGACACCGGATCAACCGGCGTCCCAGTGATGCCCGATCGCCAGCGGGGGCCCGGCCGGCCGCCGCACGCACAGCGCGGCGACGTGGTCCGCGGTCGGCGACCACAGCGCGATCTGCCAGGTCGCCGCGTCGTCGCGTAGCTCGGGCGCGATCGTGAGGCGGGGCGGGCCGGCGTCGAGCTGGTACCAGAACCGATCGAGCGGGAGCTCGAGGCCGACGCCGCGCGCCTTCACGTAGGCCTCCTTGAGCGTCCACAGCGCGACGAAGCGGCGCGCCTGCTGGTCGGCCGGCAGCGCCCAGAGCGCCGCCTGCTCGCTCGGCGCGAAGTGGCTGTCGACGATCTCGGCCGGCGCGTCGGCCCGCACGGCCTCGACGTCGAGGCCGAGCTCGCGATCGAGCGTGACCGCGCACGCGACCAGGCCGTGGGTGTTGGCGACGTTGAAGCGGAGCCGCGAGGCCGGCGCCACGATCTCCGGGCGGCCGTGCGCGGTGGTGGCGAACCGCCACGCCGCGGGCGCGACCGGGGCACACCGCGACAGCGCGCGCCGCTGCAGCGCGCGCGACGCCAGGGCCACGTCGCGGTCGCGGTCGAAGCGGAACCGCGCGAGCCGCGGCAGCTCGGCCGGCGTCAGGATCGCCAGCGCGGCCGCCCGCCGATCGGGCTCGGCGAGCGCCTCGGGCCGGGCGAAGAAGACCGCGACCTCGTCGGCGCCGAGCACGCCGCAGTCTACTGCACGGGTCCGGGTCGCAGCCGGCTGACTCGGCGCCGGGCACCGCTGGCCGCCGATCAGGTCCGGCGGTGGCGGGCGACGAACCCGTCGATCAGCTGGCGCGCGATGCTGATGGCGCCTGGCAGCGGCGGCAGCGCATCGGGCGCGAACCAGCCGGCCTCGACGATCTCGTCGCCGTCGGGGGTGAGCTCGCCCCCGGCGTACTGGGCGGTGAAGCCGATCATCAGCGAGCTGGTGAACGGCCACGGCTGGCTGCCGGCGTAGCGGATGTCCGCGACCTGGATGCCGACCTCCTCGTGGACCTCGCGCGCGACGGTCGCCTCGAGCGTCTCGCCGACCTCGACGAACCCGGCCAGGCAGCTGTGGAAGGCGTGGGGGAACCGCGCGTTGCGCGCGAGCAGCGCGTGGCCGTCCCGCTCGACCAGCGCGATCACCGCCGGCGACACCCGGGGAAAGTGGCTGAGCGTGCACCGGGCGCACACCCGCGCGCGCTCGAGGGTCGACCGCGCGGTCGGGCCTCCGCACCGCCCGCAGAAGCGGTGGTCGGCGTCCCAGGTCGTCAGCCCGAGCGCCCGGGCAGCGATCGCGAAGTCGTGGTCGGGCAAGGCCCCGAACAGGCCCCGCAGGGCGACCAGCTCACCGTCGCCTGGCAGCGGCTCGTCGGCGGCCAGGCCGAGCGCGAAGCAGGCCGTCTCGCCGTGCTGTCCGAGGTAGAGCCAGCGATCGTCGACCGGGCCGACCGGCAGCGTCGGCCGCTGATCGTGGCGGACCACCAGCAGCCGGTGGTCGCGCACGATGAACTGACGGCCCGTGGTGGACGGCGCCGTGATGCCGGGCACGAAGTCGGGGATGACCATGGGGTCTCTCAGTTGAGGTCGTCGTCGGACGGCGCCGCATCGTCCATCGCGTGGCGCGCGGTGGGGTCGCCGGGCTCGATCGCGCGCAGGAGCGCCGCGGCGGCTCGCACCATGTCCCAGCGCGCCCGGCGCTGGTAGCTGCCGACCAGGTTGCGCAGCATGCGGCAGGCGATCGTGTGCGCGGACGCGGGCTCGAGCATGGCCGGCCGCAGCGAGGCACCGACCCGGGCGAGGGTCGTCTGCAGCTCGCCGTGGCTCATCACCTGGCCACCGGCGAACGGATCGAGCACGACGAGCGCGCCGGGGTCGGCCTCCTGGGCGACCACGAAGTGCCCGGGCAAGGCCAGGCCGAACAGCGGAATGCCGGCGCGGCGCGCCACCTCGAGGTAGACGACCGACAGCGCGATGGGCAGCCCGCGCCGGCGCTCGAGCACGCGCGGCAGGAAGCTGTTCGCGGGCTCGTCGTACTCGGCGTCGTCACCCCGCAGGCCGTTCTCCCCGCCGAGCACGACCGCCAGCGCCTCGAGCCCGCTCGGCCGCGGCGCCCGGACCGCGGCGCGCACCGCGGCGCCCCAGCGATCCAGCTGGCCGAGCACCTGCTCGTCATCGACGCGCGCGTCGTCCAGGCGAGCGATCGCCAGCGCGACCAGATCGAGCCGCTCCGGTGCGGCGGCGAGGGCGCGCTGCAACTCGACCTCGAGCACGTCGACCCCGGTGTCCATGCGGCAGCGTACCAGACCCACCCCGCCGCGACCGGTGGCCGCCCGGCCGCTGACCTCGGGTCAGATCAGCAGCAGCTTGGATGCGCGCAGGTTGGCAGGATCCACGAGCCCGCGGCGCGGGGACACGCGCGGTAGCCGACCTTGACGGGGGTCCGCCCCCGCGGTACCCGGCTGGGATGGCTGAGGCTCCGGACCGCGTTCTCGCCGACCTGCTCCGCACGCGCGCCCGGCCCGAGGGGCAGGTCTGGCTGGAGGACACCGCGGCCGGGGTCGCCAGCGGGGCCCTCGACCTCGCGGTCGCGTTTCCGGCGGTCGGTCGTCAGGTCGGGCGCGGCGGGCTCGACGCGCCCGGCGCCGAGCTGGTCACCGCCGACGGCGCGCGGATCCCGCTGGCGGCGTGGCGCGTCGACGACGCCGCGCGGGTGCGGCTGCTGCTGGCCGCGGCCCGGCGCGCTCCGGCCAACGCGCTCGCGCGCGCCTGCGAGCTGTACCGGCACGGCGATGCCCGGGAGCGCACCGGCGCCCTGCGCGCGCTGTCGCTGCTGCCAGGCGCCGACCACGACGCCACCGGGCTCGCGATCATCCTCGATGCGATGCGGATCAGCCAGGGCGAGATCTTCGAGGCCGCGCTGCTCGACAACCCGTACGCGTCGCGACACCTGCCCCAGCACGAGTGGCGCAAGGCGGTCCTCAAGGTCGTGTTCGGCGGCATGGCGATGGCGCGGATCGCCGGCCTCGCCGAGCGGGTCGATGCCGAGCTCGCGCAGAGCCTGGTCGACTTCGCCCTCGAGCGCGAGGCCGCCGGTCGGGTGGTGCCGACCGCGCTGTGGGCGGTCGCGGCCCGGTTCCCGCCGCCGGGCCTGGCCGCCAAGCTGCTCGGGTACCTCGAGCATCCGAGCGACGAGCAGCGGGCCGCCGCGGCCGCCGCGCTCGGACTGCTGGTCACCAGCGATCCACGGGTGCGACCGTTCCTGATCGATCGCGCCGCGCGCGAGCCGTCGCTTGCTGTCGCCGCCGCCTTGCGTCACGCCCTCGTCGAGTAGCTATCCTGGGAGCCCCGATGCGTATCTTCGAGCCGCACGCCCACATGTACTCCCGGATCACGGACGACTACGAGAACATGGCGCTCGCCGGGGTCGAGGCCATCCTCGAACCCGCGTTCTGGCTCGGCCAGCCGCGCACGCACGTCGGGACCTTCCTCGACTACTTCGACGCCCTGCTCGGCTGGGAGCGCTACCGCGCTGCCCAGTTCGGCATCCATCACTTCTGCGCGATCGCGCTCAACCCCAAGGAGGCCAACGACGATCGGGTCAACGCCGGGGTGATCGAGGCGATGCCGCGCTACCTCGCGAAGGACGGCGTGCTCGCGGTCGGCGAGATCGGCTTCGACGACATGACCGATCGCGAGGAGACGTACTTCGCGCAGCAGCTCGAGCTGGCGCGCACCCACGGGTTGCCCGCGCTGATCCACACCCCGCATCGCGACAAGAAGAAGGGCGTCGAGCGCACGCTCGCGGTCCTGCGCGACGTCGGGTTCCCGATGGAGCGCGCCCTCGTCGACCACAACAACGAGGAGACGGTCGGGCTGTGCGCCGACACCGGCTGCTGGATGGGCTTCTCGATCTACCCCGAGACCAAGATGGACGAGGGCCGGATGGTCTCGATCCTCCAGAAGTGGGGCACCGGCCGCATGATCCTCAACAGCGCGTGCGACTGGGGCAAGAGCGACCCGCTCAAGGTCGCGCGCACCGCCGCCGGCATGAAGCGCGGCGGGTTCCCGGCGCACCAGGTCGACCAGGTGGTCTGGGACAACCCGATCGCGTTCTTCGCCCAGTCGGGTCGGCTGGCCGCGTCCGACCTCGACGCCCGGCCGGTCCTCGACGGCGAGCTGTTCCAGGGCAACAGCATCCTCCGTGGCCAGGGCGGCTGACCCGCGCCCATGCGCCTGCGTCTGTCCGACGGCCGGACACTCCAGCTCGGCTACTGCTACAACGTCCTGCCCGGCGAGACCGTCGCCGCCCTGATCGACCAGCTCCGGCGCATCTGCGGGCCGGTGCGCGCCCGCCTCGGCGTCACCCGCATGGGCGTCGGTCTGTGGATCGCACAGCCGGCCGCGGCCGAGCTGCGCCATCCCGCGGCGCGGACCGCCCTGCGCGCGGCGCTCGACGGCGAGGGCCTCTACGTCTTCACCCTGAACGGCTTTCCCTACGGCGGCTTCCACGCGCCGCGGGTCAAGGAGCGCGTGTTCGAGCCGACCTGGGCCGACCCGGCCCGGGTCGCGTACACCGTCGACCTCGCCGCGATCCTCGCCGAGCTCCTGCCCGACGACGTCGCGATCGGCTCGATCTCGACCGTGCCGCTCGGACCCGCCACCGTCGATCACGCGCGCGCGCGTGACGGCCTGCGCATCGCCGCCGACGCCCTCGGCGCGATCACCCTCCGCACCGGCCGGCGGATCGAGCTCGCGGTCGAGCCCGAGCCCGGCGCCGGCTTCGAGCGCGCCGACCAGCTGGCCCGGTTCCTCGGCGACGCCGGCGGCGACCTGCTCGGCGTGTGCCTCGACTGTTGCCACGCCGCGGTGGTCGGCGAGGACCCGACCATGGCGTTCGATGCGCTCGGCGCCGCCGGCGTGCGCTGCGCCAAGATCCAGATCTCGAGCGCGCTGGTGGTGCCGCGCCCCGACCTCGCGTCCCAGCGCGCCGCGCTGGCCGACTTCGACGAGCCTCGCTTCCTGCACCAGGTGCGGACCACGGGCGGCGGCACCATGGATCTGCCCGACGCCCTGGCCACCCTCGATCGCAGCGCGCCGTGGCGGGTCCACTTCCACGTCCCCGTCCACGAGCCGGACCTCGGCGCGTTCACCACCACCCAGGGCGCGATCGCTCCGGTGCTGGCCGCCGCGCTGGCCTCGTCGACCGCCGACCTGCCCCACCTCGAGGTCGAGACCTACACCTGGAGCGTGCTGCCCGACGGTCGACGCCCGCACGACGACGCCGGCCTGGTCGACGGCATCACCCGCGAGCTGGCCTGGACCCTCGCGCAGCTCGCCACCCTCGGAGCCACGCCATGACTGTCAACCAGGTCGTCGTGATCGACGTGGTCGGGCTGACCCCCGATCTCCTGCTCCACATGCCCCGCCTGTCGGCGCTCGGTGCGGCCGGCTTCTGCGCGCCACTCGGCACCGTGTTGCCGGCGGTGACCTGCTCGGCCCAGTCGACCCTGCTCACCGGCGCGATGCCGCGCGAGCACGGCATCGTCGGCAACGGCTGGTTCTTCCGCGACCAGTCGGAGATCTGGCTGTGGCGACAGTCGAACCGCCTGGTCGGCGGCGACAAGCTGTGGACCGCGGCCCGCCGCGAGCTGGGCAGCGACGTCACGGTGGCCAACCTGTTCTGGTGGTACGCGATGGGCGCGTCGACCGACTGGCTGGTCACGCCGCGGCCCGTCTACCACGCCGACGGACGCAAGTCGCCGGGCGTCTACACCCAGCCGGCCTCGCTCGGCGAGCGCCTGGCGACCCGCCTCGGCGAGTTCCCGCTGTTCGACTTCTGGGGGCCGCGGGCCGGCCTGCCGAGCTCGCGCTGGATCGCCGAGGCCGCCCGCTTCGTCTTCGACCAGCACCAGCCCAGCCTGACCCTGGTCTACCTGCCGCACCTCGACTACGACCTGCAGCGGTTCGGCTCGCGCGGGCTCGAGGCCCAGGCCGCCGCCGCCGCGATCGATCAGGTCGCCGGCGCGCTCATCGATCACGTGCGCGCCGCCGGCGCCAAGGTCGTCGTCCTCTCGGAGTACGGCCTCACCGACGTCCATCGCCCGGTTCACGTCAACCGCCGCCTGCGCGAGGCCGGCCTGCTCGAGGTCGTGACCAACCCGGCCGGCGAGCTGCTCGACACCTTCGCGTCGAAGGCCTTCGCGGTCGCCGATCACCAGATCGCCCATGTCTACGTGTCGGATCCCTCGGTGTTGCCGCGCGCCCGCGAGGCGCTCACCGGCCTGCCCGGGGTCGCCGAGGTTCTGGGAGACGATGGCAAGCGCGCCGCCGGCCTCGACCACCCACGCGCCGGCGATCTGGTGCTGGTCGCCGATCCCGAGGCCTGGTTCACCTACTACTACTGGCTCGACGACGCCCGCGCCCCCGACTTCGCGCCGACCGTCGAGATCCACCGCAAGCCCGGCTACGATCCGGCCGAGCTGCTGTTCGACGGCCCCACCGCCAAGGTGCGCGCCGCGCTCCGGCTGGCCCAGAAGGCGATCGGCCTCCGCTACACGATGGACGTGATCCCGATCGAGGCCAGCGGGGTCAGGGGCTCACACGGCCGGCTGCCCGCGCGCGACGGCGAGGGCCCGGTCCTCCTCTGCAGCGAGGGCTCACAGCGCCGCGACCGGTTCGCCGCCACCGACGTGAAGCGCTTCATCCTCGACCTGATGCGGCGGTAGCCGCCCGCGCGACGGTGCTCGGTCAGGGCACGCTCGTGGCGGACCGGAGCGCCAGGCCACCGGCGCCGTCGTACGCCATCACGACCTCGAGCGCCTGCTCGAGCGGGCCGACTACCCGCGCGCGCAGCTCGTCGGGACTGACCACCGGCGTGCCATCGATCAGCACCACGCCCGTCGCGCCGAGCTCGAACCAGGGCTGGGACGAGACCGGAAAGCGCGTGGTGAACGTGGCACCCGCGGCCGCGGTGCTGACCACCTCGACGCGCTCGGCCGTCCGGCGCTGGCTCGAGCCATCCGCCGGCGGGTCGTCGATCGACTCGAGCGTATAGTCGATCTCGACCGCGCGGCCCCACTGATGCTGGTAGCCCGCGATGCCGTCGTAGAAGAGCGTCGGCGTGGCGGCGGCCTGGTCGAGATCGGTGACGAGTAGACACATCTGGTTGCCCACGCCGGTGCACGGGACCCGCTCGGCGGCGACGGCCATGCGGTGAAGCTCGGGGTCACAGGCAAGGAGCGGCAGGAGCACCAGCAGAAGCGGCAACAGCGAGGGCGACGGGCGGTGCATGGGCGGCATGATGCCAGTCGAAGCACAGCCTGTGCCACGCGGCGTGCGCCGCGCGGCCCGCGTGACGCGGCCTGGCCCTCACAGCCCGTGTGAGGCGGGCGGTGAACGTCGAAGGGCTCGTCGCGGCAGGGCCTGTGGACTCTGACGCCGCCGTGGACAGCCGCGCCTTCGAGGCGAGGGAGGTTTCCGCGGAAGCGTGATGGGGCGCGCCTGCCCACCGCGGCTTGGATTGCCGCGCCTTCGGGGCGCCGGCGGTGGGCAGCAGCGTGATGGGCGCGCCAATCCACAGAGCCCACAGGCCGCGACTACCCCTGATCTTCAAAAACTTTCCGAACCAGCACCAGAGCCGTGCTGGATCGAACCAGAGCGGCCAACCACCAGCGCGCTCTTGCGCGGCCCGCCACGCCGGCGACCGGGAGCTGCGACCGACGTCCGACGACCACGACCGACCGACCGACCGACCGACCGACCGACCGACCGACCGACCGACGGACCGACGGCCGACGATCACGGCGTGTCGTGCGTGGCGTAGTAGTGCAGGTCTTGCAGGACGTAGCCATAGTTGACCGGGAGCCCGTCCCACTCGCACTGGCCCGTCTGCGCCGTGATGTCCTGGTCGCGATTGAGCTCGCGGAGGTAGTCCCAGGACAGCAGTCCGAGGGACGGACGCGGCGGGGTGGCGTGGACCTCGACGCCATGCGGATTGAAGAAGACCGGCAAGCCATCACGCAGCTCGACGCGGTAGCCGTGCTCGTGAACGAACCGATGATGACGGCTGCACGCGGTCACGAGGTTATCGAGCGAGGTCTCGCCCCCGTCGGCCCAGTGCTGGATGTGGTGGCCGTCGAGGAACCGGCGATCGGTGCAGCCCGGGAACCGGCAGCCCTGATCGCGGAGGAGGAGCGCGCGCTTGATCGGCGCCGGGATCGTGCGGGTCTTGCGACCGACCGACAGGGGCTGCCCCGCCTCGTCGGTGACGACCTCGACCACGCCGGCGTCACAGCACAGCCGGCGCGCCCCTTCCGGCGAGACGTGTCCACCGTCGGTCAGACAGCCGAGCTGGTCGGCCGGGTTCTCGCTCGGGGCCGCGTCGAGCGCGAGCGCTTCCCGCGGCACGGTCATGATGACCTCCACCGGCGACCGCTCGGGGCGCTCCCCCCGCACGACGGCTTGCCCCATCGCCACCAGGCCATCCGCGCGATCGAACCGGGCGGTCGTACCCGACGTTTCCGCGGAAGCGTCCCGGGCGCTGCGCTCGATCGCCGCCCACAGCACGGCGGCCTCGTCGGGATGCAGGACCGCTTCGATGCGGACCATGCCGTCCGACAGATCGCGGCGGCCGACGTGACGCCGGGCTCGATCGCCCTCCGCGCCCTTCTCGGCGAGCCGCCGCACCGTCCCGTACTGGCGGCAGATCTTCTCCAGCTGTGCCGCGGTCGTCTTGCGCGCGAAGAGCACCAGGCAGTCTTCGGTGGCCGGCGTGGCCACCCGCGTGATCGCACGGACCTTCGAGTACGACAGCGCGCCCTTCTCCAGCTCCGCCCCGACGTTGGGCAACTCGCCCAGCCGCCGCGCCACCCGCACGTGCTCCCGCGCCGTCCCGAGATCCCAGCCGACCCGCCACGACAGCCAGTGTGCGCACGAGCGCGCGCCCGCCTGGTACCAGCCGCCGGCCGCATCGAACTGCCGCAGATCGGTCAGCAATCGAAACAGGGCCGCGTCCAGGTGCGCCGCCTGCTCCGCAATCCGATCCCCCAACACCATCATCTCGGCGAGCATCACCATTGACTAGCATGGCAGTCTGACACTCACGATCCCCTGCACGGGAGTGCAGATCAACACGTTCGCCGTGTCGGCGCCGTCGTGCGCTGTGACAGCTCTGCGCTCTGTTGTTTTTACAGATCAGGGGCAGTCACCGGACTGTGGGCGCTGTGGATTGGTGCGCCCACCTTCGCCGCTGGCCGCCCCCCGCGACTCGAAGGCGCAGCAATCCAAGCCGCGGTGGGCAGGCGCGCCCCGCACCCTTCCGCGGCAACGTCCTCGCCTCGAAGGCGCGGCTGGCCACGGCGGCGCCAGCGTCCACAGGCCCTGCCGCGACGACCCCGACCCCGTCCCCGCACCAGGCCCGCGACCCCGGATCGCCAGCAGTACGACCGACTCGGCTACGCCGGCGCAGCCGTCACGTACTCGAACGCGCGCCGGGCGATCCGCGCTGCATCATGCGAATGCCGCGACAGCTCGAAGCACGCGGGCCCCGCATACCCGACGTCACCCAGCGTCCGCAGCACGGCGCGCACGTCGAGGTCGCCCTCCCACGGCACCAGATGGTCATGCAGCGTGCGGCGCATGCCCTCGACGTGGACATTGACGATCTCGGCAGCCCACGTGCGCACGGTGGCGTCCGCGCCCGCGTCCTCGGTCATGTGGGCGTGGCCGACATCGAGGGTCAGCTTCAGCGCCGGGTCCTCGACCAGCGCCCGCACCCGCGCGAAGCCGGCCATGTCCTCGAGGTACATGCCGGGCTCGGGCTCGAAGCCGACCACGATGCCGGCGTCGCGCGCCCGCGCGCAGACCTCGCGCAGGCCGGCGGCGAGGCGGTCGTCGAGCGCCGCCGGCGCGGCGGCGTCGCCCTCGTCGGGCGAGCCCGACCACAGCGACACCACCGACGCGCCGACCGCCGCCGCGACGTCGATCGCCATGGTCAGGAAGTCGATCCGGGTCGCGCGCTCGCGCGGGTCGGCCGACAGCAGCGTGGGCCGGTGCTTGCGGCGAGGATCGAGCAGGAACCGGGCGCCGGTCTCGATCACGGGCACCAGGCCGAGGTCGCGGCAGGCCGCGCCGACGTCGTCGAGCTCCTCGGTGTGGCGGGCCGAGAACGGGTCGAGGTGGTGGACGTCGAGCGTGAGGCCCACCGCGCGATAGCCGATCTCCGCGATCACCGCGAGGGCGTCGAGCAGGCGGTGGTGCGCGAAGCCGTTGGTGTTGTAGCCGAGCTGCATCGCGCCGGTCATGTCGGCGAGAAGAACTGCTTGAGGACCAGCGCCGGCACCAGCAGGCCGGCGACCGCGACCGCCGCGAACGGGCTGCCGGCGACCGCCGCGATCGCCGCGTCGATCACGGGGATGAGGATGATGCCGCCGCCGATCGCCCGTCCGGTCGAGGGACCGTCGTGGCTGCGCCACACCGGCGCCCAGTTGCGCCAGCCCAGGAAGATGGCGAGCGCCACCCACGGCCAGGCCCACGCGGTCCGCGGCAGGCACGGGCACGCGATCAGCGCGACCACGACCGCGACCGCCAGTCCGGCCAGGAACGTGAGCCCGGTGCGCGCGCGCCGGGTGGTGTTGCCGTCGACCTCGTCGCGCGAGATGTAGGTGAGCCCGGTGATGTAGAGCGCCAGGACCAATGGCCCGGCGATCGCGATCGCCGGCCAGCTCGACTCCAGCGAGAGGCCGGTCGAGATCGCGAGCGCGAGGTCGAGCCCGCGGCACGAGCCCATGACCAGCGGGCCGAGCTTGGTGTGCTTGAGGCCGGCGTCGTAGAGCAGGATCGAGCCGGCCAGCGCGGCCGCCACGATCCCCGGCGAGCGGCCGATCCACGCCGCGATCAGCACGCCGGTGGCCATGAGGCCGAAGCCGAGCACGGCGGCGAACCCGGCGCGGATCTCGCCACTCGGGATCGGCCGGGTCGGACGCTCGAGGGCGTCGATCTTCCGGTCGAAGACGTCATTGAGCACGATGCCGGCGAGGTAGAGGCAGCCCGACGCCAGCACGACCGCGCACGCGCGATCGGGCACCGCCAGCCCCAGCCCGCGCAGCACCAGCAGCCCGGCCAGGGCGTCCGCGAACGCGGTGAACACGTTGGGCGGACGCACCAGCCGCAGCAGCGCGCCGACGTTCACGTCGCACCGCCCGCGCTCGCGCCGGGCAACAGGTGCCCCAGGAGCGCCTGCCACTGCCGCTCGAGCCGGTGCTCGACGGCGTCGGCCCCGCCGCGCGTCATCGGATCCTTGAAGAACAGGCCGAGATGATCCAGCACGCCGCGCTCGCCCCGGCGCTGGGCCAGCTCGACCAGCCGGATCAGGTCGATGCACAGCGGTGCCGCCAGGGCGGTGTCGCTGCCACGCCAGGTCAGCTCGAGCGTCATCTGCGCCCCGCCGAAGCCCTCGAACACGATCCGGTCCCACGCGACCTTCCAGTCGCCGTAGCTCGGGACGTAGTCGATGCCGACCCGGCTCTCCGGCGTGTAGCCGAGGATCGCGCCGAGCGACGCGCCCTTCGAGCGCTGCTTGGCGGCGCGTCGGCCGGGGTCGTCGAGCGCGCGGCCGTCCTCGTTGCCGAGGATGTTGTGGCTCACCCAGCTCTGCACCCGCAGCCGCCGGGTCGCGAACATCGGCGCCAGCACGGTCTTCAGCAGGGTCTGGCCGGTCTTGCCGTCGGCACCGGTGTGGACCGCGCCGCGCGCGAGCGCCAGCGCGTGCAGCGCCGGCAGGTCGCTGCCGGTCGACGGCGTGAAGTTCACGTAGCCGAGGCCGAGGTCGAGCGCGGCCGCGGCGTAGATCGAGCTCGACGGCAGCCGGCGGCCGGCCCGCAGCGCGGCGAACAGCGCGTCAGGATCGGCGGGCAGCGGCTCGCCGACGGCGTCGGCCTCGGTCGAGGCGACGTTCAGCACGATCACCCGCTCGAGCCGGTGCTGATCGCGAAAGCCGGCCAGCTCGGCACGGACGCGCTGCAGCTCGTCCCAGCCTCCGGATCCGGCCACACCCCGGCACAGCTGGTCCTGGGCCGCGGCGACCGCGGCGGTCACCGCCGGCGCGTCGACCACGGCCGCGGGCAAGATGCCCTCGGCGACCAGCGCGCGGGTCGCGTCGGCGAGCGAGCGCGTGCCCAGCTCGTGGCCCCCGAACGGCACGTCGTCGAACGACCCGAGTGGCAGGGCACCCAGCGGCTCGCCGACGGTGATGAGCCCGGTCGCCGGCAGCCGCCCGGCTCGCAACCCGGCCCAGCCGGCCAGCGTGCACGCGCCCACGTTGCCGGCGGCGCCGACGAGCCAGACCCCGAAAGACGTCATTGCGGCGCAGCATACTGCGCGCGGGAGCGGCGCGGAAGCCGACGCCGGTCACGTCGCCGGCAGGCGCCGCGCAAGAAACTCGCAGCCAGCGCGGCGGCGCTCGTCGAGAGACGCCGGTGGACTTCAGCCGGGCAGCTGCTGCGCGCCGGTCGTGAGCCGCTCGAGCTCGGCACCGACCAGCTCGCGCTCGTCGGCGAACGCGATCCCGACCACCGCCCGGACCTGCCCGGCCGCATCGGTCACCGGGAGCGCGATCGCCGCGCTGGCCGCGACCGCCCGCGCGCCCGGCTGGACGTCGCCCGACCGATCTGCCTGCAGGTTGCAGGTCTGCACCGGCTGCGCGCGCTCGAGCGCGAGCCCGGCCATGCCCTTGCCGCGCGGGATCCGGGCGGTGAGCTCCTGGACCCGCGGCGGGAGGTTGTGGGCGGCGACCAGCTGGAGTTCGTCGGCCTCGCGGAGGTGCACCGAACCGGCGACGCCACCGTGCTGGGCGATGAACGCGGTCAACCACCGCCCGATCGTCTGGTCCGCGTGGTCATCCATGCCTTCTCCGTACCATCCGGGCCCGGCGCGGACCGCAACAAATGCCGCGGCGGCAACCTCGGTTGGCGTCGCGGCAACCCGCGCGGGCGGCTCCTGCGTATCCTCTCGCGATGGCGGATGATCCCGGCGACAGCTTCGAGGCGCTGCACCAGCGCGCGCTCGAGCAGCAGGCGCTCGGCCACCACGGCGAGGCCGCCGACGCGTACCGGGCGATGGTCGCGGCGGTGACCTCGCAGCTCGCCGTGCTCCAGTTCAACCTGGGCGCCGCGCTGGCCGAGGCCGGCCAGCTCGACGAGGCCGCGCGCGCGTACGGCGCGGCGCTGGTGGCGCGCCCGGGCTGGGCGCTCGCCCTCGACAACCTCGGCACGGTTTGCCATCGCCAGGGCCGCACCGACGACGCGATCGCCGCCTTCCGCGCCGCCGTTACCGCGGCGCCTGACCGCGGCGGCGCGCACTACAACCTCGGCGCCCAGCTGTGCGCCACCGGCGACCACGCCGGGGCCGAGGCCGCGTTCCGCGCCGCGCTCGCCGTCACGCCCGGCCTGGCCCACATCGAGGAGGGGCTCGGTCTGGCGCTCGCGGCGCAGGGCCGGGTCGACGACGCGGTGGCTGCCTACCGACGTGCGGTCGAGCTCGATCCCGATCCGCTGGCGGCGCAGCTGCAGGTCGCGCGGCTGCTGCTCCGCGCCGGGCAGCCGGCCGCGGCGCTCGCCACCGCCGAGCAGGCCTGCGCCCGCCACCCCGACGATCCGGTCGCCCATGGCGTGCGGGGCGCGGCGCTGACCGGGCTCGGCCGCCACGAAGCCGCCGCCGGCGCCCACGATCGGGCCCGGACCCTCGCGCCCGAGCGGTTCGAGGCCCACTTCAACTGCGGGCTCGCCGCCGAGGCGCTCGACGATCTGCCGGGCGCGGCCGCCGCCTACCGCGCGGCGATCGCCCACGATCCGCGCCGGCTCGAGGCGCTGAACAACCTGGCGCGCATGCTCATCGACCTCGGGCGCAACGACGAGCTGCTCGGCGTCTACCAGCAGCTGCGCGAGGTCGACCCGGGCAACCCGCGGGTCGGTCACCTGATCACGGCCCTGCGCGGCGAGCTCACCGCCGGCTGTCCGCCCGCCTACGTCGTCGACGAGTTCGACCGCCTGTCGGAGCGCTTCGACCAGCACCTGGTCGGGCAGCTCGGCTACCGCGCCCCGGAGCGAGTCGGGGCGCTGGTCGCGAACGCGCGTCCAGGCGGCCAGCGCTTCGCCGCGTGCCTCGATCTCGGCTGCGGCACCGGCCTGGCCGGCGTCCAGCTGCGCCCGCTGGTCGACCGACTCGACGGCGTCGATCTGTCACCGAAGATGATCGCCCTCGCGCGCGCCAAGGGCGTGTACGACCAGCTGACCGTGGCCGAGCTGGTCGGGTTCCTCGAGGGCCCGACCGGCCAGCCCCGCTACGACCTGATCACCGCGACCGACGTGCTCATCTACCTCGGCGACCTGCAGCCGGTGTTCGCCGCCACCCGACGCCGGCTCGGGTCCGGCGGCCTGTTCGTGTTCACCGTCGAGCACGACGAGACCGCCGACATCGGGCTGCCACCGACCGGCCGGTTCACCCACGCGCGCGGCTACCTCGACCGGCTGGCCGCGACGCACCGGTTCACGGTGGTCCACTGCGAGCGCGGCGCGCTGCGCCGCGAGGCCAACGACACCGTGATGGGCCTGACGTACTGCCTGCGCGCGACCGACGAGTAGCCGACGAGTAGCCGCCGCGCCGCGGCCCCGGGACCGTCCATGACAGCCCGGCCGGGAGGATGGCGGCAAGCCGCGGACGACCACGAGCGCGATCGCGACTTGTGGGAGACTCGCCCTCCACGTGACCGCGGCTCCCTACGACTCGCCCGAGCAGCACCTCCGCGACCAGATCGACGCGGTCCGCCTGATCCTGGCCGCGGCCCAGCGCCGCCGGCAGATCATCGAGCGCGGCGGCGAGCTGAGCGCCGACGCCGACCTGACCCGGGCCGCCCACGAGATCGTCGAGCGCGACGCGAACATGGCCGCGCGGGTCAAGCACACCGACCCCGTCCTGGTCCCGATCGAGCGGCTGCGCCGCACGTTCCAGCTGTCGCCGCGCGAGGTCCGCGCCCTGGTGCTGCTGACCGCGCTCGAGATCGACACCAAGCTGCGCGAGTCGGTGCGGAGCTGGGTCGGCGACCCCAGCCGCACCCATCCCGACATCGGCCTGCTCACCGACCTGCTCTACGTCGGCGGCGACATGGCCCGGGTCCCCGAGGAGCTCGGCGCCGACGGCCGCCTCACCCGCTACGCGCTGGTCCGCACCGAGCGGATCCTCGACGTCACGTTCGCGCTGCGCAAGGTCCGCGCGACCGAGCGGGTGGTCGAGCTGTTCCTCGGCCGCGACGTGCTCGATCGCGAGGTCGCCCGCCATGCCGACCTGATGACCGCGGTGCCGCGCGAGCGCCTGGTGATCGATCCGACCCGCTTCGAGGAGGTCGCCGGCCTGATCGGCGCCGCGTTCGCGTCGGCCCGCAACGGGCAACCGCACCCGGTCGTGATCTTGTCGGGCCAGGAAGACGCCGGTCGCAAGTCGCTGCTGTGCGCGGCCGCCGCCACCCACGGGCTCACCACCCTGCGCCTGCGCTGCCCCACCCTGCCCCGCGACGAGGCGTTCCTGCGCGGCCTCGGTCCGAGCATCCTGCGCGAGGCCATCATGTGGCGGTCGCTGATCCTGCTCGACGGCGCCGACGGGTTCGTCCTCGACAACCCGAGCTTCCGCCTCGACGACGCGCTGTTCGGCAGCTACAGCGGCCCGATCGCCGCGGTCACCGAGCGCATCACCAGCCGACCGCCGCAGATGGCGCGCGGCTCGGTGATCATCGAGCTCGCGGTGCCGCCCGAGCCCGAGCGCGAGGCGCTGTGGCGCCACGCCTTGCCGACCGCCAGCGCCGAGCTGACCGGCTGGGCCGCCGCCCGCTACACCGTGATGCCGGGCGTGATCGTGACCGCGGCCGACACCGCGCGGGCCAAGGCCGCCGCCCGCGCGCGCACCGGCGGCGACGGCGCGATCGCCCACGAGGACCTCCACCTCGGCCTGCGCGGCGCGCTCGACGCCAAGCTGGCCACGCTCGGCACCCGCATCGCGTGGCGCCAGACCTGGGCCGATCTGGTGCTGCCCGAGGACAACGTGCTCGATCTGCGCGAGTTCATCGCGCGCGTGAAGCACCGGCGGCTGGTCTACGAGAGCTGGGGCTTCGGGCGCAAGGTCGCCAAGGGCCTGGGCCTGTCGGCGCTGTTCGCGGGACCGCCCGGCACCGGCAAGACCATGGTCGCCGGCCTGATCGCCGACGAGCTCAAGCTCGACCTCTACCAGGTCGACCTGTCGAAGGTCGTGTCCAAGTGGATCGGCGAGACCGAGAAGAACCTGTCGGGGCTGTTCGACGCCGCCGAGGCCGGCCACGCGATCCTGCTGTTCGACGAGGCCGACTCGCTGTTCGCCAAGCGCACCGAGGTCAAGAGCTCCAACGATCGCTACGCCAACCTCGAGGTCAACTACCTGCTGCAGCGGATGGAGTCGTTCGCCGGCATCACGATCCTCACGACCAACAACGACACCGCGATCGACATGGCGTTCCGGCGCCGGCTGTCGATGAAGATCGACTTCCCGGTCCCCGAGCCCGAGGAGCGCGAGCGGCTGTGGCGCACGCTCTTGCCGACCGAGGCCTCGATCGCGCCCGACATCGACTTCGAGGCGCTGGCCCGGCGCTTCGAGATGACCGGCGGCTACATCAAGAACTCGACCCTGCGCGCCGCGTTTCTCGCCGCCGATGCCGGCACGCCGATCACGATGCAGCACCTGCTGCGCGCGGCGCGCTCGGAGTACGCCGCGATGGGCAAGATCATCGCGCAGCACTGACGGCGCCGCGACGTGCGGCCAGCCGCGCCGGTCGCTCCGCGCCGGGCTGCGCTCAGGACAAACGGGGAAGAACCGCGATCGCGCCGGCCATGCTGGTCAACCCTCTCGAAACGAACGGGGATGGAGGGTCACTCCGCAGGTGGCGCGGCGCGCTTGCGGGGCCTCGCGGTCGGTGCTGGCTTCGCGGCCGAGACCGCCGGGGCCGGCTTCGCGGCCGAGACCGCCGGGGCCTTCGTCCTGGCCACCGGCTGGGCCGGCAGGGTCGCCACCCGCGCCTTTGCCGCCGCTGCGACCGGCGTCGCCGTGGGCCGGGTGCGTACCTCGACCCGGGTCAGCGCCTCGACCCGCTCGATCACCGCCCGGGGCGACATGGTCCGCTTGTAGACGTACAGCGCACCCGGCAGATCGTCGTCGAGGGCTTCCTCGCTGACCCGCAGGTGCTTGCCGACCGCGAACACCACGCGCTCGGTGAGGCCCTGCTGGACCAGCTCGACCCGCTTCCACACCGCGGGCCGGCTCCAGTAGCCGAGGACCTCGAGGTACACGCACTCGCCGGTGTCGCCGTGGCGGAACATCAGATCAGGAGCGCACACGCCGACGCCGGGCAGATCGAGCAGGACGTCGGCGGGCCGGGCCTGCCACGGACCGGCGAGCGCCGCGATGCCCGCGACCAGGGCGGCGACGTCGTCGGGCAGCCGGGCCGGCTCGGCGCCCGGGGCCGCGCCGCCCGCGAGCTTGAAGCGCAGCGGCTCGCGGCTCGGTCCCCAGCGCAGGTCGGCCTCGAGCGTCCAGGTGTCGCACTCGCGGACCGCCGGCAGCGCCAGGGCCAGCGCCAGGCCGTAGCGCGTCACCGACTCGAACAGGCTGAACGGGCCGTCGATCTCGATGCGGTAGCCGCCGCCATCGCGGGGCGCGATGCTGTGGAGCAGGCGCTGGAACTTGAGGCGGCGGAACAGCAGCCGGTAGGCGCCGGGGCTGGCGCACTCGACCTCGACCACCACCCGCACCGCGCGCAGCAGCACCGCCTGGGCCTGGCCGTCCTCGTAGGCGGTGACCAGCGCCGCCGGCGACAGCGACGCGAAGCCGGTGAGCAGGTGCGCGCCCGACAGGTCAGCGTAGAGCATGCGGTCGACGGTCGCCGCATCGAGCCCGCGCTCGGCGCCGACCGCGGCCAGCACCGCGTCGCGATCGAAGCACGCGCCGACCGCGAGCGTCCGGCGGGCGGTGCTGGCGCGCACGAACACGTCGCGGCGCAGCGCCTCGGGATCGGCCGCGGCCTCGAGCGCGAAGGTCGCGCGATCGTCGGTCAGCTTGACCAGCCCGGCCGCGACCCTGGGATCGTGGGCGGCCGCGACCACGACCGCGCACGCCTCGTCGAAGCCATCGCGACGCTGGCCGACGTGGGCCTCGGCGACCGCGATCAGCGCGGCGGCGGTGTCCTCGGCGTGGGCGCGGCCCTTGGCGTCGAGCGCCTGCAGCCGCAGCTCGCCCTGGTAGCGCCGGGCCCGGACCAGATCAGCGGTAAGCAACGTGCTCCCTCCGCCGCTCGCTGGTGTAGGTCTCGCCGGTGTCGCCGGTCACCAGCTCGTAGAGGATGGCGTGCTTGCCGTCGCCCTGGCGCAGGATGCGGCCGAGCCGCTGGACGTGCTCGCGGACCGAGCCCGAGCCCGACAGCACGATCGCGACGCTGGCCTCGGGGATGTCGACCCCCTCGTTGAGCACCTTCGACGTCACCAGCGCGCCGTAGCGGCCGGCGGCCAGCCCCTTCAGCAGCTCGCTGCGCTCGCGCATCTTGGTCTGGTGGGTGATCGCCGGTACCAGGAAGCGGCGGGCGACCTCGTAACAGGTCGCGTTGTCCTGGGTGAAGATCAGCGCGCGCTCGTCGCGGTGGCGGCTCAGCAGGTGCTCGACGTAGTCGAGCTTGGCCGGGGCGCACAGCGCCAGCGCGCGCTGGCGGCGGAAGCCCTGCATGGCGCGGCGGCCCTCGAGGCTGCGCGACGACCGCATGATGAACTGCGCCCAGCCCTCGGGCGAACCGAGCCGGATGCCCTGGCTGGCGACGAAGTCGCGGTAGATCGCGCGCTCCGCCTCGTACTCGGCGCGCTCGGCCGGGGCCAGGTCGACCACGATCCGTTCGGTGTCGTAGGCCGCCAGGTAGTCGCCCGACAGCTCGACGATCTCCTTGCGGAAGACGATCGGGCCGATCAGCTCGGTGAGGAGCGCGTCGCGGCCGTCGGTGCGCTCGGGGGTCGCGGTCAGGCCCAGCCGGAACGGCGCCAGCGCCATCCGCGCCGCCATCGCGTAGCTGCCGCTCGGCAGGTGGTGACACTCGTCGAACACGACCATGCCGAACCGCGAACCGAGGTGCTCCATGTACAGGTACGCCGAGTCGTAGGTGGTCACCGTCAGGGGCCGCACCTCGTGATCGCCCCCGCCGACCACGCCGATCTCGCCGCCGAAGGTCGCGCGCAGCAGGTCGTGCCACTGCCGCACGAGATCGAGCGTCGGCGCCACCACCAGCGTGTCGCGCCGCCGCAGATCGATCGCCATCTGCGCGACCTGCGACTTACCGGCGCCGGTCGGCAACACCACCACGCCGCGACCGCGGTGCTGCTGCCAGGCCTCGATCGCCTCGGCCTGGTATGGCCGCGGCTCGCGGTGGACCCGCGCGCCCTCGGTCAGCTCGCCGTAGCGGCGCGCCTCGTCCTGGTACCGGACCTTCTGCTGGATGAGCGCGCGCACCAGCCCGGCATACGCGACCGCCGGCGCCCGGTAGCACGCGGTCCGGTCGTCCCACGCGCAGCCCGGCAGGGTCAGGCCGGCGGCCGGCTTGACGCCGAGCAGCTCGAGCGTGCCGGCGACGAAGCGGACCTGGACCGTGGGCTCGGACATGCGCCGGCGCCATTCATCACACGGTCGCGGCGAGCGCGGCACGGGTCGGGCCCCATTTCGGCACCCGGGGTGCGGGGTGGGAAGCCTCCATCCGCGCGGCGCGAGCGAGCCCGGGGGCTGCGGCCATACCGCAATCATCTCCAGGGCGTACGTGCTGGGCCGCGCGCGTCCGGACAGTGGCACCTCACCTGCACGGACATCGCCACGTGCGACCTACAACCAGCCACAGCATCTTCGGACTGCTACTTCCGTGCGCCGCGCTCCTGCTCGCGAGCTGCGACGTCGGCGAGCTCGACGAGGGCGACGACCTCGAGACGATCGCGGCGGCGGGGTGCTCCCCGGCCGCGACCGATCCCGACCGCGACGGCTGGGGCTGGGAGCCCGCCCGCACCTGCGTGGTGGCCGGCAGCGGCCGCGGCGACGGCAGCTATCCGACCTGCTCGTCGGCGGCGACCGATCCCGAACGCGACGGCTGGGGCTGGGAGCCTGCGCGCTCGTGCCAGATGCGGGTCGCCACGCCGACCATCCCCACCTGCTCGTCGCGCGCGACCGATCCCGATGGTGACGGCTGGGGCTGGGAGCCCGACACGCGCGTCTCGTGCCGGATGCCGACCGGCGGCGGTGGCGGCGGGAGCCTGGCGGGCGCCTGCCAGTACGTCGACGGCAGCTGCGCGGTCAACGGCAGCTGCGGCATCTACAACGACGCCGGCGCGCGCGGTGGCGTGAAGCGCGAGATCTGGCAGCAGATGTACGCGGTCGCCACCCAGGGGCTGGCCGGACTGTCGGCCGCCGAGGCCGAGCGGCGCCGGGCCGAGGGGCTGTGCCGGGCCGACCTCGCGGTCGCCATGGCCATGCAGGAGAGCCACAGCTTCGCGGTCGATGGCAGCGGCCAGCTCCCGTACGACTGGACCAAGGACGGGGCCACCGACGGCTCGCAGAACGTCTGCGTGTTCAACATGAACATCGACTTCCTCAAGCGTTCCTGCAAGTCGGACTGCGGTCGGTTCCAGAGCTTCACGAACCAGGACGAGAAGAAGTACCTCAACCGGCGCACCAGCCTCCCCGAGTGTGTCCGCCGGCTCAACGAGGCCTTCAATCACTTCGGCATCGACGGCACCCTGCACTTCCACCGCGGCGGTTCGACCGGCTGGCAGAACCCGGGCGACGACGAGCGCGCCTTTGCCCGCGCGCAGAAGGTGGTCGCCGATCACCTCCGCGACAACCAGGCGTACCGGACCAACGAGGCCCGCGTCTCCCAGTACATCCCACACCGCTGAACCGGGGCGCCGTCCGTCCCGGCCGTTCTTTGCAACCGGCGCCAGGGAACCTTCACGGCGGTCGCCTCGTACAATGGCGTAGAGGTATCTCGGATGAACCGCAGCGCCCGCGCCCCTGGATCCAGCGAGACCGACCGCGAGACCGTGCAGAAGCGGAGCCTCCCGGAGGTCGCGTCGCCGGTGATCCAGCGCAAGGGCGGCGGGATGGCGCATCCCGGCGTCATCGAGACCGCCGGCCAGGGCTTCGCCGGCACTGCCAGCGAGCTGCCGCACCGGGCGGCGATCGAGTCGAGCTACGGCGTCGACCTGTCGGGCGTGCGCGCGTACACCGACTCGTCGGCCACCGCCGCGGCCGGCCAGCTGGAAGCCGAGGCCTACACCCAGGGCTCGCAGATCGCGTTCGCGTCGCCGGATCCGTCGCTGCAGCTCGCGGCCCACGAGGCGGCCCACGTCGTCCAGCAGTCGCAGGGCGTGCAGCTGCAGAGCGCGGTCGGCGCGCCTGGCGATCGCCACGAGCAGGCGGCCGATGCCGCCGCCGAGCGCGCGGTCGCCGGTGAGTCGGCCCACGACGTCCTGCCCGCTCCCGGCGCGATCGCGGACGCGGCCGGCACCGTGCAGCGCTACCACAAGCCCAACGACGAGTGGCGGGTCACCGACGACGGCAAGATCGCCGTGCACCAGTCGTCGGCGGTCGGCGGCCAGACCGCCTACGCCACGCCCCAGCTGATCGCCGACGCGGCGGCCCAGCTGTTCGCGCAGACCTCGACGATCACGCTCGAGAGCGGCGGCCTCACCGGCAAGTTCGCCGACGCCGGTGGCCTCGAGCACGAGCTCGTCGACGTGGTGCCGGTCAACAAGAAGAACAAGACCAAGGATGTCGAGATGGAGCTGTGGGCCGACTGCGGCCGTTCGGCGCACACGGTCTCGGGCATGGACGGCGGCAGCGGCATGGGCGGCGGCGGCTCCCAGGCGAAGTACCAGAAGGACGGCGAGACCAAGAAGGGCTCGGGCCGCGACTGGATGGAGATCCAGAAGGTGAAGATGATGATCGACCTCTTCACCACCGAGAACTCGTGGTGGGAGTTCTGGAAGTCGACCTACGAGAGCAAGCTCGACACCGCGACGCTCACCACCAAGCTCGCCGAATACAACACCGTCAAAGGCCAGTGGGCGGCCGAGGCCGACGACGACGCCAAGACCGTGCTCGCCGGGCAGATGGCCCGCCTCGCCGACCAGCTCGACCGGCTGTCGCGCGCCGAGTACGAGAAGCTGGCCCCCGACGCCAAGGACGGGTTCGACAAGGAGGCCGGCATCAACGTCTACGCCGACCCCAACATCGGCGAGGCGTTCCACATGAGCACCGGCGGCGACGAGCACAAGGGCAAGCCGGCCGACGTCGGCACCTGGAACTTTCACTGGGCCGGCGTCGTCATGAAGTCGGGTGGCGACACGATGACGCTCGAGAACTACTCGGTCTCGGATTACGAGGTCGAGAACAAAGAGTGGGTGTTTCAGATGTACGGTGTCGGCAAGAAGGGCCAGTCCTTCCACGAGGAGCACCGTGACGTCCACAAGCAACACGGCGACGCGCCGACCTCCATGGTCGCGACCAACGACTGATCGCCCGCCTCGCATGCGCCCCCCATCGTCCTGGTTGCTGGCGGCGCTCGCCGTCGCCGCGGCGGCATGCAACGGTAGCAAGACCGCCCAGGTGCCTTCCGACCGGGAGCCCACGGCGATCGCCCCCAGGAGGACCGAGATGACCACATCGGGATCAGGGCCCACCGCCCCCATCAAGACCCGCGCGCCGGACGGCGACGCCGCCGCGACCGCGCGGCCGCGCTCCGAGAAGAGCTACCCCGAGGAGCTGGCCGGCAGCGACGCGCTGCCCACGGTCGCCAGCAGCGCCGATCTCATCACCCACGACGGCGCCCAGGCCCGGGTGGTCGGCACCTACGTGGAGCGCGACGTGCGCATGAAGCCGGGGCTCTCGCCGGTCCATGGCGGCCACGTCGCGCTCGAGCTCGCCGACGGCACGTCGGTGAGCCTCCTGCCGGTGCACCACAAGGACGCGCGCCGGCCCGAGGCCGAGGTCGCGCGCTTCGGCGGCCAGCAGGTCGAGGTGGTCGGCGTGGTGTTCCGCAAGGCGCCGGCCGACCCGAGCGGTGGCGCCAGCCCGACCGGGCCCGCCGTGGTCGACGTCCGCATGCTGCGCGCCGCCCGGTAGCGCCCACACGTCGGTGCGTGGCTCGTGGTCCTCGGGTGTCGCGCCCGGGTGTGGACGGCAGCCAACACCTGGGACGACCCGGGTAAGCAGTCCCGCAGGGCTGCGGCGGCACGACCGCTGCACAGGGGACCGCCATGCCCCTTCGTTCCCTCCGCTGCCTCGCTCCGCGCGCCACGCGCGGCCTCGCCCTCGTCACGCTGCTGGTGGCCTGCGGCGAACCGGTCGACGATGTCCCCGATGGAGGCGCCATGCCGACCCCCGGCGACATCGCGCCGGGCACGTCGGTGGTCGCGCCGGCGGTGACGCCGCCCGACTCGCTGCCGTCGGCGCCGGCGATGGTCGGCGAGATCCGCTACCTGCCGAACCGCGACAGCGCGCGCCTGTTCCTGCCGGTGGTCGCGGGCGTCCAGGACTACCGCGTCTACGCGCTGACGGCGGGCGTCACCGTGCGGCCGGTCGGCGGCGGCACCCAGGTCGACGGCGCGATCGTCCACTGCGCGGGGCTGCGCCAGCACAACCTGTGCGACGAGCACGAGGCCCTCGACTTCGGCCCCAACTTCTTCATCCCGCCCTGCAACAGCCCCGAGGGCTACCGCACGCCGCCGACCACCAAGGAGGTGCTGCGCATCGTCCAGCTCGACGGCCTGACCGCGGCCACCGACATCGTGGTCGAGGCGATCGACGCGCTGTGCCCGTTCCCGGGCGCCGAGGGCGTGCGCCACACCGACCTCACCTGCGTGAACGAGGGCCAGCCGGTCCGCGACGCGCTGGTCAACGGCCAGATCGTGCGCTGGGAGACCTGCCCGGCCACGTTCCCGATCCGGACCGAGGCCGAGATCCGCGCCGACTACGGCAGCCTGATCGTCAACGGGCATGGCGCGGTGCCGCCGGCCAGCGGGCAGTCGCCGTGGAAGGCGATCGGGCTGCCGGCGCCGGCCCGGGCCCCGGGGGTCCTGGCCCGCGCGGTGGTCCGGGTGACCCCGACCGGCACCGCCACGCTGCCGCCCGGCTTCACCGCCGGCGACTTCTTCGAGGACTTCGCGGACGCGAGCGATCAGCCGCGCAAGGTGATCGCCAACGGCGCCGGCACCCTCGTCGCGCCCGACGCGAACGTGTCGGGCACCAACCTGTCGCAGTCGTCGAAGCTCAACTTCTACAACCACAGCTCGGACGCCAGCCAGATGTACGTGGCGCGCGGCACGCTGCGCTCGGTGTTCGCCGACGGCGGCCAGGACATCATGGGCTCGAACGTCATGATCCCGCGGCGGACCTTCGCGCTGCCGGCGACCGACGACGGCTACGTGCACGTCACCGTCGAGGTGCCGACCAACGCCACCCAGCGCCGCTACTGGATCTTCCACGCCTGCGGCGCGGCCGAGCCCGGCCAGACCCTCGGCACCGGCCCCGAGTTCGCCGCCGACGGCGCGCTCGCCAAGCACAAGGCCATCGTCTACGGATCGGGCTTCATGGATCCCGACGGCGGCACCATCAGCTTCGGCGGCTGGAACTGCCTGCAGCTGGTCCCGCGCAACGGCTCGTACTACGACATCGAGGGCGGCGCGACCCCGCGCGCCGAGACCGACATCCGCGTGGTCACCAACCGCGCGGTGCCCGGGTTCGACGCGGGGCGCGACATCGGCACCACCCGCACCGTCACCATCGAGGCGCCCGACCAGCAGTTCGACTCGCCGGCGACCCAGGGCACCTGGTACCGGACCTGGGACGCGAACCACCAGATCAACGGCGTGATGCTCGACGACGAGATGTTCATCGAGCAGCGCACCCGCATCGACATCTTCTTCAACCGCGGCCGGGTCGTGCTCTACGCCAACGGCCAGCAGAAGCTGTGCAACGACTTCCCGGATCGCCGCCTGACCATGGCCGAGGCCGAGATCGGCGTGGGCCACGTGCTCTACCACTCGTCGGCGGAGCGCTCGGGCTTCTTCCGCAACGACTTCGTGATGACCGGGCAGTACCAGTACCTGAAGAACCTGCCGTTCATCGACCAGCGCAGCTTCGACAACTTCGGCGTGCGCGAGCACGCCGCCCTGCCCGCGGGCTTCGAGGAGGGTCAGTGCTACGCCAGCCGCTGAGCCGCGCGGGCGCCGTCCTGGTCGCCACCGCCGCGCTGGCGGCCGCCGCGTGCAGCGACGTCGCCGACCCCGGCCCGTGCGCCGCGCTCGACGACGACGGGTGCGCTGCGGTGACCGCGCTGCGGCTGCCGGCGAGCCTGCCGCCGTCGCCGGGCAACGCCCACGCCGACGACCCGGCCGCCGCCGAGCTCGGCATCACGATCTTCTTCGCGCCCGGCTTCGCGCGCACCGGTGATGTCCGCTGCGTCACCTGTCACCAGCCCGAGCTGGCGTTCCGCGACCGCGGGCCGGTCTCGATCGGCGTGGGCCGGGGCGCGCGCAACGCGCCGACCATCCTCGACGCCGCCCGGCTGCCGGTGCTCATGTGGGACGGCCGCGCCGACTCGCTGTGGTCGCAGCCCCTGCTCGCCTTCGAGCATCCGCTCGAGATGGACTTCACCCGCCTCGAGGTCGCGCACCGGATCGGCGGCGACCCCGACCTGCGCACGCGGTACCAGGCGGTGTTCGGGCCCCTGCCCGATCTTTCGGTGCTGCCGGCGCGCGGCAAGCCGGGCGACCCGACCTGGGACACGCTGCCAGCGGCGCAGCAGCACGCGGTGAACCTGGTCGCCGCCAACGTCGGCAAGGCGCTCGAGGCGTACATGCGCCGCGCCGCCGCCGGCGATGCCCCGCTCGACGCCTACCTCGACGGCGACGATCAGGCGGTCCCCACGATCGCCCAGCGCGGCCTGGCCACCTTCGTCACCGCCGGGTGCAGCGGTTGTCATGGCGGGCCCATGCTGACCGACGGTCGCTTCCACGCCGGCCAGCTGCCGTCGCTGCCCGATGCGGTCGCGGACGCTGGCCGCGCTGACGGCGCCCGAGTCGTGGCCGCCAGCGTGTTCAACGCGGCCGGGCCCTTTGCCGACCAGCCGGGCCCCGCGCCAGTCCGCGACGACGCCGCGATCGGCGGGTTCCGCACGCCGTCGCTGCGCCACGTGATGAAGACCGCGCCCTACGGTCACGACGGCGCGGTGCCGAGCCTGGACGCGCTGTTCGACGTCCACGCGCCGGCGCTCACCGCCGACGAGCGCATGGCGCTGACCGCGCTGTTCCTCCAGCTCGAGGGCGCCCGGCCACCGCGGCCGTGGAACGACTGGCCGCGGCCGCAGTAGCCGCGGTCAGAAGATCTCCGGACACCACGCCGCGACCGGCCAGCCGAAAAGGCGATCAGCGGTGGCGATCGCGGCGGCATCGCCGTGGACCAGGTCGGCGCGCGCGAGCTCGGTGGCCGCGGTGCTGCCGAGGTACAGGGCGCCCAGGGTGGTGCGCGCCAGCTGGAGCTCGGGCGCGCGCGCGGTCGGCGCACAGCGGCCGACCCCGGCCTCGACCACCAGCTCCCAGGAGGTGGTGTCGTCGAGCGCGAACCGCACGGTGCCGTCGCCGGCGTAGCGGCGGGCGGCGAGCGCCGCGCCGACGTCGTCGATCCGCAGCCACAGGTTGTCGACGCGGCTGCGGCGGACCCGGCGCGGATTGTCGACGATCCACGGCAGCGTCGAGTCGGTCGGTGCGCACCACCACGACACGCTCGGGAACAGGTCCATGCCGAGCGCGAACCGCCACAGCGTGGCCTCGGCCCGCGGGTCGAGCGCGATCAGCTCGTTGATCTCGGTCTTGCCGGTGGGCAGCCCCTGCTCGAACTCGCCGCGCTGGCGGTACCCGAGATAGCCGACTGCCTCGGCGCCGCGGCGCGCGATCACGTGACGGCGCCGGCTGGCGCCATGGCGCATGAACGGTGCCTCGAGGAACCGGCGCTCGCGCCACCACGGCTCGGTGCGGCGCAGGGCCCCCGGCCGGTCGGAGGTGGCCGCGGCGTAGATCGCCGGCAGCTCGGCGCGCGCGCCGGCCTCATCGATCCACTCGATGCGGTCGAGCTCGCGGTTGCCGGCGACCGTCATCGTCTGGGCGGCGTCGACCGCCAGCTCGTCGTGGTGGGCCGCGACCCCGTAGCCGAACCGGCCGTAGATCGAGGCCTCCGAGGCCCACAGCCCGCTGACCGCCAGGCCCCGCCCGCGGGCGTCGTCGAGATGAACGCGGATCAGCTCGCGCAGGAGGCCGCGCCGACGGTGGGTCGGCCGCACCGTCACCATGGTCAGCCCGGCGATCGGCAGCGTCCCGCCAGGAATCCCGATCGCCAGGTTGAACGTCGCCGCGGTGGCGACGATGTGGCCGCCATCGACCGCGGCCCACGCTTGCGATGGGTCGACCAGCGCGCGGAAACGGTCGGCCCCACCCTCGTCGTCTTCGGCGTCGCCGCCGAAGACCGTCATCAGGGCCTCGCGAAAGCCGGGGACCTCGTCATCGGTGATCGTTCGGAGCTCGAGCGCCATCGCCGGCATCATCGATCATCTCGCGGCCGATCGGCTTCGTCCTGCGCTGCTGATCCGGCCGTCCTGGTGGTCGCCCGCGACTCCGCGGGCGCGAGGCGTTGCCGCGCTTCGATGCGCCCGGTCTCCGCGGTGGGCCGCGGGGCGACCAGCGCCGGACACCGCCGCTCGAGCAGCCGGTGGCGATCCGCCGGCAGCCGGCCCAGGTAGCCCCGCGCGCGGTCGATCGCGCCGAGTCGACAGGCGGCCAGGATGCATGCCATGAGCGGCATGACGCTCCTGGGATCAAGCGCGAGGGCGGCCTCACACAGCTCGAGCGCGCGCGACCTGGTCCTCCTGCAGCGCGGTCGACGCACGCTGCATCAGCGCGGCGATCGCGACCCTGCGACCGAGGGCCGCGTGCTCGGCAAGGAACACCTTGCCCATCCCGCCGCTGCCCAGCTCGCTCACGAGCAGGTAGGCACCAAGGCGCGCGCCTGGTCCCGGTCCACCCATGTCTGCACCTCGCGAGGTCCGCGCGAGTCGCGCGCCGACGCCCACTCACTTGCCTGCCGGCGCGACCGGTGAAGTCAAGAGGCCCGGATGTCGATGGCGACAGGCGCACTGCCAGTCCGGCAATGGCCGCTCCACGTGACGCTCGCGCCGCGACGCGCGTCACCGACGTGATGAGATCGGCGGTGCCCGCGGCCGTCGAGCGACCTCGGTGGCACCCCTTGCGCGTCGAGCCGACCACCGTTCACAGCCGCGGACCGCGCCCGGTTGCCGGCGCAGTCGCGCCCCTCGCGCGCGCTGGTGAGCCCGGAAATCATGCGATACCCGGGCGGTCGCGCGAACGGTCGCGCGGTCTGCCCAAGGAGCCGTCGATGATCCTGCTCAATCCTCACCAGCACAATCGTCCGTACCCCGACGCGCGCTCGCGCGAGATCATGCTCAAGACGATCGAGTTCTTCGAGCAGAGGGGCAAGGCGAAGCTCAAGGAGGACGACCTCGCCCGCACCTGGTACGCCGACTTCCTCGAGTTCGTGAAGCGGGAGAAGGTGTTCGCGACCCTGCTCACGCCGGCCGGCCTCGGCGACGACGACGCCCGCTGGGACACGTGGCGCAACTGCGAGCTCAACGAGATCCTCGGCTTCTACGGCCTCTGCTACTGGTACACGTGGCAGGTCACGATCCTCGGCCTCGGGCCGATCTGGATGAGCCCCAACGAGGCACTGAAGGCGAAGGCGGCCGCGCACCTCGCCGCCGGCGGCATCTTCGGGTTCGGGCTGTCGGAGCGCGCTCACGGCGCCGACATCTACTCGACCGACATGGTGCTCACGCCGGCCGAGGGCGGTGGCTACCTCGCCAGCGGGTCGAAGTACTACATCGGCAACGGCAACAAGGCTGCGATGCTGTCGACCTTCGGCAAGATCGCCGCCAGCCCCGAACAGGCGGCCGGCAAGGCCGACCCCGACGACTACGTCTTCTTCGCGGTCGACACCCAGCACCCGCAGTACCGGCTGGTGAAGAACGTCGTCGCCAGCCAGTCGTACGTCGCCGAGTACGCGCTCGAGAGCTATCCGGTCGCCGAGGCCGACATCCTGTCGCGCGGCAAGCAGGCCTGGAACTCCGCGCTCAACACCGTCAACATCGGCAAGTACAACCTGGGCTGGGCGTCGATCGGCATGTGCACGCATGCCCTCTACGAGGCGATCAACCACGCCGCCAACCGGCGCCTCTACGACATGTACGTGACGGACTTTCCGCACGTGAAGCAGATGTTCACCGACGCCTACGCACGGCTGGTGGCGATGAAGCTGTTCGCGCTGCGCGCCGCCGACTACATGCGGACCGCGTCGCCCGACGACCGCCGCTACCTGCTGTTCAATCCGGTGATGAAGATGAAGGTCACCACCCAGGGCGAGGAGGTCATCAACCTCCTGTGGGACGTGATCGCCGCGAAGGGCTTCGAGAAGGACATGTTCTTCGAGATGGCGGCCCGCGACATCCGCGCGCTGCCCAAGCTGGAGGGCACCGTCCACGTGAACATCGCGCTGATCGTGAAGTTCATGCCGAACTACTTCTTCAACGCGGGCAGCTACCCGCCGGTGCCGCGCCGCGACGACGCGGTCCACGACGCGTTCCTGTTCGATCAGGGCGGCGCCAGCGGGCTCGGCAAGATCCAGTTTCACGCCTATGACCCGGCGTTCGCCGCCTTCGACCTGCCCAACGTGCAGGTGTTTCGCGGCCAGATCGCGATCCTGAAGGAGCTGCTCGCCACCGCGACCCCCGACGAGGCCCAGCGCAAGGACCTCGACTTCCTGATGACCCTCGGCGAGATGTTCACGCTGGTCGTCTACGCCCAGCTGGTCGCCGAGAACGCCAAGATCTACGGGATCGAGGCCGACCTGGTCGACCAGATCTTCGACTTCCTGGTCCGCGACTTCGCCAAGTTCGCGACCCAGCTCCACGCCAAGCCGAGCAGCACCCCGGCGCAGATGGCCTGCTGCCTGCGCCTCATCCAGAAGCCGGTCTTCGACGAGCGCCGCTACCTGCACATCTGGACGGACCACGTGCACGCGCTCAAGGGCGCGTACGAGATGAACCCCTGACCGGGGCTGGCGGTCCGGCGGCCCGCCCGGTACACCCGGGCTGGGAGGCCCCGATGACCGTCACCAATTCCAGCGCCGGTACCCGCATCGACGAGATCGCCGACGGCATCTATCGCATCCACACGCCGGTCGCCGCGGTGCCGGGTGGTTTCAGCTTCAACCAGTACCTGGTGGTCGACGACGAGCCGCTGCTGTTCCACACCGGGCCGCGACGGATGGCGCCACTGGTGCGCGAGGCGATCGCGGCGGTGCTGCCGCCCGAGCGGCTGCGCTGGATCGGGTTCGCGCACGTCGAGGCCGACGAGTGCGGCGGGCTCAACGAGCTGCTCGCCGGTTCGCCTGCGGCCCGGCCGCTGTGTGGCCAGGTCGCTGCGATGGTGTCGGTCGAGGATCTGGCTGACCGGCCGCCGCGGGCGCTTGCCGATGGAGAGTCGGTCTCGCTCGGCCAGCGCACGATCACGTGGGTCGACGCGCCTCACGTGCCGCACGGCTGGGACAACGGCTTCTTGTGGGAGTCGTCGACGCGCACCCTGTTCTGCGGCGACCTGTTCACCCAGCCGGGCGCCGAGCACCCGCCGGTCACCGAGCGCGACATCCTCGGCCCCAGCGAGGCCTTCCGGGCCGCGATGGACTACTACTCGTATACGACCCGGGCCGCCGGGCCGCTCGAGCGGCTGGCGGAGCTGGGCGCGACCACGCTGGCGTGCATGCACGGCGCGGCCTGGCACGGCGACGGCGGCGCGCTCCTGCGGGCGCTGGCGAGCGCGCTGGGCGCCCGCGCCGCGTGAGCATCGGCGCGCCCACCGGGCCGGTCAGGCGACCGCGTCGTCGACGGCTGGCTCGTCCTCGAGGTCGGGCACGTCGTCCCCGGCTGGCGCCGGCGTCGCCGCGGTGGCGCCGACCCCGACCGCGCGCCGGCCGCTGACGATGACCTCCTCGCGGCCGTCATCGGTGACCTGACGGACCAGCCGGTAGGTCGTGTTGCCCTCGGCGCGCGC